>NZ_JBWCDU010000001.1:3765000-3962500 GCF_056280385.1 Neorhizobium sp. USDA 3394
CCTTGCGGGGCGCTCGACTTGCATGTGTTAAGCCTGCCGCCAGCGTTCGTTCTGAGCCAGGATCAAACTCTCAAGTTGAGAATCCAATCCGACTAATCACTCTTGTTCTGAATCGACGAGAACTCACATAATCATGTCCGCATCACTGCGCCCACGATCAGGTGTTCTCTTGTTCAAAACGTGACCGTCATTTGTCTTCCAATGAGCAAGGCCCTAAAGCCCCACCCGCGAAAACCGCCGACCACGTTTCTCTTTCTTCTCATCTTCAATTGTCAAATAACAGACGCTTCAAAACCCAAGGGCCAAACCGTCAAAACTTCCCGAACAGCAACACCCCAAGAGACCAAACCGAAACTCGGTCCCAACCAGCATGCGCCAATCAATCAGTGATTTCTGTAGAACGAAAGTCGTCGTCGCCAGCAGCGCCGCCGCCCTCGTTCAGTGAGCGGGTTATAGATCCCACCACTCCGACAAGTCAACAGGGATTTTCAAAAAACTGTCATTTTTCTCGCAGCCTGCCCAAAACAGTCGATTTCAGGCCAGAAAATAAGCACCGATTAAGGAAAGAGCAGCTTCGCGGCCCATAAAAAGCGATTTTACGCGGCGATTTCCCATTGTTAGGGTGAAAGCAGTTTCTGGCGGCTGGAGTATGACATGCTGGTATTGAATGAAGCGCAGACCCGGGACGCGCTACCCTTTATAGAACTTATCGCGGCGATCGAAACGATGTTCAAAAGCGAGTGCGTCATGCCGGTGCGCCACCATCATGAGATGGAGGTGCCGGGTGAAGCAAATGCGGTCATGCTCCTGATGCCCGCCTGGGTGCCGGGCGACCATATCGGCGTCAAGATCCTCAACCTGTTTCCGGACAACCATCTCCGGTCCCTCTCCACCATCTTCGGCAGCTACCTTCTTTCGTCGGGCAAGACCGGCGAGATGCTGGCGATCATCGAGGGCGGCGAGCTGACCGCGCGACGCACCGCTGCGACCTCGGCACTCGCCGCCCGATATCTGGCACGCGAAGATGCGCAAACCATGCTGATGGTCGGAACCGGCCGGCTTTCGCTCAATCTCATGCAGGCGCATGCGCTCGTGCGACCGCTCAAACATTTCCGCATTTGGGGACGTAATATAGAGAAGGCCGAAGAGACTGCGCATGAGGCAAGGGAGCTCGGGCTCGATGCGGTCGCCATCACGGATCTCCCCGCTGCTGCCGAACAGGCGGACATCATTTCCTGCGCGACACTGTCGAGCGAGCCGCTGATCCGCGGCGAGTGGCTGAAGCCGGGCGCGCATCTGGACCTCGTCGGCGCCTTCAAGCCGAGCATGCGCGAGAGCGACGACGAGGCGGTGCGGCGTTCATCCGTTTTCGTCGATACGCGTGCGGGGGCGATGAAGGAGGGCGGCGATATCGTTCTGCCGCTGCAGAGCGGCGTGCTGACGAAAGACGGTATCAAGGCGGAACTTGCCGACCTTACCCATGGACGACACCCAGGCCGTACGGGCGATGACGAGATCACGCTCTTCAAGTCTGTGGGCGCGGCACTCGAGGATCTTGCCGGGGCGATCCTTGCCTATCGCCATGTCAGCGGACAGGTTTTGCGCTGATGACCGCAGCGCATGAGGCAGGTCCGATCACCAAGACCTTGCCAAAGCTTCCCGTCACCGAGGTTCTCGGCGATATCATGCAAGCGCTCGCCCAGGGTACGCGTGCCGTGCTTTCCGCACCGCCGGGCGCCGGCAAGACGACGCTCGTGCCGCTGGCGCTGCTCGACCAGGCCTGGTGCACCGGAAAGATCATCCTGCTCGAACCGCGGCGGCTGGCGGCGCGCGCAGCTGCATCCCGCATGGCATCGCTGCTCGGCGAACAGGTGGGCGAGAGGGTCGGTTACCGGATGCGGCTCGACAACAGGATCTCGGCGAAGACCCGGATCGAGGTGGTGACCGAGGGCGTTTTCGCGCGGATGATTCTTGACGACCCGGAGCTTGACGGCGTCTCGGCGGTCCTTTTCGACGAATTCCATGAGCGGTCGCTCGATGCGGATTTCGGTCTGGCGCTGGCGCTCGATGTGCAATCGGCGCTACGCGACGACGTGAGGATCCTCGTCATGTCGGCGACATTGGATGTCGAGCGCGTCGCGGGACTGCTCGGCGAGCCGCCGGTCATCAAGAGCGAAGGCCGGACGTTTCCGATCGATATCCAGCATGGCGACCGGGCGCCGAACGAGCGGATCGAAGACGCGATGACGCGGGCGATCGTCGAGGCGCATTCGAACGACACGGGTTCGATCCTCGCTTTCCTGCCGGGCCAGGCGGAAATCCTGCGCACTGCCGAGCGGCTTGCGGGGCGGTTCGGGCCGGAGACCGTGGTGGTGCCGCTTTACGGCAATCTTTCCCAGAAGGAGCAGGATCTGGCGATCCGGCCGGCGCCCGCCGGGCAGCGCAAGATCGTGCTGGCGACGTCGATCGCCGAAACCTCGATCACCATTGACGGGGTCCGGATCGTCATCGACAGCGGGTTGCAGCGCCTGCCGGTGTTCGAGCCCTCGACCGGGATCACCCGGCTGGAGACGGTGCGTGTTTCCCGCGCCTCGGCCGACCAGCGGGCGGGCCGCGCCGGCCGTACCGAACCGGGCATTGCGATGCGCCTCTGGCATCCGGGGCAGACGGCAGCGCTGCAGGCTTTCACGCCGCCGCAGATTCTGGCGAGCGACCTCTCCGGCCTGGTTCTCGATCTGGCCCATTGGGGCGTCCAGGATCCGAAGGGGCTTGCCTTTCTCGATCCGCCTCCCGGACCGGCCTTCAACGAGGCAAAGGTGCTGCTGACCCAGCTCGGTGCGCTCGATCCTCAGGGCGGGCTGACGGAAAAGGGCCGGCTGATGCGCGAGCTGGCGCTTCCGCCGCGACTCTCGGCCATGGCGATCTCGGCGGCGGAGGAAGGTTTCGGCAGGCAGGCAAGCCTGCTTGCGGTGCTCCTGACCGAACAGGGGCTCGGCGGCAGCGACATCGATCTCGACGAACGGCTGCGGCGGTTCCGCAACGAGCGCGGCGACAGGGCCGATGCGGCGCGGAAACTGGCAGACCGGATCGCTTCGAACCTGCCGAAGCGATCGCAGTCGAATGAAACGGTTCTGGCCGGCAGGCTTCTCCTGCATGCCTATCCCGACCGGATCGCGCTCCAACGCGGCGGGCGCGGGCGTTTCGTGATGGCGAACGGACGCGGCGCGGAACTACAGGAAACGGAGCGGCTGGCGGCATCGCAGATGCTGGTCATCGCCGACCTGACCGGCCGGACGGCGCAGGCGCGCATTCTGACGGCAGCGGAAATCAGCCGGGCGGATGTCGAAGCCGAGCTTTCCGGGGCGATCCGTGAGAGCGACGAATGTTTCTTCGACCGGGCCAGCCGGCAGGTGCGCGCCCGCAAGGTGACACGGCTCGGCGCGATCATTTTCGAGGAAAGGCCGCTGCCAAGGCCGAGCGGCGAACGAGCCGCACAGGCGCTTGCGGAGGGCGTGCGGGAACTGGGGCTTCAGGTCCTGCCGTTCTCCAAGGAAGGCGCGCAGCTTCGCGACCGGATCGGTTTCCTCAACCGGTCGATCGGCGAGCCCTGGCCGGATATGAGCGACGAGGCGCTGCTTGCGCGGCTCGACGACTGGTTCGTGCCGTTCCAGGGCAATGCGTCCGGCCTCGCTTCCATCAATCCCGGCAGTCTTTCGGAAGGGCTGCGTTCGCTCATCCCGCATGAGGTCTCCCAGGATCTCAACAGGTTGGCGCCGACCCATTTCGAAGCGCCGACCGGGGAGCGGCATCCGATCCGTTACGATGGCGAGGAGCCGGTCCTGGCGATCCGGGTGCAGGAACTGTTCGGGCTGAAGAAACATCCGGCGATTGCCGGCGGAAAACTGCCGCTGCTTCTCGAACTGAACTCGCCGGCGCACCGGCCGATCCAGACGACGCGGGACCTGCCCGGCTTCTGGGCCGGTTCCTGGAAGGATGTGCGGGCGGAGATGCGCGGCCGTTATCCCAAACATCCCTGGCCGGAAGACCCGGCCGAGGCGGCCCCGACGACGCGTGCCAAACCGCGCGGGACGTGACAGAATGCCGCCTGCGACCTGAAGTCGAGCCGGTTTATGAAGGCGGCCTCGGGTCACTTATATAATGCAAGGTAAAGAGCAGGCGGTGAGCGTAGACAGTCCTTCAGTGCGTTTTGCGCAGTTCGGCCCTTCGAGCCGGCGGATCCGGCTCCAGACGCTGGTGCGGCTGCGCTGGCTTGCGGTCGCGGGCCAGACGATCACCGTGGTCATCGTCGGGCTGCTGCTGCAGTTTCCGCTGCCTCTGCAGGAGGCGGGCATCCTGGTCGGCGCGCTCGCGGTCGCAAACCTCACCCTGTCGGCCTGGTTTCCGCCGACCCACCGGCTCGGGCCGAAATCGGCGCTGGCGCTGCTCGGTTTCGACCTGTTGCAGATGGCGGCGCTGCTGTTCATCACCGGCGGGCTCGCCAATCCCTTTGCGCCGCTGATCTGCGTGCCGGTGATCATCGCCTTCGCTTCTCAGCCACTGCGCCATTCGCTGGTCCTGATCGTCTTTGCGCTCATCTGCACCACCGTGCTTGCCTTTTCACCCTATCCGGTTCCCTGGTATGAGGGCGAGCCGCTGCGGATCCAGCCGGTCATGCAGCTCGGCGTCTGGTGTTCGATCGCCTCGATGATGATGTTCGCGGCCTTTTATGCCTATCGCGTCAGCCACGAAGCGACGCTGCTTGCCGATGCGCTTGCGGCAACCGAACTGGTCCTTGAGCGGGAAAAGCATCTTTCGCAGCTCGACGGGCTGGCGGCGGCCGCCGCCCATGAGCTCGGCACGCCGCTCGCAACGATCAGCGTCGTCGCCAAGGAGATGGAACGCGAGCTCGGGCCCGACGACCGGTTCCGCGAGGACGTTCTTCTTCTCAGAAGCCAGAGCGAGCGCTGCCGCGACATTCTTCGCCGGCTCACCTCTCTCTCGGCCGAGAGCGAGGAACATATGCGCCGGCTGCCTCTTTCCTCCCTGGTCGAGGAGGTGGTGGCGCCGCATCGGCAATTCGGCATCGAGATCGAGCTTGTGGAGAAGAACGAGCGCGCCAGCGAGCCGGTCGGCAACCGCAATGCCGCCATCATATACGGGCTCGGCAACCTGATCGAAAATGCCGTCGATTATGCCAGGAGCAAGGTGACCGTCACGGTCGAGCACGACGCCGATCGGGTGGCGATCACCATCGAGGATGATGGCCAGGGTTATGCGCCGGATATTCTTTCGCGGATTGGCGAACCCTATATGACAAAGAGACCCCGGGAAGACGAACGGGCGGGCGGGCTGGGTCTCGGCCTCTTCATCGCCAAGACGCTGCTGGAACGGTCCGGCGCCACGATCCGCTTCGGCAACCGCGACAACGGCGAACCGGGTGCCCGCATTCATATCGAATGGCCGCGCTCGGTGATGGACGCGCAGGACTTGAAATAAGCCGGCCGACCGGCCGATCATCATGAAAAGGCAAGCGGGCCTTTTAAAACCCGCGGAGAAAAAGAGATGGAAACACACCCGGAACCGACCAAGGCTCATGCCGACCCAGAACTCGGGCCTGACCCTTCGCTGCTGATCGTCGATGACGACGGACCGTTCCTGCGCCGGCTGGCCCGCGCCATGGAGACCCGCGGTTTCCTGGTCGACACGGCGGAGTCCGTCGCGGAAGGTATCGCCAAGACGAAGGCTCGCCCGCCGAAATATGCGGTGGTGGATTTGCGCCTCGGCGACGGCAACGGGCTGGATGTGATTGAAGCGATCCGTCAAAGCCGCGAGGACACCAAGGTGATCGTGCTGACTGGTTACGGCAATATCGCAACGGCCGTGACCGCGGTAAAGCTCGGGGCGCTCGATTATCTCGCCAAGCCCGCCGATGCCGACGACATCTTTGGTGCACTGACGCAGCGGCCGGGCGAGCGGGCGGACGTGCCGGAAAACCCGATGTCTGCGGATCGGGTGCGCTGGGAACATATCCAGCGGGTCTACGAGATGTGCGAACGCAACGTGTCCGAGACCGCCCGCCGGCTCAACATGCATCGCCGCACGCTGCAGCGCATCCTCGCCAAGCGCGCCCCGAAATAGTCACATCTCGTCGAACGTCTTGCCGGTCGCCCATTCCGCCAGCATCAGGCGCTGGGCGGCTGCGCGCGAGAAGTTCAGCATCATCGCCTTGCGGGTCGCGGGCGGCAGCCTGTGCTCCGGCGCATCCCGCAGCAGATGCCCGCCATAGCCGTCCGAGAGGAAGAGGCCGCAATCCTCCGGGAAGATGTCGAGCGGCACGTCCTTGTGCGTCGCGAAAAACAGGCGGTCGCAGAAGTACCGGTATTCCGGCCATTTGCGGTCGATGCGAAAATCCTCGACCGACGTCTTGATCTCGACGATCCAGATCTCGCCCTTTTCCGAGATGGTCACCAGATCGGCGCGTCTTCCGCTCGACAGCACGAGTTCCGGCAATATCGCATGCCGCATGTCGTGCAGCAGGATCTGGACACCCTTGCGCACCAGCATGGCGCGAGCCGACTGTCGGCCATCTATTAATGGATTATTACTGGCAAGGTTGAGTATAGTCATAGAATCCCGAAAAACCGCTTCCATGATGTTGCAAAAACGCCATGGCTTTTTTCAATCATGCGCCGGCTCTGTTTTGATGCGCTGCAGCGCTTGCCAAGCGTAGTTTAATCGAAAATAACCCGTCATCAAAGATGGGCCAGAGGCCCGTCTAAATCGATTCGTTTATCCAAGAGATCTCCATGCGCTTACGCACTAGCATGCTCGCACTCGGCTTGTTGGCAACTGCTGCCTTGGCCGGTTGCGCCTCCACGGTTCCCGGCGGCGGCACCCAGCTGGCCACGACCACCTACACCGATCAGATCTTCACCGACTCCTACGGATCGGTGAGGGATGCCGGTTATACCCTTCCGGCAATCCCGATCAACAAGGTGGACAAACAGTATGTCCGCCAGATCGTCAGCTATCAGACCAGCGAAAAGCCGGGCACGATCGTCGTCAACACGCGTGAACGCCATCTCTATTACATCATGCCGAACGGCAAGGCGATGCGCTACGGCATCGGCGTCGGCAAGCAGGGTTTTGCCTGGTCGGGCACCGCCTATGTCGCCTGGAAGCAGGAATGGCCGACCTGGCACCCGCCGAAGGAAATGGCAGGCCGTCGTCCGGACGTTGCAAAATACGTCGAAGACGGCATGGGCCCGGGTCTCAGCAACCCGCTCGGCGCGCGCGCCATGTACCTCTTCAACGAGAAGGGCCAGGATACGCTCTTCCGTCTGCACGGCACGCCGGAATGGAACTCGATCGGCACCGCCGCTTCGTCGGGCTGCATCCGCCTGATCAACCAGGACGTCATCGACCTCTACAGCCGCGTCCGTCCGGGCCGCGAAACCAAGGTCGTCGTGATCCAGTAATCGCGAAATTCGACGAGAATACGAAAGGCCGCCTGGAGAACTCTCCGGCGGCCTTTTCTTTGCCTGATCCTCTGCTCGCCGGTCAGCCGGCGAGCTTGGCCTTCAGTTCCAGACGGCGGCGATGCAAGACCGGTTCGGTATAACCGTTCGGCTGCTCGAGGCCCTTGAGCACCAGATCGAGTGCCGCCTGGAAAGCGACGGACCCATCGAAATCCCTGGCCATCGGCATATAGAGCGGGTCGCCGGCATTCTGGCCGTCGACGACGCCCGCCATGCGCTTCATCGTCTCGACGATCTGCTCTTCCGTGACCAGCTTGTGATAGAGCCAGTTCGCCATGTGCTGGGCGGAAATGCGCAGCGTCGCCCGGTCTTCCATCAGGCCGACATTGTTGATGTCCGGCACCTTGGAGCAGCCGACACCCTGGTCGATCCAGCGGACGACGTAGCCGAGAATACCCTGCGCATTGTTGTCGAGTTCGCGCTGGATTTCCTCCGGCGTCCAGTTCGGCCGCACGGCCACCGGCACGGAGAGGATATCCGACAGTTTTGCGCGGGTACGGCTCTTGAGACCGTCCTGGACGGCGGCAACATCGACCTTGTGATAGTGCGTCGCATGCAACGTCGCGGCTGTCGGCGACGGAACCCAGGCGGTGTTGGCGCCAGCCTTCGGATGGGCGATCTTCTGCTCCAGCATCGCCGCCATCATGTCCGGCATGGCCCACATGCCCTTGCCGATCTGCGCGTGGCCGGACAGGCCGCATTCGAGGCCGATATCGACGTTCCAGTTCTCGTAGGCCGCGATCCACGCCGCCTGTTTCATGTCGCCCTTGCGGATCATCGGGCCGGCTTCCATGGACGTGTGGATCTCGTCGCCGGTGCGGTCGAGGAAGCCGGTATTGATGAACACGACACGCTCGCGCGCCTCGCGGATGCAGGCCTTGAGGTTGATCGTGGTGCGGCGCTCCTCGTCCATGATGCCCATTTTCATGGAATTGGTGGGAAGACCGAGCGCCTGTTCGACACGGGCAAAAATCTCGCAGGCGAAGGCGACCTCTTCCGGCCCGTGCATCTTCGGTTTCACCACATACATGGAACCAACGCGGGAATTCTGGCGGCGACCATTGGGGCCGATATCGTGGATCGCGATCAGCGCCGTCACCATCGCATCCATGATGCCTTCCGGAACTTCCCTGCCATCACTGTCCAACACCGCCGGATTGGTCATCAGGTGGCCGACATTGCGGATCAGCATCAGCGAGCGGCGCTTGACCGTAACATCGCCGCCGGCAGGCGCCTTGAAGTTTGTGTCGGGGTTGAGCTTGCGGATGAAGGACTTGCCGCCCTTGGCTACCTCTTCCTGGAGGTCGCCGTTCATCAGGCCGAGCCAGTTGCGGTAGACGACGACCTTGTCCTCGGCATCGACAGCGGCGATCGAATCCTCGCAGTCCATGATCGCGGTGATCGCCGATTCCAGCCAGACATCCGAAATCCTGGCCGGATCGTCCTTGCCGGTCGCCGTCGTGGCGTCGATCCGGATCTCGATATGCAGGCCGTTTTTCCTGAGCAGAAGATGCGTCGGCTGCGCCGATTCGCCGAGATAGCCGGCAAACTGGGCTGGATCGGCGAGCTCGACCGTCTTTCCGTCCTGGGCTGCGGCCGTCAGCTTGCCGCTGGTGACCACAAACGAGGTGACGTCGGTCCAGCTCGCGCCGGACAGCGGCACGGACTGATCGAGGAAGTCACGCGCCCAGGCGATAACCTTGGCGCCGCGGACCGGATTGTAGCCCTTGCCCTTTTCGGCGCCGTCGGTCTCGGGAATGGCGTCGGTGCCATAGAGCGCATCGTAGAGCGAACCCCAGCGGGCATTGGCGGCGTTCAGCGCATAGCGGGCATTCATAACCGGGACGACGAGCTGCGGCCCGGCGATCTCGGCGATTTCCGGATCGACCCTGTCGGTTGAGACCGTGAAATCCGGCCCTTCCGGCAGCAGGTAACCGATGTCGCGCAGGAAGGCTTCGTAAGTGGCCAGATCGCTAGGCGCGCCGTTCTTGCGGTACCAATCGTCGAGCTTGGCCTGGAAGGCGTCGCGCTTGGCAAGAAGCTCGCGGTTCTTCGGCGCCAAGTCGTGGACGATCTTCGAGAACTCGGAGAAGAACCGTTCGGCATCGACACCGGTCGCCGGCAGCGCTTCCTTCACCAGGAAGTCGTAGAGCTTCTCGTCGATTGCGAGACCATTTTTTTCGATACGGGCCATCGGTTCCTCCGAATTTTTCCAGTCGCGCGCAAGTCTCTTTGGTAGCGAGGGAAATTGCAATTGCACAAATATTGAATGACTTATGCCAAATCGGAAATAATCTACTTCCGGCCCGCATCCGGAGAATGCCGCTCCCAATAGGGAACCGGCCCATAAAGTTCCGCCAGGTATTCGATGAATGCCCGGACTTTTGATGGAAGATGCTGCCGGCTGGGGTAGACCGCCGAGACCGAAACGTTCTTCGATCCTTCGTAGCCAGGCATCACAATCACCAGCCGTCCGTCCCTGAGCTCGTTGCCGATATCCCAGGTAGATCTCAGTGCGATTCCGAGCCCGGCGATGACCGCTTCGCGGATGACCTCGCTCGAATTGGTGTTCAGCATACCCGCCGGTCGATAGACAAGCGGGCCCTTGGGACCTTCGAGCCGCCAGGGTTCGCCATTGTGCGCCGTCAGGCAGTGGTGGTTGGCCAGTTCCTCTATGCTTGTCGGGGCGCCATGCCGCTCGATATAGGTTGGAGACGCGCAGAGGATGCGCCGGACCTGAACGAGCTTGCGGGCGACAAGGCTCGAATCCTTCAGCTCGGAGATGCGGATCGCCACGTCGAAACCCTGGGCGATGATATCCGTGAACTCGTCCGACAGGATCAGGTCGATGGAGAGATGCGGGTTTGCCTGCATGAATGTCGGCAGATGAGGCGCTATGTGCATTCGCCCGAACGAGGTCGGCGCCGAGATGCGCAGATTGCCGGCGATCTCGGTCGACCGGCCCGAGACGAACTGCTCGGCATCCTCGATCCCCGTCAGGACATTGGCAATCCTGTCGTAAAACCCTTTTCCCGCGTCGGTCATTCCGATCTGGCGGGTCGTGCGCTGGAGGAGGCGCGTCCCCAGTTGTTCCTCCAGCCGCTTGATGCGCTTCGAGACCACCGCCGGGGAAATGCCGAGGCTCTTCGCCGCCGCCGACATATTTCCGCTGGCTGCGACTTTGACGAAGATTTCCAGATCGGCAAGATTGGTAATCACTGCGATTTGTTCCCAGCTGGAATAAATACCGGCTCACTTACGCCTTGTTGAATAAGGCTTTCAGTGGCGGTCCACAACAGACGTGCACAGGGGCGCTCAGAAACCGGCTATCCTCGGCCTGCCGACTGCAACGGCAGTGATCCGCGCCTCGACCAGCTTTCGCGAGCCCTCGATTTCCGGCGCATCCAACTCTTCCGCAACCGTCACGACCGCATCCTTGGCGCCGTCCGCATTCGCCTGTGCCAGGGCCGCAGCGATGGCGCGCTCGCGGGCCGTCGCCACCGCTTGCATTTCACCGATGACCGAGAGCCGCTCGCCTGCGCCGGAGAGGATGAAGCGGCCTTCTTCCGGGGAGGTAACGACGACGGTGACGCTGGCGCGGACCTGGCCGACGACGGCGCCGATAGCATTCGCCACATCGGCGTCAGGCGGAATGACCGACTGCGCACCCAGCATATCCGCGACCGCCGGATAATAGACCGGTGCCGAGGCCCCGAGCCCGATCAGCGGACGATCGAGTGATACGGAAAACCGGGCGATGCCGGGAACCCGTTTCAGAGCCCGGTCGACTGCGAGCGAAACCGCGGGATCGATGGCTTCGGCGCCGTCTTCGGCGAGACAGGCGGTGAGCACGGCCTCGGAGGACTGACGGGTCAGCCGGCTGACGATCTTTTCCGCAAGCTCTTCCGGCGAGGCGGCGATCTCGCGTCCCGCACCGTCCTTGCGCCGGGCGGCAAGTTCCAGACCCAGCCGCGCTGCCTCTCCGTGCCATTGGCTCTGGCGGCCGAGCACGTGGAGCGCATCCGAAGGGGTGATGCCGCAAAGATGCACCAGCCCTCTCGCAACCAGCCGGTCGAGAACCGCTCTTTGCGAATTCATGGTCAGGAGATCGTTGAGCGGGATCGGCGCAGCGCCGATGCGGACAAGAAGCGCCTGTTCCGGCGGCTGCAGCCCCTGGGCCATCACATCCGGAACGCCGGTTCGGACCGCAAAGCGCCCGTCGTGCCGTCCGGCATGGCTGGCGCGCAGTTGCTTTTCCAGCGTCGACAGGAGGATCTCGCCATGCGCCATCGCGGCGAGGCTCAGCGGCAGAAGCCGGCGCGGGCCGAGCGTGAGCCGCGCTTCGAGGCCGCGGTCGTCGATATGAACCTCGGAATCGCCGCCAAGCCCATAGGTGCGCAGCGCTACCGCCTCCACCATGGTGCGATGACCGCCGACCACCGCGCCCTCTTCCGCCAGCTTCGGCCGCCCGCCATCGAGGACCGCGACATCCGTCGTCGTGCCGCCGATGTCGGAGACGACCGCCTGATCGAGCCCGGTCAGGAAATGCGCCCCGACAAGGCTTGCGGCGGGGCCGGAGAGGATCGTTTCGATCGGCCGCAACCGGGCTTCTGCGGCCGAAATCAGTGCGCCATCGCCGCGCACCACCATCATCGGCGCCGCGATGCCGCGCGCGGCCAGAAAGCCCTCGCAGGACCCGACCAACCGGTCGATGATCGACACCAGCCGCGCATTGAGCAGCGTGGTCAACGCACGGCGAGGACCGCCGAGTTTCGACGAAAGCTCGTGGCTGCAGGTGACGGGCAGATGCGAAAGCGCACGAATACGGTCCCTCAGCCGGATTTCATGAGCCGGATTCCGGACGGCGAAATAGCCGGCAACCGCAAAGGACGAGACTGTGCCCGCCAGCGCCGGCATGGCCGCTTCGAGCGCAGTCATATCCAGCGGCGTCTCGTTGCCGTGCACGTCATGGCCGCCAGGCAGGAAGATCACCGGATCGCTTCCCAGCGCCTCGGCAAGTCCGCCACGGGTGAGATCCTCCTCTGTGAAGCCGACCATGATCAAGGCGGCCCGACCGCCCTGCCCTTCGACCAGCGCATTGGTGGCGAGCGTGGTCGACAGCGAAACGAGGCCGATTGCCGAGGCGGAGGCAGCACTTTTCTCCAGCACCGCATCGACGGCGCCGGCAATGCCAACCGCCAGGTCATGCCGCGTCGTCAGCGATTTAGCCTTGGCGATAACGCCTTCGCCCTCGCGGAACAGCACCGCATCCGTATAGGTGCCGCCGGTATCAATCCCGAGAAGGAGGGGGCCGGAAGGAAGGGATGAAGCCACGCGAAAATCCTGAAGATCGGTCCATGGATCAATAGCGCATAGGCCGCCAAGATCAATTCACCAGCGAAGACCTCTCATGTCGCGGACTGACCCGCATCAGCAGACCATCGCGCGGCTGGGTGGTCAGCTTCTGGACCGGCCAGACCTTGGTTTCGGGCGTAACGTCGAACCGATAGTCCCGCATCAGCACCGCAAGCGCGATCACCGCTTCCTGCAGGGCGAAGGTGGCGCCAATGCAGGTGCGCGGCCCCGCACCGAAAGGCAGATACTGGAACCGGTTCAGCTTGCCGCGATTTTCGGGCAGAAAACGTTCCGGCATGAAGGCGCGCGGCTTTTCCCAATACAGTTCGTGGCGGTGCAGCGTCCAGGGCATGACCAGCACCGTCACCCCGGCGTCGATCCTGACCGTCTTGCCTTCCGGGCTCGTCCAGCTGTCGTCGCTGATCGCTTCGCGGTTGATCGAGGGCGCCGGCGGATAGAGCCGCAATGCTTCCTCGAACGCCGCCCGAACCCATGGCATCAGATCCAGCCATTCGACCGGATCGGCGCCGGTCGCCAGAACACGGTCGATCTCTTCTTCCATGGCCTGCCGCACCGGCGGCGACTCCGCGACGCAATAGAGCGTCCAGGCAAGCGCCCGGGCCGTCGTTTCGTGCCCCGCGCCGATGAAGGTGAGGATATTGTCCTCGATCTCGCCCATGGTCAGCCCGTCCGGGCCGGCAAGCTGCAGCAGCAGCGTCAGGAAATCCTGCGGCACATTGTCGGGATGTTCGCGCATCCGCTCCTGCCGCATGAGCATGGTTTCGGCAACCACACGCCGGAACTTGTCGAGGATCCGCCTGCCGCCGATTCGCGTGACGCGTGGCACCCAGGGCGGCGCGCGCAGCATGTCCATCGGGTCGATCCGGCCCATGCGATGCAGAAGCTGGTCGACATCGTCGGCAACGGTCGCCTTGTTGCCGGCGATCTCCCCGGAAAACAGGGTTTCGGCAAGGATGGCATAGGTCAGTTCGGTCATATCGACCGAAATATCACGGACCGAGCCCTCGGCGCCGGCCTCGGCATATTTCCTCGAGAACTCCTCGGTCTGGCTCAGCATCTGGCCGGCGAAACCGCGGGAATGCCTTGGCGTGAAAACCGGCGCCATCGCCTTGCGGCAGCGTTTCCAGACCTCGCCTTCCGCGGTCAGCAGGCCGTCCCGGAGGATCGGGCGAAGGACGAGTTGGCGGATTTCCGACATCTCGTAATTGCCGACATTATCCACCAGGATATGCCGGATAAGCCCGGGATGGTTGACGATCAGCGTCCGTTCCTTGAAGAACTTCGTCTCAAACCAGGGCAGCGTGTAGGAGACCTTTCCCCACAGCTCCAGAGGATTGCGCAGCGCAGTCCAGATGACCTCGATCGGGTTCAGCAACCGATCCCGATGCGGAGGTGCCGGCGGAACGAAGGGTTCGGGGCGGATGTCCATGGACAGCCCTCCTCAGGAGTTTCCTATGGAGGGTATATCAGCCGTCAGAGGAGGGATTTCAACTCGGCGAGCTTGTCGTTGACCAGCCAGCCGTAATAATTCTCTTCCGGCAGGCCGCCGCGAGCAGCCAGGGCCGCGGCGCGCTGCGCCGAACCGCCGGTATTATAGAGCGTCGCGGTAATGCCGGGATTGCGGGAAATGTCCATGCCGGCGATCGACTTGTAGTCGTCGATCGAGCGGCGGATGCTGGCTGCCATATAGGCGAGCGACTTGTCCGGATCCATGATCGCGTCATAAACCGCAGCAGCCTTGTTCTCGTCGAGCTTCGGATAACCGGAGGTTCTGGCCACCATGTCAGACAGCATCAGCGCCGTCAGCGGGTTGACCTGGCCGAGGCCAAAAGTCTGGCCCGCATAGAACGGCTGGAAGAAGACCGCACTGAAGCGGTTGTCGGGAAACGAGGTGCCGCCGACCGAACGGCCGCGAAAGCTCTTTTCCCAGACGCCTTCGCGGCAGGTCCAGAGCTTGTAGGAATCAGCGACGTCGCCGCATTTGCTGAATTCCGGCCGGTCGAGGAACTGCTGGATGCCCTCGTCACCGTAACCGAAACGAAAACTGTTGCCGGCATAGGCGGCCGCCTTGACGTAATAGGTCTGCAGCCGGTCGTACGCATCGACATTGTAGGTATGCTCACCGACGATCGCGCCGAGCATGTGGATCGGATCGATGCCGTAATCGGCCGCCGTCGACCTGACCTTGGCGATCAGCTTCTTGTCGGAGGCCAAAAGGTCGCGGATCTTCTCGTATTTGTCATCGAAGGTCGTGCGCCCGGCACGGGTCCGACGCACCGAGGCGCCCGGGATCTTCGGCTGTTCCGCGTGACGATTTCCTTCGGGAACCATCGTGAGGCCGCCTGCGAACGCGGAAGAGGCCGCGGACGTCGCGACGACAAGGATCAGGGCCAGAAGGATGCGTTTCAAGATTTTTGCGTGTCCCAGGACTTCGACTATGCCGTTCTCCGGCACGGGATGCTGAAAGCCATTCCAAACCGACTCACTCAAGCGCCGGATATTTCCATGAAAACGCGCTTCCCTTACGCGAGGCGTAAGGACCGTGTCGAGACGCGGGCGTTCAAAATCCCGTCAGCGCCGGCAAATGAGCAGCCGGACGTTGCCCGGCTGCCACGATTGCCGCTCAGAGAATGTAGCGCGACAGATCGGTGTCGGCGGCAAGATCGCCGACATGCTTCTTGACGTATTCCGCATCGATCATCACCGTCGTACCGCCCTGGTCCGGGGCGTTGAACGAGATCTCGTCGAGCACCCGTTCCATCACCGTCTGCAGCCGGCGGGCGCCGATATTCTCGACCGAGGAGTTGAGGTGCACAGCGACGTCTGCGAGCGCGTCGATCGCGTCCTCGGTGAAGTCGAGCGTCAGTTCTTCCGTTTCCATCAGCGCCTTGTACTGGCGGATGAGGCTCGCCTCGGTTTCCGTAAGGATGCGGCGGAAATCCTCCTTGGTGAGCGGCCTCAGCTCGACCCGGATCGGCAGGCGGCCCTGGAGTTCCGGCAGAAGGTCAGAGGGCTTGGAGACGTGGAAGGCGCCCGAGGCGATGAACAGGATGTGGTCGGTCTTCACCGGCCCGTATTTGGTCGACACCGTGGTACCTTCGACCAGCGGCAGCAGGTCGCGCTGCACGCCTTCGCGGGACACGCCGGCGCCCATGCCGCCGTCGCGAGCGGCGATCTTGTCGATCTCGTCCAGGAAGACGATGCCGTCGTTTTCGACCGAGCGAACGGCTTCACGCTGGATGACCTCGTTGTCGATCAGCTTGTCGGATTCGTCGCGGATCAGCTCGCCATAGGATTTCTTGACGGTGGTGCGAACCTTCTTGGTGCGGCCGCCCATGGCCTTGCCGAACATTTCCGACAGGTTCAGCACGCCGATATTGGCGCCCGGCATGCCGGGAATCTCGAAGCCGGGCATGCCGGAACCGCTGTCGGCCACTTCGATATCGATTTCCTTGTCATCCATCTCGCCGTTTCGCAATTTCTTGCGGAAGCTGTCGCGGGTGGCAGGCGAGGCCGTGGGGCCCACCAAGGCATCGAGCACCCTTTCCTCGGCGCTCATATGGGCCTTGGCCTGCACGTCGGCGCGCATCTTGTCGCGCACGAGGCCGATGCCGATCTCGACGAGATCGCGGATGATCTGCTCGACATCGCGGCCGACATAACCGACTTCGGTGAACTTGGTCGCTTCGACCTTGATGAAGGGCGCGCCGGCGAGCTTGGCGAGGCGTCGGGAGATTTCCGTCTTGCCGACGCCGGTCGGGCCGATCATCAAAATGTTCTTCGGCATCACTTCGTCGCGCAGGCTCTCGTCGAGCTGATGGCGGCGCCAGCGATTGCGCAGCGCAATCGCCACCGCGCGCTTGGCGTCGTGCTGGCCGATGATGTGCCGATCCAGCTCGGAGACGATTTCCCGGGGTGAAAAGTTACTCATGTCAAATCCGTTTCTTCTGGTGCGTCCAGCGCCATGAAATGGGCCGGACCGTAAATGGATGTCCTGGTGTCGACGTAGCGGAAGCCGGCCTTTTCATAGGCGCGGATCGCCTGGGCGTTCTCCGGATCCGGATCGATGACGATCCTTTTCGCGCCGTTCTCGAAAAGTTCAGAGGTCAGCTGGCGGATGATCGCGCTGCCATGGCCGATGCCGACAAGCTCAGCATTGCCGATCGAGATGTCGATGCCAAGCGTGCCCTTCGGCTGATCCTGATAGGGATGATCCTCTTCGAGATGCGGATCGTAGTACTGGAGATAGGCGATCGGCCTGCCGTCCAGTTCCGCGATCATCGGCCGGGTCTCGACGCTCGTCATCGAATATTCGATGCTCGCCAGTTCCTCGTCGACCCCGCCCCACCATTTCGCGATATGCGGCTCGGCGAGCCACGTCGCCAAGAGAGGAAAATCCTCACGGGTGACATCACGAAACGAGTAGCGAGGCGCGCCTTCAGCCATCGGCGTCCAGCGTCTCGATGACCAGGTTGTGGTTGGTATAGACGCAGATATCGGCGGCGATATCGAGTGCCTTGCGGGCGATCTCTTCGGCCGACTTGTCCGTATCCATCATCGCGCGGGCGGCGGCATAGGCATAGTTGCCGCCGGAGCCGATCGCGATGGTTCCGTGTTCCGGTTCGAGCACGTCGCCATTGCCGGTGATCGCCAGCGTGGTCGACTTGTCGGCGACCAGCATCATCGCTTCGAGATTGCGCAGGTATTTGTCGGTACGCCAGTCCTTGGCGAGCTCGACGGCGGCGCGCATCAGCTGGCCGGGATATTGCTCGAGCTTTTTTTCAAGTCGGTCGAGCAGCGTGAACGCGTCGGCGGTGGCACCAGCGAAACCGGCGATCACTTCGCCCTTGCCGATGCGCCGCACCTTGCGGGCATTGCCCTTCATCACGGTCTGGCCGAGGCTCACCTGGCCGTCGCCTGCCATGATGACCTTGCCGCCCTTTCTCACTGTAATAATCGTTGTCATAAAGCACCTGTTCGCCCGTCTTCCGGGCTTTCGTTTATGGGCATTTCGGCCCCGTTGAGCATTTATGTAAGTCGGTCCAGGGCGAATGCAATCTCATGACGCGATACCGCAGCGACACCCCTGCTTTTGCTGGATATTTGATGTCGTGCCTGATAAGGAGCGCTGATCGATCGCATGGAGCAGACCCAGATGGGTGAGACGACAACCGCACGCGTGGGCAACATCGTCCGCAAGACCAACGAAACTTCCGTTTCCGTTTCCGTCAATCTCGACGGCACCGGCGCGGCGAAGATTTCCACGGGCGTCGGCTTCTTCGACCATATGCTGGACCAGCTCTCGCGGCATTCGCTGATCGACATGGACATCGACGTCACCGGCGACCTGCATATCGACGACCATCACACGGTCGAAGATACCGGCATCGCGATCGGCCAGGCGATCTCCAAGGCGCTCGGCGACCGCCGCGGCATCACCCGCTATGCCTCGCTCGACCTTGCCATGGACGAGACGATGACCAAGGCGGCCATCGACGTGTCTGGCCGTCCGTTCCTGGTCTGGAACGTCGCATTCAGCGCGCCGAAGATCGGCACGTTCGACACGGAACTGGTGCGGGAATTTTTCCAGGCGCTTGCCCAGAACGCCGGAATTACGCTGCACGTGCTGAACCATTACGGCGCCAACAACCATCATATCGCCGAGACCTGCTTCAAAGCCGTGGCGCGGACACTTCGCGCCGCCATTGAAATCGACCCGCGGCAGGCCAATCGCGTTCCCTCCACGAAGGGAATGCTGGTCTGACTGCTTGAGGAGACGATCCTTGAGAAGCTACCTCGTTCTGACACCGCCCAATGACCCGCGAAGCGGATCCGACAGGGATCACCAGTCGACCCTCGTCCTGCGGGACGGGTTTTCCTGGCTTGCGCTGTTGTTTCCCTGGATCTGGCTTTTCTGGCATGGGCTGTGGATCGCCGGCATCGTCATTCTGCTTGCCCAGATCGGCAGCGGCATCCTGATGCAGGTCCCCGGCTTCTGGACCGCCGGCCTGCTGCTTGGTTTCGCCACCAGCCTGCTCACGGCCCTCGAAGGCCGACATTATCGCTCCGAAGCACTGATCCGTCGCGGCTGGACACTGGAAACGGTGATCGCCGCCCAGAATCTGCGTACGGCGGAGGAGATCTATTTCTCCCGCCTGCCGCAGCCGGAACAACAACCAATGCCGGTCTCGGCCGAGTGGGCGAAACAGGCAAAACCGCCCGCCGCCGGATGGCAGGCCCCTCACATGGGCCTTTTCGAACATGGAGGACGCTGATGCGCGTCGCAATCATCGACTACGGGTCCGGCAACCTGCGTTCCGCGACCAAGGCTTTTGAGCGAGCCGCGCGCGAAGCCGGCATCGAAGCGATCATCGACCTCACCGATAAAGCAGAGGCCGTCGCCACCGCCGACCGTATCGTGCTGCCGGGCGTCGGCGCCTATGCGGACTGTAGCGCCGGCCTCGCCGCGGTGCCGGGCATGCGCGAAGCCATCCTCGACGTGGTCGAACATAAGGGCCGCCCTTTCCTCGGCATCTGCGTCGGCATGCAGCTGATGTCGTCGCGCGGGCTGGAAAAGACCACCACGTCGGGATTCGGCTGGATCGAGGGCGACGTCGTCGAGATGACGCCGAGCGATCCCAGCCTCAAGATCCCGCAGATCGGCTGGAACACGCTCGATATTCACCACCCCCACCCGCTGTTCGAGGGCATTCCGACCGGGCCGGACGGCCTGCACGCCTATTTCGTGCATTCCTACCATCTGGCTGCAAAGCACCGCAGCGACGTGATCGCAACCACCGAATACGGCGGGTCGATGACGGCGTTCGTCGGCCGCGACAACGTGGCCGGATCTCAGTTTCATCCTGAGAAAAGCCAGACATTGGGTCTTGCCCTCATCTCCAATTTCCTGCGCTGGAAGCCCTGAGCTCGCGCGAACTATCAAGGACCGAAGACATGATCCTCTTTCCTGCAATCGACCTGAAGGACGGTCAGTGCGTGCGCCTCAAGCTCGGCGACATGGACCAGGCTACCGTCTACAATCCCGACCCGGCTGCCCAGGCCAAAACCTTCGAGGACCAGGGCTTCGAGTGGCTGCATGTCGTCGATCTGAACGGCGCCTTCGCGGGTGAAAGCGTCAATGGCGCGGCCGTCGATGCGATCCTGAAAGCCACCAAGAACCCCGTGCAGCTCGGCGGCGGCATCCGCACACTCGACCATATCGAAAACTGGCTGGCGCGCGGGCTTACCCGCGTCATCCTCGGCACGGTCGCGGTGCGCGATCCGGCGCTGGTGATCGAGGCCTGCAAGCAGTTTCCCGGCAAGGTCGCGGTCGGCATCGACGCCAAGGGCGGCAAGGTCGCCGTCGAAGGCTGGGCGGAAGCGTCGGAGCTCGGCGTCATCGAACTGGCGAAAAAATTCGAGGGCGCGGGCGTTTCGGCGATCATCTATACCGATATCGACCGCGACGGCATTCTCGCCGGCATCAACTGGGCGTCCACGCTGGAACTCGCCAATGCCGTCTCCATCCCGGTCATCGCGTCCGGCGGGCTTGCCTCGCTCGACGATATCAGCCGCATGCTGGAGCCGGATGCGGCCCGACTCGAAGGCGCGATTTCCGGCCGTGCGCTCTATGACGGCCGCATCGATCCCAAACAGGCGCTGGACCTGATCCGCTCCAGACAAGGACGTGCCGCATGACCCTCAAAGCCCGTGTCATCCCCTGCCTGGACGTGAAAGACGGCCGCGTCGTCAAGGGCGTCAACTTCGTCGATCTCATCGATGCCGGCGATCCTGTCGAGGCGGCCAAGGCCTATGACGCCGCCGGTGCCGACGAGCTCTGCTTTCTCGACATCACCGCCTCTTCCGACAATCGCGATACGATCTTCGACGTCGTCGCCCGCACCGCCGAACACTGCTTCATGCCGCTCACCGTCGGCGGCGGCGTGCGCGCCGTAGCCGATATCCGCAAGCTGCTGCTTGCGGGTGCCGACAAGGTCGCGATCAACTCGGCGGCGGTCGCCAATCCGGATTTCGTGGCTGAGGCCGCCGACAAGTTCGGCAACCAGTGCATCGTCGTGTCGATCGACGCCAAGCGGCGGCGTGCCCAAGCCGTCGGTGGCGACAATCTGAGTGCCTGGGAGATCTACACGCATGGCGGCCGCAACGCGACCGGCATCGATGCCGTCGAGTTCGCCGTCAAGATGGTCGAGCGCGGCGCCGGCGAACTGCTCGTCACCTCCATGGACCGGGACGGCACCAAGAGCGGCTACGACCTGGAGCTGACGCGGATGATCGCCGACAGCGTCCGCGCCCCGGTTATCGCGTCGGGTGGCGTCGGAAACCTGGACGACATGGTCGCCGGCATCAAACAGGGCCATGCGACGGCAGTGCTGGCCGCATCGATTTTCCACTTCGGGACCTATACGGTCGGCCAGGCAAAGCATTATATGGCTGAGCACGGCATTGCCATGCGGCTCGATTGAGCCATCGGGAAGAGTGTTATGAGTGAATTTTCCCTGATCGACCTTGAACGGATCGTTGCCGAGCGGGCCAAGGCTTCACCGGAGGAATCCTGGACGGCGAAGCTTTTCGCCGCCGGCCAGGAGAAGGCCGCAAAGAAGCTCGGCGAAGAGGCGGTCGAAACGGTCATCGCCGCCATTCAGCAGGACCGCAAGAATCTGACCACCGAGAGCGCCGATCTCCTCTATCATCTTTTAGTCGTCTTGAATATTGCAGCGGTGCCGTTGCAGGATGTGCTCGACGAACTCCAGAGAAGGACCGGCCAGTCCGGCCTTCAAGAAAAGGCAAGCCGGCCGACATCATGAGCATTGCTTCCCAGCCCGCCGAGACGCCTGACCCCGAAACCGGCCCGAATGCGGAATATTATTCGCCCTATCACCGCTTCAGTGCGGAGGAATGGGCGAAGTTCCGCGCAGACACGCCGCTGACGCTCACCGCAGACGAGGTGCAGAGGCTGCGTTCGCTGGACGACCCGATCGATCTCGACGAAGTCAGGCGCATCTATCTCTCGCTGTCGCGACTGCTGTCGACGCATGTCGAGGCCTCGCAGCGGCTCTTCAAGCAGCGCAACCGGTTCCTCAGCCTTTCCGACATCACCAAAACGCCCTTCATCATCGGCATTGCCGGTTCCGTGGCGGTTGGCAAATCGACCACCGCACGTATCCTGAAGGAACTGCTCGCCCGCTGGCCGTCGAGCCCGAAAGTGGATCTCATCACCACCGACGGTTTCCTCTATCCGAATGCGGTTCTCCAGCGTGAAAACCTGATGGAGCGCAAGGGTTTTCCGGAAAGCTACGACATCGGCACCATCCTGCGGTTCCTGTCGGCGATCAAGGCCGGCGAGCCGAACGTCAAGGCTCCGCGCTATTCGCATCTCACCTATGATGTCCTCCCGGACGAATACACGCTGGTCGACCGGCCGGACATCCTGATCTTCGAGGGCATCAACGTCCTCCAGTCTCGAGCGCTGCCGGCCGACGGCAAGATCGTGCCGATCGTTTCGGATTTCTTCGACTTCTCGATCTATATCGATGCCGATGAAGAGCAGATCCACAACTGGTACGTCCAGCGCTTCATGAAGCTGCGCCAGACCGCCTTCCGCGATCCGACCTCCTTCTTCAAGAAATACGCGGCGATTGACGCGGATGCAGCCCGCGCCGTCGCCGAGGGGCTGTGGGAAAACATCAACCTCAAGAACCTGCGGCAGAACATCGTGCCCACCCGCCCGAGGGCGGACCTGATCCTGCGCAAGGGCCGCAATCACTTGGTGGAAACGGTCGAACTGCGCAAATTGTAGACTGTCGATCGCCGGCTATTGACTTAAATCGTCAGCTATTCACGCGGCGAAGCGTCAGGTTGATGCGTCCGCCGTTCTTTAACAGCGTCGACGTCCCCGGATAAATTCGATCGACGCCGTGGAACGCGAGGCGTCCCTCCCCGCCCAGCACGACGACATCGCCGCTCGCCAGCCGGAAAGAGCCGGTCGCGTCCTTCCGGTCCAGGCCGCCGACCCGGAACAGGCAGCTGTTGCCGAGCGAGACGGAAAGAACGGGGGCGGCAAGGTCGTTCTCGTCCTTGTCCTGATGCAGGCCCATCTTGGCATCGTCGGAATAGAAGTTGATGAGGCAGGCCTCCGGCGGCTTCGGATAGTCGCCAAGCTTTTCCCAGAGATCGAGCAGTTCCTGCGGCATGGCGGGCCACGGCTTTTTCGTCACCGGGTGAAACGACTGATAGCGATACCCTTGGTCCTTGTCCGTCACCCAGCCGAGCGGGCCGCAATTGGTCATGCGCACCGACATGGGTTTGCCGGTGCCGGGCATTTCGGGCGTGTAGAGCGGGGCCTCGGCGACCACCCCGCGGATCAGTTCGACCAGATGCTCCTGCGCCGGCCGGTCCAGATAATCGGGAAGGTGCCTGATTCCGTTTCCAAGCGTCGCCAAAGATCAATCTCCGCTCTCAGTCGCCGCTTGGCCGGCCACGCATCTTCTTGACGTCCGAACGGCCGGATTTTTCCTTCAGCCGACGTTCCACCGATCCCTTGGTGGGCTTGGTCTTCTTGCGCGGCGGCGGCGGCGGTTCGGCGGCCTTGAGAATCAGTTCCTTCAGCCGCTCCCGCGCATCCTCCCGATTGCGCTCCTGGCTGCGGAACCGGTTCGCCTCTATCATCAGCACGCCGTCCTTCGACACCCGTTTTCCGGCGAGTTTGATGGCGTTTTCCTTCACCCGCTCCGGCAGGGACGGCGTGTTGACGATGTCATAGAAAAGCTGAACCGCCGTCGAAACCTTGTTGACGTTCTGGCCACCCGGCCCGCCCGCCAGCACGAACTGTTCCGTCAGCTCCCATCCGGCGATGGTGATGCGGTTGTTGATGACAAGGGGATTGCTGGCCATGGGTCTCTAAATGCCTGTGTCTGGCGGCATGTTTCCCACAAAGCCGGCCAAAAGAAAACCGCCGGCGCAAAGGCCGGCGGTTTCACGTGAATCCCTGGGACGCAGAAAATTATTCGGCGGCGGCGAGCATGACCGGAGCGGCGCTTCTCACCTTGCTGTCGACGTGGTCTTCGTACTGCCCAAAGTTCTGGATGAACATCGAGACGAGCTTCTTGGCATAGGCGTCGAACGCGGCGCCGTCCGCCCAGGTCGAGCGCGGATCGAGGATCGCATTGTCGACGCCATCAACAGCGACCGGCACCGCGAAACCGAAATTCGGGTCGGTCCGGAACTCGGCATTCTTGAGGCTGCCATCGAGCGCGGCACTGAGGAGTGCGCGGGTCGCCTTGATCGGCATGCGGCGGCCGACGCCGTAAGCGCCGCCGGTCCAGCCGGTATTGACGAGCCAGCAATCGACCCCGTGGCGGGCGATCAGTTCCTTGAGCAGGTTGCCGTATTCGGCCGGGTGACGCGGCATGAACGGCCCGCCGAAGCAGGTCGAGAACGTCGCTTCCGGCTCGGTGACGCCCTTTTCCGTGCCGGCAACCTTGGCCGTGTAACCGGATAGGAAGTGGTACATCGCCTGTTCCGGCGTCAGCTTGGCGATCGGCGGCATGACACCGAAGGCATCGGCGGTCAGCATGATGATCGACTTCGGCTGCGGCGCGGTGCCGGTCTTCGAAGCGTTCGGGATGAAATGCAGCGGATAGGCGCTGCGGGTGTTCTCGGTCAGCGAATCGTCGTTGAAATCCGGAACCCGGTTCTCGTTGAGCACGACGTTTTCAATCACGGTGCCGAAACGACGGGTCGCGGCATAGATTTCCGGTTCGGCTTCAGCGGAAAGGTTGATGGCCTTGGCATAGCAGCCGCCTTCGAAATTGAAGACGCCGTTTTCGCCCCAGCCATGCTCGTCATCACCGATGAGCGTGCGGTTCGGATCAGCCGACAGCGTGGTCTTGCCGGTGCCGGACAGGCCGAAAAACAGCGCGGTGTCACCGTTCGGGCCAACATTGGCCGAGCAGTGCATCGGCATGACGCCCTTTTCCGGCAGGAAGTAGTTGAGCACGGAGAAGACCGACTTCTTGTTTTCGCCGGCATAGGAGGTGCCGCCGACCAGGATGAGGCCGTTGGTGAAATCGCAGGCGATCACGGTTTCCGTGCGGCAGCCGTGGCGGGCGGGATCCGCCTTGAAGCTTGGCAGGTTGATGATCGTCAGCTTTTCTTCGAAGCTTTCGAGCGTGGCACGATCCGGACGGATCAGAAGATTGCGGATGAAGAGGGCGTGCCAGGCGAATTCGCTGACGACGCGGGTCGGAAGGGCATATTCGGCATCGGCGCCACCCACCAGATCCTGGACGAACAACGTCTTGCCGGCCGCATGGGCGAGCATGTCCTGTTTGAGGACTTCGAAGTGTTCAGGATTCATTGGCTTGTTGTCGGCGCCCCACCAGACGCGGTTCTCGGTGCCGGCATCGCGGACGATGAACTTGTCCTTGGGGGAGCGGCCGGTATGCTGGCCGGTGACGGCGCGCAACGCACCGTCGATCGTCAGATCGGCTTCACCGCGGCGGATTGCTTCTTCGTAGAGTTCAACCTCGGACGAATTGTAATAAACACGCGATACACCGCCGAGACCGATCGCCGCTAAACCCTTGGACGGGTTGTGAAGTCCAAACTCCTCCATGCGCGCACTCCTTCAGCTTGCCGTGGGGACTGACGCGAAATTAATGACAGATTTCTAAAAGGGCAAGAGGCGGCTCGAAAATTCTTTAATAATATCAATTATTTAATCGATTTAAAAAATTTTATTCCTCTTTAAATCGGTTTAATAACTGTTTCAATCCGCATCCGCGCTATCTTAAACCCCATTGCCAAAAAGCACGATCATCAGCGGCCCCTTTATCTTTGCCACAATTTGTTCCACCTTTATACTCAATAAGCGCGTCGGCTGATGCCGCCTGGCTGGGGTAATTCCAGGAGATGCGCATAGATGATGACGGAGATGGAGAGCATGCAGACAATCGCGCTCGTAGATGACGACCGCAATATCCTGACGTCGGTGTCGATTGCACTCGAGGCGGAAGGATACAAGGTCGAGACCTATACGGATGGCGCTTCCGCGCTCGACGGGCTGATTGCCCGCCCTCCGCAGTTGGCGATCTTTGATATCAAGATGCCGCGCATGGACGGAATGGAGCTTCTGCGCCGCCTGCGGCAGAAGTCCGACCTGCCGGTGATCTTCCTCACTTCCAAGGATGAAGAGATCGACGAGTTGTTCGGGCTGAAGATGGGCGCCGACGACTTCATCACCAAGCCGTTCTCGCAGCGTCTTCTGGTGGAGCGCGTCAAGGCCATCCTGCGACGCGCCGGCAGCCGCGAGGCACAGGCCGCCGGCGGCGCCGGGGCCAAGACGGCAGCCGATCAGCAAACGGCTCGCACCCTCGAACGCGGCCAGCTTGCCATGGACCAGGAGCGCCATACCTGCACCTGGAAGGGTGAGCCGGTGACGCTGACGGTGACCGAGTTCCTGATCCTGCATTCCCTGGCCCAGCGGCCCGGCGTGGTCAAAAGCCGCGATGCGCTGATGGACGCCGCGTATGACGAGCAGGTCTATGTGGACGACCGCACCATCGACAGCCATATCAAGCGGCTGCGCAAGAAGTTCAAAATGGTCGACAACGACTTTGATATGATCGAAACGCTTTACGGCGTGGGTTATCGATTCCGCGAGGCGGCTTGACCCTTGCGAAAGGTTAACTTGAGGCCACGGCCGGACCAGCGCTAAGCTGGCCCGGTGGAAGGACTGCAGTGGCAGATCAAACGTTCGACAGCGATATTGCCCGAATGGAGAAGGCTGGGACACGCCGCGCGCCGCGGAAGTTCTGGTCGCGTCCCTTTACGCTCATTCGGCGGGTGTTCGGCCACGCGGTCTTTTCAAGCCTCACCCGCCGCATCCTGTTCTTCAATATCGCCGCCACCGTCGTGCTGGTCGCCGGCATTCTCTACCTCAACCAGTTTCGCGAGGGGCTGATCGACGCTCGCGTCGAAAGCCTGCTGACCCAGGGCGAGATCATCGCCGGCGCGATTTCCGCCTCGGCGTCCGTCGATACCAACTCGATCACCATCGACCCTGAGAAACTCCTCGAACTGCAGGCCGGCCAGAGCATTACGCCGGTGCCGAACGACGAGGACCTCGATTTTCCGATCGATCCCGAGCGCGTTGCGCCGGTTCTGAGGCGGCTGATTTCGCCGACCCGCACCCGCGCCCGGATTTTCGATGCCGACGCCAACCTGTTGCTCGATTCCCGGCACCTCTATTCGCGCGGCCAGGTGCTGCGTTTCGACCTGCCGCCGGTGGAAAACGAACAGCAGACTTGGAGCGACTGGTTTGCGGGCCTCATCAACCGCCTGCTGCAGCCGGGCAACCTGCCGGTTTACAAGGAAGCGCCGGGCGGCGACGGTTCGATCTATCCGGAGGTGATGAACGCACTGACCGGCGTCCGAGGCGCGCTTGTGCGGGTCACCGACCGCGGCGAGCTGATCGTTTCCGTCGCCGTGCCGGTCCAGCGCTTCCGCGCCGTGCTCGGCGTGCTTCTTCTGTCGACCCAGGCCGGCGACATCGACAAGATCGTGCATGCGGAACGGCTGGCGATCATGCGCGTCTTCGGCGTCGCGACGCTGGTCAACATCCTCTTGTCGCTGCTGTTGTCCTCGACCATCGCCAATCCGCTGCGGCGGCTGGCGGCGGCCGCGATCCGCGTGCGGCGCGGCGCCAAGCAACGCGAGGAAATCCCGGATTTCTCCTATCGCCAGGACGAAATCGGCAATCTTTCGATCGCGCTTCGCGAGATGACCAACGCGCTCTATGACCGCATCGATGCGATCGAGAGTTTCGCGGCCGACGTCAGCCACGAACTGAAGAACCCGCTGACCTCGCTTCGCAGCGCCGTCGAGACCCTGCCGCTGGCGAAATCCGAGGAGTCGAAACAGCGCCTGACGGAAATCATCTTCCACGACGTGCGCCGCCTCGACCGCCTGATCAGCGACATTTCCGATGCTTCCCGGCTGGATGCCGAGCTCGCCCGCTCGGATTCGACGCCGGTCGACATGGAAAACCTGCTCGGCAATCTGGTCGATATTTCCCGGCAGATCCGCAGCGGCCGCAAGCCGGTGGAAATCAGTCTCACCGTGGACAACAAGGCGGGCAACAAGTTCGCTTACCTCGTCAACGGCCATGATCTTCGCCTTGGCCAGATCATCACCAACCTCATCGAGAACGCGCGATCCTTCGTGCCCGAAAAGGGCGGCCGCATCACCATCCGGTTGTCGCGGATAAAAGACCGCGTGACGGCAACGGTGGAAGACAACGGCCCCGGCATCCAGGCCGAGGATATCGACCGGATCTTCGAACGCTTCTACACGGACCGGCCGGATGGCGAGACTTTTGGCCAGAATTCCGGCCTCGGCCTGTCTATCAGCCGGCAGATCGCCGAGGCCCATGGCGGTTCGCTGAAGGCGGAAAACCTGCACGACGCCAAAACCGGTGCCGTGACCGGCGCACGCTTCACGCTGTCGCTGCCGGGCGGCGAAGCCCAATGAGCCTGACGCCGGTCAATATCCATGCGACCGCGGTCGTCATCGGCACCAAGGGCCTCCTCTTCACCGGCCCGTCCGGCAGCGGCAAGTCCATGCTCGCCTTTACCTGTATCGCTGCGGCCCGGCGCCAGGGCGCTTTCGCGGCCCTGGTGGCCGACGATCAGGTGCTCGTCTCGCGCCACGGCAATCATCTGCTCGCCTCCCGGCCGGAGCCGATCGCCGGCCTCATCGAACTGCGCGGCAGCGGCATCGCCCGTGTTGAAAGCGTCTCTCCCGCAGCGCTCGACCTTGCGGTCCAGATCATCTCCCTGCCCGAAGATGAAAGGCTTCCGCCGGAAAACGAAAGGTTCCGGATCCGCGGTCTCGGTGACCTTCCGCTTGTCCGGATATGGCGCGGCGCACCGGACCCTTTGGCCGTTCTGGCGGCATTGGCGTCTGATTTTCACGGCGAGATACCGTTTTGATCATCCTGAAGCCTGATTTTTTGACTTGAACTTCGAGTCTACTTGGAGAAGATGGCATCCCACCGCTGGACCGCCTTATTGCAATGCGATATTGGCGCCGAGTTTCCATAGCAGGGGGCAGTTTTCATGATCGGACTAGTGCTTGTCACCCATGGCAAGCTGGCTGAGGAATTTCGTCATGCGGTGAAGCATGTCGTCGGGCCTCAGAAATTCATCGAAACCGTATCGATCGGTCCCGAGGACGACATGGATCAGCGGCGGCAGGATATCGTCGATGCCGTCACCAATGCCGATGAAGGCCATGGTGTCATCATTCTGACGGACATGTTCGGCGGCACGCCCTCCAATCTTTCCATTTCCGTCATGGAAAGCGGCCGGATCGAAGTCATTGCCGGCATGAACCTCCCGATGCTGATCAAGCTTGCCGGCGTGCGCAGCGACAACAACATGGACAAGGCGCTTGCCGAAGCCTCCGAAGCCGGCCGCAAATACATCAATGTCGCAAGCCGCGTCCTCAGCGGCAAATGAGAACCCAGACCGGATGTCATCCCCCTCTCCCCGTGAATTCCTGATCGTCAACAAGCGCGGACTGCATGCGCGCGCCTCTGCCAAGTTCGTGCAGATGGTGGAAAGCTTCGATGCGCGGATTACCGTTTCCAAAGACGGAACGACCGTCGGCGGTACCTCTATCATGGGCCTGATGATGCTTGCCGCCAGCACCGGCTGCTCGATCGAGGTCTCAGCCGAAGGTAATCAGGCCGAGGAGGCGCTGAACGCGCTGGAACAACTGGTCGCCAACAAGTTCGGCGAAGAAGCCTGACGCGCCCGCGACTTAACCTTCGCTGACATAAACATATAAAGACCTCTTTATATCCCGTTGCCAGTTTGCTGGAAGCCTGCTAAACCGCTGGCCAGTTTCCGCTTGGCCAAAGCGGGTCTTGCCACGTCCGGCGGTACCCGCCGGAGAGGGCGCCACGAACATGGAGAGCTTTATGAGCACTGAGAAGGATTACGTCGTCGCGGATATCAATCTTGCCGCCTACGGCCGCAAGGAGCTCGACATCGCAGAGACCGAAATGCCGGGCCTGATGTCGTGCCGCGAAGAATTCGGTACCACGAAGCCGCTGAAGGGCGCCCGTATCTCCGGCTCGCTCCACATGACCATCCAGACGGCCGTTCTGATCGAGACCCTTCGGGAACTCGGCGCAGAAATCCGCTGGGCGTCCTGCAACATCTTCTCGACCCAGGACCATGCCGCCGCGGCGATCGCCGCCGCCGGCATCCCGGTCTTTGCCGTCAAAGGCGAATCCCTGACGGAATACTGGGATTATACCGACAAGATCTTCCAGTGGGCCGATGGCGGCCTCACCAACATGATCCTCGATGACGGCGGCGACGCCACCATGTACATCCTGCTCGGCGCCCGCGCCGAAGCCGGCGAAGACGTTCTTTCGAACCCGACGTCGGAAGAAGAAGAAATCCTCATCGCGCAGATCAAGAAGCGCCTCAAGGCATCGCCGGGCTGGTTCACCAAGCAGCGCGACGCGATCAAGGGCGTTACCGAAGAAACCACGACGGGCGTTCACCGCCTCTACGAACTGTCCAAGAAGGGCCTGCTGCCCTTCCCGGCGATCAACGTCAACGATTCGGTTACCAAGTCGAAGTTCGACAACAAGTACGGCTGCAAGGAATCGCTGGTCGACGGCATTCGCCGCGGCACCGACGTGATGATGGCCGGCAAGGTTGCCGTCGTCTGCGGTTACGGTGACGTCGGCAAGGGTTCGGCTGCTTCGCTCGCCGGCGCCGGCGCCCGCGTCAAGGTCACCGAAGTCGATCCGATCTGCGCCCTGCAGGCCGCCATGGACGGTTTCGAAGTCGTCGTCCTTGAGGACGTCGTCGACAGCGCGGACATCTTCATCACCACGACCGGCAACAAGGACGTCATCCGCATCGACCACATGCGTGCGATGAAGGACATGGCGATCGTCGGCAATATCGGCCACTTCGACAACGAGATCCAGGTCGCCGCGCTCAAGAACCTCAAGTGGACCAACGTCAAGCCGCAGGTCGACATGATCGAGTTCCCGAAGGGCAACCGCATCATCCTTCTGTCGGAAGGCCGCCTGCTCAACCTCGGCAACGCCACCGGCCATCCGTCCTTCGTGATGTCGGCTTCGTTCACCAACCAGACGCTGGCCCAGATCGAGCTCTTCACCAAGCAGGGCGAGTACAAGAACGACGTCTACATTCTGCCGAAGCACCTCGATGAAAAGGTCGCCCGCCTGCATCTCGCCAAGCTCGGCGTGAAGCTGACGGAACTCTCCGACGAGCAGGCCGCCTATATTGGCGTCTCTCAGACCGGCCCATTCAAGGCTGAACACTACCGCTATTAATCAATAGCCGGTAAATCCACAAGATATGGTAGCCGCGGCCTTGACAAAGGCTGCGGCTTCTTTTTTGGGCGCATCCCTTCCCGGCGATTCCCTAAGCAAGTATTGTTTTAGAACTTGATTCGCGCCTTCCCAGGAGCGTGATGCCGGAAGCCGACCACGGTTTTCGGACATCGTCGCGCTCCCACCATATGATTGGGAGCCGTCCGGCTACGGGCAAGGCGCGATGTGGTATGTCTTGTCGATGAGCGGCAATTGGACGGAGACAGACCGGATATGTCGGTAAAAAAAATGAGCTCGTTAGAACGGGCCGATCCCCTTTGCAGCGGAGCGGACGCTTCCCCTTTGCGTTTCGTCTCGGGCTCTCCGAACGGTAATGCAACCGTCGGGAGACTTCGACGCCTGGCGCTGTTCGGCAGCGCTTTCCTTTCGGGTACGGCCCTTTCCGGGCTCGCGACCGCGGCGCTTGCGCAGCAGTCAGGCAATGCAGCCGTCCGCCTGTTTTCCTCGACGGAAGTCATCGTTTCATCGTTGGTGATGGGCGCGCTCGGTGCCGCTCTGTTTTCCGCGATCTGGCTGGTGCGTCAGCGCGGCAACATGGAAGCCGAAACACAGGAGATGCGCAGCGCCCTTTCCGACGCGCAGCAGCGGATTTCCAAGTTCGAAGCCCTGATCGCCGACAAGAACCGGCGGATCGTCGTGTGGGAAAGCGGCTCCTCGAAGCCTGAATTCCTCGGCCAGCTGCCGGCGGAAACCGGCGCGCCGCAGCAGGACCGCGAATTTCTTGCCTTCGGCCGCTGGATGCGCGGCAGTTCGGCCAGCGAACTGGAAAAGTCCGTCGAACTGCTGCGGGTCGAAGCCCGCTCCTTCGACATGGTGGTCGAGACGAATCGCGACGAGATCCTGGAAGTACAGGGCCGTGTTTCAGGCGGCAAGGCGTTCGTCCGCTTCATCGCACTCAACAACCTGCGCGCCGAACTAGCCGAGCTCAAGATCGAGCGCGAGCGGTTGACAAGTTCGATCATGATGTTCCATTCGCTGCTCGACGCCATCGAGCACCCGGTCTGGCGCCGCGATTCGCAGGGCAAGCTCACCTGGGTGAATCACGCCTATGGTGATGCCGTGGAGGCTCCGACACCTGCGCAGGCTCTCGAGGACGGCCGCGAATTTCTGGGCTCGATCGCACGCGAAAAGATCAGGTCGGCGGCAACTTCCACCTCGCCTTTCCATGACCGGATATCCACGGTCGTGCACGGAAACAGGACGATGTTCGATGTCGTTGACGTCGTCGCACCCGGCGGCTCGGCAGGCTTGGCGGTGGATGTTTCCGAGGCGGAAGCGGTGCGCGAGGAACTGAAGCGGACGCTGAAGAGCCACGCCGAAACGCTCGACCATCTGGCAACACCTGTCGCCATCTTCGACGGCAAACGCCGGCTGCAGTTCTACAACCAGGCTTTCGTGCAGCTCTGGGGATTCACCCTGCCCTTCCTCGATTCCAGGCCGGACAATAGCGAGCTGCTCGACAAACTGCGCAGCGAAGGCAAGCTGCCGGAGCAGCTCAGCTGGCGGAGCTGGAAGGACGCGGCCTTGTCCGTCTATCAATCTCCCAACACCCAGACCGACCTCTGGCACCTGCCGAACGGTCAGACACTCCGCGTGATCGCGACCGCGCATCCGCAGGGTGGGGCCACCTGGGTGTTCGAGAACCTTACCGAACAGGTGGATCTCGAGACCCGTTACAATACGCTGGTCCAGGTCCAGGGCGAAACGATCGACCATTTGTCCGAAGGCGTCGCCGTCTTCGGGCCGGATGGGCGCATTCGCCTGTCCAACCCCGCCTTCCGGGCGCTCTGGGGCATTACCGCCGAGGAATCCAAGCCCGGCACGCATATCAAGGCGATCGAGACGGCCTGCGCGCCATCCTACGACAAGCCGGACGGCTGGCGCCGCTTCGGCCAGATGCTGACCAATTTCGACGACGAGCGCCCCTCGCTGCAGGGCACGTTCGAACTCTATTCCGGCCTGATCCTCGACTATGCCGTAACCCCGCTACCGAACGCCCAGACGATGCTCACCTTCGTCGACATGACGGCGAGCGCTCGGGCGGAACGGGCTCTCAAGGAAAAGAACGAGGCGCTGCAGAAGGCCGACGAGCTCAAGAACGATTTCGTCCAGCACGTCTCCTACGAATTGCGCTCGCCGCTGACCAATATCATTGGCTTCACCGATCTCCTGAAGACGCCGGGCATCGGCCCGTTGAACGAGCGGCAGTCGGAATATATCGATCATATCTCAACGTCGTCGTCGGTTCTCCTGACGATCGTCAACGACATTCTCGATCTGGCGACCGTCGATGCCGGGATCATGCAGCTCAATTATTCTGAAATGGCGATCGACGACCTGCTCGACGACGTGGCCATGCAGATCGCAGACCGGCTGCACGAAAACGGCGTCACACTGGCGATCACCGCGCCGGCCGGTCTCGGCACCATCGTCGCCGACCAGCAGCGGCTCAAGCAGATCCTCATCAAGCTGCTCACCAATGCCACCAACTTTGCGCCGGACGGCTCAGCCATCACGCTCAACTGCTGGCGCACCCATAGCGACGTGTTCTTCTCGGTAACCGACAAGGGTCCGGGCATTCCGGAAGATATCCTGAAGACCGTATTCGACCGCTTCTCGGCCAACGCCAAGGGCGGCAAGCGCTCGGGCGCGGGCCTCGGCCTTTCGATCGTCGAAAGTTTCGTGACGTTGCATCATGGCGATGTCGCGATCGACAGCAAGCCCGGCCAGGGAACCACGGTTACGTGCCGCATTCCAAGCGGCACGACGGCGCGGTCCGTCGCCGCCGAATGAGTGGTGAGGCAACTCTTACCCTGACGCTTGCCGACGAGGCCGAAACGATCCGCCTCGGCGAAGACCTGGCATTGGCGCTGAAGACGGGCGACTGGATCGCCCTTTCCGGCGATCTCGGCGCCGGAAAATCGACCTTTGCCCGGGCTTTTTTGCGCGCCCTTGCCGATGAAGACGAACTCGAAGTGCCAAGCCCGACCTTCACCTTGGTGCAGAGCTACGAGTTGCGCATCCCGGTGGCGCATTTCGATCTCTATCGACTGGGGGACCCCTCCGAACTCGACGAACTGGGTTTCGACGAGGCGCTTTCCAACGGCATCTGCCTGGTGGAATGGCCCGAGGTCGCCGACGACCTGCTGCCACAGGCCCGCATCCAGCTCCGACTTGAGCAGAGCGGCAGCGGCCGGACGGCAACGATCACTGCACCGGATGCACAGATGCACCGCATCCGCCGCGTGCTGGCGATCCGGGAATTTCTCGACAGCCATGGCTATCCCGGCGCCCGGAGGCGTTTCCTCACCGGCGACGCCTCGACACGCGCCTATGAGAGCGTGACAATCGCAAACGGCGAAACGCTGATCCTTATGGATTGGCCTCGTCCGGCGGAAGGCCCGCCGGTTCTCGACGGCAAACCCTATCCCAAGGTCGCGCATCTCGCCGAAGACCCCTATCCTTTCGTGGCCATCGGCGAATATCTGCGGGAACTCGGCCTTGCGGCGCCTGAAGTGCTGCATGTGGATTACGACCAGGGCATCCTGCTGATCGAAAATCTCGGCGAAGAGGGTGCGGTCGACGAAAGCGGGAAACCCATCGAGGAGCGTTATCGCGAGAGCATTGTCTGCCTCGCCTTCCTGCACAGCCACGAGATGCGCCAGGACCTGCCGGTTGGCGACGGCCATGTCCACCACATTCCCGATTTCGATCCGACCGCGATGAAGATGGAGGCGCGGCTGCTGATCGACTGGCATCTGCCCTGGAAGCGCGGCACGGCGGCAACGGACGAGGAACGGCAGGAATACCTCGCGATCTGGGACGACCTGATCCGCGAGCTCGACGGCGTCGAAAAAAACCTGCTGCTGCGCGATTTCCATTCGCCGAACATCATCTGGCGACCGCATGAATCGGGCGTGCGCCGCGTCGGCCTGATCGACTTCCAGGATGCGATGATCGGCCCGACCGCCTATGACCTCGCCTCGATCGTCCAGGACGCGCGGGTGGACATCCCCAAGGCCCTCGCCGATCAGCTGATGCTGGATTATGTGACGCTTCGCCGTGCGCTCGGAGCCTTCGACGAGCCCACGTTCCTGAAGGCCTGGGCGATCATGGCGGCGCAGCGCAACTGCAAGCTTGCCGGTCTCTGGGTGCGGCTCTTGCAGCGGGACGGCAAGCCGGGCTATCTGAAGCACATGCCGCGGACGCTCCGCCATCTCGCGACGGCGCTGAAGCACGATGTGCTCAGCCCCTTGCGCGATTGGTGCCGTCGGGCTGGAATAGAGCTGCCCGAATCATAATTACGGTTCCCGATGACCATTCAACGCGCGCCCATCAAACAGGCGATGGTGCTTGCCGCAGGGCTCGGCACCCGTATGCGGCCGATCACCAACACGATGCCGAAGCCGCTGGTGCCGGTCGCCGGCAAGCCGATGATCGATTACGTGCTGGATTCCCTGAAAGAAGCCGGCGTCGAGCGCGCCGTCGTCAACGTGCACCATTTCGCCGATCAGATGGTGGCGCATCTTGCCGCTTATAAAGGCCTCGAAATCCTGATCTCCGATGAGCGGGATGCGCTGATGAACAATGGCGGCGGTATCGTGAAGGGGCTGAAGCTTCTCGACCGCAGTACGATCTTCGTCATGAATGCCGACCTCTTCTGGATCGGCGAGACACCGGGCAAGCCGACCAACCTGCAGCACCTGGCCGGATTCTTCGACCCTGAGCGCATGGACATCGCGATGCTCTGCGTCGATATCGACAACACGACCGGGCACAATGGCGTCAACGATTTCGGGATGGATACGGATGGCAGGTTGAGGCGCTACCGCGACGATCCGGTCAACCCGGTCGTTTATGCCGGCGCCTTCGCGATGAGCCCGTCCTTTCTGGATGACGCTCCGTCTGATGCCTTCAACATCAATATCTATTTCGACAAGGCGATCGCCCGCGGCCGGCTCTACGGAACCATGCTCGACGGCCACTGGATCACCGTCGGCACGCCGGAAGCGCTGCCGGAAGCCGAAGCGGTGATCGCACGCTATCCGGTGGAGGCATGACCACCCTATCCGGCAAGAAGCGGGTCTTCTCGATTGCCGCCGGAGCGCCGTTCCTCAAGACCGTGGCAGCCGCGCTCTGCGACGGCCGGCTCAACGAAACCTTTCACTACGATGCGTCCGACCCGCTTTCGCTTGCCGACGTGACCATCTATGTGCCGACGCGCCGCTCTGCCCGCGTGCTGCGCTCGGAATTCGTCGATCTGCTCGGCGGCCGCTCGGCGATCCTGCCGGTTATCCGGCCGCTCGGCGAAACCGATGACGACAGCGGTTATTTCGACCTCGTGGCGCCCGAAGAGATGGACCTGGCGCTGCCGATCGGCGGCACAGCCCGGCTGCTGGAGCTCGGCCGGCTGATCCTTGCCTGGCGTAACCAGCTTCCGAAAATCGTGCTCGACGTGCATTCGGAATCACCGCTCGTCGCGCCCGCCAGCCCAGCCGATGCCATCTGGCTCGCTCGGGCGCTTGCCGAGCTTATCGACGCAGTGGAGACCGAGGAACGCGACTGGGCCGATCTCAAAAAGCTCGATACCGGCGAACATGCGCTCTGGTGGCAGCTGACCGCCGAATTCCTGTCGATCGCCAGCGCCTTCTGGCCGCTGCGCCTTGAAGAACTGCGCCGTTCTTCGCCGGCCAAACATCAGGCGGCGATCCTGCGCGGCGAGGCCCGGCGGATTTCCCTGAGAGACCATAAAGGCCCGGTGATCGTCGCCGGCTCGACCGGCTCGGTGCCGGCCGCCGCCGACCTGATCGCCGCGATCTCCAGCCTTCCCAATGGCACCGTCGTGCTGCCGGGACTCGACCTTTCGATGCCGGCGGATCAGTGGGCGATGATCGGCGAAGAGGCTTTCGACGGCAAACCCGAACCCGCAAGCCGCAGCCATTCGCAATTCGGCCTGTCGCGCCTGCTCAAAAAACTCGGCGTAATGCGGGAAGACGTAGAAGTGCTCGGCGAGGTGCCCGACGATCTCACCTTCCGCGCCGAAGCGCTCTCCCAGGCGCTGGTGCCCGCCAAGGCGACCGACCGCTGGAGCACGTGGCGGGACAGCGCAGATCCCGGCCTCCTCGCCCAGGCCTTTGCCGACGTCTCGCTGATTGAGGCCTCGAACGAACGCGAGGAGGCCGTGGCGATCGCCATCGCGCTGCGCCTGGCGCTCGAACAGCCGGGCAAGAATGGCGGCGAGAGCCAGGCGGCGCTGATCACGCCCGATCGTGCGCTCGCCCGCCGGGTGACCGCCGAGCTTTCCCGTTTCGGCCTGCTTGCCGACGATTCCGCCGGTTCACCGCTGTCCGGCACGCCGCAGGGCACGCTGACCCAGCTGCTGCTCGAAGCGACGCTGCGACCCGGTGATCCCGTGGCGATCGTCGCGCTGATCAAGCACCCGCTGATGCGGCTCGGCCTGCCAGCTGAAGATCTGCGTTCAGCGGTCGAAGCGCTCGAAATCCTGGCGCTGCGCGGCGGCATCGGCGACATGGACATTTCGGCGCTGGAACCGCTGCTCGAAACCCAGCTTGCCGCGCAGCTCGAAGACAGGCACGCACCGCACTGGCGGCTGTCGCTGCCATCAGATGCGGCCGATAAAGCCCGCGACCTTGCCCGGCGGTTGGCGAAAGCCGTCGAGCCACTCGCTTCCGCCCTCGTCCGCCGCCGACCGGATGGGCGCGGCCTGACTGCAAAACTCCCGCTGTCCGATTGGGCCGAACGTACGGGCCGCGCGCTGGAAGCGATCTGCATCGACGAACGGCAGAACCTCGCGGCGCTGTGGTCAGGCGAGGCCGGCGAACGGCTGGCGGGGCTGCTGTCCGAAGTCATGGAGACCGACGGGCAGATGGAGGCAGACGGTCCGCAATGGATCGACATCGTCATGGCGCTGACAACAGGCGAGGCCGTAAAGCCCCGTTCGCTCAGCCATCCGCGCATCTTCATCTTCGGTACGCTGGAAGCCCGGTTGCAGAGCGTCGATACGATGATTCTCGGCGGACTCAATGAAGGCTCCTGGCCGGGCCAGACGGTCAACAACCCGTTCCTTTCCCGCACCATGAAGACCGACATGGGGTTGGAGCCGCCGGAGCGCCGGATCGGCCAGCTTGCCCACGACTTCGAAATGGCCTGCGGCACACGGCATCTCATCCTGTCGCGCTCGACGCGCCAGGGCTCGACGCCGACCGTCGCCTCGCGCTGGCTGCAGAGGCTGCTGGCCTTGGGCGGAAAGCAGTTCGCCGACGAGCTCAAGGCACGCGGCAACAAGTATCGGGAATGGGCGTCGATGATCGATGCCGGTGAAAACCAGCCGGTCTCCAAACGCCCAGCCCCGAAGCCACCGGCAGATCGGCAGCCGGTGAAATATTCCTTCAGCGAGGTGGGTCGCCTGCGCCGCGACCCCTATTCCATCTATGCCCGCCGCATCCTGAAGCTCGATCCACTCGATCCGTTCAACCGCGATCCCGGCGCGTCGGAGCGCGGCACCCTCTATCACGCGATCATCGACCGCTATACGCGCGAAGGCCACAAGCCCGGCACGCCTGCGGCAAAAGAGGCGATGCGTCGGATCACCGAGGAACTATTCGACGCGGAGCAGTTGCCGCCGCATATCGATCGCGTCTGGCGGCCGCGTTTTGTCGAAGTCGCCCGTGCCTTCCTGGATTGGGAGGTCGAGCGCGCGCCGGATATCCGCAAAACGATGACGGAGGTCGGGGCGGGTTGGGAGCTCCAGCCTGCCGGCATCCGCGTCACCGGCATTGCCGACCGGATCGACATCAAGGGCTCCGGCCTTGCCGATCTCGTCGATTACAAGACCGGCCTCAGCCCCTCCGTGTCCCAGGCCCGGGCGCTGCTCGATCCGCAGCTTGGCCTCGAAGCGGCGGCCCTGAGGGCGGGCGCATTCAGGGATGCCGGTCCGCTGACGCCGGACAATCTGCTCTATGTCCGGCTGCGCCCCGGCGACCGGTTCCGGGAGGACAAGGTCAACAACGAGGGTTCGAGCGCGACGGCCAAGCGACAGCCGAAATCGGCGATCGATCTGGCCGACGAATCGCTCGAACAGCTGACCCGGTTCGTGATCACGCTGCGCAATGGCGAAGCCGGCTTCGCATCCCGCCTCGTGCCGATGGCGCAGAATGATTTCGGCGGCGAATACGACCACCTCGCCCGCGTGGCCGAATGGTCGACGGCCGACGACGAGGAGGCGGAAGCCGATGAATGATCTGGCTCCCGAGGGCGACGATCCGATCAAGTGGATCGACTGGACGACGGTGCAGCAATCGCTTGCCTCCGATCCCATAAGTTCCGCCTGGGTTTCGGCCAATGCCGGCTCCGGCAAGACGCATGTGCTGACCCAGCGGGTCATCCGGCTGCTGCTCGCCGGCTGCCGGCCCTCGTCGATCCTCTGCCTGACCTACACGAAGGCGGCGGCATCGGAGATGTCGAACCGTGTCTTTCAGCGGCTTTCGGAATGGACGGTGCTTTCCGATGACGAACTGCGCAGGAAGATCGCCGGCATCGAAGGTGCCGAGCCGGATTCCCTCAAGCTTGCCGAAGCGCGAAGACTGTTCGCCAAGGCGCTGGAGACGCCGGGCGGGCTGAAGATCCAGACCATTCATGCCTTCTGCGAAGCGTTGCTGCATCAGTTTCCGCTCGAAGCCAATGTCGCGGGGCATTTTTCCGTGCTCGATGACCGCGCCGCCTCCGCCCTGCTTGCCGACGCGCGCCGTTCGCTGCTGACGGCGACCTCTGCGGAAGAAGAACCGGTGCTCGCGGAAGCCTTTGCGCACGTGCTGGATCTCGGGGACGAATTCGGGCTCGAAACACTGCTCGGCGATATCATTGCCAAGCGCACCGCCATCCGCCGCTTCATAACCCATGCGGAACGCCATGGCGGCATCGGCGTCGAGCTGAAACGCGCCCTCGCGCTCGGCCCGGCCGATACGGAAGACAGCATTGCCGCCGGCTACTGGCCCCTGCCCGGCCTCTCCGGTCTGACGCTCGATCTCTATCTCGCGCTCGCCGACCAGAAGGGCGGCCAGAAGGTCACGGACGTGGCCTATGGTCTCCGTCTTGTCGCCAAGGAACCGGATGTCCTGAAGCGGGCCCAGCATCTCGACCAGATCTTTCTCACCCGCGAGGGCAAGCCGAAGGCCGACAGCTCGCTGATCGCCAAGGCGATGACGACGACCGCGCCGGAACTGGCCGATGCCGTGGTCGCCGCCCGCGCCCATGTTGTCGCTTGTCGCGACCGGCTGCGGCTGGTCAGGATGTTCCTCGCCACCAAGGCGGCGCTGACGCTGGCGCAACGGCTCAACGACGACTACGAGGACTTGAAGAAACAGCGCAGCCTGCTCGATTTCGAGGACCTGATCGCCCGCACCGCCGATCTTCTGACTCGCGACGGCGTCGGCGCCTGGGTGCATTACAAGCTCGACCAGGGCATCGACCACATCCTCGTCGACGAGGCGCAGGACACCAGCCCGATCCAGTGGACGGTGATCAAGTCGCTCGCCGAAGATTTTTATTCCGGGGCCAGCGCTCGCGAGACCCGCCGCACCATCTTTGCGGTCGGCGACGAAAAGCAGTCGATCTATTCCTTCCAGGGCGCCCGGCCGGAGCGCTTCGCGGAGGAACGCAGCGAGACGGAGAAGCGGGTGCGGGCCAGCGACCAAGCCTTCCACTCGGTGCGGCTACCGCTTTCCTTCCGCTCCACGGCCGATGTGCTCGCGGCCGTCGACCAGGTGTTTTCGCTCGAAGAGAATTTTCGCGGCCTCAGCGCGCTTGGCGAGCCGGTGCAGCACCGCTCCAACCGGATCGGCCATCCGGGCGCAGTCGATCTCTGGGATGTGGTGGTGCCGGAAGTCTCCGAACAGGAGGAGGATTGGACCGCGCCGTTCGATTCGACGCCCGACAAGGCGCCGTCGGCCATTCTCGCAAGCCGGATCGCCAACCGGATCGAGGAGATGATCGCCAAGGAAACGATCATCGAAAAGGGCGTCGAGCGGCCGATCGAAGCCGGCGATATCCTCGTTCTGGTCCGGAAACGCGATGCTTTCGTCAACGCGCTGACCCGGGCGCTGAAACGCCGCGACAACATCCCCGTCGCCGGGGCCGACCGGCTGCGGCTGACTAGCCATATCGCCGTGCAGGATCTTCTGGCGCTTGGCCGTTTCCTGCTGCTGCCGCAGGACGATCTTTCGCTGGCCGCACTGCTCAAGAGCCCGCTTTTCAATCTCTCCGAGGAGGATGTCTTCGAAGTCGCGGCACTGCGGGCCGAGAACACCAGTGCCTGGGCGCAGCTCAACCGTCTGAGCGAGGAACAGCCGCTCCGGTTCCGCGATGCAGCCGACCGGCTCCAGCACCTGCTTGCCCTTTCGCGGCAGCTCAGCCCGCATGATCTGTTTGCCCGGATTCTCGGGGCGCAGGGCGGACGGCGAAAATTTCTTGGCCGGCTCGGCACCGAGGCGGGCGATATTCTCGACGAGTTCCTGACCTTCGCGCTCGACCACGAGACCAGCGGACTGCCAGGCCTGCAGGCCTTCATCTCGACCCTGGAGATCGAATCGCCGGAGGTGAAGCGCGAGCAGGATGGCGGCCGCAACGAGGTGCGGATCATGACCGTGCACGCTTCCAAAGGCCTGGAGGCGCCAGTCGTGTTTCTTGTCGACAGCGGCTCGAAGGCTTTCATTTCCTCGCATGTGCCGAAATTCCGGCTGCTTCGGATTCGCGGCGAGGATGTACCGGCCTGGGTGCCGGGCAAGATGCTGACCAATGCGCTGACATCAGCCGATGACGACCGGATCAGGACCTCGACGGAAGAAGAATATCGCCGGCTGCTCTATGTCGGCATGACGCGGGCCGCCGACCGGCTGATCGTCTGCGGTTATCGCGGCAAGATCGACAATCCGGACACCTGGCAGTCGATGATTTCCAAGGCGCTTGCCGCCGACGAGCATCATTGCAGCCCAGCGGAATTCCATGGGTCCGAGGGCCAATGGGGCGGCTTCAAGTGGCGGCTTCCGGCAGTTCCCGGACAAACACCGAAGGCGGCGCACAAGGAGGCAGCAGCAGCCGAGAAGCGGCCGCTTCCCACGGCCCTTTCCCGCCCCCTACCGGCCCAGAAAATCCTGCCGCGGCCGCTCAGCCCTTCCGGTGCAGGAACGATGGTCGACGACGACGCGGACGATCTGATCGTCACCTCGCCGCTGTTTGCCACCGAGCAGAAAGGCAGTGCGGGGCTGGCGCTGCAGAAGGGCAAGCTGGTCCACCGCATGCTGCAGATGCTGACGGATTTTGCCGAGCCTGACCGCGCCAATGCCGCACGGCGGTATGCGGACCGCGCCGCCCGTTTCTGGCTGGCCGCGGAGCGCGAAAAGCTCGTCGGCAGCGTCATGTCGGTGCTTTCGCATGCCGAACTCGGGCCGGTCTTTTCCGAGCGCAGCCAGTCGGAAGTTTCCATCATGGGCACGCTGGCGCTCGAGGGCCGCGACTATGCGATTTCGGGCCGCATCGACCGGCTGGTGGTGACCGAAGACCGGGTAATCATTCTCGACTATAAGACCAATCGCGTGCCGCCGAAGACCGCGGAGGACGTGCCGCTCTCGCATCGCGCCCAGCTCGCCATCTATCGCGAGATCCTGAAACCGCTTTATCCGGCAAAGGAATTTGAATGCGTGCTGGTCTATACCGAGTCGGCGCAAGTCATGTCGCTGCCACCGGGCCTGCTGTCACGCTCGCTTGCGGAACTCAAAACAAAGTGAGATAGCGGCCATTGAAAACTTTGAGCGGGAAGCTCACATTTATGCCAACAGAGAATCGTGAAGGAGTGCCCTATGGCTACCGTAAAAGTCGATAACAGCAACTTCCAGACCGAAGTCCTCGATTCCGCTCAGCCGGTCGTCGTGGATTTCTGGGCTGAATGGTGCGGCCCGTGCAAAATGATCGGTCCGAGCCTCGAAGAAATTTCGAACGAGCTCGCCGGCAAGGTGAAGGTCGTCAAGCTGAATATCGACGAAAATCCTGAACTGGCTGCCCAGTTCGGCGTGCGCTCGATCCCGACGCTTGCCATGTTCAAGGGCGGTGAAGTCGCCGACATCAAGGTTGGCGCCGCTCCGAAGACTGCCCTTTCGGCCTGGATTTCCAGCGCCGCCTAACTTCCAGTCGCATGCCCGCATAAAAAAGCCCGGCTGTTCCCTGCAACCGGGCTTTTTCTGTGTCTATCGCAGCCTTTGCGGTCAGGTCGGCGGGGTGCCGTTGTCGGCAAGCACATTGCCGGCGAAATAAAGCGAACCGCCGATCAGGATGCGCGGCGGCGGAGTGCCCGGTACCTGGCGGCGGGTGATTTCCTGCAATGCCTCGGCCGCGGAGCCGGCGGGTTCGGCCACCAGGCCCGCATCGAATGCGGCGTGGGCGAGAACCACGGGGTCGAGCCCCGATTCGCTGCCGCGGATGCGCACTGTGAAGACATGTTCAGCAATGTCGGCAAAGGCGCGGAAATAACCGATCGGATCCTTGGTATTGATCATTCCGGCAATGATGTAGAGCGGCCGAGCCTGGCGTTCCTCGAAGGATGCCATTGCCTCGGCGATCACCTCGCCGGCGCCGGGATTGTGCCCGCCATCCAGCCAGATCTCCGAGCCGTCCGGCGCATATTCCAGGAGCTTGCCTTCGGTCAGCTTCTGCAGGCGGGCCGGCCATTCGACCGTCGCCATCGCCTTTTCCATCATCGCCTCGGTGACAGTGAAGCCGGCCGCCTTGACGGCGCGGATGGCGGCGGCGGCATTGGCGTATTGGTGGCGGCCCGGCAGACGCGGCAGCGGCAGGTCGGCAAGGCCGAATTCGTCCTGGTAGATCAGCCGGCCGAATTCCTCATGGGCCGAAAATTCCTGGCCGTAGACGGCGGTCGGACAGCCGAGCCGTTCGGCGGTCGACACCAGCACGTCGCGGGCCGCTTCAAATTCCTGGTGGCCGATGACGACCGGGCGGCCGCGCTTCATGATCCCCGCCTTTTCAGCGGCAATCAGCTCGACCCGATCGCCGAGATAGGCCTGGTGATCGAGCGAGATCGGCATGATGACCGAAACGGCCGGATCGGAAATGACGTTGGTGGCATCGAAGCGGCCGCCAAGGCCGACCTCAAGGATCACCGCATCGCCCGGCTGTTCGGAGAACAACAGGAAGGTCGCGGCCGTCAGGATTTCGAAGACGGTGATCATCTGGCCGTTATTGGCCGCCGCGATGCGCCGCAACGCATCTGCCAGCATCTCGTCGCCAACGATCTGGCCGCGGCCGCCCTTGACGCCGATCCGGTAGCGTTCATGCCAGTGGACGAGATGCGGAGACGTGTGGACATGCGTCGCATAACCACCCGCCTCAAGCAGGGCGCGGCAGAAGGCCGTCACGGAGCCCTTGCCATTGGTGCCGGCCACATGGATGACGCGCGGCAACTTCCTATGCGGATTGCCGAGCAGTTCGAGCAGGCGAGTGATCCTGTCGAGCGAAAGATCGAAACCCTTCGGATGAAGGGTCATCAGCCTGTCGATTTCCCGTTCCGCCTCGCTCACAACGGGCTCGTTCATGGTCGTCATCCCGCCGCTCCGGCTCTTGATACTCTCTTTCGGTCAGGCGCTGAGCGCGATGGGCGCCGGGAGCGCTTCCTGGACAGGCTGTTTTGTCAGCATCTTCAGGATTTTGGCCAGCGTGGACGGAATGTCGTGGCGCTTCACCACCATGTCGACCATGCCGTGCTCCAGCAGGTATTCCGACGTCTGGAAACCTTCCGGCAGCTTTTCGCGCAGCGTCTGCTCGATGACCCGCTTGCCGGCAAAGCCGATTTCGGCGCCCGGTTCGGCGATATGGACGTCGCCCAGCATGGCGTAGGAGGCCGTGACGCCGCCGGTCGTCGGGTTGGTCAGGACGACGATATAGGGCAGACCTGCTTCCTTCAGCATGTCGACCGCGACCGTGGTGCGGGGAAGCTGCATCAGCGACAGGATGCCTTCCTGCATGCGCGCGCCGCCGGAGGCCGGGAAAATGACCAGAGGGCATTTTTCGGTCACGGCCCGTTCGCAGGCGCGGACGATCGCCTCGCCGGCCGCCATGCCCAGCGAGCCGCCGATGAAGTTGAATTCATGCACGACAGCGACGAGCCTCAGGCCCTGGACCTCGCCGAGGCCGGCCAGAATCGTGTCCTCCTGCTCGGTCTTGATGCGGCTGTCTTTCAGGCGGTCGGCGTAACGCTTCGAATCGCGAAATTTCAGCGGATCCTGGGCGACCTTCGGCTGCGGAAACGCTTCGAAGACACCGCTGTCGAAGAGATCGACGAGACGGGACTTGGCAGGCATCTTCATGTGGAAGCCGGAAGCGGGGATGACCCACTTGTTTTCTTCCAGATCCTTATGGAAGACCATTTCCCCGGTCTCCGGGCACTTGATCCAGAGATTTTCCGGAACGTCCCGGTTGGGACGACCGAGCATGGAGTTGATGCGCGGCCGGACGTAATTGGTGATCCAGTTCACTTGGCGTACTCCCGATTAACTCAAGCCTAATGTGGGAAACTATTCGGCAGCAACAAGGCGGGCGGCGCGAACGCCGGTCGCCAGGCCACGAACCAGGGTCACCACCGAGGCGACGGTGTCCGGGCCGGCCTTGCCGTCCTTGGTGAGGCTGCCGGCAATCTGCTGTACGATTGCGGTACCGACGACAACGCCGTCGGCAGAAGCACCGATCGCCTTGGCGTGATCGGCGGTCTTGACGCCGAAACCAACGCAGACCGGCAGGTCCGTATGTCCCTTGATCCGTTTGACAGCGCCGGCAATCAGCGACGGGTCCGGCAGGGCGGAACCGGTAATGCCGTTCATCGAGACGTAGTAGACGAAACCGGACGTGTTCTTGAGAACCGTCGGCAGGCGCTTGTCGTCCGTCGTGGGTGTGGCGAGGCGGATGAAGTTGATGCCCTTGGCGAGCGCCGGGATGCAGAGTTCGTCATCCATTTCCGGCGGCAGATCGACGACGATCAGGCCGTCGATGCCAGCCGCGATCGCATCGTCCAGGAACTTGTCGACGCCATAGACGTAGATCGGGTTGTAATAACCCATCATCACGATCGGGGTGTCGTTGTCGGTTTCGCGAAACCTGGCTGCGAGATCGAGCGTCTTGGACAGCGTCTGCCCGCCCTTCAGCGCACGCTGGCCGGCCATCTGGACCGCCGGGCCGTCGGCCATCGGATCGGAAAACGGCATGCCGAGCTCGATGATATCGGAACCAGCACCCGGCAGCGCCTTCATGATGCCGAGCGAGGTGTCGAAATCCGGATCGCCACCCATGAAATAGGTGACCAAAGCGGGGCGGCCTTCAGCTTTCACGGCCGCGAAACGTTTGTCCATACGAACGGTCATGTCACATATCCATTCCGAGAATCTTGGCGACGGTGAAGATGTCCTTGTCGCCGCGACCGGAGAGGTTCATCACGATAATCTGGTCCTTGCGCATTTTGGGCGCACGCTTGATCACCTCTGCCAGGGCATGGCTCGGCTCCAGCGCGGGGATGATGCCTTCGAGGCGCGTCAGGACCTGGAAGGCGTCAAGCGCCTCCTGGTCCATGATCGGCACGTATTCCGCACGGCCGATATCGTGCAGCCAGCTGTGCTCCGGGCCGATACCCGGATAGTCGAGGCCAGCCGAGACCGAGTGGCCCTCGAGGATCTGGCCGTCATGATCCTGCAGCAGATAGGTGCGGTTGCCGTGCAGCACGCCCGGCGCGCCGGCAGTGATCGAGGCGCAGTGCTCGACACCCTGAAGGCCGCGGCCGCCGGCTTCGACGCCGACGATCTGTACGTCCGCATCATCCAGGAACGGATGGAATATGCCGATCGCGTTCGAACCGCCGCCGACGGCGGCGATGACCATATCCGGCAGCCGGCCTTCGGCTTCGAGAATCTGCTCGCGCGCTTCCTTGCCGATCACCGACTGGAAGTCGCGGACGAGTTCCGGATAGGGATGCGGGCCGGCAGCCGTGCCGATCAGATAATAGGTATCCTCGACATTGGTGACCCAGTCACGCAAAGCCTCGTTCATGGCGTCCTTCAGCGTGCCGTTGCCGGCGGTCACCGGAATGACTTCCGCACCGAGGAGCTTCATGCGGAAAACGTTCGGCGCCTGGCGCTCGACGTCGGTTGCGCCCATGTAGACGACGCAGGGGAAACCGAAACGGGCGGCGACGGTCGCGGAGGCAACGCCATGCTGGCCGGCGCCGGTTTCGGCGATGATGCGGGTCTTGCCCATGCGCTTGGCAAGCAGGATCTGGCCGATGCAGTTGTTGATCTTGTGCGAACCGGTATGGTTCAGCTCTTCGCGCTTGAAATAGATCTTGGCGCCGCCGAGATGTTCGGTCAGGCGCTCTGCGAAATAGAGCGGGCTCGGGCGGCCGATATAATGGGTGCCGAGATCAGCCAGTTCCTTCTGGAAGGCCGGATCGTTCTTCGCCTTTTCCCATTCCCCCTGGAGATCCAGGATCAGCGGCATCAGCGTCTCGGCGACGAAGCGCCCACCGAAAATACCGAAACGGCCATCCTCGTCGGGGCCGGAACGGAACGAATTGGGTTTTGGCGTCTCGTTCACTGTCTACTCCCTCACGCGCTTTTCCGACCCGCATCTGCAAGGGCGTCGAAAAACGCATCGATCATTCCAAGGTCCTTGATACCCGGCGCGCTTTCCACGCCGGACGATAGATCAATACCGCTTGCCCGCGTCGATTTGAGGGCGATGGCGGCATTATCCTTGTTCAATCCTCCCGAAAGCATGTAATCCACGCCCTCGTCAAGGGAAGCCATCAGGCTCCAGTCAAAGGAAATGCCGTTCCCGCCCGGCAGTTGCGAGCCGGCGGGAGCTTTGGCATCGAAGAGAAAACGGTCAGCGACGCCGATATACGGATCAACCCGGTCAAGATCGCCAGCTTCCTTTACGGAAAAGGCCTTCATAACCGGCAGGCCGAAGAGCGCCTTCACCTGCAGTACCCGTTCCGGGCTCTCGTTGCCATGCAGTTGCAGGATATCCGGCCGCACCATCGATACGATGTCGTCGAGTTCCTCGTCATCGGCATCGACCGTCACCGCGACGAGCTTGACCCGTCCTCGGACTCGATCGGCGAGGTCTCCAGCCAGGTCCGGTTCGACATAACGCGGGCTCTTGGCAAAAAAGATGAAGCCGATATGCGAGGCGCCCCGCGCCACGGCGCGATCGACTGCCTCGGGGGTCTTCAACCCGCAGATCTTGATATCAGGTTTCATGACGTGCGGATTGACATGAAATTCCGCCGGAGTCGAGGCAAATCATAGCGGGTGGGGTGCCGCGTTTGGAGCATGGGTCCTCGGGCCAAGCCCGAGGACGACGACGGTGAGGGCGGCGGATGGCCAAGGAGCGGGAGCCTTGTGGTCGCTAGAGCTATAACATCCAAGATCGTCATCTTCGGGTTTAACCGGGGGCCTACAGGCGGCCTCCTACTCGAAGTCGATCGCATGCAGCTGCGAACCGTGTTGTTTCAGCCATTTGCGCGCTTCTTCCATGCGCGGGCAGAGCTGTTTGCACAGCGCCCAGAACTTCGGGCCGTGGTTCATCTCCTTCAGGTGCGCCACTTCATGGGCAGCAAGATAGTCGATGATCAGAGGCGGGGCCATGACGATGCGCCAGGAGAAACTGAGGTTTCCGTCCCAGGAGCAGGACCCCCAGCGACTACGGGTGTCCTTCATGGAGACCGACTTGATCGGCTTGCGGATGGCGGCGGCGTGGCGGGCGACCAGGACTTCGAGATCCTTGCGCGCCTCCTTCTTGAAGAAGGTGGAGAGCCGGCGCCCCATATGGTCTTCAAGGCCGCTCAGCCTCAGCACCGGTTCGCCGTCGACCATCACCGCTTCGGTAAGGCCACGGAGCGTGCCGGTATGCTCGATCCGGTGGGACACGCCGCGGAAGGCGATGCGTCCGCCAGGTCGAATTTGATTGTCGGCCGAAAATTTCGCAAGCTTGGTGAGGAGCCAGCCTTGATGCCGGTCGAGGAAATCGTCGATCTCGCGCGTCAGCAGACCGGCCGGCACGGTGAGATTGAGCGCGCGGCCGCCGGGTTCGATCCGGAGCGTGATGCGGGTGGCCCGGCGGTTTTCCCTGATCGTCAGCGGCATCGCCCGATCACCGACAGCAAGGGTCCGCTTCACCGTTTCGAGCGGTTTCGGTTTGGAGCGAACTGGCTTTTTCAGAAGCGCGAACATGGACCCTTTCTAGCCGATTCCCTTGCATAAAAAAGCCGGCGCCTCACGGACGCCGGCTTTCCATCACGTTTCACGTGAATCCTTGGGAGGATCAGAGGTCGACAACCGGGTTCTGGCCGGAAGAGCGGTTCTGCCGCTCGCGCATGAAGCGATCGAACTCTTCCTGATCCTTGGCGCGGCGAAGTTCGCGCACATAGTTGTCGAACTCTTCGCGCATTTCGTCCAGCTTGCGGCGCTCTTCCTCGATCCGGTCGATCTCGGTCTTGCGCCAATCGTCGAAGGCGACGTTGCCCGTGGTGAAATGCGTGTTGTAACGGGACTTCGCCCGACGGCAGCCGGCGAACATGCGATCGGCGCGGTCGTTGGCATCGCGCTTGAAGCCGCGCAGCCTGTCCCCGAAGATGATGTAGGCGAGCATGGCAAGGCCGAGAGGCCAGAAAACGACGAAGCCGAGCACCATGAGAGCGATGGTTGCCGGCGTCCAATCCGGACGAATCAATGCTGACTGGTTCATTGGTCACACCCTGATGTTTCAGCGGGTGGCCACATGCCAGCCCGTCTCACTTCGATTTGGTGAGCCCATGATCCGCCTTCAAGAAGACGGATCATTAAATTCAAGAAGATGCTGAAATATAAACCGGAATTTGAAGACCCGCCGAGCTTAGCTGGCCTTGCCACCCTTTATCACTCGCTTGACCGGAGTCTTCTTGACCGCGGCCTTGGCATGTTTCTGGGTGAAGGCGACGATGCGCGGTGCGATCTCCCGACGGAAACGCGATCCGTTGAACACGCCGTAGTGTCCGACATCCGGCTGGATGTAATGCATGCGCATGTCATCGGGGATATTGGGGCAGATGGTCTGCGCCGCATTGGTCTGGCCAAGACCGGAAATGTCGTCGTTCTCGCCTTCGATGGTCAGCAGCGCCACCTGGCGGATGAGGCTGGTATCGACCGGAACATTCCGATGCATCATCTCGCCCTTGGGCAGGGAGTGCTTGATGAAGACCGTCTCGACCGTCTGGAGGTAGAATTCCTCCGTCAGGTCCATGACCGCCAGGTATTCGTCGTAGAACTCGCGGTGCTTCTCGGCGGACTCGCCGTCGTTCTTGACGAGATGCTGGAAGAATTCCTTGTGGGCGGACACGTGCCGGTCGAGGTTCATCGACATGAAGCCGGACAATTGCAGGAAGCCCGGATAAACGCGGCGCATGAAGCCGGAATGCGGCCACGGCACGTTCATGATGACGTTGTCGCGGAACCATTCGATCGAATGTTCTTCCGCAAGCTTGTTGACGGCGGTCGGGTTGATACGGGTGTCGATCGGGCCGCCCATCAGGATCATCGAAGCGGGGACCATCGAATCGCGCTGCGATTCCATCACCGCCACGGCGGCAAGCACCGGAACGGAGGGCTGGCAGACGCCGATGACATGGGTGCCGGGGCCGATCGCATGCAGCATCTCGATGATGTAGTCGATATAGTCGTCGAGATCGAAGCGACCATCTGTGATCGGCACCATGCGGGCATCGATCCAGTCGGTGATGTAGACATCGGCGCTCGGCAGCAGCGCTTCCACGGTGCCGCGCAGCAGGGTCGCATAGTGGCCGGACATCGGCGCGACGATCAGGATCTTCTGATCCGGAGCGCGGCCGGCGGGCAGGTCGCGGCGGAAATGCAGGAGGTTGCAGAAGGGCTTGTTCCAGACGATTTCTTCCGTCACCGCGACGGTCTCGCCATCGACGATCGTGAAGGGAAGATCGAAGGCAGGCTTTCCGTATCGGCGCGTGACGCGCTCGAAGACTTCAAGGCCAGCCGACAGCGTCCGGCCCATCGTCGTATGGGAAAACGGATTGAGCGGGTTGGAATAGAAGAAGTGCATGGCATCCGCGGCGGCGCGAACGGGGGCCATCGTGGCGTGGTTCATCTCGTAGAACTGATAGAACATCGAGGTGCTACCTTTCGTGATTTCCGACAGTGGCATCGAACCGATCGGTTCAGGAGCAGCTTGGGGATAGGCTAGCACTTTTCTATTGCGGTGCAACATTATGGGGAATACCGGCTGAATTGGCCAAGAGGAAGGCGGAACCGCAGATCATTCTGCTGTCTTGAGAATGACATGTAAGCCTTAAAGTTCCACCTTCCAAGCCTGGTTAAGGACTCATGCGCGCCGGCGGGCATGAGTCCCCCGATCATTTAGATGTCGGCGACGAAGGTCTGCCGCTGGGTGCCGAGGCCGTCGATGCCGAGCTCGACGACTTCGCCCGGTTTCAGGAAACGCTGCGGCTTCATGCCGAGGCCGACGCCCGGAGGCGTGCCGGTCGAGATGATGTCGCCCGGATGCAGCGACATGAACTGGCTGAGGTAGGAGACGAGATAACGGACACCGTAGACCATCGTCTTGGTGGAACCGTTCTGCATCTTCTCGCCATTGACGGTGAGCCACATGCCAAGGTTCTGCGGGTCGGGGATTTCGTCCTTGGTGACGAGCCAGGGGCCGATCGGGCCGAAGGTGTCGCAGGACTTGCCCTTGGTCCACTGGCCGGAGCGCTCGCTCTGGAAGGCGCGTTCGGAGACGTCATTGGTCAGGCAGTAGCCGGCGACATAATCCATCGCATCGGCTTCCGAGACATATTTCGCGGTCTTGCCGATGACCACCCCGAGCTCGACTTCCCAGTCGGTCTTTTCGGAACCCCGAGGAATGACCACGTCGTCGTTCGGGCCGACGATGGCCGACGTCGCCTTCATGAAGATGATCGGCTCAGGCGGTACGGTCGCGCCGGTTTCGGCGGCATGGTCGGAGTAGTTGAGGCCGATGCAGATGAACTTTCCGGTGCCGGCGACGCAGGCGCCGATGCGGGTCGGCTGCAATTCGGGCAGGCTCTCCGGATCAAGAGCGGCTATCCTGGCGAGGCCTTCCGGGGAAATGGCAGGCCCGGCTATATCGGCGACATGGCCGGAAAGATCGCGAATCCTGCCCTTGTTGTCAAAAAGTGCCGGCGTTTCATGGCCCGGCTCGCCAATGCGCATCAGTTTCAAAGCATGGTCCTCCATTTAAGCGAGGAGGTTTATGGAACATGCGTCCCGGCTTGTCACGCCTGTTTTCGGCCAACCAGAAGTCTATTGCCAAGCAGGTCGGCGGGCCTATTGTTAGTCCTAAATCTGCCCTCGGCCTGCAAATTCGGAGAATGCCCATGACCAGCAGCAATACCCGCGATTCGGAATTTCCGATCGATGCCTTCTTCCTCGACCGCTGGTCGCCGCGGGCGTTTACCGAAGAAACAATCGATCAGCCGACCATGCTGACAATCCTCGATGCCGCGCATTGGGCGCCCTCCTCCGGCAACAACCAGCCCTGGCGTTTCATCTACGCGCTGCGCGACACGCCATCGTTTCCGGTGCTTGTGGACATTCTTTCGCCGGGTAACCAGCGCTGGGCGCAGAACGCGGCAGCGCTGATGATCGTCGTCTCGAAGACCTATCGCGTAGCCAGCACTGGTGAACACCGGCTCGCCTATACCCATTCTTACGACACCGGGGCAGCCTGGTTTTCGGTCATCTCGCAGGCGATGAAGCTCGGTTATCACGCGCATGGGATGGAAGGCCTCGACAAGGAAAAGGCCGTCGAGGTGCTGGGTATTCCGGAAGGCTACCGGGTCGAGGCAGCAGCTGCGATCGGTCGCATGGCCGACAGAAGCACCCTGCCTGACGATCTTGCCCAGCGGGAGTTCCCCAGCAAGCGCAAGCCGGTATCGGAAATTGCCTTCGAGGGGAAATTTACAGGAGAGCCCTGAGGTCGCGATGCTTTAAGAATTGTTTCACGTGAATCCATATCCACAGGAAAGATTCACGTGAAACATTTTTGCGCTGGACAAACGAAAAGCGGCGGCCCCAGGGACCGCCGCTTTTTTCTTGTGAGGCGACAACGTCAGATGTCGAGGTTGGCGACGCTCAGCGCATTTTCCTGGATGAACTCGCGGCGCGGTTCAACTTCGTCGCCCATCAGGCGCGAGAAGAGACCGTCGGCATCGGTAGCGTCGTTGACCCTGACCTGCAGCAGCGAGCGGACGTTCGGATCGAGCGTCGTTTCCCAAAGCTGCTCGGCATTCATCTCGCCGAGACCCTTGTAACGCTGCATGGAAAGACCCTTGCGGCCCGTCGCGAAGATCGATTCCAGGAGAGCACGGGGGCCGGACATTTCCTGCTGGCCATCCTTGCGGGTGAGGACCGGCGGCGTACGATAGATTTCCTGCAGGCGCGTCGTCATCTGGTCGATATGGCGGGCATCGGCCGAACCGATCAGCGCCACGTCCACGGCCGCGACTTCCTTGACGCCGCGCACCATGCGCTCGAAACGCAGGCCACCCTCGTCGGTCACATGACCGGTCCAGCCGCGTTCGGTTTCCTCGGCGATCATGTCGAGGCGACGGGCAACTTCGGCGGCGGTCTCCAGAGCCCGCTCGCGATTGTCGGTCAGTTCCGGATTGAGCGCACCGGCGATCGCGGCCTGTTCGATGATCGAGCGGCTGTAGCGCGAATGCAGTCCTTCGACCAGGGCGCGCAGACGCAGCGCGTCCTGAATGACTTCGCGCATATCCTGCCCGGCACGGACTTCGCCGGAACCGAGCGTCAGCGTCGCCTCTTCGAGGCCCATGCTGATCAGGTACTCTTCCAGAGCGCTCTCGTTCTTCAGGTACTGGATCGACTTGCCGCGGCTCACCTTATAGAGCGGCGGCTGGGCGATGTAGATATGGCCGCGCTCGATCAGTTCCGGCATCTGACGGAAGAAGAAGGTCAGAAGCAGGGTGCGGATATGGGCGCCGTCGACGTCGGCGTCCGTCATGATGATGATCTTGTGGTAACGCAGCTTGTCGGCGTTGAATTCGTCCTTGCCGATCGATGTGCCGAGCGCGGTGATCAGCGTGCCGATTTCCTGGCTGGAGAGCATCTTGTCGAAACGGGCCCGCTCGACGTTCAGGATTTTCCCACGCAGCGGCAGAATAGCCTGATTTTCACGGGAACGGCCCTGCTTTGCGGAACCGCCAGCGGAATCGCCCTCGACGAGAAACAGTTCCGACTTGGCCGGATCGCGCTCGGAGCAGTCTGCGAGCTTGCCGGGCAGCGAGGCGATGTCGAGCACGCCCTTGCGGCGGGTCAGCTCGCGGGCCTTGCGGGCGGCTTCGCGGGCAACGGCCGCCTCGACCACCTTGCCGACAAGGATCTTCGCTTCGGACGGATGCTCTTCAAACCAGGTGCTCAAGGCTTCGTTCATCAGGCTTTCGACCACCGGCCGAACTTCCGAAGAAACGAGCTTGTCCTTCGTCTGCGATGAAAACTTGGGATCGGGCACCTTCACGGAAAGCACCGCGGTCAGGCCTTCGCGGCAGTCTTCCCCCTGCAGCGTGACCTTTTCCTTCTTGGTGATGCCGGAACTATCCGCGTAGGACGTCACCTGACGCGTCAGGGCACCGCGGAAGCCGGCCATATGCGTGCCGCCATCGCGCTGGGGGATGTTGTTGGTGAAGCAAAGCATGTTTTCGTGGTAGCTGTCGTTCCACCACATGGCCACTTCGACAGTCATGCCGTCCTTTTCGCCCTTGATGCTGACGGGCTTTTCGACCAGCGGCTTCTTGGAGCGATCGAGATAACGGACGAAGGCTTCGAGGCCGCCGTCATAGAGCATTTCCTCTTCCTTGACGTCCGGCTTGCGCTTGTCCGTTAGCCGGATTCTGACGCCGGAATTCAGGAACGCCAGTTCGCGAAGACGATGCTCGAGCGTGCCGTAGTCGTATTCGGTCATCGTAAAGGTTTCGGAGCTGACGAGGAAGGTAACCTCGGTTCCGGAGCGGCCTTCGTATTCGCCGATCACCTTGAGCGGGCCGTCGGCAACGCCGTGGGTGAAGGAAATTTCGTGGAGCTTGCCGTTGCGGCGGATGCGCAGCTTCAGCCAGACGGACAGCGCGTTGACGACCGAAACGCCGACGCCATGCAACCCGCCCGAAACCTTGTAGGAATTCTGGTCGAACTTGCCGCCCGCGTGGAGCTGGGTCATGATCACTTCGGCAGCCGATACACCTTCGCCGGTGTGAATGTCGGTCGGGATGCCGCGGCCGTTGTCCGTCACGGTGACGGAGCCATCGGCGTTCAGCGTCACGGTCACCAGGTCGGCATGGCCGGCCAGCGCCTCGTCGATCGCATTGTCCACGACTTCGTAGACCATATGGTGCAGGCCGGAGCCGTCGTCCGTATCGCCGATATACATGCCGGGCCGCTTGCGAACGGCGTCGAGGCCCTTCAGAACCTTGATCGAGTCGGCACCATATTCGGCACTCGCGCCATTATCGCTGACGGGTGTATCGGTCATTAATTATCTTCCAATTCGTTTGAGATGCCGGTTAAGCGAATCACCGGCCATTCCACCCTCAGAATATAGGGAAATCGGGGCGGTTTCTAAAGGTTGAGCCTCGCCAATACGGCATGAAAGCCGTGGATGCGCAGCGAATTCAGCCTCGCATCTCGGCTTTTTTGAGGAGCGCGTCCATTTCCTCTATCACGTCCGGCGGCAAAGAGCGAATCCGCTGCGCCAGCCGGTTGGCAAAGCCGGTGTATGATGGCGGCAGACCCGCAGTATCAAGCACGACTTTCGGGTGCGACGCTTCGGCAAGGCGGAAAAGCTCTTCCGCCTCGTCCCAGATGACGTTGAAATAACCGGCGATCCGTTGCAGCAGCTCGAAGGTCGGGCGGCCGCGCTTGCCATGTTCCAGGGCCGAGAGATAGGCAGGTGTGACGCCGATCGCCTCAGCAAGCTCGCGCTGGGTGATGCCCTTGCGGCGGCGAAGCTCTCTCAGTGCGTGGCCGAAGGGCGTCATTCCCGATCTCCGCGACCTCGGGAGAGCCGTACATACATAGCCCCCTCCCCGCCATGATGGCGCGCCGCCCATTCGTAGGACGAGATCAGAAAGCGGAACTCGGCTTTCGAAAACCACAGCGGCACAGCGCGGCGGAGCGCCCCTTCGCTGCCCATCGAACTCCCCTTGCCGGTGATCACCAGGACGTGGCGAAGGCCGCGGTCATGGGCTCTCAGCAGAAAATCGAGAAGCAGGTCGTGGGCTTCGCCCTGGAAAAGTCCGTGCAGATCGAGACGGGCGTCGATCGGCAGCCGGCCCTTGGCGAGTTTTTTCTTGACCGGCTTTTCCAGCGGTTGATGAGCGCCTACGGGACGCCTGGCCGGCGCGGACGCCGGAAGTTCGACCGCAAAACTTTCCTGACGCGGCGCTGGCTTCGGCTTTTTCGCTTCGACGGCTGCCTCTTCCGCGGCAATCTTCGCGGTTTCGGCTTCCTCGAATTCGAGGATCTCCTTCATGCGCCCAGGCAGGGCGCGGGCGGACTTGGCCACCCTGCCCCACAATATCCGCTCTTCCGGATCGAGTTTGCGACCACCCTTCATCCGCCGTACCTGACAGAAGCCGCCTTGGGGATGAGGATATAGAAATCCGCGTCGTTGCGTACCGTTCCGGCTAGCTCGCCCGCCTCCAAGCCGGAGCCGGTAAAAATATCGCCGCGCGCCGGGCCGACGATCGCCGAGCCGGTATCGAGCGCCAGCATCAACCGCGCGAAGGGTTTTCCGTTATCCATGTGGGTCAGCGTTTCGGACCGGATAAAAAAGGGAAAGCCGAAGGTGTGGATCTGGCGATCGACCGCCAGCGAACGTCCCGGGATCAGCGGCACCTTGGCAGCAGCCACCGGCCCGAGCGACGGATCGGAGACATCCGCTTCCCGGAAGAAGATGTAGGAACGATTGTGCCAGAGCACCTCGTTTACCTTAGCCGGATTCTCAGCCAACCATGCGCGGATGCTCTGCATGGAAATCTCGGCAGGATCGATCTCGCCGCGGTCGATCAACAGCTTGCCGATCGGCGAGAACGGATGGCCCGCCTTGGCGGAATAGGTGATCCGCCGGATGTTTCCATCCGGATATCTCAGCCTCGCGGCGCCCTGGACATGGATGAAGAAGACATCGACCTTGGACTTCGCATAGGCGATCTCCAGGCCTCGGCCTTCGAGGAAGCCGCGATCGATCTCGCCGCGATCCGGATAGGGCACGATCCCGTCGGGTGTCTGCCGACCGAACATGTAGCCGGAGTCCAATCCGGTTGTCCTGTTGCTGTCGTCGAGATCAACGAGATCGTCGGGGCGATAATAGAAGGGATGGACCCAGACATCGTCCCGCGTTTCCGAGACCTCGATCTCCGGTTCGTAGAAGGCGGTAACGAAACCGCGCCGGCCATCGTTGCGGGCAATCAGGAAGGGCGTGCAATGGGTTTCGAAAAAGGCCCGGGCGGAAACGGGATCGCCCGGGATGTCCCGGGCGGCTTCGATGAGGGTGGCGAGTTCTTCAGCCGTCAGGCCGAGGGCGCCGGTTCGATAGGGCTTGACCTTGCGAATATGCTCCAGCGACGCGCGCATGCCGGCAAACAGGACGGTCGGATCGTCATCGCCCCACCCCGAAAGATCGGAGAAGGATACCGGCCGAAGAGTATAATCCGCAGAGCTCAAGGTCATTGTTCGGATTCGGTGGCGACCAGTCTCCAGTTCGGATCGCGGGAGCGGATGTCGCGGGCGAAGGTCCAGATGTCGGTGACTTCCGCCACGGTTTCCTGGTCGCCGTCGATCAGCGCCCCGGCCTTGTCATAGGTGGCGGAAATGAGCTGGCTGACGATCCGGACGGTGATCTGTTCCTCGGCATCCTTGACCGCGGCATGGGTGATATCCGCCTTGTCGATACCGACGAATGTGGACTTCACCACTTCGCCGCGGGATTCCCGGTCGGTGATCGCCGCATCGAAACCGTCGAATACCTCCTTGGACAGAAGGCCCTTCAGCGTCTTCCGGTCGCCATCCGCAAAGGCCATGACGATCATCTCGTATGCCATGCGCGCACCATTCAGGAATTCGCGAGGGCGGAATGAGGGATCGGACTTGACCACTTCGCGCAGTGCGGCGTTGAGCGGCGTATCGGGCTTGGCGACAGCGTCAACATCCGCATAACGCTGCTCGTCATCCGTCGCATCCCGCCGCGGCAGGGTCACGACCTTGCCATCGTCGCCACCCGGGTTTTTCGCGACGTCGCGGGGGCTGTAAGGATCGAACGGCGGCTTCTCGCTTCCCGTCCGGCGTCCGAGCACACTGCGCAGTTGCAGGAAGATCAGAACCGCTGCGACAAGGAAAAAGAGTGTTATAAAGTCGTTGGAGCCCATCTTAACCCGCATTTGGCGTTTAAATATTCGGTGCAGTTTCTCATATAGTCTGCATACGCCTATCATTCAAATGGCGAAGACGTTAGCGCTTTGCGCGCAACCGAATATCACGACACAGGGAATATCATGCGCTTCTTTCTCGTGCCGCTCATTTTGATCGGCTGGCCGCTCGCCGAAATCGCGGGCTTCGTGCTCGTCGGCAAAGCACTCGGCCTCTGGGCAACGCTCGGCCTGGTGGTCGGTACCGCAGTGCTCGGAGCCTTTCTGCTGCGCAGCCAGGGCACCCAGATCCTGAGGAAGATTTCGACCGAGAGCCGCGACGGCCGCGCGCCCGGTCGCGCTTTGATCGACGGCGCGATGATCGTCGTCGCCGGCATTTTGCTGCTGCTGCCCGGCTTCCTGACCGACATCATCGGGCTGGCGCTGTTCATTCCCTTCGTGCGTAGCCTGATCTGGTCGCTGGTTGGCCGCCGCATCGTCGTCGTCCGTTCGCCGCGCAGCGAAAGCTATCGCTACGAAAGCCCGAGGCCTTCGCCGGAAGCCAAAAAAACCGGGCCGGTGGTCGATCTCGACGAGCAGGATTACCATCGCGATCCCGATCCCTCCTCGCCCTGGGCCGGTCCCAAAAGCAAGGAACCTTGAGAGGTCCAGCGGATTGGCCAGGGTTGTAAGCCCCCAAGCGAAATGTTAGAGGGCCTCAACGCTCCAAAGCCTCGAGGAAATCCAATGGCAGACGATAACAACCAGGCCGAAACGCCGTCCCTCAACATCCTGGCGCAGTATACCAAGGATCTCTCCTTCGAGAACCCGGGCGCTCCGCGTTCTCTGCAGGCGCGCGACAAGGCCCCGGCGATCAACATCAATGTCAACGTCAACGCCAATCCGCTTTCCGAGGCCGATTTCGACGTCATCCTGACGCTGAATGCCGAAGCCAAGGATGGTGACAAGGTCGTCTTCGCGGCCGAGCTGGTGTATGGCGGCGTCTTCCGCATCACCGGTTTCCCGCAGGAGCACATGCTGCCGCTGCTGTTCATCGAATGCCCGCGCCTCCTGTTCCCCTTCGCCCGCCAGATCATTGCCGACGTGACCCGCAACGGCGGCTTCCCTCCGCTGATGATCGATCCGATCGATTTCGCGCAGATGTTCACGCAGCGCATGGCCGAGGAACAGGCCCGTTCCAAGGTTCAGGTGCTTGACAGCTAAGATCGGATTTTCCGATTTGAGAAAAGAGCCTGGGTTTCGCGACCCGGGCTTTTTTATTCGACCGTTCCGTATTTCAGCCAGACCGCCTTGTCCTTCAGCGACGCGACCATTGCGGCATGAGCCTCCAGCTCGGCTTCGGTCAGTCGGGGGCTAAGAGGCCGGGGGCGACCAGCAACCTCGATCACCACTTCCTCGGTCTCGACCACCGTCGCAGATCGCTCGTTGCCCATCAGGCCGAGCGCGGTCTGGCGGCCGCCGGTCATCTCGATATAGACTTCGGCGAGCAGTTCGGAGTCGAGCAGCGCGCCGTGCTTGGTGCGGTGAGCGTTGTCGATGCCGTAACGACGGCAGAGCGCATCGAGTGAATTCGGACCCATCGGATGTTTGCGGCGGGCCATGGCCAGGGTGTCGATGACCTGGTCGGACATCACGGGCGGCAGGCCGAGACGGCCGAATTCCGCATTCATGAAGCCCATGTCGAAGGTCGCATTATGGGCGATCCACTTGGCGCCATCGAAGAACTCGATGATCTGCTGCGCGACATCCGCGAAGCTTGGCTTGTCCTTCAGGAACTCGTCGGTAATGCCGTGCACGGCGAGCGCATCCGGATGAACCTTGCGGTCGCCCGGATTGATATAAAGATGGAGCGTCCGGCCGGTCGGGAAATTGTTGATCAGCTCAATGCCGCCGATTTCGATCACCCGGTCGACTTTCGATTCGAGGCCGGTGGTTTCCGTATCGAAGATGATTTCACGCATGTGGAATGTTCTCGCTCATCTTTCGGGCTCTCAGGGACGCTATGATCTCGCGCACCTGCTCCCTCGCCGCTTCCAGTCCGAGGCCGGTGTCGATGAGGAAATCGGCTCTTTTGCGTTTTTCCGCATCGGGCATCTGGCGGGAGAGAATCATCGCCAATTTTTCCTCCGTCATGCCCGGACGCGCAAGCACCCTGTCGCGCTGTATCTGTGGATCACAGGTAACGACGACGATGACATCGACGCGATCCTCTCCCTTCACTTCGAAGAGAAGCGGGATATCGAGAAGCACAAGATCGGTGCCGGCTTCCCGATGGCGGGCCAGGAAATCGATTTCGCGCCGGCGGACCAGCGGATGGACGATCGCTTCGAGGACCGGAAATTTCTCCGGTGACCCCGAAAGCTGGCGGGACAGTTCCTGCCGATCAATGACACCGTCCTTGACGGCACCGGGAAACGCCTCGCCGACGGGCGCCACCGCATCGGTACGATAGAGATCATGGACGACGGCATCGGCGTCATTCACCGGGACGCCCTCTTCCGCGAACATTTTCGCGGTCGTGGATTTTCCCATTCCGATGGAGCCGGTGAGGCCGATGACGATCATCCGTGGCTTCCCATATCGGCGATGACGAGGTCGCGGAGAGTTTTATCGACGGCTGGACGACGGCCGAACCATTTTTCGAAACCGGGCACAGCCTGGTGCAGCAGCATGCCGAGCCCGTCGACGATTGGAAAACCTTGCTCCTCGGCCTGGATGAGCAGCGGCGTTTTCAACGGGACATAGACGATATCGGTGACGACCGCGCCGGACACCAGGACCGAGAAATCGATCTTCGGCGCTTCGCTGCCGTCCATGCCGAGCGACGTCGTGTTCACAAAAAGGCCTGCGCCGGACATGACCTCGCGCAGTGCTCCGACAGGATGGGCGTGGACTTTATGGCCGAACCGATCGGCGAGTTCCTCGGCGCGTGAAACTGTCCGGTTGACCACATTGACCTCGCCGACGCCGCGATCCCGTATCGCCTGGATGACGGCGCGGCTCGCGCCGCCGGCTCCCAAAATAACAGCGCGATCGATCTTGTCCCAGCCCGGATGGCGGTCGTCGAGATTGGCGGTGAACCCGTGGCCGTCGGTATTGGTGGCATGCAAAAGGCCGTTTTCCATCCAGAGCGTGTTCGACGCACCAAGCTCTTCCGCCAGATCGTCCGGCCGGTCGGCCAGCCTGAAGGCGAGCTCCTTGTGGGGGATGGTGACATTACCGCCGCGAAAGCCGGAACTGCCGTCCTTCAGCGCTTGGATGAAGGCGGGGAAGTCCGCTTCCGTCACGGCCTCCGGCCTGTAGGTCCCGGCAATCTCGAACTTCTCCAGCCAATAACCATGGATCAATGGGGAACGGGAATGTTTCACCGGCCAGCCGGTTACGAAAGCATTAACTAAAAATGTTTCACGTGAATCAGCCATCGATCGCTCCCAGGTCACGAAGTTTTTCGAGGAGCGGAAGCATCGGCAGGCCGAGGATGGTGAAATAGTCGCCTTCGATCCTGGAGAACAACTGGATACCCTCCCCTTCCAGCTGATAGGCTCCGACGCTGCCGTAGACCTTTTCCCCCACCCGCGACAGATAGCGATCCACGAAGGTTTCGCTTAAACCCCGGACGGTCAGGTCGGCATGGGCGACATGTTCCCAGACGATTTCACCATCGCGCGCAAAAGCGATCGCGCTGTTCAGGCGGTGGGTCTTGTTCGAAAGGGAAAGCAGGTTCTCTTTCGCTTCGGCGAGGGTCTTCGGCTTGTGATAGACGCGGCTTCCAAGCGACATGGTCTGGTCCGAGCCGATCACCAGAGCGCCTGGAAAATGTCCGGTGACTTCGAGCGCCTTTGCCTTGGCAAGCGTCAGCGCCACCTGGTCGGGGCTCGCGCCTTCCAGGCCTGCTTCGATCTTCCGCTCGTCGATCTCCGCTGCACGGCTTTCAAAAGCGAGGCCGGCATTTTCCATCAGCATCCGGCGGAAGGGGCTGGAGGAGGCAAGTACGAGGGGCACTGTCACGGAAATCTCCCAGAAGCGATGCGCGGATTCGCTTAACGCAGCTTCGGGCGCAGCGCAACGATTGCAGCCGCCGTCTCCTCGATCGACCGGCGCGTCACGTCGATCACCGGCCAGTTCTGGCGGGCACAGAGTGCACGGGCATATTTCAGTTCCTCGTTGATCGTGGCGCGGTCCGTATAATGGCGCCGGTCGAAACCCTGGGTGACGCCGAGTTCGCGGTTTTCACGCACCTGGCTGATCCGATCAGTGGTGGCGACCAGGCCGACGATCAGAGGGTGGGTTGCGCGATAGAGGCTATCCGGCAGCTCTACGCCCGGAACGATCGGTATGTTGGCGGTCTTGATGCCGCGATTGGCGAGGTAGATGCTGGTCGGGGTTTTAGAGGTGCGGCTGATGCCGATCAGCACGACATCCGCCTCGTCGTAGTCCTCCGGCATCTGGCCGTCGTCGTGATCCATGGTGAAATTGAGCGCTTCGATACGCTTGAAATAATCCGCATTGAGCGCGTGCTGGGCGCCAACCCGGCGGCGGGACGGCGCACCGAGATAGGCCTGGAATGTCGCCATGACCGGTTCCAGCACGTTGACGCAGGGAAGGCCCATGTCCCGGCAGCGCTGATCGATGAGCCCGGCCAGTTCCTGATCGACAATCGTATAGAGGACGATGCCCGGTTCGCGATCGAGCGCCTCGAGCACCGCGAGCAACTGTTTGCGGTTGCGGATCAGCGGGTAGACATGTTCCACCGCCAGCGAAGACTGGAACTGCGCCGAGGCGGCACGGCCAGCGGAGATGAGAGTCTCGCCCGTGGAGTCAGATATCAGGTGCAGATGGAAGAAGTTTTTTCTGTTCTCCACGCTAAACTTAATCCTTTGTTGATAACTCGGGAGAGACCATCAGGTTCGCCCAGGCCCCGACCCGGCCTCGGGAAAACCGCCCGGTTTTCCACATTCGCATATCTCGCGGATGCGGATCAGACTGGCTTGTGCGTTCTGGGGACAGGGCCATCCTGGCTGTCTTCCCTCCCCAGCTTATCCACAGATAGCGCCTAATCTCGCCTGCCACCATCCCCCTGAAATAGCTTGTGAAATCCAGACCGTCCCAAGAAGCGCGCCTCGTGGGCGATTTTCTGTTCCGTGAACGGAGACAAAGCGGCGGATCGTCGCGTCGGCTGTGATTTGACTTTAATCCTTGCTACTCACCGACTCTAAGAAATAGAAACCTAGTAAGATTCATTTCTTATATTTTTAGGGAGAACCCATTGACCGGCGCATACCGGAAGATCATCGAGGTGCTGGAAGGCAAGACCGTCAGTCCACCGCCTGTCTGGCTGATGAGACAGGCAGGACGTTATCTGCCGGAATACCGGGAGACGCGGGCGACAGCGGGAAGCTTTCTCGATCTCTGTTACACGCCGGATCTGGCTGTCGAGGTAACCTTGCAGCCGATCCGGCGCTACGGCTTCGATGCGGCAATCCTGTTTTCCGATATCCTCGTCATTCCGGATGCCCTTCATCGGAACGTACGGTTCGTGCAGGGCGAAGGCCCGCGGATGGATCCGATCGACGCCGCCGGCATTTCGGCACTGAAAGGCGAAGGGGTTCTTGCCCATCTTGCTCCGGTCATCGAAACGGTTCGTCGGTTGAGGCGGGAATTGCCTGAGGAAACAACCCTGCTTGGTTTCTGTGGTGCGCCCTGGACGGTTGCCACCTACATGATTGCCGGCCACGGGACGCCCGACCAGGCCCCTGCCCGGCTGTTTGCCTATCGGCATCCGGAAGCCTTCGAGAGGCTGCTGTCCGTGCTTGCCGAGATCTCCGCCGAATATCTGATCGCTCAGATCGATGCTGGCGCAGATGCCGTGCAGATCTTCGATTCCTGGGCGGGTGTGCTTGGCGAAAAGGAATTCGAAGCCTATGCCGTGAAACCCGTTGCCCGGATGATCGAGATCGTTCGCAGCCAGCGGCCCCAGGCAAAGATCATCGCCTTCGCCAAGGGCGCCGGGCTGAACCTGAAAGCCTATCGCCAGAAGACCAGGGCGGATGCGATCGGCCTCGACTGGTCGGTGCCGTTGTCGTTTGCTGCCGAGCTGCAGAAGGATGGCCCGGTACAGGGCAATCTCGATCCGATGCGGGTCGTCGCCGGTGGCAAGTCGCTCGAAGACGGCATCGACGCCATCCTTGAGAAACTCGGGCAAGGGCCGCTGATCTTCAATCTCGGCCATGGCATCACGCCAGAGGCCAATCCCGATCACGTAACCAAGCTGATCGAGCGTGTGCGGGGAGCCGCAACGTGAGCGCAGAAGAGCGGCAGACCGGCAGGACGGCCGGGCGGCGATCGGCATTGCGGGCCGTGGTCGCGCTTGCCGTATTCGGCGCCATCCTGGTTGCAGTCTATCTGGCCCAGCCGGATGATTTTCTTCTCTACATCAAGGCTTTCCATGTCATCGCGGTGATGTCCTGGATGGCCGGATTGCTCTACATGCCGCGGCTGTTCATCTATCACAGCGACGCGGAACCGGGCTCGGCGCAGTCTGAAACCTTCAAGATGATGGAGCAGCGGCTGCTGAAGATCATCATGAACCCGGCGATGATGATCACTTGGGTTCTCGGTCTTTTTCTCGCCTGGGACGTCTACGAATTTCGCGGCGGATGGCTGCATGCGAAGATCGGGCTTGTCGTGCTGCTCACAATGGTGCATGTGCTGTTCAGCCGTGCGGTGCGTAACTTCGCGGTCGACGGTTCGCGAAGAACGCCGCGTTACTGGCGCATGATGAATGAAGTCCCGACCATTCTGATGATCGGCATCGTTATTCTGGTGATCGTGAAACCGTTCTGATGCCGGCTTGATCTTTCTTTGGCAAGATTTCGGTCTTGCCTCTTGCGGCGTTCCACGTGAATCGCTATTTTCGTCGCCATCTCATCTCGTGGCATGCGTGTAATTTCCCGTCGTCCCCGGTTCATCTTCCGCGGTAGCGAATTTCACCGACACGCCTACATCCCCCGAAATTCTCAATATGGTCCCCCCCTTCATGGCTGAAATGAAGCTTCAAGAACTCAAAAGCAAATCCCCTACCGATTTGCTGACCTTCGCCGAATCACTGGAGGTCGAGAACGCCAGCACGATGCGCAAGCAGGAGCTGATGTTCGCGATCCTCAAGGTTCTGGCGAGCCAGGACGTCGAAATCATCGGCGAAGGCGTGGTCGAGGTCTTGCAGGACGGGTTTGGTTTTCTGCGTTCCGCGAACGCAAACTATCTGCCCGGTCCCGATGATATCTATATCTCCCCCTCCCAGATCCGCCGCTTCTCGCTGAAGACCGGCGATACGGTCGAGGGCCCGATCCGCGGTCCGAAGGAAGGCGAGCGTTACTTCGCCCTTCTCAAGGTCAACACGATCAATTTCGACGACCCGGAAAAGATCCGTCACAAGGTCCACTTCGACAACCTGACGCCGCTTTACCCGAACGAGCGGTTCAAGATGGAACTGGAAGTTCCGACCTCCAAGGATCTCTCGGCCCGAGTGATCGACCTGGTGGCACCGCTCGGCAAGGGCCAACGCGGCCTGATCGTCGCTCCGCCACGTACCGGTAAGACAGTTCTCCTGCAGAACATCGCTCACTCGATCACAGCCAACCATCCGGAATGTTATCTGATCGTCCTGCTGATCGACGAACGTCCGGAAGAAGTCACGGACATGCAGCGCTCGGTCAAGGGCGAGGTCGTTTCCTCCACCTTCGACGAACCGGCCGTGCGCCACGTGCAGGTCGCCGAAATGGTGATCGAGAAAGCAAAGCGCCTGGTCGAGCACGGCCGCGACGTCGTCATCCTGCTCGATTCCATCACCCGCCTCGGCCGCGCCTATAACACCGTCGTGCCCTCCTCCGGCAAGGTACTGACGGGCGGCGTGGACGCCAACGCCCTGCAACGCCCGAAGCGCTTCTTCGGTGCCGCCCGTAACATCGAGGAAGGCGGTTCGTTGACGATCATTGCGACCGCGCTGATCGATACCGGCAGCCGCATGGACGAAGTCATCTTCGAAGAGTTCAAGGGCACCGGCAACTCGGAAATCGTTCTCGACCGCAAGGTCGCCGACAAACGCATCTTCCCGTCGATGGACATCCTCAAGTCCGGTACGCGTAAGGAAGACCTGCTGGTGCCGCGCCAGGATCTCCAGAAGATCTTCGTGCTTCGCCGTATCCTTGCCCCGATGGGGACGACGGACGCGATCGAGTTCCTGATCGACAAGCTGAAGCAGACGAAGACCAACGGCGATTTCTTCGACTCGATGAATACCTAATCCTTAGCCGGATTCACGGCGGATACTGGAGCGCTCGGCTGTGCCGGGCGCTTTTCAGTTTAGAGGCGTCTCTGATAGATTGATTCCATGATCCAGGCAGTCAACGATACGATCTATGCCCTTTCCAGCGGTGCCCTCCCCGCGGGTGTTGCGGTCGTCCGGATAAGCGGGAGCCTGGCATTCGACGCCGCCCGCGTCTTGGCCGGGGAGTTGCCGGTTGGCAGGAAGGCTGCATTGAGAACGATTCGGAGCCGCAACGGTCCGATAATCGATCAGGCTCTGGTCCTGGCCTTTCCGGGTCCGAATTCCTTTACCGGGGAAGATTGCGTTGAAATGCACCTGCATGGCAGCCGTGCCGTTGTTTCGGCCGTCTATCGGGAACTGGAGTTAATCGGGCTACGTCTCGCCGAGGCCGGCGAGTTTTCCCGCCGAGCGTTCGAGAACGGGAAGCTGGATCTGGTGGAGGTCGAGGGCCTTGCGGATCTCATTGCTTCTGAGACCGAGATGCAACGGCGGTTGGCGGTCGAGCAAGGCTTCGGCGGGCAATCGGCGCTCTATATGGGATGGGCCGAGAGATTGACCCGTGCGCGAGCCTTGATCGAAGCGGAACTTGACTTCGCGGATGAGGATGATGTCCCAGGGTCGGTTTCGGACCGGGTCTGGACGGAGGTGGGCGATCTCTATCTCGAACTCGAGGAGCATATCGCTTCGGCGAAGGCCGGTGAGATCATTCGCGACGGATACAAAGTGGTCATCGCAGGCCCTCCCAATGCCGGCAAATCCAGCCTGCTCAACGCATTGGCGAAACGCGACGTTGCGATCGTTACGGAGATTGCAGGCACCACCAGGGACATTCTGCATGTCGACGTGGACATGGATGGTTATCTGGTACGGTTCTTCGATACGGCGGGTCTTCGTGAGAGCGAAGATCGCGTTGAGCAGGAAGGTGTTCGGAGAGCACGCATAGCGATCGAACAGGCGGACCTTGTCCTGCAGCTCGAAGAGATCGATTCGGGCTCGAAACAAATTCTCGACAAGGTGGACAGGGATGTCCTGCGCGTTGGAACCAAGGCGGACATACGCCGCCCGTCGCCCGCCTATGATTTGAATATTTCCAGCGAAACAGGGGAAGGGCTGGATGAGCTTCGTTTCCTGATCCTGGAAAACCTCCGGCAAACCTGGTCCGGATCGCTGGTTCCCAATCGGCAGCGACACCTGCAGTACCTGAAAGAGGCTTCCATTTTTATCGAAGAAGCGCTAAACGGCCGAGAGCTCGATCTTCGGGCCGAGAGCCTCCGGGCTGCAGCGTCGTCGCTGGGCCGCATTACCGGTCGGGTCGATGTGGAACAGCTCCTTGATGTGATTTTTTCGCAGTTCTGCATCGGTAAGTGATTCACGTGAAACAGCGCGCGGCCGCGCTGTTTCATAAGGTAGGCAAATGGAAAAGACATTCGACGTCATCGTCATAGGCGGGGGTCATGCTGGCTGCGAGGCAGCGAGTGCCTCGGCGCGCATGGGTGCCAGCACTGCGCTGATAACCCATAACCGGCAGACCATCGGCGTGATGTCCTGCAACCCCGCGATCGGCGGCCTCGGCAAGGGTCATCTCGTGCGTGAGGTTGATGCCTTTGACGGTTTGATGGGCCGCGTCGCGGATGCCTCGGGTATTCAGTTCCGGCTCCTCAACCGCAAAAAAGGCCCTGCGGTACGCGGGCCGAGGACCCAAGCCGATCGCAAGCTTTACCGGTTGGCGATGCAGCGTGAGATTCTCGATCACCCCAATCTTACCGTGATCGAGGGTGACGCTTTCGATATCGAGATCAAGGGCGGCCGGGTGGGCACCGTTGAACTGAAAGACGGTCGTCGATTCGGATGCGGAACAGTTGTCCTGACGACCGGCACTTTTCTTCGCGGCCTGATTCATATCGGTGACCAGAAAATTCCCGCGGGTCGTGTCGGTGAAGCTCCCTCCTTGGGACTGTCCGAGACCTTGGCGCGATTTGGCTTGCGGCTGGGTCGGCTGAAAACCGGTACGCCGGCGCGGTTGGATGGAAATACGATCGACTGGACCCGAGTCGGCCTGCAGGAGGCCGACGAGGATCCGGTTCCTTTCTCCTTCATGACCGATAAGATCACCATCCGGCAGATCGCTTGCGGTGTCACGCGCACAACGAATGCGACGCACAAAATCATTTCAGACAATATCCACCGATCAGCCATGTACTCGGGCCAGATCGAAGGAGTAGGTCCGCGTTACTGCCCTTCGATCGAGGACAAGATCGTCCGTTTCGGCGAGCGCGACGGGCATCAGATCTTTCTGGAACCGGAAGGCCTGGACGATCCGACGGTCTATCCGAATGGTATTTCAACCTCCCTCCCCGCAGAGGTCCAGGAAGCGTTCATCCGCACGATCCCGGGTCTTGAGGCAGTGGCGATCATGCAGCCCGGCTATGCGATTGAATATGACCATGTGGATCCCCGCGAACTGACCGCGGCTCTGGAAGTGAAGAAGATTCCAGGCCTTTTCCTTGCCGGCCAGATCAACGGCACTACCGGTTACGAGGAAGCCGCGGCACAGGGCCTGGTTGCCGGATTGAATGCTGCGCGAAAGGCGTCCGGCGGTGCCGCCTACCATTTCAGCCGCGCCGAATCCTATATCGGCGTCATGATCGACGATCTCACGTCTCGCGGAGTGACTGAACCCTATCGCATGTTTACGTCCCGCGCCGAATACCGGCTGTCGCTCAGGGCCGACAATGCGGATGTTCGGCTGACCGAGAAGGCGATCGAACTGGGCTGTGTCGGACCAGCGCGGTCGGCGAAGCTGCGTGCCTATACGCGGGCGCTGGATTCAGGCCGGGAATTACTGCGGTCCCGTAATCTGACACCCAATGAGGCCAATGATCATGGCCTGAAGCTCAACAGGGACGGGCAGCGCCGAACGGGGCGTATGAGTTGCTGGCTTATCCCGACCAGACACTGGCTGGCCTCACCCCCATATGGCCGGAGCTGGCACAGTTGTCGCCTCAGGTTGGGGAAGCCTTGAAGATCGAAGCCTCCTACGCGGTTTACATGAATCGCCAGGCCGCCGATATTCACGCCACTCATCGGGACGAGGCCCGCGTTATCCCGCAAGGCTTTGATTTCAAAGGACTCCCCGGGCTTTCCAATGAACTTAAACTGAAGCTGACTGCGGCGAATCCGGCGAACCTCGCACAGGCGGGCAAGGTTGACGGCATGACGCCCGCCGCCCTTGCTCTTATCCTGGCGCTTCTTCGGAAAGAGGAAGCCGCACCACATCGCCTCAAGCGAGTCCAGTAAATGCTTCTGAACGGCAAGAGTGTTTCACGTGAAACGCAAGAAAAGCTCGAACATTTCTCTGCGCTTTTCCAGAAATGGGCAAAGGCTATCAATCTTGTGGCGCCATCGACGCTGGATGAATTGTGGCGACGCCATATCGCCGACAGCGCTCAAATCTTCCAACTCGCGCCTCAGCCTTATAAATGGCTCGACCTAGGTTCTGGCGGTGGCTTTCCAGGTGTCATAACCGCAATCTTTCTGGCCGAGGTGCAAGAAGGGTGGGTTCATCTGGTTGAGAGCAATCAGAAAAAGGCAGCGTTTCTTCGAGTGGCGCTGAGCGAGACGGGCGCCAGAGGCTCTGTTCATCCACTGCGAATCGAATCGGCTCCGAAGGCTCTTCCAGATTGCGACCGCATCTCGGCCAGGGCTCTTGCAGAGCTTGATCCGCTTCTTTCCTACACATCGGCGTGGATGATCGGCAAAGAAACAAGAGCTTTTTTTCATAAAGGCCGGGATTACGCGACGGAAGTCGAGAAAGCCCGTGGTCGTTGGGTGTTCGATCTGATAAAACATCAGAGTGCCGTCGAGCCGGATTCAGTTATCCTCGAGATAAGCAATTTGCGGCACAAAGAACCCTAGATTTTCAGGTGCTGCATGTTTGAAAGAAATCGGGTTATCACGATTGCCAACCAAAAAGGCGGCGTCGGCAAGACGACGACGGCGATCAACCTGGCGACGGCGCTCGCTGCCATCGGTGAGAGTGTGCTGATCGTGGACCTCGATCCGCAAGGCAATGCCAGCACCGGGCTGGGTATCGAGCGCCGCGACCGCAAGATCTCCTCCTACGACCTGCTGATGGGTTATAACTCCATCGCGGAAACCGCGCTGGCAACGGCTGTTCCGAACCTTCACATCGTCCCTTCGACGATGGATCTGCTCGGTTTCGAGATGGAAATCTCGCAGGCTTCCGATCGGGCGTTCAAGCTTCGAAATGCTTTGAATAGCGATGACGCCTTGGCTTATTCCTACATTCTGCTGGACTGCCCTCCATCGTTCAACCTGCTGACGATGAATGCCATGGCGGCCGCTCATTCCATTCTGGTACCTCTGCAGTGCGAATTTTTCGCCCTGGAGGGCTTGAGCCAGTTGCTGGAGACCGTCGATCAGGTGCGTCGCAGCGTCAATCCTTCGCTCGACATCCAGGGGATCGTCCTGACGATGTTCGATGCAAGAAACAATCTTGCCCAGCAGGTCGTCAACGATGTCCGGACGCATCTCGGCGAAAAGGTCTACCATACGTTGATCCCGCGCAATGTTCGCGTTTCGGAAGCGCCCTCCTACGGGAAGCCGGCCATCCTTTACGACTTGAAATGCGCCGGCAGCCAGGCTTATTTGCAATTGGCTTCTGAAGTCATCCAGCGGGAACGTAGGCGCAAGGCCGCCTGACACTTTGCAGACAAGTGAGTAGTGAGAATGAACGACGATCTCTCAAAACGGCGCCTCGGGCGCGGTCTTGCAGCTCTTATCGGTGAAATGGACCAGCCGGCGCCCGTCAACAGTGGTGCCCGTAGCGTCAACCCGGATCGCATGGTGCCGATCGAGCATGTGTCGCGCAATCCGAAGAACCCGCGCCGGAGCTTTGATGAAGGCGAGCTCCAGGATCTCGCGAGCTCCATTCGTCAGCATGGTATCGTGCAACCGGTCGTCGTCCGGCCGCGCGGCGCCGATCAGTTTGAAATCATTGCCGGCGAACGACGCTGGCGTGCGGCCCAGCTTGCCGGCCTGGTCGAAATTCCTGTTATCGTTCGCGATGTGGATGACCGCACGGCGCTTGAGATTGCCATCGTTGAAAACGTACAGCGCTCGGATCTCAACCCTCTGGAAGAGGCGCTGGGTTATGATCAACTTATTGCCGAGCATGGTTATACGCAGAACGATCTTGGTGAAATCATCGGCAAAAGCCGAAGCCATGTGGCCAATAGCCTCCGTCTGTTGAAGCTGCCCGAGCCGGTTCGGGAGATGCTGGCGGGGGGAAGCCTTTCTGCCGGTCACGCCCGCGCCCTCATCACGACATCAGATCCGGTTTCGCTGGCACGTACGATCGTCGCCAAGGGGATGTCGGTCCGCGATGCCGAGAAGCTGGCTCAAAACGACATCAAGGCGCAATCGGAGCCGGTAAACGTTTCGAAAGCGGAACAAAAGGATTCCGATACCCTGGCGCTGGAGCGTACCCTCTCCGACTCTCTTGGTCTGGAGGTGAAGATCAATCACAAGAACGGTGGCGGTCAGATCAGGATCGGTTACCGGACGCTTGAGCAGCTCGAAGAGATATGTCGTCTACTCGAGCGTAGATAACCCAGTCTATTCAGCGGCTTGACTGAATAGCTGTCGCCATTAGCGTGTGGAAGGCAATATTGGGTTCGAGGGTCTGCCTCTGCCGCGACATCAGAACGGCGGCCTGCAATCGTTCCGTTTCACGTGCAAGCGCTGGCGAACTCCAGGTCCTCAGCGCTTTTTCCATGATCGGTTTCCGCTTGAAGTGAATATGCCTGCCGAGCGTCATCATGACCTGCGCGGTCTGGAGCTTTTTCTCTTCCATCTCCGCCTTCATCAGATCCAGCAGCTGGAACTGTTTCAGGCAGGATTGCAGGACGAGAAAAACCGGGGTCTTCGACGAGACGATCTTCTGAATGGCACGGTGAAGGCCGGGCAAGTCGCCGCCGAGGATCGCGTCGACCGCCTCATCGGCTGAAACTGCGCTCGCATCGCCGATGATTTCATCGATCTGCGCCTCTTCGACCATGCCCGTGCCACGGCAGTAAAGCGCGAGCTTGCGAATCTCGTTACGGGAGGCCACACGGTCCCCCCCAAGCAGCTCCAGGAGCCGCTGGCGGGCGTTGGGGCTGATCCTGAGGCCTTCGCTCCCCAGTTCCGAATCGATGAGGCTGTTCAAGGCCTTGATATCGTCCGCGTAGCAGGGAATGACAGCGATGGATCGGGAGGGCTCAGCGATCTTGCGCAGCCCGCTCCCCTTCTTGAGGTCGCCCGCTTCGACTATCAGGATGTTGGCGGGAGCCGGGCCGTCAGCCAAAACCTGCATCGCGTCCAGAAGCGGCTTTTCATTGGCAGCGCCACGCAGCCAGACGAGCTTCGAGCCGCCGAAAAGGCCCATTGAGTTCACTTCATCGATAAGCCGTCCCGGGTCGCCCTGCAGGTCCGAAACGTCGAGCTTGAGCATGGCGAACGGATCATCCTGGGAAATGCCGGTCTTGCCTGCGATCAGGGCCGCACGTTCGGAAACGAGGCCGCGATCCGGGCCGTAGATCACGAAGATCTTGTAGAGTCCCGCGCTCTTATCAGCAAACCGATCGAATTCGTGGGATTTTACTTCTGCCATACCGTCTGCGGCTGAGGTTCGCGCGAAAGCGCAATCGCGATCTCGGCGCGGATGAACTCGGCAAGTTCTCTTGCAGCGCGGTTTTCGGCGTCGCGAACGGCGCGGAGGCCAGCATAGCCCTGGCCCGAAATGTCGATGAGCGCGACAACCTGGCGTTTGCCAGACTTCAGCACCTGCCCGTCGCTGACACGGGTAATCGTATAGGTACCTTCCACCTGGACGCGGCCTGGGACCGGTACGCCGGTCGGAGAGACGTTGTCGTCGTCCTCGTCGTCCTCGTCGTCAATGATGCTCGAGGCCGTGCTCTTGGTGGCCAGCTTCACGTCGTAAGCAGGACGGGTGGATTCGCCGGCACCGCCGGAGGTCAGGAAGACCAGATGGTTGCGGACAACTTGGTCGAGGCGGGTGTGGGGTTGCTCAAAGCCGACGGCGGCAAGGCGCTCGCCGGTGCCGGAAGCCTCGGAATAAAGCGGGCGAACCTGGCAGCCGGCGAGCACTGTCAGCATTACCAGGCTGGATACGAACCCAAAACGACGAAGAGAGCGGTCAAACGACAATGTTTACGATCCTCTGTGGGACGACGATTACTTTCTTCGGCGCTCGGCCTTCCAGTGCCGCCTTGACCGCATCCAGCGCCAGAACCGCAGCTTCGACCGCACTTTGATCCGCGTCGCGCGCGATTGTCAATTCGCCGCGCTTCTTGCCGTTGATTTGCACCGGCAGTGTGACCTCGTTCTCGACGACCAGTGTTTCGTCATATTGCGGCCAGGCAGCCAGGGAGAGCAGTTCCCTGTTGCCGAGCGTTGCCCAGCATTCTTCGGCCAGATGCGGCGTCATGGGGGCGACAAGCTGGATCAGGATCTCCGAGGCGTTGCGGACGGCAGCCCGATAGGCGGTATCGCCCTCGCCGGCTGCGACCCGGGCGAGCGGCGCTGCAAGTGCGTTCACGAGCTCATAGATGCGCGCCACGGCCTTGTTGAAGGAGAGCTTGTCGTAGTCACCCTGAACCGCCTTCAGCGTCTTGTGGGCGAGCTGCGAGATCGCCAGGGCTTCTCCGTCCTTAGCCGGCACCGGATCGACGCCGACCAGGTTATCGGAGGCTTCCGAAATCAGGCGCCACAGGCGCTGGGTGAAGCGATAGGCGCCTTCGACACCGGCTTCCGACCAGATGACGTCGCGGTCCGGCGGAGAGTCGGACAGTACGAAGAAGCGAGCGGTATCGGCACCGTAGGAGGCGATGATATCGTCCGGATCGACGACGTTCTTCTTCGATTTCGACATCTTCTCGATCGAGCCGATCGTGACTTCCTCGCCGCCCTTCAGCATGGTGGCGCGGCGTTTGCCGTCAACTTCCTCGATGCGGATATCGGCCGGTGCGACCCATTCACCGTTCGGGCCGGTGCCACGACGATAGGTTTCGTGCACCACCATACCCTGCGTGAAGAGGCCCTTGAAGGGCTCCTTGACCTCGACATGGCCGGTTTCGCGCATGGCGCGGGTAAAGAAACGGGAATAGAGCAGGTGCAGGATCGCATGCTCGATGCCGCCGATATACTGGTCGACCGGCAGCCATCGGTTGGCGACGGCCGGATCGGTCGGATCCTTTTCCCAGGGCGCGGTGAAGCGGGTGAAATACCAGCTCGAATCGACGAACGTATCCATCGTGTCCGTCTCACGGCGAGCATCCTTGCCGCATTGTGGGCAGGCGACGTGGCGCCAGGTCGGATGGCGGTCGAGCGGGTTGCCGGGCAGGTCGAAGGTCACGTCGTCCGGCAGTTTTACCGGCAGGTCTGCCTTCGGCACCGGCACGACGCCGCAGTCATCACAATGGATAACCGGGATCGGGCAGCCCCAGTAGCGCTGGCGGGAAATGCCCCAGTCGCGCAGGCGAAAGTTCACCTTGCGCTCACCCTGCGGCATGTTGCCGACCATCGTTTCCGACAGGCGGTCTGCTACGATCGCGAAAGCTTCGTCCGTCGTCTTGCCGTCCAGGAAACGCGAGTTGATCATCACGCCGTCATCGACATAAGCGGTGTCGCCGACGGTAAAGGTCGCGGCATCGCCATCCTTCGGCATGACGACCGGAACGACGGGCAGGCCGTATTTGCGGGCGAAATCCAAGTCTCGCTGGTCCCCGGACGGGCAGCCGAAGATGGCGCCGGTGCCGTAATCCATCAGCACGAAATTGGCGACATAGACCGGCAGCTCCCAGGAGGGGTCGAGCGGGTGCCTAACGCGGATGCCGGTGTCGATGCCCTTCTTCTCGGCCGTTTCCAGCGCTGCGAGGGAGGTTCCGTGATGGCGGCATTCCTCGGCGAAAGCTTCGATAGCCGGATTCAGTGCAGCAGCGGCCTTGGCCAGCGGATGGTCGGCGGCAATCGCCAGAAAAGACGCACCGAACAGCGTGTCGGGACGGGTCGTGTAGACCACGACTTCGCTCTCGCCGGCGGGTGCCGTCGAACTCACGATTTCCCAACGAACCGTCAGGCCTTCGGAGCGGCCGATCCAGTTCTTCTGCATCAGCCGGACCTTTTCAGGCCACTGATCAAGCGTATCGAGCGAGTCCAGCAGATCCTGGCTGAAATCGGTGATCTTGAAGAACCACTGTACCAGGTCGCGCTGCTCTACCAAGGCACCTGAGCGCCAGCCGCGGCCGTCGATGACCTGTTCGTTGGCCAGGACCGTCTGGTCGACAGGGTCCCAGTTGACCTTGGATTGCTTGCGGTAGACCAGGCCCTTTTCCATCATGTCGAGGAAAAGGTGCTGCTGCTGCTGGTAATATTCCACATCACAGGTGGCGAACTCGCGTGACCAGTCGAGCGACAGGCCCATGGCCTTCAGCTGCGCCTTCATCGATTCGATGTTCTGGTAGGTCCAGGTCTTCGGATGCACCTTGTTGTCGCGGGCGGCGTTTTCAGCCGGCATGCCGAAAGCGTCCCAGCCCATCGGGTGAAGGACGTTGAAACCGCGGGCGCGCTTGTAGCGGGCCACCACGTCGCCCATGGCGTAATTGCGCACATGGCCCATGTGGATGCGGCCCGACGGATAGGGAAACATCTCCAGAACGTAGTATTTCTCGCGCGGATCGCTGTTGTCGGTCTCGAAGACCTTGGCATCGTTCCAGGTCTGCTGCCAACGGGGCTCGGCATCGCGCGGATTATAACGTTCAGTCGCCATTTCAATGATATTCCGGGAAAACAGGATCAAGAGTCGGGCGAGACCTTCACCATGAAACCCTGCAAGCGTCAAGTTTTACAGGGTCGGGAAAGGCCAAGTTTAGGGCGAAACGCCCTTGGCAGAGCCTTATATGAGGGCTAAGCGCTGAGCTTGCAAGAAAAGCGGAAGGCTTCAGTAAAGTGGAAGGCATGGGGTCATGAGCGTCGAAGAACGGCTGCAGGATGTGAAGGCACGGATCGGGAAGGCAGAGCGCCTGTCTAAGCGACCTGCAGGGTCGGTGACGCTTGTCGCGGTTTCGAAGACGTTCGATGCGGAAGACATCCGCCCGGTGATTGCGGCCGGGCAGCGCGTGTTCGGCGAGAACCGCGTGCAGGAAAGCCAGGGCAAATGGCCGGAGCTCAAGGCCGAGACGCCGGATATCGAACTGCACCTGATCGGGCCGCTGCAATCCAACAAGGCCGCCGATGCGGTGGCGCTGTTCGATGTCATCGAGACTGTGGATCGGGAAAAGATCGCCCGCGCGCTTGCCGACGAGATCAGGAAACAGGGCAAGGCGCCAAAACTATATGTGCAGGTGAATACCGGGCTGGAGCCGCAGAAGGCGGGTATCGAGCCGAAAGAGACTGTTGCCTTCGTGGAACTTTGCCGCAAGGAACTCGGGCTTTCGGTCGAGGGGCTGATGTGCATTCCGCCGGCCGAGGAAAATCCGGGGCCGCATTTCGCCCTGCTTGCCAAGCTCGCCAAGGAATGCGGTGTCGAAAAGCTCTCCATGGGCATGTCCGGGGATTTCGAGACGGCTGTCGAATTCGGTGCGACCAGCGTCCGGGTCGGCTCGGCCATCTTCGGATCGCGCTGAAATAGGCTTTTGCCAAGCGCCTAGCGCTTTCGTCGGGCTTCCCGGCACCTCCCGAGCACCCTAGATTGGTTATTCCGGGCTGTGCTCATGTGACGGGAGGTGCAGATGCAAAGCCGCTATTTCGACGTGTATGAAGGCTGGCAAAAGGATCCGGAAGGATTCTGGAAAAGCGCCTCTAACGCCATCCACTGGTTCAAGGAACCGGAGAAGGTCTTCAACGGTGACCAGGGCGTCTATGGGCGCTGGTTTACCGGCGGCGAGACCAATACCTGCTACAACTGTCTAGACCGGCACGTGGCGGCCGGACGGGGCGGGCAGCGGGCCTTCATCCACGACAGCGCCATGACGGGAAAACAGCAGACTTTCACCTATGCCGAGGTTCTCGACGAGGTAAAGGCGATTGCTGCGGTTCTGCTCGACCTCGGCATCGGCAAGGGCGACCGCGTCGTCATCTACATGCCGATGGTGCCGGAGGCGATCTTCTCGATGCTCGCCTGCGCCCGGCTCGGCGCCGTCCATTCGGTGGTGTTCGGCGGTTTTGCGGCGCAGGAGCTTGCGGCGCGGCTGAACGATTCGGAAGCGAAACTGGTGATCAGCGCAAGCTGCGGTCTCGAGCCTGGCCGCATCGTCGCCTACAAGCCGCTGCTCGACCAGGCGATCGAGCTTGCCCGCGTGAAACCGGAACATTGCCTTATCCTGCAGCGCGAGCAGCTCCAGGCGGCGTTGCGGCCGGAGCGGGGAGAGCTGGATTTCGCCAAGACCGTCGAACAGGCGCGGGGCAGGGATGTTTCATGCGTGCCGGTCAAGGCGACCGACCCGCTCTATATCCTCTACACGTCGGGTACGACGGGCCAGCCGAAGGGGGTGGTGCGCGACAATGGCGGGCACATGGTGGCGCTCGCCTGGAGCATGGAGAACATCTTCGGCGTCAAGCCGGGGGAGGTGTTCTGGACGGCATCCGATATCGGCTGGGTCGTCGGCCATTCCTATATCGTCTATGGACCGCTGCTGACCGGCAATACCAGCGTGATCTTCGAGGGCAAGCCGGTCGGCACGCCGGATGCAGGCACGTTCTGGCGGGTCGTTGCCGATCACGACGTGAAAGTGCTGTTCACCGCGCCGACGGCTTTCCGGGCGATCCGCCGCGACGATCCGGACGGCGAGCTGGTCGAGAAATACGATCTCACCGGTATGCGGGCCTTGTTCCTTGCCGGCGAGCGGGCCGATTCGGAAACGCTGAAATGGGCCGAGCAGAAGCTGAAGATCCCCGTCATCGACCACTGGTGGCAGACTGAGACGGGCTGGCCGGTAGCCGCCAACACGGTCGGGCTCGGGTTGATGCCGGTCAAACACGGTTCACCGACACGGCCGATGCCGGGTTATGCGCTGGACGTGCTGGACGATGCGGGCCATCCGGTGCCGCGCGGCACGCTCGGCAATATCGTCATCAAGCTGCCGCTGCCGCCCGGCTGCCTGGTTAGCTTCTGGAAAGCAGACCAGCGGTTCCGCGAGGCCTGCCTCGACGAGTTCCCGGGGTATTACAAGACAGCCGATGCCGGGGTGATGGACGAGGAGGGCTATATCTTCGTGATGGCGCGCACCGACGACATCATCAACTGCGCCGGGCACCGTCTTTCGACAGGGGCGATGGAGGAGGTCTGCTCCAAACATCCGGACGTCGCCGAATGCGCGGTGATCGGCGTCCATGATGCCACCAAGGGGCAGATCCCCTGCGGCTTCGTGGTGCTGAAAAACCATGTTTCACGGGAAACGGCCGATATCGCGAAAGAAGTGGCCGAACTCGTGCGCAACGAGATCGGGCCGGTCGCGGCGTTCAAGACGGTGATGGTGGTTCACAAGCTGCCGAAGACTCGATCGGGCAAGATATTGCGCGGCACCATGCAGAAGATCGCCGACGACATGCCGTGGAAAATGCCGGCGACGATCGAGGATGCGACGGTGCTGGACGAGATCACCGCGATCCTGAAGGCGAACGGTTATGCCCGAGAGGGCAGCGGCCTGAAACAGAGCGCCTGAACGAAAAAAGCCCCGGATCGTCTCCGGGGCTTTTTCATGCAATCGATATGGTTCGATCAGAAACGTTCGTCTTCCTCGTCGTCGTCGCGGCGTGTCGACTTGAGGGACGAGAGCTTGGCGAAAACGGCGTCGGCGTCGATTTCCTTCTCTTCCTCGCGCTCGTTGCGATAGCTGAAGCCGAGATTTTCGGTTTCAGCCGCCGGCTGCAGGGAAGCGCCGAGTTCGGCGGCGGTCGGCAGCGGACGGCCCTTGGAAGCGCGTTCGACTTCGAGGTCGAGATCGATCTGGCTGCAGAGGCCGAGCGTTACCGGGTCCATCGGCGTCAGGTTGGTCGAGTTCCAGTGGGTGCGCTCGCGGATCTGTTCGATCGTCGACTTGGTGGTGCCGACGAGGCGGGAAATCTGTGCGTCTTTCAGTTCCGGATGGTTGCGAACCAGCCAGAGAATCGCGTTCGGGCGATCCTGGCGCTTGGAGACCGGCGTGTAGCGCGGGCCGCGGCGCTTCGATTCGGGCACACGAACCTTCGGCTCGGAAAGTTTCAGCTTGTAGTTGACGTCCTTTTCGCCGCGCTCGATTTCATCGCGCGAAAGCTGGCCGGTGGCGATCGGGTCCAGGCCCTTGATGCCCTGTGCCGCTTCGCCATCCGCAATCGCCTTCACCTCGAGCGGGTGGAGCTTGCAGAAATTGGCGATCTGATCGAAGGAAAGTGCGGTATTGTCGACCAGCCATACAGCGGTCGCCTTCGGCATGAGCAATTGTTGAGCCATGGGTATAGGTCCTCTGTCCGTCCGCGCCGGTGTCGCGGGCCGTGGGTATCAACCACAATTTCCGGGAATTTACCGCCCTATAATCGAATTGGGACGGAATTGCAAATCTTTGAAGCAAGATCGTTGCCGCCCGGATGAACCGTTTGTCTAATTGCCGCCCTTGCCTCACCTGTTATGAATGCGGCACATATCGCTGACGGCTCGATGCGTCGTCATGCGTGCCAATTCAGGGAGGTGTTCATGTCCGAAAAAGTCTACCCGGTCCTCAAGTCTGCCAAAGCAACAGCGCTCATCGACAAGGACAAATACGAAAAGTGGTACGAGGAGAGCGTCGAGGATCCGGACAAGTTCTGGGGCAAGCACGGCAAGCGCATCGACTGGTTCAAGCCCTATACCAAAGTCAAGAACACCTCCTTCAAGGGCAAGGTCTCGATCAAGTGGTTCGAGGACGGCCTGACCAACGTTTCCTACAATTGCATCGACCGCCACCTGAAGACCCATGGGGAGCGCACCGCGCTGATCTGGGAAGGCGACAATCCCTATATCGACAAGAAGATCACCTATAACCAGCTCTACGATCAGGTCTGCCGGCTGGCGAACGTCCTGAAGAAGCATGGTGTCAAGAAGGGTGACCGCGTCACCATCTACATGCCGATGATCCCGGAAGCGGCCTATGCGATGCTCGCCTGCGCCCGTATCGGCGCGGTGCATTCGGTCGTGTTCGGCGGGTTCTCGCCGGAGGCGCTGGCCGGCCGCATCATCGACTGCCAGTCGACATTCGTGATCACCTGCGACGAGGGCGTGCGCGGCGGCAAGCCGGTGCCGCTCAAGGACAATACCGATACGGCGATCCATATCGCTGCCCGCCAGCACGTGATCGTCAACAAGGTCGTGGTGGTGCGCCGTACCGGCGGCAAGACCGGCTGGGCGCCAGGGCGTGACGTCTGGTACCACCAGGAAATTGCTACCGTGAAGGGACATTGCGAGCCGGTGAAGATGAAGGCGGAGGATCCGCTGTTCATTCTCTACACGTCGGGTTCCACCGGCAAGCCGAAGGGCGTTCTGCACACGACCGGCGGTTATCTCGTCTTCGCGGCGATGACCCACGAATACACGTTCGACTACCATGACGGCGACATCTACTGGTGCACGGCGGATGTGGGCTGGGTCACCGGCCATTCCTACATCGTCTACGGGCCGCTGGCGAACTGCGCCACCTCGCTGATGTTCGAAGGTGTGCCGAACTTCCCGGACCAGGGCCGTTTCTGGGAAATCATCGACAAGCACAAGGTCAACATTTTCTATACGGCACCGACGGCGATCCGCTCGCTGATGGGCGCCGGCGACGAGTTCGTGAAGCGCTCCTCGCGCGAAAGCCTGCGCCTGCTCGGCACGGTCGGCGAGCCGATCAATCCGGAAGCCTGGGAATGGTATTACAACGTGGTCGGCGACAAGCGCTGCCCGGTCGTCGACACCTGGTGGCAGACGGAAACTGGCGGCCACATGATCACGCCGCTGCCGGGCGCCACCGACCTGAAGCCGGGTTCGGCCACCAAGCCGTTCTTCGGCGTCAAGCCCGAGCTGGTCGATAACGAAGGCAAGGTGCTGGAAGGAGCCGCCGACGGCAATCTCTGCATCAGCGACGCCTGGCCGGGCATGATGCGCACGGTCTATGGCGACCACGAGCGCTTTATCCAGACCTATTTCTCCACCTACAAGGGCAAATATTTCACCGGTGACGGCTGCCGGCGCGACGAGGACGGCTATTACTGGATTACGGGCCGCGTCGACGACGTGCTGAACGTTTCCGGCCACCGGCTCGGCACGGCGGAGGTGGAATCGGCGCTCGTCTCGCACCATCTCGTGTCGGAAGCGGCGGTCGTCGGTTATCCGCACAACATCAAGGGCCAGGGCATCTATTGCTACGTGACCCTGATGTCCGGTCACGAGGGCAACGACGCGTTGCGCCAGGAACTGGTGAAGCACGTCCGCCAGGAAATCGGCCCGATCGCGGCGCCCGACAAGATCCAGTTCGCACCCGGCCTGCCGAAAACCCGGTCGGGCAAGATCATGCGCCGCATCCTGCGCAAGATCGCCGAGGACGATTTCGGCTCGCTTGGCGACATCTCGACGCTCGCGGATCCGGGCGTGGTGGACGACCTGATCGCCAACCGCCAGAACAAGGCGGGCTGATCGAACCCAAGGGCCGCTCGGGAAACCGGGCGGCCTTTCGGATTACTGACGCAGGTCGCTAAACGAGGTTTCGTCATGCTCGGGCCTGTCCCGAGCATCTACAACGGTATTTATCGAGACTCAGCAGATCCTCGGCTCAGGGCCGAGGATGACGCCGAGTGAAGATTGAGGCATGCGATCATCTTGAAGATCGCTCGCGAACTCTGCGCCCTCTTCAGTTCGTGTCACAGACCTGCCGCGGCTTGCGCCCGCCATCGTAGCTTTGCACGAGACCGGCGAGAAGCAGGTCATCCCGGGCGTTGCGACCATCGGAGAGCACAACGTCCGCGACAATGCGGCCGAAATATTTGTCGCCGGAAATATGGGTGAGCTGAATTTTGCGTGATTGGGCAGTCAGCGCTTCGAGCGCACGTCGGGCGTCAAGGCCTGCCTCCCGAAGCCGCTCGCATTTCGATTTCAGCTCCGGCGCATCGATCCCGCGAATACGCACATAAACTTCCATCTTCTGCTGCGGCCAGGGCTGCGCTTCGACCAGCAGCGTATCGCCGTCGATGACCCGCAGGATCTCCGCCGCGACCGGCCCGGAAATCTCGTCACGCGCTTCCACCTCGGCGGCGAACACCGCGACGATGCCAGTGACAATGAGAAGCGACTTGATCATGGAAAGGAATAAATTCCGATCCAAAGCGGAAGTCAATAGGAATATTTACTTAGAAATCGATCGCGCGGCCGTTGATCTCCCAGTCGCCGAAGCGGGCGGGGTCGGCGCCGCCGCGGCCGCCGAATTCTTCGGGCATTTCGGCCTTGGCTGCCGCCTGACGGCGTTCCTCGGCTTCCTTCAGGGCGCGCTGGGCGGCCGGGGATAGGGGCTTCTTTGGAGCAGCTTCTTCCGGGACGGTTTCCGAGTTGTCGTTATCTGCGCTTTGCATCTTGAGCTTTGCCGGGTCGATTATTGAAAATTCTGGTTTAATTGACCACATCATAGGGCGTCCGCGCCCAAGGGAAAACCCTTTAACTGCCTTGAGGCGATCGGCAACGGGAGAGATGACGATGAATGTAATGCGCACCGCCATGCTTCTGGCCTTCATGACGGCCCTGTTCATGGGGATCGGCTTTCTGATCGGCGGCACGGGCGGCATGATGATCGCGCTGGTGATCGCTGCCGGCATGAACCTGTTTTCCTACTGGAATTCCGACAAGATGGTTCTGTCGGCCTATCATGCGCAGGAGGTCGATGCGCGCAGCGCGCCGGAATTCTACAACATGATCCGCGACCTTTCGGCCAATGCCGGCCTGCCGATGCCGAAGGTCTATGTCTATGACAATCCGCAGCCGAACGCCTTTGCGACCGGCCGTAATCCGCAGAACGCCGCCGTTGCCGCCTCTACCGGGCTGATGCAGCGGCTGACGCATGAGGAAGTGGCGGGCGTGATGGCGCATGAGCTCGCGCATATCCAGAACCGCGACACGCTGACCATGACGATCACCGCGACGCTTGCTGGCGCGATCTCGATGCTCGGCAATTTCGCCTTCTTCTTCGGCGGCAATCGCGAGAACAACAATCCGCTCGGTTTCATCGGCGTGATCGTGGCGATGATCGTCGCCCCGTTCGCGGCGATGCTGGTGCAGATGGCGATCAGTCGGACGCGCGAATATTCGGCCGACCGTCGTGGCGCCGAGATCTGCGGCAATCCGCTCTGGCTTGCCTCCGCGCTTGCCAAGATTGCCGGCGCGGCCCATCAGATCCCGAACTACGACGCCGAGCGCAATCCGGCGACGGCGCATATGTTCATCATCAATCCGCTGTCGGGCGAGCGGATGGACAACCTGTTCTCGACCCACCCGGACACCGGGAACCGTATCGCCGCCCTGCAGCAGATGGCCGGGGAGTTCTCCAATGGCAATCGGGGCAATGCCTCGACGGCCGGGTTCCAGGCTGATAGACCGCAGCGCACCGCGCGCTCCGTTCCGAATACCGGTTGGGGCCGCGGCTCGGATGAACCGCGCAAAGGTCCCTGGTCTTGAACGAAGACAAGAAGAACAAGAAGCCATACAAGCCATCGGGCAAACCAGCGGAACAGCGCAGGAAACCGGCTCACTCGGAGCGGGAAAGCGGCCCCTTCAAGGCGGGCCTCGAGGTTCGGATCACGGCCGCCAAGTTGCTGGCGGCGGTCATCGATCGCAAGATCTCGCTCGACGGTATGCTCGACCTCGTCCACGGCAATCCGGCCTATCGGGCGCTCAGTGATGCCGACCGGGCGCTGACGCGCGCCATTCTCAATACCGCACTCCGGCATCTGCCGCGCATCGAGGCGGCGATCACTTCGCTGATCGATACGCCGCTGCCGGAAGGTGCGCGGGCGCTTCACCACGTGCTGGTGATTGCTGCTGCGCAGATCCTGCATCTCGACGTACCGCCGCATGCGGCCGTCGACCTTGCGGTCGAACAGGCCAATCGCGATCCGCGCAATCGCCGTTTCGCCAAGCTGGTGAACGCGGTCCTGCGCCGGATGGACCGGGAAAAGGACGAGATCCTTGCCGCGACCGCTACGATTTCGCCGGTGCCGGCGTGGTTCCGCAAGCGGCTGGTCGCCCTCTACGGCGAGGCGGAGGCGGATCGTATCGCCGAAGCGCAGCTTGTTCCGGCAGCCATCGACCTGACGGTCAAATCCGATCCAGCTGCCTGGGCGGAAAAGCTCGGCGGCACGGTTCTGCCGACCGGCAGTATTCGCCTGGCGGCCTTCGATGGTGCGGTTTCCGCCCTCGAAGGGTTCGATGAGGGCGTCTGGTGGGTGCAGGACGTTGCGGCCAGCATTCCCGCAAAACTGTTCGGCGATCTCAAGGGCAAGAAGGTGGCCGATCTCTGTGCGGCCCCTGGCGGCAAGACGGCGCAGCTGATTGCGGCCGGTGCCGAGGTGATCGCCGTCGAGCAATCCGGCAACCGGCTGGCGCGGCTCAAGGAAAATCTCGGGCGGCTCGGTTACGAGGCGGAACTGGTCGGCGGCGACCTTTTCGAATTCAAGCCGGCAGAGTTGCTGGACGGCGTGCTGCTCGATGCGCCCTGTTCCTCGACCGGCACGACGCGCCGGCATCCGGACGTGCTCTGGACCAAGGGTCCGGAGGATGTGACCAAGCTTGCGGCTCTCCAGGAAAAGATGCTGCGCCACGCCGTCACGCTGGTGAAACCGGGCGGCATCATCGTTTTCTCCAACTGCTCGCTTGATTCGGCGGAGGGGGAGGAACTGGTCGTGCGTGTGCTCAAGGACCATCCCGAATTGAAACGCCTGGCCGTCAACCCGGAGGACTGGCCGGGGCTGGAAGGCGCGATCTCGCCGCTCGGCGAATTCCGCACCACGCCGGCCATGCTGCCCGCCAGCGAAAATTTTGTGGGCGGCATGGATGGCTTCTTCGCGAGCGTGCTCCAAGTCCGGTAAGGCTTTCTTCACCATACGGACTGATACTTTCGAATAATCTAATAGTTGATTCCCGCCGGCGGGGCGGAGGCTGATTCCTGCGGAGTATTCCAGATTGAAGATGCGGCTCGCGGATCGCCGGAGGCTCCTGTCCTTCGGCTTGCGGGAAATCTGGCGACGCCTTTGCCGGCGGTCCGCCGGATTCCGCCTGGCCGTGACCTCGTTTTCCATGCAGGTGCCGGACCGGCTGATCGTTGCGCCGACGGACCTGCGGGCGCTCGATCCGTTCGTGGCGGAAGAGATCCTTGAAGGCCGGTTCCCGCTCGCGGGACGGATCCTCGAAACCTATGGCCAGTCGCCGTTCTCCGTCGAGCTTCCGTCGCGGGCGGCAGCTGAGCGGCTGCATTCGTTCGCCTGGCTTCGCCATATCCGCACCAACAAGACAGAAGTGGCCTGCGCCAGCGCCCGGCAGGTGGTTGCCGACTGGATCGTGCTTTATGGCCGAAGCCCGAAGGGCATTGCCTGGGAAGCGCATGTGGCGGCAGAACGGGTGATCGCCTGGCTCTCGCACTCAACCGTAGTTTTGCAGGGCGCCGAGGCCGGCTTCTACCGCCGTTTCATGAAAAGCCTCGCCTATCAGGTCCGGTATCTGAGGAAGATAGCCGGCTGCACGCCGGAGGGCGATACGCGGCTGAGACTGCGGATCGCGCTCGCCATGGCCTCGATCTCGATGCCGACGCGGGCCGCCTATGTCCGTCGTGAGGGCGGCCGGCTCGATCGGGAGCTTGAACGGCAGATCCTTGCCGACGGCGGGCACGTATCGCGCAATCCGCGCGCGGTGCTCGACCTGCTGATCGATCTTCTGCCGCTGCGCCAGACCTATATCAATCTCGGCCACGACCTGCCGTCGAAGCTCATTCCGACGATCGACCGCATGTATCCGGCGCTTCGCTTCTTCCGGCACCAGGACGGCGATCTGGCGCTCTTCAACGGCGCCAGTTCGACGCCCGCAAGCGAACTGATGTCGGTGCTGCGTTATGACGAGACGGCAGGCAAGCCGTTCAAGGCGCTGCCGCACATGAACTATCACCGCCTGTCGGCGGATGGCACGACGCTGATCGTCGATACCGGCCGGCCGCTCTCCCCCGGGCTTTCCCGCGGAGCGCATGCAGGCTGCCTTTCCTTCGAGATGTCGGCCGGCCGGCATCGTTTCATCGTCAACTGCGGTTCGCCCAAATATGCGGGCCGCAACTACCGGCACATGTCGCGCTCGACGCCCGCCCATTCGACAGTAACGCTTAACGAGACCTCGTCCAGCCGCATCATTAGGTCCCGCTTCGCGGGCTCCATGCTGCTCGGCGGCGTGTCGGAGGTGGAGGTCGAGCGCTGGGACGACATGCACGGCAATGACTGGCTGCGAGCCAGCCACGACGGCTATGTCCACCAGTTCGGTTACTTTCACGAGCGCGAGATCGGCCTCAATGTGAAGGGTAACAAGATCAAGGGTCACGACCGGCTTTACCTGCCGGAGGGCGAGGCTGCGGATAACGGGCCTTTCCTGGCGGTGGCCCGCTTCCACATCCACCCGGTCATCACGCTTTCGCGGCGGGACGAGGAAAGCGTCAGCATGCGCGCGCCGGACGGTGAGACCTGGATCTTTGCGGCACCGGGGCTGCAGGTGATGATCGACGAGGACATCTTCTTCGCCGACGTTTCCGGCGTGCGGCCGAGCCAGCAGCTCGTCATCGAGTTTTCTCCGCCGGAGACATCGGAAATACGCTGGATGCTGAGACGCGGCGAATAGGGCGTTTCTTCTTCTGCTAAGCTGTGCTAACGGGCGGCCATCTTACCTTCGCGCCGGGTTCCGCGGCGCCTTTCCAGGAGAGACCGATGGCCGTCGTTTCCAAGAAAATCCCCGCTCCCGACCGCATCAGGATCCGCACCGCGCTGCTCTCGGTCTCCGACAAGACCGGTATCATCGAGCTTGCCAAGGCCCTCACCGAGCAGGGCGTGAAGCTCCTGTCGACCGGCGGTACGCACAAGGCGATCGCCGCGGCGGGATTGGCGGTCACCGACGTGTCCGAGGTGACGGGTTTTCCGGAAATCATGGACGGCCGGGTGAAGACGCTGCATCCGATGGTGCATGGCGGCCTGCTGGCGATCCGCGACGATGCGGAACATGCAGCGGCGATGAAGGAACACGGCATCGAGGGTATCGATCTTGCCGTCATCAATCTCTACCCGTTCGAGGAAGTGCGCGCCGCCGGCGGCGACTACCCGACGACGGTCGAGAATATCGATATCGGCGGCCCGGCGATGATCCGCGCATCCGCCAAGAACCATGCCTATGTGACCACCGTCACCGATCCTTCCGACTACCCGGCTTTGATCGAGGCGCTGCGTTCGAATGACGGGCAGACGGTCTATGCCTTCCGCCAGAAGCTGGCAGCCAAGGCCTATGCCCGCACGGCGGCCTATGACACGGCGATCTCCAACTGGTTCGCGGAAGCGCTTGACATCGAGATCCCGCGCTACCGGACGATCGGCGGGGTGCTGAAGGAAGAGATGCGCTACGGCGAGAACCCGCACCAGAGCGCCGGCTTTTACGTGACCGGCGAAAACCGACCCGGCGTGGCGACCGCCAAGCTCCTGCAGGGCAAGCAGCTCTCCTACAACAATATCAACGACACCGACGGCGCTTTCGAGCTGATCGCCGAATTCTCGCCGGAAAAGGCACCGGCCTGCGCGATCATCAAGCATGCCAACCCTTGCGGCGTGGCGACCGGCCCGAGCCTCAGGCAAGCCTATCTGCGAGCTCTGGCCTGCGATTCCACCTCGGCCTTCGGCGGCATCATCGCGGTCAACCAGCTTCTCGATGCGGAGACGGCCGAAGAGATCGTCAAGCTGTTCACGGAAGTGATCATCGCCCCGGAAGTGTCCGACGAGGCCCAGGCGATCATCGCCGCCAAGAAGAACCTGCGCCTGCTGGTGACCGGCGGCCTGCCGGACCCGCGCTCGCGCGGCCTGACGGCGAAGACCGTTTCGGGCGGCCTGCTGGTCCAGACCCGCGACAACGGCATGGTCGAGGATATCGACCTGCGCGTCGTCACCAAGCGCGCGCCGACGCCGACCGAGCTCGAAGACATGAAGTTCGCCTTCAAGGTTGCCAAGCACGTGAAGTCCAACGCGGTCGTCTACGCCAAGAATGGCCAGACGGCCGGCATCGGTGCCGGCCAGATGAGCCGCATCGATTCCGCCCGCATCGCCGGCATCAAGGCGGAAGAGGCGGCCAAGGCCATGGGCTGGGCCGAGCCGATGACCAAGGGTTCCGCCGTTGCCTCGGAAGCCTTCTTCCCCTTCGCTGACGGCCTGCTTTCCGCGATTGCCGCTGGCGCCACGGCGGTCATCCAGCCGGGTGGCTCGATGCGCGACGACGAGGTGATTGCGGCGGCGGACGAGCATGGTGTGGCCATGGTGTTCACGGGAATGCGGCATTTCCGGCACTGATTGCCGGATGTCATGCTGTGAGGGCGTGGCGTGGATCCTCGGGTCAAGCCCGAGGATGACGGCGGTGAAGGTGTTTCAAGGCTGCCCAAAGAGACGTTTGATGGACCGCTAGGTTTCTTGCTTTCACCAGGCAATCCCACGCGCTCCGTCATCCTCGGGCTTGACCCGAGGATCCACCTCCCAGCCGAATAGCTATCCGTCTCTACTTCCTGTTCGCCGGATAAGGCGTCGCAAACAGCAGCAACAGCCCCGCCACGAGGAAGATCAGCAGCGTCGCCATGCCGAGCCGGACGGAGCCGCTGGCATAGGTCATGAGGGAGAAGAACAGGGTGGCGAGGAAGCTGGTCGCTCGGCCGGACAGCGCGTAGATGCCGAAATAGCGGCCGGTCTCCGAGAGGCTGACGCTGCGGGCGAGATAGGATCTGGACGAGGCCTGGACGGGCCCGAAGGCGATGCCGATCAGCAGTCCGAACAGGATATAGGCTTTTTCCGCAGCCGTGCCGAACAGGCCGCCGCTATCCTCTGCCGAAAGAGGCAGAAGGCCAAAGAAGACGAAGCCCGGGCCGGTGGAAATGATGCCGAGGGTGGCGACGACAAGCAGCACCAAGCTGATGATCACGACGATCTTCGAGCCGAGCAGGCGGTCGAGCCAGCCGGCGACGATGCAGCCGAAGATCGCCACGACGTTCAGGATGATCCCGTAGATGCCGATCTCGATCGTCGCCCAGCCGAACATGCCCGCCGCGAACGTGCCGCCGAGGATCAGCAGGCCGTTGACGCCGTCCTGGTAAAGCATGCGGGCGACCAGGAATTTCGCGATGCCTGTACGCTGCCTCAGGTCCCGTAGCGTGCCGCCGAGCTCGCGGATACCGGAGCGGACCGCGTTGGCGAGCGGCAGGCCCTTCTTTGCATCGGGCGTGAAGAAGAACATCGGCAGGATGAACAGGAAATACCAGAGGGCGGAGATTGGACCGGTGATGCGCGCGTCCTCGCCGAGATGCGGGTCGAGGCCGAAAAGCGGGGGAATGCCAATCAGGGTTTTGCCGCTCTCTGGATTGGCTGCAAGCAGCGCCACGACGGCGATCAGCACGATCATGCCGCCGAGATAACCGAGCCCCCAGGCGACGTTCGAAACCCGGCCGACATCCTGCTTGGAGACCAGCCGCGGCATCATGGAATCGTTGAAGACGGTCGAAAATTCCGCGGCTATCGATGCGAAGATCATGAAGATCATCGGCCAGATGATCGGTGAGCCGGGTGCCGCAAACCAGAGGGCCGAGACGCAGGCGATCTTGATCATCGCAAAAAAGGCGATCCACGGTTTTCGAGGGCCTGCCTGGTCGGCGATCGAGCCGAGGATCGGGGAGAAGACGGCGATGACCAGCGACGAGACAGTCGCCATGTTGCTCCACGCCGCCTGCGCGGATACCGGATCCTCGGTCAGCCGGGCGACGAAATAGGGGCCGAAGATGAAGGTGGTGACGACGGTGAAAAACGGCTGGGCGGCCCAATCGAAGAACATCCAGCCCCAGATGCCGCGCCGGCTCGTTCTTGCCGGCGCATCGTCCACATCAGTAACGGCCATTTTTCCCCCGGATCAGCCAGTTCGGTCCGTTGTCCTACATAGCCCGCCCATGCGCAAGGTCGCTCAGGAGACCGGCTGCGACGGTGATCTTGGGAAGCGTCAGCTCGCCGCTTTCGCTCAAGGTCACCAGTTCGGCGCCGATACGGTTCACCCGGACCCGGTCGCCGCCGACCCAGGCTTCCAGAGGCTTTTTCTCCTTCGGATGGGCGGTCAGCGCGGCGATGACGATATCGCGGCGCGCCGAGGCAAGCTGCTGCAGGCTGCGTGAAAGCGCCAGGCTCTCGTAATGTTCCGAGGTGGTGATCCGATCTCCTGCGCCGATCAGGCGGTTGACCCGGAAGGTTTCGGTAACAGTGAAATAGCTCTCGGTGGCGCGGGCCATGGTTTCGCCGGTGCGGTCGGCAATCAGCATGATTTCCGGCACCAGGACCAGGGTCGACAGCAACAGGATTTCCCGGGCAAGCGAGGCTGGGATGCCCTTTGCTTCGAGCTCTGCTGAACGGGCTGCGGTTTCCACGAAATCCCCGCCCGCGAGCGAAGAGCGCAGCCCCTTGATCGCGGCCTTGAGCCGGCTCATCGCACCGTCCATGTCGCCGCTGCCGACCTGTGTCTGCAGGATGAGGCGGGTTGCTTCCGCAAAGGTCCCGGTGGTGCGGGCGTAGAGATCGTTCTGCACCTGGCCGGGGATTTTTCCGTCCAGCGCGTCGATCTCGGCCCAGAGCTTGGGGAGCTCGAAGCCGTCGCGGGCGAGGAAGGCGGCCTTCACGACATTCGCCGCCGTGGCACCGGTCATGTCGCTCATCTGCTGCACGAAACCGGGCCCACCGCGGTTGATCGCCTCGTTGGCGAGCGCCGTGGCGACGATTTCGCGGTGCAGGCGGTGGGACTGGATGTCCGCGGCATAAGCCTTCTGCATCTTGGCCGGGAAATAGGCCTTCAGGACAGCCGAGAAATACGGATCGTCCGGCAGTTCGCTTTCGATCAAGGCGTCGAAGAGGACGATCTTCGAATAGGAGAGCAGCACGCCGATTTCCGGCCGGGTCAGCGGCCTGCCGGAGGCATAACGCTCGGCGAGTTCGGCATCGTCGGGCAGGGTTTCGACCTTGCGGTTGAGCTGGCCTTGCGACTCCATGACCGACATCAGCCGCGACAGCTCTTCCCGGTTGCCGGTGCCCTTGCGTTCGGTGAGCGAGATCGACAGCGGCTGCAGGTAGTTGTTGCGCAGCACGAGGTGACCGACTTCCTCGGTCATCGAGGCGAGAAGCTGGTTGCGCTTGTCGCGGGTAAGGCGGCCGTCCTGCATGGCGGGATTGAGGGCGATCTTGATGTTGACCTCGACGTCTGAGGAATTGACGCCCGCCGAATTGTCGATCGCGTCGGAATTGCAGCGGCCGCCATTCAGGGAATAGGCGATGCGGCCCTTCTGGGTCATGCCGAGATTGGCGCCTTCGCCGATGACGCTGGCGCGCACTTCAGCCGCGGTGATGCGGATCGGGTCATTGGCGCGGTCGCCGACTTCCGCGTCTGTCTCGGAGGCCGCCTTGATATAGGTGCCGATCCCGCCGAACCAGAGAAGGTCGACCGGGCTCTTCAGGATCGCGGTCATGATCTCGAAGGGGGTTGCGGTCGTCTTGTCGATACCGATCGCGGCCGCTGCCTGCCTGGTGAGCTTGACCGACTTTTCCGAGCGCGAAATGATCATCGCGCCTTCGGAAAGGGTCGATTTGTCGTAATCCTGCCAGCTCGAACGCGGCAGGGCGAACATGCGTTCTCGCTCGGCGAAGGACTTTTCGATATCCGGATCAGGATCGATGACGATATCGCGGTGGTCGAAGGCAGCGATGAGGCGGATCTTGCGCGACAGCAGCATGCCGTTGCCGAAGACGTCGCCGGACATGTCGCCGACGCCGGCGACCGTGAACGGCGTGGTCTGGATGTCGATATCCTTCTCGCGGAAATGCCGCTTCACGGCCTCCCAGGCGCCGCGGGCGGTGATGCCCATCTTCTTGTGGTCGTAACCGGCCGAGCCGCCCGACGCGAAGGCGTCGTCCAGCCAGAAGCCGGCTTCCTGTGCCAGGCCGTTGGCGGTGTCGGAGAAGGTCGCGGTGCCCTTGTCGGCGGCAACCACGAAATAGGGGTCGTCGCCATCGATGCGGATCGTGTCCGGCGGCCCGACGATGTCTGCGCCGACGATATTGTCGGTGATCGACAGAAGCGTGCGGATGAAGGTCTTGTAGGCCTCCTTGCCGGCATTGAAAAAGGCGTCGCGGGAGCTCGCCGGGGGCAGCATTTTCGGGAAGAAGCCGCCCTTGGCGCCGACCGGTACGATCACGGCGTTCTTGACCTGTTGCGCCTTCACGAGGCCGAGGATTTCGGTGCGGTAGTCTTCGCCGCGATCCGACCAGCGCAGGCCGCCGCGGGCGACCTTGCCGAAGCGCAGGTGCACGCCTTCGACCTCGGTGCCGTAGACGAAGATTTCGCGGAAGGGGCGGGGTTCCGGCAGGCCGTCGAGCAGCTTGGGATCGAGCTTGAAGGCGAACATCCGGTGCGGGGCGCCATTGGCGTCGCGCTGGAAATAGTTGGTCCGGAGCGTCGCGTCGACGGCATTGACGAAACGGCGAAGCGTGCGGTCCTCGTCGAGGTTGGGCACGTTGCCGAGCGCTTCCTCGATCTCGGCGTGGTGGTCGGTGAGTTTCTTGACACGGGCCTTTTCGGCAATCTTCGGGTCGAAGCCGTCGCGGAAGAGGCGGAAGATAGCGGCGGATATGGCCGGGTATTTCACCAGCGTATCGGCGATATAGGCCTGCGAATAAACGATGCCCGTCTGGCGCAGATAACGGGAATAGGCGCGCAGCACCGTCACTTCGCGGGCGGAGAGGCCAGCCAGCAGAACCAGCCGGCTGAAGGCGTCATTGTCGATCAGGCCTTCGAAGGCGGAGAGGAAGGCCTCTTCCAGAGCCAAGCCTTCGCGGGACAGGTCGACCTCGCGCCCGTCGCCCAGCTGCAGTTCCATGTCGTGGAGGACGACTTGGCTGCGGTCGTTTTCCGGTCCGACCTCGATCTCGAACGTCTGCTCGCTGACGGCGTGGAAGCCAAGGTTTTCGAGAAGCGGGACGCGGCGGGAGAGCGACAGGTGCCGGTCCCTGTGGAAGATCTTCAGCGATACGGTACCGGCGGCGGCGCCGGGGCGGCGATAGAAGGCGATGCGGATCGTCTCGCCGGCGGCGCAGGCGGCGATGTCGGGCAGGTCGGCGAAGGTTTCCTCGGGCGAGAAGGCTTCCTGGAAGGCCTGGGTGACGGAGAGCCGCGGCCCCTCCTCCGCGAGCGCCGCGAAGCGATCCTCCCAGGGCGTGGCAATCAGCCGGATGGCTTCCTCAAGCTTGCCCTGCGCGATCCTCGGTGTCTTGCCGCCGCGCCGGCCGATGATCATGTGGACGCGGGCGACGCCTCCCTCCGGGAAAGCCGGGTAATAGGCGGAGACGTGACCGTCATAGACCTTGGTCAGGTAGTCGCCGACCTTCTCGCGGACGAGGGAATTGTAGTCCTCACGCGGCACGTAGACGATCACCGAGACGAAACGGTCGAAATGGTCGATGCGCGGCAGGACCCGGACGCGGGGACGCTCGCTCAGTTCCATGATCTGCTCGCAGAAGCGGGCCAGCAGATCGACATCGATCTGGAAGAGGTCGTCGCGCGGATAGGATTCGAGCGTGTTTTCCAGCATGCGGCCGGAATGGCTGTCGGGATCGAAGCTGAAATGCTCCTCGATCCGGCCCGCCTTGGCGCGCAGAAGCGGGATATCGCGAACGGAATGGGTATAGGCGGTTGCCGTGAACAGGCCGACGACGCGCAGCTCGCCGACCACTTCGCCCTTCTCGTCGAAGCGCTTGACGCCGACATAGTCCATATAGGCGCGGCGGTGGACGACGGACTTTACGTTCGCCTTGGTGACGATGAGGAAATCCGGCCCGTCGAGGAATTCGAGGATTTCCGGTGTGGTCGTCACCGCGTCCTTGCCCTGGCGCAGGACCAGCACATCCGGATCGGAGAGAATGCCGAGACCGCGGCCCTTGCCGCGTTCGACCTTGGCGTTGGCGCCTTTGCCGGAATAGACGTATTCGCGCATGCCGAGGAAGGTGAAGTTGTCGTCGCGCAGCCAGTCCAGGAAGGCGAGTGCCTCGTCTCGGTCGGCCTTGCGGCGGCTTGTCGAATTTTCGAGCTGCTTGGCGGCGCCGTCGAGGACTTCCAGCATGGAGCCCCAGTCGGTGATCGACAGATGCACCTGGTCGAGGATGTAGCGGATGCGCTCGGTCAGCGAAGCCGCCTGTTCTTCGTTGAGCGGCGAAAGGTGGATCTGGATAAGGCTCACATGATGAGCCGCGTTGCTGGGCTGCTCGTTGGAGCGCAGGACCGGTTCCTTGCCAGGCTCGACGACCAGGATCGGATGGACGGCCATGGTGAGGTCGCGGTGGGTCGCGGTCACCTCGCCCATGACCGAATCGAACAGGAAGGGCATGTTGCGATCGACGATGGTCAGTACCGAGACCGGAATACCGTCCGGCTCGACGCCGGCGACCGGTTCGACCGTGATGTCGGCCCGCACCCGCGTCCAGGCCATCAGCCGTTCGGCCGCATGTTTGGCGGAAAGCGCCAGCATGTCCGGTGTATAGCTTTCCAGGTCGTCAGTGCTGGCCCGGCCGAACAGGATGAGCGGGTCGAGATGCGGCCCCTTGCTCGCAGCGGCGATCTTGCGCGCGCTTTCGATCTGTCTTTCCCGTTTCGGATTCTGCCTGACGGCCATGTCCCTCTCCCCTTTTTCCGTCCCCGGACGGAATAATTAGATTTGTGTCATCGTGCAGCAACGTGGCTGATCCATGTCAGTCAACACTACACGTTTCATTCTTCCGTGAAGCCTTGTTGACATGCGGCGACGAAGAAACGATCAACAGGCCATCGTAGCCGGAAGTCAATCTCATGCAGGATACCCGCAGTGCCGTCCTCGTCATCTCCAGCCATGTCGTACGCGGCTCGGTCGGCAATCGCGCCGCCGTCTTCGCGCTCGAGACGCTGGGATTTCCCGTCTGGGCAATGCCGACCGTCGTCCTTCCCTGGCATCCCGGTCATGGGCCTTCCACACGGCTGACCTTTCCCGAATCAGATTTCGACAAGGCTATAGACGATCTTATTCGTGCGCCATGGTTGGGAGAAGTGAAGGCGGTGCTGACCGGCTATTTCGGCAATGCCGCCCAGCCGCGTTCGGTGGCCCGGCTGATAAGGGCGCTGAAGGAGAAGAACCCGGGCCTTCTCTATGTCTGCGATCCTGTCATGGGCGATCTCGGCGGGCTCTATATCCCGCAGCCGACAGCAGAAGCGATCCGCGACGAACTCATTCCGCTTGCGACGATCGCTACCCCGAACCGTTACGAGCTTGCCTGGCTTTCCGGCGCACCGCTCGAAACCAACAACGACATCATGGATGCCGCGATCGCGCTCGGGCCGCCGCGCATCCTGGTGACCTCGGCCGTGCCGATGATGGCGGGTGGTACCGGCAATCTCTACCTGACCGGCAAACATGCGCTGCTTGCCGAACACCGGCTGATCGACAACCCGCCGAACGGGCTCGGCGATCTTCTGGGAGCGCTGTTCCTCGGGCGTATCCTGGCCGGCATGGACGAGGAGAAGGCGCTGCAGCTGGCAACGGCGAGCGTTTTCGAGATCCTTGCGCGCACGGCCAAGCGCGGCGGCGACGAGCTGACGCTGGAGACCGACGCGTCTAGCCTCTCTACACCCATGGCGATGGTCCAGATGCGCCGGCTCGTGCATCCCTTGCAGCGGACCAAGCGGTAATCGGCCTGCGGAGTTCGCAGATGCACAATGGGCGTTGATCTTCGCTCGGCGGCGCTATAATCGTTGCTCCATGACGGATTTTCCTGACAGACTTCTGGCGGGCTACCGCAACTTCATGAGCGGTCGCTATAGTGACGAACGCGAACGTTACCGCGTGCTGGCGGACAAGGGGCAGAAGCCCCACACGCTGCTGATTGCCTGTTGTGACTCCCGCTCTGCGCCGGAGACCATTTTCGATTGCGGGCCGGGCGAGCTTTTTGTCGTGCGCAACGTCGCCAACATGGTGCCGCCCTACGAGCCCGACAGCCAGTTTCACGCCACCTCGGCAGCGCTCGAATATGCGGTCCAGGTGCTGGAGATCGACAATATCGTGGTGATGGGCCACGGCCGTTGCGGCGGCATCAAGGCTGCCCTCGACCCGTCCATGGAGCCGCTGTCGCCGGGCGATTTCATCGGCAAGTGGATGGGACTGGTGAAATCCGCCGCCGAGCAGATCCAGAACAACGAATTCATGACGCAGGCCGAACGCCAGACGGCACTGGAGCGGGTCTCGATCCGCAATTCCATCGCCAATCTGCAGACGTTTCCCTTTGTTCGCAAACTCGGCGAAGAGGGGAAACTCGGCATTCATGGCGCCTGGTTCGACATTTCGACCGGCGAGCTCTGGATCATGGACAGCAAGGGCGATTTCGTCCGTCCGGATCTTACCGAACCGGCGGAGCAGGCCGAACAGACGTCGGCCTGATCTTTCAGCTGTAGCGGCTTGTCGAGGTCAGGCTTACTGGCCGTCGATCTGGGCGCCCATATAGGCGATCGCCTGCTGGTAGACGGTTGCGGCGTTCCAGCCCTGGATGGCAACGAAGTTCGGCTGGCCCGGCTGGTAACCGGCACCCGGCCTCCAGCCATGGCCTTTCAGGAAGTTGGCGGTCGAGGCGAGCGCATCGGCGCGCGAACGGACCATGTCGATATGACCGTCCCCGTCGCCATCGGCGCCGTAACGGACGACGTTCAGCGGCAGGAACTGGGTCTGGCCGATCTCGCCATGGGCGGCGCCGCGGGCGGTGACGCTCAGATCGCCGCGGCCGACGAGCTGAAGGGCCGCATAAAGCTGCTCGGTGAAATAGGCGGAGCGGCGGCAATCGTAAGCGAGCGTGGCGACCGCGGAAAGCGTGTGCTGATCACCCATGAAGCTGCCGAAACCGGTTTCCATGCCCCAGATGGCGATGATCGGGCCGGCCGGCACGCCGTAGCGGCGTTCGATCTGCGCAAACAGCGAAGCGTTGCCCGATTTCATGCCCTTGCCGCGGGAGATGATGGCGGCTCCGCCGCGTTTCTTCATGAAGTCTTCGAAGGAGAGCTTGAAGCTTTTCTGGCCGCGATCGGCGCTGATGGTCGCGCGGTTGTAGGAGACGGCCGAAAAAGCCTTTTCGACGACGGCAGGGCTGACGCCGCTCGATGGTGCAACCCGCTTGAACTCTTCGACCCAGCGGGCGAAGCCGGATGAATCGTTGCCGCATTGGAGCGCGGCAAACGCCGGACTAGCGGTCATCAAACCGGTTGCGATCAATCCTGCCAGCAAAATCTTCTTCATGCGGTCAAACCCGTCCCGAGAGCCGGATCGCTTAAGTCGGAAGCGTCCGGATAATGTGCATTGTTTCGGCCTTATGGCGATGGTTGCAGACAATCGCAACTCACCCGTTCATGAATAGTTCGTGATATGGGTGATTCGAAAGAAAAACCCCGCCATTTCTGACGGGGTTTCTATCCGAACATGCTTAATAAATTTATTATTTATCAGGCAGCGGCCTTGCGCGGCTTGATCAGGCCGCGATTGACGAGCAATTCGGCGATCTGGATGGCGTTGAGCGCGGCACCCTTGCGCAGATTGTCGGAAACGACCCAGATATTGAGGCCGTTTTCCACTGTCGCATCCTCGCGGATACGGGAAATATAGGTGGCATCCTCTCCGGCGCATTCGTAAGGCGTGATGTAGCCCCCGTTTTCATGCTTGTCGATGACGAGGCAGCCCGGAGCTTCGCGCAGGATATCGCGGGCCTGGTCCGCGCTGATCTCGTTTTCGAACTCGATATTGACCGATTCCGAATGGCCGATGAAGACCGGAACGCGCACGGCGGTGCAGGTCACCTTGATCTTCGGGTCGAGCATCTTCTTGGTTTCGGCGAGAACCTTCCACTCTTCCTTCGTATAGCCGTCTTCCATGAAGCTATCGATATGCGGGATGACGTTGAAGGCGATGCGCTTGGTGAACTTCTTGGATTCGACCGGATCGGCGACGAAGACGGCGCGGGTCTGGGTGAAGAGCTCGTCCATGCCTTCCTTGCCGGCGCCGGAGACCGACTGGTAGGTCGAGACGACGACGCGCTTGATCTTGGCGAAGTCGTGCAACGGCTTCAGAGCGACGACGAGCTGGGCCGTCGAGCAATTCGGATTGGCGATGATGTTGCGCTTGGTAAAGCCGGAGATCGCATCGGGGTTCACTTCCGGAACGATCAGCGGAACGTCCTGATCGTAACGCCAGGCGGAAGAGTTGTCGATGACGACGCAGCCCTGGGCGCCGATCTTCGGCGACCACTTCTTGGAAACCTCGCCGCCTGCCGACATCAGGCAGATGTCGGTGTCGGAAAAATCGTAGTTTTCCAGGTTGGAAACCTTCAGCGTCCGGTCGCCGAACGAAACTTCGGTTCCCTGGCTACGGGCGGACGCCAGCGCCACGACTTCGTCGACCGGGAAGCCGCGCTCGGAAAGGATCGACAGCATTTCCCTGCCGACATTGCCGGTTGCCCCGGCGACTGCGATCTTGAAACCCATTTTTTGCTCTCTTTCTGTCTCTCCTCGATTTGGTGAGGGGGAAGCCGCGATCAACTCGCGGAATTCCTTGTCCCCGGCCATCCGGGGAGAGAGCGGCGGCCAGAGACGTCAGACGGTTTTCGTCGTCGTTTTGGCCTTGGTTTTGGAGAAAGCGGCAAAACACGCCCGCTGCGCAGCCTGGATGGCCGGCAGTGCTGAGGCAGCGATACGGAATTCGCAGGCGCGCATGTGGGTGTCTTCCCGTTCGCGAAGTTGTTTAAAAGATTTTCGCAACGAGTCAAGCGACGGCTGACGCAGGTTATGCACGGCATTGCCCTTATGCCGCGCCGCAGCATCCGCTGTGCACGGCAGGCGCGATATTAGACGAAAGTCATAATCCCAAAGCATCGCTCTCCTTAGCCCTTGAATTCTGTCAATCTGTGACAATGCGTCGCCATATCCAGGCCCTGGAGGGAACGGGCTCGGAGCCGGCACGCGAGTTTCACCTTTGAGGGAGGACCACAATGGCAAATGTCGCAACAGCGATTGGCACCAGGACCAAACCGATGACGGCCGAGGAGCGGAAGGTGATTATCGCCTCTTCGCTCGGCACCGTCTTCGAATGGTACGATTTCTATTTGTACGGAACGCTGGCTGCGATCATCGGCAAGCAGTTCTTCTCGCAGTTCCCGCCGGCAACGCAGGCGATCTTCGCGCTGCTGACCTTTGCCGCCGGCTTCCTGGTCCGCCCCTTTGGCGCCTTGGTCTTCGGTCGTCTCGGCGATCTCGTCGGACGTAAATACACCTTCCTTCTCACCATCCTGATCATGGGCCTGTCGACCTTCGCGGTCGGCCTTCTGCCGAGCTACGACCAGATCGGTGTCGCCGCACCCATCATTCTCGTCGCACTGCGCATGGCTCAGGGTTTGGCGCTCGGCGGTGAATATGGCGGCGCGGTGGTCTATGTCGCCGAACATTCGCCCCGCAACAGGCGAGGTTTCTACACGGCCTGGATTCAGACCACGGCCACGATGGGTCTGCTGCTGTCGCTTTTCGTCATTGTGACCTTGCGCATCAATCTCGGTGAGGAAGCATTCCAGACCACGCAGACGATCTTCTTCGGTCTCCAGGGCGGATGGCGTATTCCCTTCCTCCTGTCGATCATCCTGCTCATCATCTCGATCTACATTCGTCTGCAGATGAATGAATCACCGCTCTTCAAGAAAATGAAGGAGGAAGGCACTCAGTCCAAGGCGCCACTGTCGGAAGCTTTCGGTAACTGGGGCAATGGCAAGATCGTGCTGATCGCGTTGTTCGGCCTCGTGGTCGGCCAGGCGGTCGTCTGGTACACGGGCCAGTTCTACGCCCTGTTCTTCCTGCAGACTGTGCTGAAGATCGACCTTCTGACGGCCAACGTGCTGATCGCCTGGGCGTTGATCATCGCAACACCCTTCTTCCTGGTGTTTGGCTCTCTTTCTGACCGGATCGGAAGGAAGCCGGTGATCCTGGCGGGCTGCCTTCTCGCGGCAGCAACTTACTTCCCTTTGTTCAGCGCCCTGACAACGGCGGCCAACCCGACCTATTCCAAGGCGATCGAAGCCGTGAAGGCTGAAGTCAGGGCCGATCCCGCCACCTGCGGTTCCCTGTTCGACCCGGTCGGCATCCGCACCTTCACGACGCCTTGCGATGTGATGCGCCGCACCATGTCAACTCAGGCTTTCCGCTACACGCTGGTGGACGCGCCTGCGGGCTCTCCGGCCCAGCTCGTCGTCAATGGCGGAGCACCGATATCCTTCACCGATGCCCCAGCCTTCAATGCAGCGCTCGGCCCGGCTATGGTTGCGGCTGGCTATCCGGCGGCAAACGACCCGGGCAAGGTCAAGGTCAGCGGCTTTTTCTCCGCCTTGGCTAACGGTCAGTCGTTGACGGTCATCGCGATCCTGACGATCATGGTGATCTACGTCACCATAGTATACGGCCCGATCGCTGCTGCCCTGGTCGAGTTCTTCCCGACCCGCATTCGCTATACGGCCATGTCCCTGCCTTACCACATCGGTAACGGCTGGTTCGGCGGCCTCCTGCCGGCCACTTCCTTCGCGATCGTCGCCTCTACCGGCGATATTTTCGCAGGACTCTGGTATCCCGTCATCTTTGCACTTTTGACGGTCGTAATCGGCCTGCTGTTCGTCCGCGAGAAACGGGACGTTGATCTCGCTCACTGAGGCAAGATCAGCAGATAAAAAAGGGGCCCGGTACAATGTGCCGGGCCCTTTTACTTTTGAAGGTTCTTATGGAATTCGAGCCAGTATCTTTGATCCGGCACCTACGCTTCGGCTTAATGATGCTCCGGAATCCTTGCCGTTTTGCGCGACACGCCTTGAGTATTTAGTCTCTCCGCTTCGGCGGCATGCCACGCGGGGGCAAGGGCGTGCTCGTCCAGTCGGGGCGTATCAGCAGGGGAACCGACCGGCGCAGAACCGGCCAGCCGTCAGGCTCCTGCCGGAAGAGCAGCCCGTAGCGGGAAAAGACGATCGCCATGATCACCGAGAACCAGGCGCCGAAGGAGAGGCCGGCAATCACGTCGCTCGGATAATGGGCTCCGACGATGACACGCGAAAAACCGAGCCAGAGGCTCATGATCAGAAAGAACAGGCGGTAGCGCGGCGCGAGCAGCGCCAGTGCCATCAGGAACGCGCCGACCGTGGTTGCGTGACCGGAAGGGAAGCTTTCGAAACGGGAGCCGGAAAAGGGGCTCAGGCCGTGAAAGCCCCACTGCTCGTAAAGGACGGGGCGGGCGCGGCCGATGATACGCTTCACCAGGTTGACGAGAAGGCCTGAGCCGGCAACGGCCACAAAGATGTAAGCCGCGACATGGCTGACCAGCATCGCCTGGAAGCGGGCCCTCAGGCGGGGTGCGAGCCGGATGACGGCGAGGGCTTCGAAAAAGAGGATCGCGGCCGCAAAAAGAATCCAGCCGGACGTGCCGAAATCGGTGATCGCCTTGCCGATCGGCAGCAGCACGTTGGGCGTATGGGCGGCATAGGAGCCGACCGGCGCATCGAGCAGGAAAAAGGCGATCAGGATCAGGTTGATCGTGACCAGCGCATAAGACAGCCAGCGCGGCGACGGCGGCCCGGACGGATGGCGATACCGCCGATGTCTCAGTTTTTCGATTGTCCGTTTCATCGGCCTTCATCCGTGACGCGGGAGCGATCCCGCGCCGCTTCTTCCCATAGATTTCGCGATATGGGTAGCAGGATGCCGAACGCCAAATGTCGAGGTGTCTTTCCGTCGTGCGACGGAAAGACACCGATCAGTGTATCAGGCGGAAAGGCTTACGAATTCCCTGAGGATCGCATCGCCCATTTCGGCGGTGCCGACCTTGCGGGCGCCTTCGGCCATGATGTCGCCGGTGCGGATGCCCTGATCGAGCACGTTGGCGATCGCCTTTTCGAGGTTGTCGGCTTCCGTGACCATGTTGAAGGAGTAACGCAGGCACATCGCGAACGAGGCGATCATGGCAATCGGGTTGGCAACGCCGGTGCCGGCGATGTCAGGCGCCGAACCGTGCACCGGCTCGTAAAGCGCCTTGCGCTTGCCGGTCTTGGCATCGGGTGCGCCGAGCGACGCGGAGGGCAGCATGCCGAGCGAGCCGGTCAGCATGGCCGCGACGTCGGAGAGCATGTCGCCAAACAGGTTGTCGGTGACGATGACGTCGAACTGCTTTGGAGCGCGGACGAGCTGCATGCCACCCGCATCGGCCAGCATGTGCTCCAGCTTGACGTCGGAATATTTTTCCTTGTGGGTGGCGGTAACGACCTGGTTCCAGAGCACGCCCGACTTCATGACGTTGCGCTTTTCCATGGAGCAGACGGCATTCTTGCGGGTGCGGGCAAGCTCGAAGGCGACGCCGGCGATGCGCTCGATCTCGTAGGTGTCGTAGACCTGGGTATCGATACCGCGCTTCTGGCCGTTGCCGAGGTCGATGATTTCCTTCGGCTCGCCGAAATAGACACCGCCGGTGAGCTCGCGGACGATCAGGATGTCGAGGCCTTCGACCAGTTCCGGCTTCAGGGAGGAGGCCGAGGCAAGCGCCGGGTAGCAGATGGCGGGACGCAGGTTGGCGAACAGTTCCATGTCCTTGCGCAGGCGCAAGAGGCCGGCTTCCGGACGCACCTCATAAGCAACGTGGTCCCATTTCGGGCCGCCGACGGCGCCGAAGAGAACCGCGTCTGCTGCCATCGCCTTGGCCATGTCCTCTTCGGAAATGGCGGCGCCATGCGCATCGTAGGCGCAGCCGCCGACCAGACCTTCGTCGAGGACGAAATCGGCCTTCATGGCGCTGTTCATGTGAGCGATGATCTTGCGGACTTCGCCCATGGCCTCGGGGCCGATGCCGTCGCCGGGAAGGAGGAAGAGGTTCTTTGCCATATCGTTTTCGTATCCTTGCGGGTTTCGCAGGCTCGTGTCCTCCCGCGCGGGATCTCCGCGCTTGGCAAAACCTCGTCCGAGCCTGCCAAAGGACGAGGCTGGAAAGGTTTTAGGGACTGCCGGCGCCGATACGGGCAGTCACTTCGATCTCGATCTTCATTTCCGGCGTGGTCAGACCGCAGACGACCATGGTCGCCGCCGGCCGGATCTCGGAGAAGGTCTCGCCGAGAACCTGAACGATGGCATCGTAATCCGCCATGTCGGTGAGGTAGTAGCGCACCCGGACGACGTCCTTAAGGCCGCTGCCGGCCTCTTTCAGCGCCTTTTCGATCGTGCCGAGCGTGTTGCGCGTCTGGGCGGCAGCGTCTGCGGGCATTTCCATCCGGGCATAGTCGTAGCCGGTGGTGCCGGAGACATAGACCATGTCGCGGTCCACCACGGCGCGCGAATAGCCGATCCGCGCTTCGAAGGGCGATCCGGAGGAAATCCGCTTGACCATCAGGATGCTCCGGAAATCAGAGCCAGGGGCGGGCGGCTCGGTTATTGTTCTCGAAAGTGCTGATCGCGGCATCGCTCTTCAGCGTCGAGGCAATGTCGTCGAGGCCTTCGAGCATGATGTGGCGACGACCGGGATCGATGTCGAAATGGATCGAGCCGCCATCCGGACCGGTGATTTCCTGGGCTTCCAGGTCGATCGAGAGGATGGCGTTCGAGCCGCGTTCGGCATCGTCCATCAGCTTTTCAAGATCTTCCGGGGAAACGACGATCGGCAGGATGCCGTTCTTGAAACAGTTATTGTAGAAAATGTCGGCGAAGCTCGTCGAAATGACGCAGCGGATGCCGAAATCGAGAAGCGCCCACGGCGCGTGTTCGCGCGAGGAACCGCAGCCGAAATTGTCCCCCGCAACCAGGATCTTGGCGTTGCGATAGGCCGGCTTGTTCAGCACGAAATCGGGATTTTCAGAACCGTCGTCCCTGTAGCGGGCTTCTGAGAAGAGACCCTTGCCAAGACCGGTACGCTTGATGGTCTTGAGGTAATCCTTCGGAATGATCATGTCCGTGTCGATATTGATGACCGGAAGCGGCGCTGCAACGCCGGTGAGCTTGGTGAACTTTTCCATGATCTGCCTCCAGTGGACTTATCTGCGGAAGCTGCCATAAAGCAAATCGACGCGGATTTGAAGGCCTGTTTGGCGTGAACCGGTACGCCGAGGCGCCGGAAACCGGCGCATTCGTCTCTTTACCGCTTCGGCGCGATCAAAGGTCGATGATCGTGCCGCGCCCGTCGTTCCAGACACGCATTTCGCGCTTGTTCGTCTTGGCTCGCACAGGAACCGGCTTCAGCCGGGCCGAAAGCGCGCGTCCGATGGACAGAACCGCGAGGATGCCCGCGAATGCGACGGTCAGCGAAGCCGTCAGAAGCGCTGCCATGGCGAGCACGGCAATGGCCGAAACGATGACGAAGAATACGCGAATATTTTGCATGGTATATACCTTTCTCATCGAGGAATGTGGGGCCTTGCGCCCTTTCTTGCAAGGGCTTTTGCGCAGCGCGGTATTGCCGCAGATCAAAAAGATTGGCACAAAGCGCCGATGACCGCCTTGACCGATATCAATTATTCCTCCGTTCCTCTTCGCCGCTCGATCCTGAGTGTGCCGGCCGGCAATACGAGGGCGTTGGAAAAGGTGCATGGGCTGGATTGCGACGCGGTGATCTTCGACCTGGAAGATTCGGTTGCGCCGGAAAAGAAGGGCGAGGCCCGCGACAACCTGCGCCGGCTGTTTAGGGAAAATCCGCTCAAGGGCAAGGAAGCGATCATCCGCATCAACCCGCTCGAAACCGAGTTCGGCAAGGCGGACATGGATCTCGTCACCGAGGTTTGCCCCGACGTGGTGCTGATCCCCAAGGTCGAGCACATGTCGCAGATCCAGGCGGTGGCGGATATCCTTTCCGAGGCCGGGGTTCCGGACAGTCTTGCGATATGGGCGATGATCGAAACGCCGAAGGGCGTCCTGAATGCGCCGGCGATTGCTCCTGTCGACGAACGGCTCCAGTGTTTCGTGGTCGGCCTCAACGACCTGCGCAAGGAAACCGGCGTGCTGCCGCAGCCCGGCCGGGCCTATCTGGTGCCGTGGCTGATGCAGATCGTGCTCGCCGGCCGCGCCCATGGCATCGAGGTGATCGACAGCGTCTTTAACGACTTCAGCGATGCGGAAGCCTTCGAAGCGGAATGTGCCCAGGGCCGCGCCATGGGCTTTTCCGGCAAGATGCTGATCCATCCGGCCCAGATCGAACCCGCCAACCGGCATTTCGGACCCGACCCCCGTGCCGTGGAAGAGGCGGAGGCGGTAATTGCCGCCTTTGCGGAACCGGGAGCGCAACATCTCAACATCATCAACCTGAACGGCAAGATGGTCGAAAGGCTGCATCTGGTGGAGGCCGAAAGACTTGCCGCCACGGCCCGGATCATCGCTGAAAGAAAGAAAACGCCATGAAACTGTATCGCTTCCTCACCGGTCCCGACGATTCCTCCTTCTGCCACAAGGTGACGGCGGCGCTGAACAAGGGCTGGGAACTGTCCGGCTCACCGACCTATGCCTTCAACGCCACGACCGGCGAGATGCAGTGCGGCCAGGCAGTGACAAAAACCGTTCACGGCAAGGAATACGATCCCGAGATGAAGCTCGGCGAGCAATAGGCTCCAGTCAGAGGATCAGCGCTGGGCGGCTTCCTCGGCGCTGGCCTCGATGCGCTCCATGTCGTCGTCGCTGAGGCCGAAATGGTGGCCGATCTCGTGGATCAGCACATGGGTGATGATATCGCCCAGGGTTTCCTCGTTTTCCGCCCAGTAATCGAGGATCGGCCGGCGGTAAAGCCGGATGCGGTTCGGCAATTCGCCCGTTTCCATGTTGAACCGCTCGGAAATGCCGCGGCCTTCGAAAAGGCCGAGCAGGTCGAAAGGCGTCTCGAGCGCCATGTCCTCGAAAACGTCGTCGTCCGGAAAATCCTCGATCTCGATCGTCAGGTTGACGGTGAGAGCCCGGAATTCCTCCGGTAAGTGACCATAGGCCTCGATCGCCAACGACTCGAATGTGCTGATCGTCGGCGCGTGGCGATCCTGCCAATCGTCGGTCTGGTCGATGCGGGCCATAGGCTCTCCTTCTTATCAGGCCCATATAGTACCTCCCGCGATATTTTTCGAGTGAAGAATCATCGGCCTAGGATCCCAGGAAAAGATTCCCAGGATTTGGTTGTTGACTCTTATAGGCAGCTCTGGAATCCATAGGAACATAAAGAGAACATTACGGATGGAGCTGACACCATGGCAGAGCACGCCACGGCGCAGGAGGCGCTTTTTGCCCTGCGCGAACAGATCGCCAGACTGGAAGGAAAATCTCTGCCGGCGCTTGCCGCGGCGGAACAGGCGGACTCGGCTGCCGATCCGGAGGGCAGGACATCCAAGAAAAACCCACCCCGTCTGCCATTCGGCATAACGCAGATGGACACCGCATTGGAAGGCGGTCTGCCGCTCGACGGCATCACGGAAATCCGCTCGCTGCTGATGGGAGATGCCGGGGCCGCAAGCGGCTTTGCTCTCTCGCTGGCATCTCATCTCAAAGCGAGACAACCGAGCGAGGCGCCGGTTCTCTGGATCGGCGATGTCGTCTCCACGCAGGAAGCCGGTATCCCCTATTCCGTCGGCCTCAAACAGTTCGGATTGAGCCCGCGGGATGTTCTTTACGCCTCGCCGCGCAAGCTGGACGATGCCCTGTGGCTTGCGGAGACCGCGGTGGCCAGCGGGGCTGTTGTCGCCACCATTCTCGAGATCCGGGGAAACCCCAGGCATTTCGGCCTCACCGAAAGCCGCAGGCTGGGTCTCAGGGCAAAGGCCGCGGGCCGGCCGCTCTTTCTAGTGCGGCATGCGGGGGAGGAGGAAGCGAGCAGCGCTTCCTTCCGCTTCCTTGTCGAACCGGCGCCGGCGGCTCACCGGCATCTTGCGGATGGATCCCTGCTTGGCGGCAGCATCGGTCATCCTGTTTTCAAACTCACCCTGGAGAAGAGCCGTAACCCGGCTCCGCTGTCCTTACTTCTGGAGTGGAACCCCCATGACCGTCAATTTTCCCTTGGCCAAGACACAGGAGAGGCTTTTTCTTTCCGCAACCCGCCAGCGCATCCTGGCGCTCGTCTTCCCGCATCTGGCGACCGACAGGATCGCGCGCCGGCTCTGGGGGATGTCGTGGCGCTTGAAAGAGCGTCCTGAGCACCCGCCGATCCTCTGTGCGGGGCGGCGCGAAAACGCGATGCGGCTCACGGCGCTGGACGAGGTTTCCGAGCGGCTCGGCCTTAAACGCGGACAGGGTCTGGCGGAAGCGCGCGCGATGTTCCCGAAGATCGACGTGGTGGATGAGGACGAGGCGGCCGACCGTGCTCTGCTCGAAGCGATTGCGGACTGGTGCGACCGTTATACCCCGCTGGTGGCGCTGGACGGACGCGATGGTCTCTTTTTGGATATTACCGGCTGCGCACATCTCTTCGGCGGCGAACACGTCTTGCTCAAGGAGGTGCTCGGCCAGCTTCTCCACATGGGCTTCGATGTCAGGGGAGCGATTTCTTCCTCACCCGGCCTTTCCTGGGCCGCCTGTCGCTTCGGCCGGGGCGGGGTGATTGCCGAGGGGCCGATGGGAGAGGTTCTGGCGCCGCTGCCGGTCAATGCCCTGAGGATTGACGGCGCAACGATCGCCTCGCTCTACAAGCTCGGGCTGAAGCGGATCGGCGACCTGCTGCCGCTGCCGCGTGCACCGCTCGCCCGCCGCTTCGGAAAACAGCTTCTGCTTCGCCTGGATCAGGCCTTGGGTGTGAACGAGGAGGCCATTTCGCCTCGCCGGCCGGTGGCGGCACTTTCCGCTGAGCGAAAACTTGCCGAGCCGATCCAGGCGGAAGACCATATCCTTCAATTGACCGGCCAGATCGCCAGTTCCCTAAAGCCGGGGCTGGAAGCGCGCGGCGTAGGCGGCTTGGTTTTCGAACTCGTCCTGTTCCGGGTCGATGGCCGGGTTTTCCGCATCGCCGCCGGCGCATCACGACCGCTCCGCGATCCGTGCCGTATCTCCGCACTGTTTGCCGAGCGTTTGACCGCGATTTATGACGGTATTGATGCCGGATACGGTTTCGAACTCTTGCGCCTCAACGTGTTGCAGCACGATCCGTTCAGGACGGATCAGGGCGATTTCACCGGCGAGGACGAGGGCAAAATTTCACTGGCGGATTTCATCGATCGGGCCTCGGCGCGATTGGGGGCGGACTGTCTGCAAGTGGCTGAACTCCGCCAGAGCCATATGCCGGAACGCGCCCAGATTTTCGTTCCGGCCATTGCCGTGCAAGTCGCTCCGGAAAAGACCGAGGAGGTTTTTGCCTTTGCACCGAAAGCCGATCGCCCCCTGCGGCTGTTCCGTCATCCCGAACTCATGGAAGCCTTTGCGGCGGAAGTGCCGGACGGACCTCCCCAGCGCTTCCGCTGGCGCTGTACCGTCCACAAGGTAATCCGCGCAGAAGGTCCGGAACGTATTTCGCCGGAATGGTGGGTCGACAAGGAAAGCGCCGGGGAGCGCGACTATTTCCGGCTCGAAAGCGAGGTGGGCCGCCGCTTCTGGATTTTCAGAAAGGGTCGCTACAACCCTAAGAATGAACCGCCGACCTGGCACGTCCATGGAATCTTCGCATGACGGACGTTGCTGCTTTTTTCGAGATCGGCGCCAAAAGCAATTTTTCCTTCCTGGAAGGCGCAGCCAGACCGGAGGAGATGGTGTTGACCGCCAGTATTCTGGGGCTTTCCGGTCTTGGGATCGTGGATCGCAATTCGGTTGCAGGCGTGGTGCGGGCGCATAATCAAGTCCGTGAGATGAAGGAGACTTATAAACGGCAGCAGGAGCAGGGCAAAAAGGAGGATGAAGAAGATGCTGTCTGGCCCTGTGCTTTCCATCCCGGAGCCCGACTTGTCTTCTCGGACGATACGCCGGATGTCCTAGCCTATCCGAAGAACCGTCAAGGCTGGGCTAATCTCTGTCGGCTCCTGAGCCGGGGAAATCTGAGGACCGAAAAAGGCTCCTGCATTCTTGAGGAATGGGACTTCCTGGAATGGTGCGACGAGATGAGGCTTGCGGTCGTGCCGGATTTTTCCCGCGCTGAAGATGGCGCCTATCTGGCAGACCTGAGCGAAAAACTGAAGGCTTATCGAAGCAAGTTCAAAAAGAACGTCTATCTTGCCTTGTCTCCCACCTATGATGGGCGGGACAGGCTTGTTTTTGCGTCATTTGCCGAGATCGCCTCTCGAAACAGCTTGCCATTGATTGCAACCAACCAGCCGCTCTTCCATCTTCCCGAACGGCGGTCGCTATCGGATGTCATAACGGCCATTCGAGAACATGTTACAATTCAGGAGGCCGGTTTTCGCCTGGCTCCGAATGGAGAACGCTGCATCAAGCAGGTGGCCGAGATGGCTCGGCTTTTTCATGCATACCCGGATGCAATCGCGAACACCCGGAAATTCGCCGGCCAGCTCAAATTCTCTCTTGAAGAGCTGGAGCATAATTATCCGGATGAAACTGTGCCAGGCGAAACCCATGTCGGAAACCCTGGAACGACTGACGTGGGAGGGGGCAAGACGCAGATATCCGAAGAAGATTCCTGAGACCGTTTTAGATCAAATCGGGTATGAGCTGGGTCTCATCAAGGAAATGCAATACGAACCCTATTTTTTGACGGTTCGTCACATCGTTTGGCATGCTCGGCATGTATTGAAAATCCTGTGTCAGGGGCGCGGGTCGGCGGCCAATTCAACGGTCTGTTACTGCCTGGGGATCACCGAGGTTGATCCAACCACGACAAAATTACTTTTCGCGCGGTTCATTTCAACACAGCGTAATGAACCGCCGGATATCGATGTCGATTTTGAACATGCTCGTCGCGAAGAGGTCATCCAATATATCTATGAGCATTACGGCTATCGCCATGCCGGCTTGACAGCAGCAGTCACGAGTTATCGGACCCGGATGGCGGGGCGTGAAGTCGCCAAGGCTTTTGGCCTGTCGGGGGATGTACAGGCCGCCCTTTCCAGCCTTGTCTGGGGTTGGTCGGAAGACGCTCTCTCGGAGCGGGATGCGAAAGCGGCTGGGCTTGATGTGGAAGATGCCACAACATTAAAAGTCATGTCACATGCCCAGGAGCTCATGGGGTTTCCGCGTCATCTCACCCAGCATGTCGGCGGTTTTCTGATCACGCGCGACCGTCTCGATGAAGTCGTCCCGATCATGAAGACGGCAATGCCCGGCCGTTACATGATTGAATGGGACAAGGATGATCTCGATACGCTGAAGCTCCTGAAGATCGACGTTTTGGCCCTGGGTATGCTGACCTGCCTGAAGAGAGCGTTCGAGCTCATGGAAGTGCATTACCAGTATAAGGCGACCCTAGACGGGCTTCAAAAGGACGAGCGGGACGATGTCTACGACATGATTTGCCGGGCTGATACGATCGGGGTGTTCCAGATCGAGAGCCGTGCTCAAATGAGCATGCTGCCACGGCTTCGGCCAAGAGAATTTTATGATCTTGTTGTCGAAGTCGCGATCGTTCGTCCAGGCCCTATTCAAGGAAACATGGTCCATCCCTATTTGAAGCGGCGGGAAGCTGTCAGAAAAAATCAGCCTATCGATTATCCCAGTCCCGAGCTTGAAGACGTATTGGAGAGGACGCTTGGCGTCCCGCTTTTCCAAGAGCAGGCAATGCAGATTGCCATTACTGCGGCCGGTTTTTCTCCTGAAAAGGCCGACAAGCTTCGCCGGTCGATGGCAACTTTCAAACGGTCGGGACGTGTCGAAGAATTTAGGCGCGACTTTGTAGGGGGGATACTTAAGAAAGGAATTTACACCAGGGAATTTGCGGAAAGCTGTTTCAGCCAGATCGAAGGATTTGCCGAATATGGGTTCCCGGAGAGCCACGCGGCTTCGTTTGCCCTGCTCGTCTACGTTTCGTCCTGGATCAAAGCCTATTACCCGGACGTTTTCTGCGCGGCGATGCTGAATTCGCAACCGATGGGGTTTTATGCGCCGGCACAGCTTATTCGCGATGCGCGTGAGCATGGGGTGAAAATTCTTCCCGTTGATGTCAACAGGTCGCAATGGGACTGCACTCTTGAGGAGGCTCCGTTCGATAGAACCGCAATCGACAGGCGTCACGAGTCCATGCGTGATGTCATCAAGACGAAATATGCCGTGCGCCTGGGTTTCCGCCGGGTCAAAGGTCTTTCCGAAGATGACGTGCTTGACAAGCTCATCGCCAATCGCGGGGAAGGATATACGTCCATCCATGATCTCTGGCTTCGGTCGGGGCTCAGCATATCGGATATCGAGCGTCTTGCGGATGCGGATGCTTTTACCGATTCCTTCAAAGGCATGAGGCTACCGCGCCGTGACGCGCTTTGGGCGGTTCGGGGACTGGATGCAAGGAATTCGGCGAAGAATAGATCCTTGTTCGAGCTCGCCGATGGTGCGGATCTCCGGCCGGAGCCGAAAGCAAAGCTTCCCGGAATGCTGCCGGGCGAAGAGGTGATCGAGGACTACCGATATCTGTCGCTTTCGTTGAAAGGGCATCCCGTTTCCTTCCTTCGCGAAGAATTCAAGCAGATGGGCGTCAAGCGCAGTGTCGATCTGTTGACGGTTCCGAACGGGCAGACGGTGACGATCGGTGGGCTCGTTCTCGTGCGGCAGCGGCCAGGTTCTGCCAAGGGGGTCATCTTCATGACCTTGGAGGACGAAACCGGTGTCGCGAATGCAATCGTCTGGAAAAAGACATTCGACAAATATCGCCCGGTCGTCATGGGCGCGCGCCTCGTAAAGATCCATGGCAGACTGCAAAGCCAGAGCGGCGTCATCCATACGGTAGTCGAGCATATCGAGGATATTACCCCGATGCTGGGACTGCTGCAGAAGGAAGCAAGGCGGTTCGGCGTGTCGGTCAGCTCCGATGAAGTGTTGCAGTCCAGCGGCGAGCATCGGCAGAAAAGACGCTCCAATGGAATGGAGGGGGCAGGCAGGGAGAGCGCGAAGGAAACCGGAGCCCACGATTCCTACGGAACCGGACCAGGGAGTGTCATGCCGAAAGGCCGCAATTTCCACTGAATGCTGCTGTAATAACACGAAGGTAGAAGAAGGGATTACAACAGCCTCCCTTAAGAAGTGACTCATATATGTCGATTCTTTCTTGACATCTCCTGTCCGCTTTCGCAAAAAGAGGATGTTACAGGTCATGTTTGGCAGGTCGACCGAGAATGCTGGTTTGCAGTTGCAATTACATCACCGACAGGGAAATCAAGGACGTCATCACGCAGCTCCTTGACGAAGACTGTTGGCAGCTCATCGTACCGTCAAAGGTCTACCATGCCATGGCCAAACGCGGCCGCTGCTGCGGCTGCTTCCCGGGCGTTGTCGACCTGATCATCCGCACAACCGAAGAATATCACGCCGCGCACCACTCGACGGAAGACGAGGTGGTCGTATATATGTCCCGCTTGAGACAATTCCATGAGGAAAACAGGAGAGCGGACATTGAAAGGCGACTCAAAGGTCATCGAGCGGCTTAACGAGGCACTTTTTCTCGAGTTGGGCGCAGTCAACCAGTATTGGCTGCATTATCGCCTGCTGGACGACTGGGGCTTCAAGAAGCTCGCGAAAAAGGAACGGGCGGAATCGATCGAGGAAATGCAGCATGCCGATCGTCTCATCGATCGCATCATCTTCCTCGAAGGCCACCCCAACCTGCAGACAGTTGCCCCCTTGCGCATCGGCCAGAACGTCAAGGAAGTCCTCGAGGCCGATCTTGCCGGCGAGTATGATGCCCGCACGGCCTACAAGGCTTCCCGCGATATCTGTCATGCGGCCGGCGACTACGTCTCGATGAAGCTCTTCGAAGAGCTTCTGATGGACGAGGAAGGCCATATCGACTTCCTCGAAACCCAACTCGATCTCTTGGCGAAGATCGGCGAAGAGCGTTACGGCCTTCTGAACGCGGAATCTGCCGACTCCGCCGAATAATCGGCTTTACCTGAACATAAAAACCCGGCGCAGCATCCGCTTTGCCGGGTTTTTCATTGCGTTCATGAAGCCGTCTCGCATGGCAACGGGCCGAATGGGATGCCCGCTCCCGCTGGTCAGAGCCGTTCGGTCGCCACTCTGGCCAGATGGGTAAACTCCGCGACGACCCGATCGTAGACAGCACGCTTGAAGGGCACGATCAGGCCGGGAAGGTCCGCCATCGGCTTCCATTCCCAGGCATCGAACTCCGGCGCGTATCCGCCCGGCGGCGGGTTGATGGCGATCTCGCTTTCGTCGCCGTCGAAGCGGAAGGCGAACCAGCGCTGGGTCTGGCCGCGATACTTTCCCTTCAGCCCGATGCCGATCAGGTGCGCGGGCAGATCGTAATTGATCCAATCCTGTGCCTCGGCGAGCAAGGTGACGGAGCGCATCCCCGTTTCCTCGTAGAGCTCGCGATAGGCGGCGGGAAGCGGGTCCTCGCCCTTGTCGATGCCGCCCTGCGGCATCTGCCAGAGCTGCGGCGAGCCGTCATATTCGCTATTGCCCTGGCTTATGCGCCGGCCCGCCCAGACGAGGCCCGCGTGGTTCAGAACCATGATGCCGACGCAGGGGCGATAGGGAAGCTCCTCGGCGACGACCGAACGTTTGTCTTTCTTGCTCATGGATAACTCCGATCGATTACGGTCCGACGCTTTCGCTCGCAAGCGACGAGACGCCGACAATCTCGATACCGCGCTGCGAGACTTCCTCGCTCCATTGCCTTATCGCATCGATGCTCTCGTCGAAAGCCGAGGCGATGCCGATCGCCGTGCCCTTGCGGCCGGCTATACGCTCCAGTTCGTCAAGCTTCTTCAGGATGGCATCCTTCTGCAACTGCCCGTCAAGCGTCAGATCGCCAAAGGCGTGGGGCAGTTCGATCGCCTTGGCAAGGATCGCCGTCTTCGACTGCGCGGATGTCCCGTCGTCGAGGAAAAGCAGTCCCCGCTTGGAAATATCGCGCAGGACCGGCTCCAACGCGCCGGCGTCCGAGAGATAACGGCCGCCGAGATAGTTCATGACGCCGGTATAGTTGGTGATCTCGCCCATGGCCCGGTGAAGGCGGCCGAGATTGTCCTTCGGTGCCATCTTGGTCAGCAGGGTTCCGGGGCCGGGATCGTTTGCCGGGTAATCGAACGGTTCGAACGGCACCTGGATCAGGATTTCGTGGCCGGCGCGGCGGGCTTCCTGCATCCAGCGCTGCAGGCTGTTGCCGCTGACAGCAAAGGCGAGCGTCACCGTCGGCGGCAGGTCGCGGATCGCCCGCTGGGTGCCCGTCTGGCTGAGGCCTAGACCGCCGACGACGATCGCGATGCGGGTTCCGCGCGCGCCGGACCAGGGCCGCGCATACTGATCCATCGGCCGCTGCCCACCAGGCCCGATAATCGGCAGCCGGCCATGGGGCGAATCCTCCAGAAGCGCGTCGTTTGGCTGGGCAGCCATGCGGGGATCCTGGCCGATCCGCTGCGTGCCGATCATCACGGGTCCGCTGCCGTCGCGCGGGCGGGGGGTGTATTTGGTCACCACCGACCCGTCATCGGTCAGCGTCCGCTCGATATTGGCGCCGGAATTCGGATCGGAACGGGGCATGCCCGTGGATTGCTCCGGCGCTGCGCTCTGGCCGGATTTTGTGAGAGGCTGGACCTGTTCGGGCTTGGAAGCGGGCGGAACGCTGGAAGCCGTCTGCTTCAGCGCATCATCGCCGCGCATGGCGTAGAGCGAAAGCCCCAGCACGCCGGCAACTGCAAGCGTCGCAAAAACGATTGCAAGAGAAAACCTTCGGTTCCGTCGCCGAGCGGCCGGCCGGTTCTGTCCGAGCGGTGCATGGAGATCGGTGCCCAAGGTCTATTCCGCGTTTCTTCTGCAGATACGAAGAACCGGCCAGCGGGACGTTTCAAAGCGTCACGCTGGCCGGCCCGATGATGTCTTTACTTCTTGATCGTGGCGGCGGCGGCCTTATCCGGGCTCGGCGGGAAGGACGGATCCTTCTTGGCGCCGCGGAAGAGGTCGAGAGCATAGTTGAGCTGGAGGTCGTCCTTGGCTTCCGGCGGCACGTAGGCGACGGAACCGGAACCTTCGTCGGTTTCGGCCGCGCCCTGGATATGGCCGCGCAGGCTCGATTCGCCTTCAGCCCTGACCTTGCCCTGCAGTTCCGGCGGCAGCGGCTGTTCGACCTTAATGTCCGGCTGGATGCCGGTGCCCTGGATCGACTTGCCCGACGGCGTGTAATAGAGCGCGGTGGTCAGACGCAGCGCGCCGGCATCGCCGAGCGGGATGATCGTCTGGACCGAACCCTTGCCGAAGGAGCGCGTGCCGAGAACCGTGGCGCGGCGCAGATCCTGGAGCGCACCGGCGACGATTTCCGAAGCGGAAGCCGAACCGCCGTTGACAAGCACGATGACCGGCTTGCCGTCGGTCAGATCGCCTGGGCCGGCATTGAAGCGGCGGGTTTCGTCTGCATTGCGGCCGCGGGTCGAAACCACTTCGCCACGTTCCAGGAAGGCGTCGGAAACATTGATCGCCTGATCGAGCAGACCGCCCGGGTTGAGGCGCAGGTCGAGGACATAGCCCTTCAGCTTGTCGGCCGGGACATCCGCCTTGATCTTCTTGATCGCCTTTTCGAGGTCGTCATAGGTCTTCTCGGTGAAGGAGATGACGCGGACATAACCGACATCGCCGCCTTCGACACGGGACTTCACGGCGCGGACCGCGATGATGTCGCGTACCACGGTGATGTCGAGCGGCTTGTCGGCGCCCTGACGGATGATCGTCAGCTTGATTGGGGTATTGACGCCGCCGCGCATCTTCTCGACGGCTTCTTCGAGCTTCAGGCCGCGCACCGGCGCGCCATCGATCTCGGAGATGAAGTCGCCTGCCAGAATGCCGGCCTTGGAGGCGGGCGTATCGTCGATCGGTGCGATGACCTTGACGAGTTCGTTTTCCATCGTCACTTCGATGCCGAGGCCGCCGAACTCGCCACGCGTCTGCGTGCGCATGTCCTCGGCATCCTTGGCATTCATGAAGCTCGAATGGGGATCGAGCGAGGTCAACATGCCGTTGATGGCGTTCTCGACGAGCTTTTCCTCATTCGGCGGCGTCACATACTGGGCGCGCACGCGTTCGAACACGTCGCCGAAGATCGACAGTTCCCGATAGGTCGAAGGGCCGGCGGCCTGCGCCGGCACACCGGCCGAATAAATCACGCTCATCGCGGTCGCACCCAAGAGTGCACCGACGATGACAAGAGAAGCCCTACGAATCATTTCGTGCCCTTCCAGTTTCTTTCGAGGTCCACCACGGCTTGGAATCGACCGGTGTGCCATCTTTTCGGAATTCAATGTAAAGCGTTGGACGATCTGTTTCCAGCGCCAATGCGGTTGCGCTTGCCACTCTTTTCTCACCCATCACGGCAATGGGCTCGCCTGCGAAAACGAACTTGCCCTGCCGTGCATTCACAACGTCCATGCCGGTCAGAACCAGATGGTATCCATCTCCGGCATTGAGGATGATCATCTGTCCGTAACTCCGGAAGGCTCCGGCGAAAACTACCAGGCCGTCAGCCGGCGCCGTCACCACGGCACCCGCGTTCGAAGCAACCGTCATGCCTCTCGCCGTGTGCCCTGTCCCGTCGGCGTCGCCGAACCACCGCAATACATCTCCGGCGACCGGAAGCTCCAGCTTCTGCCTGAGGCTTGAAAACGCGTATGCGGGCGCAATGCGGTTTTTGTCAGGCACGCCGCTTTGGGCAAGCTGCTTTGCCCTTTCGCGCTCGGCGTCCGACATCATGCGCTGGCGTTCTTCCTCGGCGCGTGCCTGGTCGATTGCCTCGCGCACCGAGGCGATTTCACCTTCGAACGACTGAATGAGGTTTTCGAGCGTGGTGGCGCGACCGGCAAGCTCCTCGGAGCGGCGGCGCTCGGCGTCGAGATCGGCTGCGTTGCGCTTGTTCAACTTTTCGTTTTCTGCAAGCAGGAGGGCCATGCGGCGGTCCTCTTCGAGGCTCGCGGCAATGGTGCTGGAGACTGTGGTCTTCTCGGTCATCGCCAAGGCCTGCAGAGAGGCCAGGGACTGAAGGTCGGCAACCAGCTTGTCCGCCTCGTGGCGCATGCCGGGAACGACGGCGCCGAGGAGGATCGCGCTGCGAACGGAGGCGAGCGCATCATCGGGCGTCACCAGAAGTGCAGGCGGCGGATTGCGGCCCATGCGCTGGAGGGCGGCGAGAACTTCGGCCAGCACCGCGCGGCGGCCGCGCAGGGAGGTGCGAATACCGTCCTCCTTGTGCTTTAGTTCGGCGATCTTCTTCTCGCTGTCGAGGATCTTGGTTTCCAGGCCTCTGCGGCGTGCCGCCGAATCGATCAGCGCCTGGCGGACATCGGCGGTGTTCTTCCTGATATCGGCGATGGTCTTTTCGATGGCGGCAGCCCTGTCGCCCGAAATCTTCATGCTCTTGGTCAGAACTTCGAGCTCGCCGCGGGTTTCGTTGCGGCGGCGCTGCAGATCGGCCGTGGGATCGACTGCCGTGGCCGGTGCCGCCTGGGGCGCCGTCGGCGAGGCCACATTCTGGGCGTGCGCGGTATTGGAGATCTGGAGGGTTGGGACCAGCGCGAAACCGAGAGCCGCCTTCAGAAGCAGCGCGCGCCGGTACGATGTGATCCTGATTGTCCGCATTCCCGCTCCGCTATCCGCCGGATCGAGAAAGCCTAAGCTGATTTGCCCGGCGAGGCCACAAACAACATCGTGTTTGAAGGTAAACGATCGTTTAAGCCCTGTGATAGGGATGGCCCGAAAGGATGGTGACGGCGCGGTAGAGCTGTTCGGCGATCAGAATGCGGACCAGTTGGTGCGGCCAGGTCATCGAACCGAGGTTGAGCACCATATCTGCCCGTTCGCGCAAGTCCGGATCGAGCCCGTCGGCTCCACCGATCGCCAGCATCAGGTCGCGTTTGCCGCTGTCGCGATATCGACCGATCGTGCCGGCAAATGCCTCACTGTCGAGCGCCTTGCCGCGTTCGTCGAGAAGAATGAGAACCGCGCCATCGGGAAGCACCTTCTCAAGCGCGCCGGCTTCTTCGCGCTTGCGGGTGTCGGCATTCGTCGCGCGGCTTTCCTGGATCTCGATCAGTTTCGACAATTCCAGGCCTACCGCTGGGCCAGCCTTGGCGAAGCGGTCGAGATAACGGGACGCAAGTTCCTTCTCCGGTCCGGTCTTTAGCCGTCCCACGGCGAAAAGGCTTATTCGCATGTCCTGATCCGTTGATTTTGCGGCCGAAAATTCCATCTTGCGGCGAGTTGACACCCAGCCGCCTGGTTTCGACCTCAGTCCGACGGTTCAGGGCATGCCCGAACCCGTCAGTGCAGCAATGTGCCTTCCTCGATATCCGGCGTCGCCCACATCTTTTCGATGTTGTAGAACGCGCGAATTTCAGGGCGGAACACGTGAACGATGATGTCACCGGTGTCAATGAGCACCCAGTCACCCGTCTCCTGCCCTTCGACGCGGGCGTTGCCAAGCCCCTCGTCCTTCAGGTCGGAAATCAGGTGATCGCTGATGGCCATGACATGCCGGTTCGATCGTCCGGAGACAACGACCATGTAGTCCCCGAGCGCTGATTTTCCAGCAATGTTGATGGTGACGATGTCTTCAGCTTTGGAGTCCTCGAGACTTGCGAGGACCAGTTCGAGAGCACGGGCAGCAGCATCGGCGCCACGTTCCAGGCTCTGCGGGAGAACGGAGGCCGTCCTGCCCTTGGCGTGTACTGTTGTCAGGGTTTGTCCTTTCATCCGGGTAACAGCTACAGGCACTTAAAGCGAATCCGATTCACGCTCGGCCGCTGTATTTAAGGTGGCATCGAATTCTTAATCTTTCAAGAGAGCGCCCGAAAAGGTGATAGAAAGATGTAGACCCCTTTCGTCGCAGCGGCTTGGCCGGTGCTAGCCCGGTTTCTGGTCGTTGGCGGCGCGGATCGCCGTGGAGCTCAGGGCTGAACGCGGGCCGTGGATGAAGGTCCAGGCCGGTGCGCGCCGCTTCCACAGCGTCCCTGCGTCATCCTCGTCCACACGGGCGTAATCGAAGGTGCGGGCCATCTTCGACGACAGGAACGACAGGGTCGCCCCTGGCCGGTCGATGACCGCGATCGGGAAAGTCGAGGCGATCGTCTGCCATTTCTGCCAGTGGTGGAAGGTTTTCAGGCTGTCGGCGCCCATCACCCAGACGAAATGCACGAGCGGGTTCTTGGCCTTCACGAAGGCCAGCGTATCGGCGGTATAGGATCCGCCGAGCGTCTTTTCGAAAGCGGTGATCTTGATGCGCGGATCGTCGATCAGCTTTTCGCTCATCGCCAGCCGGTCGCCGAGCGAAGCAAGTTCGGAGCGGCTTTTCAGCGGGTTGCCGGGGGTCACCATCCACCACAGCTGGTCGAGGCCGAGGCGCCTCAGCGCGATCTCGGCGACCAGGAGATGGCCCTCATGGGGTGGATTGAACGAGCCGCCGAACAGGCCGACGGCCATGCCCCGTTCGGCATGCGGCATGACCAGATATCGGCGGTCGATCGTCTCTTCCGTCACGCGCGATCAGGGCCGGATCTGGCCGGTGCCGTGCACCCGGTATTTGAAAGAGGTCAGCTGCTCGACGCCGACGGGGCCGCGCGCATGCATCTTGCCAGTCGAAATGCCGATCTCGCCGCCCATGCCGAACTCGCCGCCATCGGCGAACTGGGTGGAGGCATTGTGCAGCAGGATCGCCGAATCGAGTTCGTTGAAGAAACGCGACACGACCTGCGGATCCTCGGCGATGACAGCTTCCGTGTGGTTGGAGGAATAGGTGTTGATGTGGCGGATGGCGCCGGAAATACCGTCGACGATCGCAACCGAGATGACCGCGTCCAGATATTCGGTGCGCCAATCCTCTTCCGTCGCAGGCTTGAAGCCCGGAAAGACCTTGAGGACGGTCGCCGAGGCGCGGATTTCACAGCCGGCTTCCGTCAGCGCTTCCAGGATCGGCATCAGATGCGTGCCGATCCCGGCACTGTCGACCAGCATGGTCTCGGCCGCGCCGCAGACGCCGGTGCGGCGCATCTTGGCGTTGACAACGATTTTCTTCGCCATCTCCAGGTCCGCGGAGGAGTCCACATAGATATGGCAGAGGCCTTCGAGATGGGCGAAGACCGGCACGCGCGCCTCGTTCTGGACACGCGCGACGAGGCTCTTGCCGCCGCGCGGCACGATCACGTCGATCGCGCCATCGAGGCCCGACAGCATGGCGCCGACGGCGGCGCGGTCGGTGGTCGGCACGATCTGGATCGCATGTTCCGGAAGGCCGGCAGCCTTCAGACCGGCCACGAGGCAATCGTGGATCGCCTCCGACGACTGCGCGGAATCCGAACCACCGCGCAGGATCACGGCATTGCCGGCCTTGAGGCAGAGCGCGCCGGCATCGGCGGTGACGTTCGGCCGGCTTTCATAGATCACGCCGATGACGCCAAGCGGGGTACGGACGCGTTCGATCTTCAGCCCGTTCGGACGGTCCCAGGCGGCGATGACTTCACCGACAGGATCCTTGAACTCGGCGATCTCGCGCAGCGCCTGTGCCATGCCGGCGATGGACTTTTCGGTGAGCGTCAGCCGGTCGATGAACGACGGCAGCAGTTTTTTGCCTTCGACGCCTTTCAGGTCGGCAGCATTGGCGGCGAGGATCCTGTCCTTGTCGGCAAGGATCGCATCCGCCATGGCGTTCAACGCCTTGTTCTTCGCTTCGGTCGAGGCCGTCGCAAGCTGGCGGGCCGCAGCCTTCGCATTGCGGCCGATCTCACCCATCACCGCGGCGACGTCGCCGGTCTTCGCAACCATATCAAGCATGGGCGGCATCCTCCTTGCGGTCTTCTTTTTTTACTTTCCGCTTCGCCGGCCCGGTCATGACAAGGTCATCGCGATGGACCATGGCGGCGCGGCCGGCATAACCGAGGATCGCCTCGATCTCGCCGGACTTGCGCCCGGTGATCTGGCGGGCTTCCTCGGCATCGTAGCTCACCAGCCCGCGGGCGATCTCGCGCCCGTCGATGCCGATGATCGCGACCGTGTCGCCGCGATGGAAATGGCCGTCGATGCGGCGCACGCCGGCCGGCAGCAGGCTCTTGCCGGTGCCGAGCGCGGTTTCAGCGCCCTCGTCGACGAAAAGTTCGCCGGCCGGCTGAAGCTGTCCCGCGATCCAGGTTTTTCGCGCGGTCACGGGAGTGCCGGAGGGTGCAAACCACGAGGAGCGGGTGCCCTGCTCGATGGCACGCAGCGGATGATCCGTCTTGCCGGATGCGATGATCATGGCGCAGCCGGCACCGGTCGCAATCTTGCCGGCATCGATCTTGGTGCGCATGCCGCCGCGCGACAATTCGGATGCGGCGCCGCCGGCCATGGCTTCTATCTCCGGCGTGATCGCCGGGACGATTTCCAGGAATTTCGCGTCCGGGTCGAGATGCGGCGGGGCGGTGTAGAGGCCGTCGATGTCTGAGAGCAGAACCAGGAGATCGGCGCTGGTCATGGTGGCGACGCGGGCGGCGAGGCGATCGTTGTCGCCGTAACGGATTTCGGTCGTGGCGACCGTATCGTTCTCGTTGATGATCGGCACCGCGCCGATCTTCAAGAGCTGGTTGATCGTGGCGCGGGCGTTGAGGTAACGGCGGCGCTCTTCCGTGTCGCCCAGCGTCAGCAGGATCTGGCCAGCCACGATGCCGTCGCGCGAAAGACTTTCCGACCAGGCGCGGGCAAGCGCGATCTGGCCGACGGCTGCCGCCGCCTGGCTTTCCTCGAGCTTCAGCGCGCCGGAGGGCAGGTCGAGCACGGTGCGGCCCATGGCGATCGCGCCGGAAGAAACGACCAGAACGTCGATGCCTCTCGCCTTCAACGCGGCGATATCGGCGCAGATGGCATCAAGCCACTGCGACTTCAGGCCCGTCTTGCGGTCGACGAGCAGCGCCGAGCCGATCTTGATGACGATGCGGCGATGGCTGGCGAGCGGTTTACGGACAGCCGTCATGCGTCCTCGTCCTCATCGAGATCCTGAATGGGGGTGGAGCGATCGGGCAGCGCGGTTTCGTTGACGCCGCTCGCTTCGACGATGACGTCGCGCAGGGCGCGCAGCACCTCGGTCATGCCCTTGCCGGTGACGGCGGAGATCAGGAACGGCGTCTGGCCGCAGGCCTTTTCCAGTTCCTTCGCCTTCTTCTTCAGTTCCTTGTCATCGAGCACGTCGATCTGCGACAGCGCCACGATGACCGGCTTGTCGATCAGGCCGCCGCCATAGGCCTCAAGTTCGTGTTTGACGGTCTTGTAGGCCTGGCCGACCTTTTCCTCGACGGAGGAGACCAGATGCAGGAGCACGCGGGTGCGCTCGACATGGCCGAGGAACCGATCGCCGATGCCGACACCCTCATGGGCGCCTTCGATCAGGCCGGGAATATCGGCGAGTACGAATTCGCGGCCGTCGATGGTGGCGACGCCGAGATTGGGATGCAGCGTCGTGAACGGGTAGTTGGCGATCTTCGGACGGGCGCGGGTGACGCTGGCAAGGAAGGTCGACTTGCCGGCATTCGGCATTCCGACGAGGCCGGCGTCGGCGATCAGCTTCAGCCGCAGCCAGATCGTCTTTTCCTCGCCTTCAAGGCCAGGATTGGCCCAGTTCGGCGCCTGGTTGGTCGCGCTTTTGAAATGGGTGTTGCCGAAGCCGCCATTGCCACCCTTGGCCAGCCGGAACCTCTGGCCTTCGCGGGTGAGGTCGATGATCAGAGTCTCGTTGTCTTCCTCGAAAATCTGGGTGCCGACAGGCACTTTCAACGTCACTTCGCCGCCATTGGCGCCGGTGCGGTTGCGGCCCATGCCGTGGGTGCCGGTCTGGCCCTTGAAATGCTGCTGGAAGCGGAAATCGATCAGGGTGTTGAGGCCGTTGACCGCCTCCACCCACACGTCGCCGCCACGCCCGCCGTCACCGCCATCAGGTCCGCCGAACTCGACGAACTTTTCCCGCCGGAACGAGACCGCGCCCGCGCCGCCGTCGCCGGAGCGGATATAGACTTTTGCCTCGTCGAGAAATTTCATCTTGTCGCCGTCAGTCTTGTGTTAGTCGGGATGCCTGTCGCTTCAGTTAGGGCGCTCAGTGCATGTCGATAGGGGTTTCGATATCGTCGGTTGGGGCGGAGGTCAAAGAATATCATGAAGTTCGTCAGCTATAACATTCAATACGGGATCGGCATGGATGGTGTGTTCGATCCCGAACGCATAGCCGCGAGTATCGATGGAGCGGATGTGATCGCGCTTCAGGAAGTGACCCGCGGCTTCCCCAGGAACGGTCATGTGGATCTCGTCGCCCGTTTTTCGGATCTGTTTCCGGACCATTTTCATGTCTATGGCGCACCTTGCGACCTGCTGCTCGACGTCTCGGTCGAGAATGGCCGCCGCATCGAGCGTCGTTTCCAGTTCGGCAACATGATCCTGTCGCGCTGGCCGATCCTTTCCACCCGCCACCTTCTGCTGCCCCGCAGCCGCACCGTCGAGATGCTCAACCTGCAGCGCGGAGCGCTGGAAGCGGTCATCGTCGCGCCCGGCGGGCCGCTTCGGGTCTATTCCGTCCACCTCGATCATGTTTCTCCCGATGAACGGCTCGGCCAGATCCGCTATCTCAAGGAGCGGGTGGTGAATTTCACCTCCGAGGGCGGCTCGTTGACCGGCGCCGCCGAAGAGGGGTTCCCCGATCTGCCGCTGCCGGAGGATTTCCTGCTGATGGGCGATTTCAACATGGAGCCGGAATCGACGGAATATATCGCCATGGCTGGCCAGCGGGACCGTTACTACGGCCGCATCCTGCGCGCCAACGAGCCCGTCGACGTGCTGGACCGCCTCGGATCGGTGACGCCGGAAACCTATACTTGGGCGAAGCCGCCGGGCGACGGGCCGATAAGGATGCATCTCGATCATTGCTTCGTGAATGCCGGGCTGGTGCCGCGGCTGAAAAACGCCTGGATCGACAACGAGGCGCCTGGTTCCGACCATTTCCCGGTCTGGGTCGAGGTCGAGTGAATGACCCGGCGGAGTTTCCTCCGCCGGGTCATTGTTACCTGAGCGTCACGGTCGGGCCGGCCGCCGGAAATCCTCGGGCAAAAGCATGGTCTCGATATGCGGGACCTGGCGGTTGCGGGACAGGCTGAAGAGCTGGTTCGCATCGACGATGGTGAAGCCGAGCTTCTTCTGGACGTTCAGCGAGGCCAGATTGTCCGCAAAGGCCCCGGAAAAGACCTGCGCTTCCGGCATCCGCCGGAAGAAACGTTCCAGCGTCGCGGCCACCGCTTCGGTCATGTAACCCCGATCCCAGTAGAGCCGGTTCAGCCAATAGCCGAGACGCCATTGACCGCGTCTCGGTTCCAGACCGACCATGCCGATATGGATGTCGTCGCCGGTGGTGATCGCCAGCGTCCAGTCCGGCAGGATGCCGGACGCATGCGGGACGAGCCAATCCAGCGCGTCCTGGCGGTCATAGGGCTGCGGCACCCGCGCCAGCATGCGGGCGACCTTGAAATCGCCGAGCGATTCGGCAATCGCCGTCGCATCGGTGATCTTGTGCGGGCGAAGAACCAGCCTTTCCGTGGTGATGACCGGGCAGGGGCCGGGCATCGTGGCGGTCGAACTCGTCTTCTGGAGGACGGCGGCGTTCATCGCAGTTCTCCCCAGCTTCTCAAGGACATCCAGGTCTTGCGGTCGAGCCGGAACCACTCGACGGCGACCATGCCGCCAAGCGCCAGGCAATCGATCATGCCGGTGCCCTGGAACTGGAAGCCGCATTTCTGGATCACGCGCCGGGAGGCGATGTTGGTCACCCGGCAGCGGGCATCGATATGGTCGATGTTGTTGCGGGTCCGGAAGGCCATGTCGATCAGGGCGTGGGCTGCTTCCGTGGCGTAGCCCCTGTTCCAATAGGGTTCGCCCAGCCAATAGCCGAGTTCGAGCGTTCTCTCGTCCTGTTGCGGTTCGAGCGCGCAGCAACCGAGAAAGGCACCATTGTCGCCTCGCGTGATGGCGTAGACGCATTTGCCAATCTCGCCGGCCTTCGTGCGTCGCACGAAATCGGCTGCGTCCTTAGCCGTATAGGGATGCGGCATACGCGACACCATGGTCGCGATATTCGCATTGTTGGCGAGATGGGCAAGTGCGTCGATGTCTTCTTCGTGGGGTGTGCGCAGAACTAAGCTCTGCGACAATAAGACGGGGCAATCGCTTCTCGACCGGTCGGGTCTTAACCGTTCCTCTGGCGGCCGGGATTGGCTCGCCCTTAGTAATTCGCCTTGCATGTTCAGTCCTCCTGTTGGGGGTAAAGAAAAAGGGAAGATGGTGGTGTCCCATCTTCCCTTTTTTCTGACTGAACCTTGTGAAGCGTTCAGCCGGGTCGATGTGACACCGGCTGCTTAAAACGCTTGCCGGCTTTATTCTGCTGCTTCGGCTTTCGGCATTACGGACACGAACACACGACCATTGGCCTTGGTTCGGTAATTCACATTGCCTTCGGTAAGCGCAAAAATGGTGTGATCGGTGCCGATGCCGACATTGGCGCCCGGATGCCACTGCGTGCCGCGCTGACGTACGATGATGTTGCCCGGAATGACGGCTTCGCCGCCGAACTTCTTCACGCCAAGGCGCTTGGAATTCGAATCGCGACCGTTGCGCGACGAACCGCCAGCTTTTTTATGTGCCATTGGAGTTCTCCTTTAACCTTCGAAACCCGTTGTTAAGCCAAGATGTCCGTGATGCGGACGACCGTGTGATGCTGGCGATGACCGCGAATCCGCTTGGAATTCTGACGGCGACGCTTCTTGAAGGAAAGAACCTTCTTGCCGCGATTATGCTCGACCACTTCGGCCTTGACCGTCGCACCCGCAACGAAGGGTGCGCCGAACTTGGCATCGGCACCAACGCCGACAACCAGGATTTCGTTGAATTCTACAACTGAACCAGCTTCGGCTTCCAGCTTTTCGATGGTGAGCACGTCGTTGGCTGCCACGCGGTACTGCTTACCGCCGGTCTTGATGACTGCGAACATTTTTTATCCTTTCATGTTCGTTTCCGGCTCTGCCTTCATAAAAGGCGGCCGTCTTTTTATCAGTCGGGCTCTAGCAGGGTTTCGAAAGAGGTGATCTTTAGAACTTGTCTGCCGGTGGAATTCGTGCGGCTGTTCCAACAACCTCCACACAAACAAAGAGGCATGGATACTTTTCCACGCCTGATCGCGAGCGGACATACGCGAGCGACAAAAAACTGTCAAGACGAAAGGATATAAAGACTTGATATTCGCCCCTTGCCAGCCCCATGTTTGCCCGCTATGAGAACGCCCGCGCTGACCAACGCGTCACACGTCTTTAAGCGGAGAGGTGGCTGAGTGGTCGAAAGCACCGCACTCGAAATGCGGCATACGGGCAACCGTATCGTGGGTTCGAATCCCACCCTCTCCGCCATGACGATCCTGGGCTGCCAGTGTTACAGTCGTTTAAGCAACTCCGTCTTTTTCGCCGTGAATTCGTCGTCTGAAAGTATTCCTTTAGAATGCAGACCAGCAAGTCGTTCAATCTTGCTGATGATATCGTCTGGATCGACGCCAGCCGGCGGGGAGTGAATATTTGGGCTCAGAACCGCTATCGATGGAGCAGCGACGCTCGGGCTCTGGCCTGACGGCGTTTCCTGTTCTTGGTTCGGCGTCGGCATGTTGTCAGCGGGCGATACGATTTCCAATTCCGATACGCGCACGAGCCCGTGCTGTGAGGTGAAGGTCAACGACTGGTCGCCGCTCTGCTGCTGCGAAAAACCGCCGATGCTATGGTCTTTTGTGTCGTATACCGTGATCTGCCCGTTTACATCGATGGCCAGGCGGCGGCTTGCCGGAAAGAAGGCGTAGCGAAGACTGTTCTGCGCGCCGGTCGATGAGGGCTGGCCAAGATGTTGAGGCCACGAACTGCTATGCGAACTCGACTGGTAAAAGAAGCTGTTTCCGTCTCCCTGTCTCTGGGATTGATACGGCCGATCTACCTTCGGGCCGGAGAGTTCTCCAGAGCGGATATAAGCGGCGATCTCCCCGCAAAGCAAATCCACCCGGTGCTTCAACCCATTGTTGAACATGTCACCGATCATGATCATGCCGCCGCTCGACCATTGCCCCATGCCGCCAAGCTCGACGTGGTTGAACTGTGCCTGACTGGCATGCCCGGCGATCAAGGCCATCGCAAGGTGCTCGACCACGCCAGGGCTGAACCCGTGCCGCTGGGACAGGCCTTCGATAATACTCTGTTCCTGGATATCTCTCATCACAAGCTGTACTCGATTGGCCGGGCTTCATCTATGACATTTGCAGGGCCTTGAGGATACCCATGGAGATCGCATCGCGACTATCCGAAACCGTCGGGGGCATTGCCGCACTTCATGCGCTTCTCGCGGCGATGGAGGTCGGCAACCGCGCTTGCCTTTTCTGTACCACAGCGGCCGGAACTTTCTCCGTCTGGTGTCTGGTGGTTGACGGAATGTTGATCTGGTGAAATTTTCCGCGCGTATTACAGCTACGGGAGAATGCAGCGGGCGAGGAACCTTTTGCGGGTGCCGGCATTCATCTTTTTCGGCCGGAAGACGAGGCGGGACATGCGATCAGTGAGGATGACCGAAGAGCTGTGGCAGCATCTGCTTTCGCTTCGCGAAGGATCCTTGCGCCCGGTGGCGCTCTCCGCCGATGTCGATGGTTCCGGTCTTTCGCTCTACAGCCCGATCGCGATCCGCGGCGAGCCTCTGGTTCTGGCCCAGGTCGGCCAGTCTCTGGACGGCCGCGTCGCGACGCCGACCGGCGATGCCCAGGATGTGTCGGGCTGCGACGGGATTGCCCATCTGCACCGGTGCCGGGCGCTGGTGGATGCGGTGGTCGTCGGGGTCGGGACGGTCGTTGCCGACGACCCCAGTCTTTCGGTTCGTGCCGTCAGCGGCAAAAGCCCCGTGCGGGTCGTGGTGGATTGCAATGGCCGCATGCCGGAGCGAGCCAAGATGCTGCATGACGGGGGGACGCCCGTGCTCGTTTTGCAGGCTGACGACATTCCGCTCCGCAACGACCGGCGCCGGATCATCCGGCTGCCGCGCCAGGCGGATGGGGGGCTCTCGCCGCGGGATATTCTCGCGGCGCTCGCGGAACGCGGCCTCGCCAAGGTGCTCGTCGAAGGAGGCGCAACCACCATTTCCCGCTTCGTCGATGCCCAGATGATCGACCGGATGCATATCTCGGTGGCGCCGATCATCATCGGTTCGGGTCCTGCCGGCATTCGTCTTTCCCCCATCGACCGGCTGTCGGAAGCCCGCCGCCCGGAGGTTCAGGTCTACAATATCGGCACGGATATCGTGTTCGACTGCAATTTCCGCATTGAAGCGCAGCAGGTGGCCGTCTCAGCGGATTGCGAGGATGTCCTGATGGCCGACCTGGCATAGGCTGCCTTCGCGGCCGATCATTTTCCGCCGGAAATCGGCCCAGTCGCGGATTTCGTTTTCGTCGAGCTGGCCGTATTCATGGACCGCGCGCACCACGCCGTCGAGGAACAGACGCTGCAGCTCCCGGTGGTCGGCAGCCATCGTCCATGGGCTTTCGGCGGTCGTCACCGTGTAGCCGCTCTCCCTGAGGCAACCGGCCAGCGTCTCCCAGGCCCGCGGCCCCAGCGAAAATCCAAAACCCTTGTCACTCAGCTGATGGGCGTTGAAGCTTGCAAGCACCGCCTCGTCCAGCGGATGCGGCTTCGACCAGCGCATCCGGCCGTCATAGTTGAGCGCCGCGTAGAGACTGGCACCCCTCTGCGCGACATGGGCGACGAAACGGCGAATGAACTGCTCCGAACAGAGATCGAAGAGCGCAGATGCGGTCACGAGGGTGATATCGGTGAGCGGCAGCTCTCCAATCTCATTGAGATCCCCCTGGACGAGTTCGACAGCATCCCCATGCAAGCGGCGGGCTTCGTCCAGCAGCCGGTGGTCGTGGTCGAAAAGCCGAAAGTGAGCCGGCTTTCGAAGCCGCGGGGAAATCGCGCGGAAGGTCGAGCCGGTGCCGCAGCCGATATCGAGGATGGTTGGGGCGGAGGCGCTTTCGAGGGATTGTATAGCCGCTGCCAGCAAGTCCGCGTCCCGTGCGCGAACATCCACGGGCTCGCGCAGCGCCAGCCAGTCCCTGTCGAAGCCGCTCATGAAACCGTTTCCAGAAAACCGGAGATGGCGACGGCAGTGTCCCGCCAGGACGGAAGCCCGGCCCCGGCAATCGCTGCGGCGTCGGCCATGGAAATGCGCGTCTCGGGCTCCTCCAGCAGCCGTCGCAGAGCGCCTGCGAAGGCGTTCGGGTCGTCCGGCGGCACGAGAAAGCCGGCGCTTTTGGGCACGACGTCCGGCACGGCCCCTGCCGCACAGCCGACGATCGGCAGCCCTTGCGCGAGCGCCTCGGCGAACACCATGCCGTAACCTTCATAACGGCTTGCCAGCGCAAAGATATCGGCCTTGGCGAATTCGGAACGTGTGTCGTCGATCTGGCCGGCGAGTTCGATGCGGTGACCGAGCCCGGATTGGGCGACCTGGCGTTCGAGTTGCGCTGCGACGTCGGGGTCTAGCACCTTGCTGCCGACGATGCGGCATGTCCACGGCAGATCGCGCAGCTTTTCGAGCGCAGAAATCAGTATGTCGTGGCCTTTGCGGCGGGTCAGCGTGCCGATGCTGAGGATCAGGGGCGGATCGCCGCCGCCGGCAGCCAGCGGTGCCGGATCCATGCCAGGGATGGCGACCGTGATCCTTTCCGCGGGAATGGCGTAATTGGCGGCGAGTTCGGCAGCGGTGGCATGCGATGTGACGATAATGCCCCGGGTGTGCGCCAGAGCCGCCTTTTCCCGGGCGGCGGTGGCCTGCTGCTGCTCGCGGTCGAGCCCTGTCTCCAGTGCCAGCGGGTGGTGCACGAGCGCCATGATCTTCAGGCGCTTTGCTTCGCGCCCCGCCCATACGTCCATCACGCCGAAGGCCAGGCCGTCGATCAGCACAAGACTACCGTCGGCGAGCCTGGAGAGCATCCGTTCGGCAGCGTCTAGCTGTTTCGCGCTCGGATTTGGAAAGCCGTCGCCGAGGGAGATCAGTTCGACATTCCAGCCGAGGTCGCGCAGGGCTGCGACCGCACGGCGATCGTAGCCGTAGCCGCCGGTGCGGGTTTCCAGTTCGCCCGGATAGGCGAAGACCAGACCGCGGTTCACAGTTCTGCCTCGAACCAGCCGCGGGCGGTGTGCGATTCGTGCAGCATGACCCGCAGTTTGCGGATGCGGCTACCGCCCTCACCGAGCCGTCCATTCCGGACGGCATCGGCGATGCGGTCGAATATGTGCTTGGCGAGGAACTCCGTGGTCGTCACCTTGCCGGCGAAAATCTCCAGCGTGTCGAGGTTCTGGTAGTTGAGCGGCGCCAGCACTTCCTTCAGCACGTCGGTCGCAAGCCCGATATCCACGGCAAGGCCGTTCTCGTCCAGATCGCCGGTGAAGAAGGCGGCGTCGACCACGAAGGTTGCCCCGTGCATGCCCTGGGCGGGGCCGAAAACCGGGCGGGCGAGACTATGCGCGATCATGATGTGATCGCGGACTTCGACGGCGAACATTAGGGATTTCCTTCAATACTTGATGCGGTGACAGAGCGTGGCGGCCGAACCGATAATCGCGGCGTAGTCGGCGGCGATGGTCTCGAACGGTGTTTCGCCCGAAATCAGGTGGTCGAGCCGGTCGTCGGCGAGAAGCTGGAGCGCCTTGCCCATGCGTCGCCTTGTGTCCCAGCGGGCGCGACGTCCGGGCGGCAGGGAGGCCACCTGCGAGCTGACGATGGAAAGCCGCTTGGCATGGAAAGCGCCGCCGAGAGGGATCTCCACGTGTCTATCCCCGTACCAGCTGGCCTCGACGATGCGCGCCTCGATACCGGCATGATCGAGCGCCGTCGCCAGGGCATCTGCCGAGGCGGAAGCATTGACCAGCACGTCGCAATCATGGGGCACATGGCCGGCAGACGAAAATCGAAGACCGAGAGCCTCGGCAGTTCCGGCGCGCTCCGGCTCGATATCGGAAATCACCACTTCGGTACCGATGATCCGCGAGGCAAGGTAGGCGACGAGAAGGCCGACGACGCCGGCGCCGAAAACGACCACGCGGTCGCCCGGCTGGATGCCTGCGTCCCAGGTGATGTTGAGTGCTGTCTCCATATTGGCCGCCAGCACGGCGCGCTTCGGGGGCAAGCCGCCGGCTAGCGGATGGGCGGCGGAAACGGGCACCCGAAAACGGTCCTGATGGGGATGCAGGCAGAATATAGTTTTGCCGACGAGATGTTCAGGCCCTTCTTCGACCACGCCAACGGCGGCATAACCGTATTTCACCGGGAAGGGGAATTGGCCGGCCTGGTGCGGGGCACGCATGCGCTGGTACTCGCTTTCCGGCACCTGTCCGGAAAAAACGAGAGATTCGGTGCCTCGGCTGATACCGCTATAGAGCGTTCGGACGACAACCTCGCCCTCGCAGGCCGCCGGCAGCGTCTCCTGCCGAAGCGCGCAACGGCCCGTCTCCTCGATCCAGAGGGCTCGTCCCGCCTTCTGCACCGCCGCACGCGGAGCTGTCTCACGCCTTGTCACGCCTCACACCTTTCACGCCATAACAATCCAGACCTAGAGGCTTCGACGATGACGGCAAGGGAGCCGTCCGGCGAGAGGGCGATATGGCCATCACGTTTATTTGACGGCGGTTTGGCGGATCCGGCCTTTGCTGCCCGCCGTATTCTTCTCCATGTAGTGCATGTGAGGAGAGCGTCATGACTATTTCATATCATCCCTTGGACGAGAAAGGCACGTCCGATGGCTGACTGGATGAATGCCGGGCGGCTGGATCGCCAGGCGGCGCGCAGGGCTCACCGTCTGCTCTCCCTGGATGCCTATGCCGTAACCATGACCCTCGCTGCCGCGATGGTTGCGGCCATGCATTTCCTCGGCGACTGGCTCGGCATCGATACGGCCGCCGCCTGCTGCGCCTTCATCATCTATGCGGCGATTTCCGCCATAGCGCTCGGCAATCTGCGCGCGCATGAGCATGGGCGTTTCGGCGCCGCCAATATTGTGACGACAATCCGTGCCGCCCTCACGTCGGTTTTAGGCGGGATGGTGCTGGCGTCGCCGCAATTCGGCGTGGACTTCGATCGGGACGCCTCATGGATGCTCGGTTTCGTAGTCGCTTTCGCGCTTCTTCTGGATGGTATCGACGGCTTCCTCGCACGGCAGGCGGGGACGTCTTCCCGGTTCGGCGCGCGATTCGACATGGAGATCGACGCGCTGCTGATCCTCTTCCTGTCGCTGGCGGCAGTGTTGCTCGGCAAGGCGGGACTCTGGGTCCTGCTGATCGGCCTGATGCGCTACGCCTATGTCGGCGCGCAGGCGGTCATTCCGGCGCTTAAGGGCGAACTGCCGCATTCGATGCGCCGCAAGGCGATCTGCGTCGTTCAGGGCGTGGCGCTCTGTCTGATGTTGTTTCCGGTCGTTACCTCGCCGGTCTCCACGCTGCTTGCGGCGGCGGCCCTCGCCTCGCTCACCTATTCCTTCGCCGTCGATGTGATATTCCTGGTGAACGCGAGCAGGAGCGATGATCATGCCGCGGCCTGATTTTTCCGCTTCCCTGGGCCTGACACGCTCGCTGCTGATCTATTACGGCCAGCCCTGGCGACGTTCTTCGCTAAGACGGTTCTATGCCGGCCTCGTCCGCAAGGGCGATCTCATCTTCGATATCGGTGCGCATGCCGGCAGCCGCAGCCGGACGCTTCTGTCGCTCGGCGCCAGGATCGTCGCGCTGGAGCCGCAGCCCGTATTTGCGGACTTCATCGCGAGATCCTTTGCCGGCGAAGAGTTGACGCTGTTGCGCAAGGCGGTCGGCAAGGAGTCCGGCAGCGTCGACCTGCATATTTCCAGCCGCCACCCGACCGTGACCAGCATATCCTCGTCCTGGATCTCGAAAGTCGAAAAGACCTCCGGTTTCCGCAACGTCACCTGGGACCGTGTCGAGCGCGTGGCGATGACGACGCTCGATTCTCTGATTGAGGAATATGGCCAACCGGTCTTCTGCAAGATCGACGTGGAGGGTGCCGAGGCAGATATCATCGCCGGGCTGCATCATCCGATCCCGCTGATCGCCTTCGAATATATCCCGGTGACGATGGAAATCGCCGAGGAGGCGATCGGCCATCTGCGGCAACTTGCTCCCTATCGCTTCAACCGTGTCGAGGGGGAGCGGCATCGTTTCGTCCATGACGAATGGACAACCGCCGATGCGATGCTGGCCGATATCGCGGGCCTTGCCGATCAGGCGTCCTCCGGGGACATCTATGCTCGCCTGGAGGCCTGACGGTTCAACGGTTCCGGCTGCTGAAAAGCGCCGCGAGGATGAATGCCAGGCCGGGTGCGGCGCCGACAAGCGCCAGAATGCCATAGAGAATGCTGGCGGCCACGCCGTCGGAAGCGGCATAACCGAAAAGCGGCCAGAGGGCGGCTGCCGCGGCCTCCCTGGCGCCCCAGCCGGCAATCGTGGCGGGGATCAGCATCATCAGCAGACAGAGCGGAATAGCGGTGACAGCCGCGAGTGCCGGTAGGGGTGCGCCGACGGCCGCGGAGGCGAGCATGAACATCGCGATATAGCTTGCGACGATGACGAGGCTGAACAGTGTCTGGACGATCCAGGCCCGGTCCCGCAGGAAGACCTGCGCCAGTGCCATCTTCAGTGCTGCGAGCAGAGGCTGAATGCGGCGCGGCGGGAAGCGGAGCAGCAGTAGGAACATGACGGCGAAGCCGGCGGCGACGAGCGCGAAACCGGAGATAAGATGGCGCAGGTCTTCCGGGATCGCTGCCCCGCCCAGAAGCGGCCAGAACATCACGCCGAAGGTCGCGATGACGAAAAATACTCCCTGTCCGGCGATCCGCTCGAACAGCACGGCCTGCGCCGGCACCTTCCAGCCACCATCATCATGAGTCCGGTTGCGGACAGCGCGGACGGCATCGCCTGCCACTCCGCCCGGCAAGATCTGGTTGAGCAGCGTTCCCAGATAATAGTCGCCTATCGCTTTCCCGACACCGAGGTGCTGGCCAAGCCGGGTTGCCGTGAACCGCCAGCGGAGCGCCGAGAGCACGATCTGCACCTGCACGAGGATGAGGCCGGCGCTTATATAGGTCGAATCGGCCGACGCCAGGCTTGCGGCAATCCGTTGCGGATCGAAGCGGAGGATCACGGCAATGAGAAGTGCGAAGGCCGCAGATAAGCCTATAAGCTTCAGAAAACGCATAGGCCGAAGGTTTTGCAGGAATAGCGCATGAACGAGTTTCGGCCTTTTCGCCAGAGTGACGCTGCCAGAATAGGGCATATCGCAAAGCGCAAGGCAAATGGATCGCCCTTTCCGAGGATCACGATTGCGCTGGCGATCGTTGCAGCCATTGTGGCCGTTCCCTCCCATTTTACCGATGTATCGGAACTCAGATTTCCGCTGGAAGTTGCGGCGGTTGCGTTGCTGGCTTCGGTGCTGACAGGTTCAGGCTTTTCCCTTTTGCGGTGGGCGGTCACATTGCTGGCGGCCGCGATGCTGTTCCTGAAACTCGCGGACATCGGTACCGGCACCGCTTTCCAGCGGCCGTTCAATCCCTATCTCGACCTCAAGATCCTCACCGACGGCTGGAACCTTCTCAGCGGAGCCGTCGGCGTCACGGAGGCGGTGGGGATCATCTGCGTGGGTCTTCTGGCCTGGCTGATTGTCGCGGCCGTTCTCTATTGGTTGCTCGGCGGTTTCCGGGGTCTTTCGTGCGGAGCCCGGCGCATATCCCTTCGCGCCAGCGGTGCTGTCCTGTTGATCGGACTGGTGGCGCTGGTGGTGCAAACCCTCGATCGCCGCAGTCTCGGCGTCGAGGCACATGCGGCATCCTATTTCGTCAACCGCGTCACCATGGTGAAGCAGTCGATTGCCGATCTCGCCCGGTTCGAAGAGGAACTGAGGCAGGATCCGGTTTCCGCCGGCCCGCATTTCTCGGCGCTTGCCGGCACGGACGTTGTGCTGGTCTTCATCGAATCCTATGGCCGCAGCGCGATCGAGGATCCGCGTTATGCGGCGCGCGTTGGCAGCCGGCTGGCCTCGGTGGAGAAGGAGATCGGAGCCGTGGGCCTGCAGGCACGCAGCGGCTGGCTCACCTCGCCGACCGTCGGCGGCATCAGCTGGCTGGCGCATGGGACGCTGCTCTCCGGCCTCTGGGTCGACAATCAGGGCCGCTACGACCGGCTGATCACCAGCGAGCGCAAGAGTCTCAACAATCTCTTTCGTTCCTCCGGCTGGCGCACCACGGCGGTCATGCCGGCGATCACGCTCGACTGGTCGGAAGCCGGTTATTTCGGCTACGACAGCATCCATGCGGCTGCGGGGCTCGGATATCGCGGAAAACCATTCAATTGGGTGACGATGCCGGATCAGTTCACGCTCGAGGCGTTCGAGAGGCTGGAGCGGCAGGCCCGTGACGAGCGAGGCCATAAACCGGTCATGGCGGAAATGGCGCTGATTTCCAGCCACGCCCCGTGGACACCCATCCCGTCGCTGATCCCCTGGGATAAGGTCGGGGACGGCGCGGCCTTCAACTCGCAGGCGGAAAGCGGCGATCCGCCTTCAGTCGTCTGGGCCGATCCCAACCGGGTGCGGGCGCAATACCTCACCGCGATCGACTACACGCTCGAAACGCTCGGCTCCTACATGGCGCGTTACGGCAGGAACACGCTGTTCATCTTGCTCGGCGACCACCAGCCGGCGTCGATTGTTACCGGCGAAGGGGCCTCGCGCGACGTACCCATGCATATCGTTACCGGCAACCCGGACCTCCTGAAACGCCTCGACGGCTGGAACTGGCAGAAGGGCATGCTCCCGCAGCCGTCCACCCCGGTCTATCGCATGGACGAGTTCCGCCGGAAGCTGGTCGAGAGTTTCGATTGATCCGCCGCGTCGGGCCGAGCCATCTCATCAGGAATGGGTGCCGAGATAGCTCTCCATCAGTGCCGGATTGACGGCCATTTCGCTTGCCGGGCCGGAAAGACGGACTTCGCCGAGTTCGACCAGGTAACCCTCGTCGGCGATTTCGAGCGCGGCACGGGCATTCTGCTCGACGAGCAGGATCGAGACGCCGGTCTTCCTCAGTTCCGAGACGATGTTGAGGATGTCGATGACGATCTTCGGTGCGAGGCCGAGGCTCGGTTCGTCGAGCAGCAGCAGGCGCGGCCGGCTCATCAGGGCGCGGGCAAGCGCCAGCATCTGCCGTTCGCCGCCGGAAAGCGTTCCGGCCAGCTGTTTGCGGCGTTCGGCCAGGCGCGGGAAACGGGCGTAGACGTCCTCGCGCGTCTCGGCGCGCTCGGCGGCGCTGCGCAGGAAGCCGCCGAGTTCGATGTTGTCTTCGACCGACATGGTGGAGAACAGTTCGCGCTTTTCCGGCACGAGGCAAAGACCGGTGGCGACGCGGCCTTCGACCGAGCGCGGCACGGGCGCGCCGTCGTAGACGATCGTGCCGGAGGAGGGGACGATGCCCATGATGGCGTTGAGCAGCGTCGATTTGCCGGCGCCGTTTGCGCCGATCACCGTGACGATGCTGCCGGGCTTCATGCTCATCGATATGCCGTGCAGCACCTCGGCCCGGCCATAGGAGACGTGAAGGTCGGAGAGTTCGAGCAGGTTTCCGCTCATGCGACACCCCCAAGATAGGCGGCGACGACCGCCGGATGTTTGCGCACGTCCGCTGGCTTGCCTTCGGCGATCAGGGTGCCGAAATCGAGCACCACGAGATGGTCGACGAGGCCCATGACGAAGCCCATGTCGTGTTCGACGAGGAGCACGCTTACGCCCTCCTCGCGCAGCTTCTTCAGGAGGTTGGCGAGCTCCTGCTTTTCACCGTGACGCAGGCCCGCCGCGGGTTCGTCGAGCAGCAGCACGGCCGGGTCGGCGGACAGGGCGCGGGCAATTTCGAGGATGCGGATCTGGCCGAGCGCCAGGTCGCCGGCCGGCCGGTCGCGATAGGCGCCGAGCCCGACGCGTTCGAGCTGGACGGCGGCTTCGGCAAGCAGTGTCGCCTCCTGCCTGCGCTCCAGCCGCAGGAAACTCCTGAAGACGCCGGCCGAGCCGCGCAGATGCGCGCCGAGCGCAACATTTTCCAGCACCGACATGTCCGGCAGGATCTTTGCGTGCTGGAAGGTGCGGGCGATGCCGTGTTTGGCGACTTCGCGCGGGCTGTCGCCGGTCATCGGCCGGCCTTCGTAGAAAACCGACCCGCTGGTCAATGAAGCGAGGCCGGTGATGAGGTTGAAGGTCGTGCTCTTGCCGGCACCGTTCGGGCCGATCAGGCCGACGACCTGGCCGGCGCGCACTTCGAAACTGACATCGTTGACCGCGACCAGCCCGCCGAAGGCTTTTCGTGCTTTTTCCACCTTGATCAGCGACGAGCCGGCCGGCGCGAGCGTGCGTTTGGCAAGCCTGTCGTCGGACGTCGGGAAGGACCGCCCGGGCCGTTTCGGCAAGAGCTTCAATACGAATGGCCACAGGCCGTCCCGGGCGAGCTGCAGGATAACCACCAACAGGATGCCGAAAACGACCATTTCCAGATTGGCGGTCGTGCCGATCAGATCCGGCAGGAAACGCTGCAGCACGTCCTTCATGATCAGCACGATGCTGGCACCGAAGATTGCCCCCCAGACATGGCCGGAGCCGCCGACCACGGCCATCAGCAGATATTCTATGCCCATGCCGAGCCCGAACGGCGTCGGGTTGACCGAGCGCTGCATATGGGCGTAGAGCCAGCCCGAAAGTGCGGCGACGACGCCGGCAAAGACGAAGACGGTGAGCTTGGCGCGCACGATGTTGACGCCGAAGGCTTCTGCCGCCTGCCCGCCGCCACGCAATGCCCGGATGCCCCGGCCGATCCGCGAGTCGAGCAGATTTTTCGCGCCGATCGCGACCGCAATCACGAAAAACCAGATAAGGTAATAGATCGACCCGTCGCTCATGAAGCGATAGCCGGCGAATTCAATCGGCGGGATGCCGGAAATGCCGTCGTAACGGCCGAGAAGGTCGATCTTGCCGAACAGATAATAAAGCGCCAGACCCCAGGCGATGGTGCCGAGCGGCAGGAAATGGCCGGAAAGGCGCACGGTGATGAGGCCGAGCGGCAGGGCGGTCGCCGCGCCGACGATCAGCGACAAGGGCAGGGTCAGCCAGGGCGACAAGCCGTAGTTCGTGCTCAGCACGGCCGTCGTATAGGCGCCGAAACCGCAGAAAGCCGCCTGGCCGAACGAAGTGAGACCGCCGACGCCGGTCAGGAGCACGAGGCCGATCGTCACCAGCGAGGCGAGGCCGATATTGTTGAGGATCGTCAGCCAGAAGGGCGGTACCGGCAGGAGGGGAATGATCGCCAGCAAAACGACGCCGGCGAGGCCGGGAAGCAAACGCTCGATTTTCATTGCTCACTCCTCCTCATGGAAGCCGCCGCTCAGCGACAGCCAGATCAGAACGGGAATGATGAGCCCGAAGACGATGACCTCCTTGTAGCTGCTGGCGAAGAAGGAAGAGAAGGATTCGACCAGGCCGACGCCGATCGCGGCGATCGCGGTGATCGGAAAGCTCGCAAGCCCGCCGATGATCGCCGCCACGAAGCCCTTGAGGCCGATCAGGAAGCCGGTATCGTAGTAGATCGTGGTGATCGGGCCGATCAGTACCCCGGAAACGGCGCCGATGGCGGCCGCCAGCGTGAAGGCGGTGACGCCGGTCAGATGGGTGCGGACGCCGACCAGTCGTGCACCGAGCCGGTTGACGGCGGTGGCGCGCAGCGCCTTGCCGAGCAGGGTTCGTTCGAAGAACATGTAGAGACCGACGATGATCGCAATCGTCGCTCCGTAGATGCAGAGGCTCTGGGCGCTCACCATCAAGGCTCCGATCGTGTAGTTGTCGTCGGCAAGCGGCTCGGCGCGCAGGCCCTCGGCTCCGAAGAAGACGAGGCCAAGCCCCATCATGGCAAGATGCACGCCAACCGAGGCGATCAACAGGACGAGCACGGACGCATCGGCAAGCGGCCGGTAGGCGATCCGGTACACGTAGACGCCCATGGGCGTGATGATCAGTATGGTGAGCAGGGCCTTCGCAACGGACGGGAGGTCGAGTGGCGCAAGCACGATGGTGATGCCGTAGATCACGCCGGGGAGCACCAGGTTGAGCGCGAGGCTGCGCAGAAAGGTGCGGACATCGGTGCCGCGGCGCATGCTCCAGAGGTCGAACAGGAAGGCAACCGCGCCGAAACAGACGAGAAGCGAGGTGGTGGCGGGCACCTTCCCGCCGTCGAGAAGCGCCAGCGTCAGCGCGCCATAGGCGACGAACTCGCCCTGGGGAATGAAGATCACCCGCGTGACCGAGAAGAGCAGGACCAGCGCCAGACCGAGAAGCGCATAGATTGCGCCATTGGTGACGCCATCCTGGATCAGGAAGGTCGCAATCATCGCGTCCAAGGAATTTCCCCCGATAACAGAAAAGACGCTGCAAAAAGGCCCGGCGCGGACGCCGGGCCCCGTTTGTTCGCAGACTTACTTGGTGATCTCGAACTTGCCGTTCTTGGCTGTGAGCAGCACCACGGCGCGGTCGTCGAGGCCAAGGTGATCGTCGGCCTTGAAGTTGAAGACGCCCTGGCTTGCCGGGAACGGGCCGCCGGTTTCGATCGCGTCACGCAGAGCAGCGCGGAATTCCGGCGTGCCGGGCTTTGCTTTCTTCAGCGCGACCGGGATGGCCTTCTTCAGGATGGCCATGGCATCGTTGATATGCGGGCCGAACTGGGTGCGGGTGCCGGGACCGAACTTCTTTTCGTAGGCCGTGACATAGGCCATGCCTTCCGCCTTGGTTTCCGCGGTATCGGGCAGGGCTTCCGGCGCCATGGCCGGGCCTGAGGCGAAGATCGTGTTGTCGGCAGCCTTGCCGGCGATGCGCAGGAAGTCAAAGGTCACGGCGCCATGGGTCTGGTAGATCTTGCCGGCGAAGCCACGTTCGCGCAGACCGATCTGCGGCAATGCGGCACCGGTACCGGAGGCGCCGACGAAGACCGCGTCCGGACGCGCGGCCACGAGTTTCAGCACCTGGCCGGAAACGGAAGTGTCGGGACGGGCATAACGCTCCTCGGCGACGACCTTCAGGCCGTATTGTTCGCCGATCCCCTTGAACTGGCCCATCCAAAGGTCGCCATAGCTATCGGAGAAGCCGATATAACCGACCGTCTTGACGCCATCGGCCTTCATCTTGGCAAACAGGTTCCTGGCGATCAGGCCGGCATCCTGCGGCATCACAAAGGTCCACTTGCCTTTGGAAATGGTCGGCGGAACCGGCGAGCAGGAGAGATGCGGCGTGCTGGTTTCGCCCGCAACGCCAGCGACCGCGATCGAAGCGGGCGTCAGCGCGGAGCCGACGATGACATCGACCTTGTCGTCGTTGACGAAGCGGCGGGCATTGGTGGTGGCAACCGAGGGGTCGCCGGCATCATCGAGAACGATGACCTTCAGCTTTTCGCCGCCCACTTCGGCCGGCCACAATTCGACGGAATTCTTCAGCGGAATGCCGAGTGCCGCACCCGGACCGGTCGACGATATGGTCACGCCGATCGTCACGTCAGCCAGGGCAGAGCTTGCAAATAGGGACAAGGACAGGGCGGCAACAGGCGCCATGCCAGCAAAAAACCGGTTCTTCATAGGATCCTCCCAGGACAAAAGCGGGCGATCTCCTCCCGCTCTGCCATTTGTTTACAGGGAGATTGTTTCTTTGTAAACAATTCAGATATTGGTTATGTAAAGCTTACGAACGCCGGTTCGAATGCGCCGGGATCCGCAAGCCCTATTCGGCATCGCTTCCCAACAGCCGCGCCAAACCGGCTTTCCCGTTCAGTTCCACCATATCACGGGCCAACCTGGCGCGACGTTCGATCAGTTCGAGCATGTCCATGAATGCTGCTGTCTTTTCGGGCGGCAGATCGCCGAACATGTGTTTCTCGAGGGCGTCGATGCCCGCCACCATCTTTTCGTAGACGGCCGTTCCTGCTGCCGTCAGCTCGATCTGGGCCCATCGCGCATCCCGTGCATCTGCGCGTCGGTCGATCAGACCGCGATCGACCAGTTCGCGGATAGCGCGCGACACCATCGCCTTGTCGATGGTCGTGAGTTTGCCGATTTCCATCGGCGAGATCGACTGATAGGTGCCGATCGCGGACATGACGCGCCAGATGTTCAGCTTGAAACCGTTGGCCTCGCAAAGCAGGCTGACGAGCTTCATCATTTCCGCGTTGCTGCGCGCGAGCCGGTAGGGCACGACCCTGGAGAGCTTTCGGGGGGACGTGGGCCGTTCTTCCGTCATCCGATCAGGTCACCACCGCCTTCTGCTTATATTCCACCGTGTCCCAGAGGCGATTGGTCATGATGTCTTCGAGGATATCCACCGCTCCCAATACCTCGGCCTCGCCGATATAGAGAGGTGTAAAACCGAAGCGAATGGCGTTCGGAGCGCGGAAGTCGCCGATCACGCCGCGGGCGATCAGGGCCTGCATGATCGCGTATCCCTCCTCGTGCAGGAAGGAAATCTGGCTGCCGCGCTTCGTCCCGTCGCGGGGCGAGCCCAGCTTCAGCATCGGGCAGCGCTTTTCGACTTCCGCGACGAACAGATCGCAGAGTTTTATCGACTGCCGCCGCAGGTCCGCCATGTCGACGCCCTCCCAGGCATCAAGCGCCGCGTCGAGCGCCGCAAGCCCGATGATCGGCGGCGTGCCGACCCGCATGCGGTCGATGCCGTCGCCCGGCCGATAACCGAGATCGAAAGCGAAGGGCTGTTCGTGCCCCAGCCAGCCGGACAAGGCGGGCCGCACCTTGTCCGCGTGGCGCGGGGCGACATAGATGAAGGCCGGCGCGCCGGGGCCGCCATTCAGATATTTGTAGGTGCAGCCGACCGCGAAATCCGCGCCGGCACCGGAAAGATCGACGGGCAGGGCGCCGGCGGTATGGGCAAGATCCCAGACGGTGATCGCGCCGGCGGCATGCGCCTTTTCGGTCAGCGCCTTCATGTCGTGCAGCCGGCCGGTGCGGTAGTCGACTTCGGTCAGCATGACGACGGCGACGGTTTCGTCGATGGCGGCTTCGACCCCTTCCGGCTCGACGATCTTCAGCTCAAGACCTTTGCCGAGCGAGCCGATCAGGCCTTGGGCCATGTAGAGGTCGGACGGAAAATTGCCGCTGTCGGACAACACGACCTTGCGTTCCGGCACCAATTCCAACGCGGAAGCGAGCGCCTGGTAGACCTTGATCGACAGCGTATCGCCCATGACGACCGTGCCTTCCTCGGCACCGATCAGCTTGGCCACCCGGTCGCCGATCCGCCGCGGCATCGCCATCCAGCCGGCCTTGTTCCAGCCCTTGATCAGCAGCTCGCCCCATTCGTCGGTCATCAGCCCGGCGACACGCTCTTTCGCGGCGAGCGGTAGCGGTCCGAGCGAATTGCCGTCGAGATAGATCACGCCTTCCGGCAGATAGAAGAGCGAGCGGGTCTTTTCGAAATCCGTCACCGGAACACCTTGCTGTTCGAAACCGAGTTTGAGGGGGCTTAGCCCCGAAGCAACGCAGACTAGAAGCTCGCGAGAGACACGCAAGACGGATTTACGGCTTATGGGATTGTTTCGGAGGAGATATCCGGTCTTGCGGGCGGTGAATTGCCGCCGTAACCTCAGCCCGAGGTTCATTCATCGGGCGATCTTTGGCGGGCTCATGAGCGTATCACCGACCTTTCCACCTTGCTTGCGAGCCTTGAGCCGGTGCTTATCGACGGCGAGTTCGTCTATGCGACCGTGCAGTCCGAGAACCTGCACGACTATCTGGCGCTGAAGCCCATCGGAATGTTCTTGGAAACGGAAGGCCTCACGCTGATCCTGCCGAGAGATGTTGCCGACAGCGCGGAACTAACCTCAAGCGCACCGCTTCGCTGCATCACCATGATGGTGCATTCCTCTTTGGAAGCGGTCGGCATGACCGCGGCGATGGCGGCAGCGCTGACCAAAGAGGGCATCAGCGCCAATGTCGTCGCGGCCTATTACCACGACCATATCTTCGTGCCGGCGGTGGACGCGGAACGGGCGGTTACCGCGCTCAGGTTGCTTTCTGCCGGTTAGCCGCGGGCAATCGCGTGGAAAAAGGCGCCGCTGACGAGGCCGCGCCTGCCGCCGGTCGGACCGATCGGCGTGCCGCCACCATCGGCGATCGTTGCAAATGGCTGGTCGGTTCCCGGCGAAACAACACCGGCATAGTGGAATTCATGGCCGCGGATCGTATCGCCCTTGCGGCCGAGCGGGCTACCCTCGACAAGTTCCGCCTGGCGGTAGCCGAGGTTCATCTTGCGTTTGGCGAAACTGGTACGGTGGGAGAGCAGCCCCGTCATGGCGTGCGTCATGCCATCGGCATCCTCCAGCGTCTCGCCGAGAACCATATAGCCGCCGCACTCGCCATGAACGGGTTTTGTTTCCGCAAATCGGGCTAGGCCGGACTTGAAACTCTCGGCTGCCGCAAGCCGTCCGGCGTGCAGTTCGGGGTACCCGCCCGGCAGCCAACAGACGTCGCAGCCAGCCGGTGGCGCCTCGTCGTTCAATGGCGAGAAGGGAACGATCTGCGCACCGGCGGAACGCCATTCACGCATCAGATGCGGGTAGAGAAAGGTGAAGGCGGCGTCCTGCGCCAAAGCGATGCGCTGGCCCGGCGGCCGCAGTGATTTTTCCGCCGAACCGCTGGGAATATTGAACGGCTTTGCAGCGGCATAGATCGCATCGAGGTCGAGCGAGGCTTCCATGGCATCGGCCAGCCGCTCGATATGTGCGTCCATTTCCGGATGCTCGCTTGCCTGGACGAGGCCGAGATGCCGTTCGGGCAGAACCAGCGAGGGATCGCGCAGGACGGTGCCGACGACGGGAATTCCGGCCGCCTGGATGGCATCGCCGCAGAGCTTCTTGTGGCGCTCGCTGCCGGCCCGGTTGAGGACGCAGGCCGCGATTTTCACGGTCGGATCATAATGGGCAAAGCCGTAAGCGATCGCGCCAGCGGTCTGGGACTGGCCGGAGACATCGAGCACCAGCAGCACGGGCAGATGGAACAGCCGGGCGAGGTCGGAGGCCGCGCCCGAACGGTTCTCTTCGCTGACGATGCCGTCGAACAGGCCCATGGCGCTTTCGATCAAAACCAGTTCCGCATCTTCCGCCGGACCCCGCGCGAGATGCCGGAGCAGGTCCGGGGCCATCGCCCAGCTGTCGAGGTTGAGGCCCGGCCGATGCGTCGCAGCCTCGTGGAAACCGGGATCGATATAATCCGGTCCGGTCTTGATGCCGCGCACCTTGACGCCGCGGCGGGCGAAGGCGCGCAGCAGGCCGATCGTGACGCTGGTCTTGCCGGAGCCGGAGCGCGGCGCACCGATGATGAGCGCGCGGGCCGTCATGGCTTGCCACCCGTCAGCACGGCCTGCATGGAAACGATCCGGCCGATGACGATCAGAGCAGGTGCTGCGAATTTCTGCCGCTCGACTTCCACTTCCACGGTTGCGAGCGTCGCCGTCAGCGAGCGTTCGTCCGGCGTCGTTGCCGCCATCAGCACCGCGACCGGCGTTTCCGGCGACAGCCCGCCTTCGATCAGCAGCCTGGCGATCGTGCCGATCGTGCTGACGCCCATGTAAACGACGATCGGCTCGCCGGTTTTCGCCAGTGCCTTCCAGTCCAGGTCGCCGGGGCTTCCCGCCGCATGGCCGGTCGCAAGGGTGATCGCGCGGCTCATTCCCCGCATTGTCGCGGGGATGTTGGCTGATGCGAGAGCCGCCAGCGCCGAGGTCATGCCCGGCAGGATGCGGAACGGGATGTTTTCTCGGGCAAGCGCCTCCGCTTCCTCGCCGCCGCGCCCGAATACGAAGGGATCGCCGCCCTTCAGTCGCAGCACGCGCTTGCCCTTGCGGGCGAGTTCGATCAGCAGGCCGGTAATATCGTTCTGGGCGACGGAGGGCTTGCCGCCGCGCTTTCCGACGAAGATCAGCTCGGCGGTTTTCGCGAGCGACAGCACGCCGTCGGAGACCAGCGCGTCATGGACGATCACATCGGCCTTGCCGATCGCGTCGGCGACTTCCAGCGTCAGGTAACGCGGGTGGCCCGGGCCGGCGCCGGCAAGCCAGACATGGCCGGGCTCGAAGACGGGTGCTGCGACGATAGATTCGATGCTTTCATTCATATGCGGACCTTTGACCGGTGACGCTCGGCCCCGGTCGGGCTATAGAAACGGCCATGGAAGCGGATGGCAAGAACCTGCGTCGTGGCTGGACCACGGGAACCTGCGCGGCGGCGGCCAGCAAGGCGGCCTGTCTTGCCCTCGTTTCCGGAAAATTCCCCGATATGATCGAGGTGACTTTGCCCGGCGGGCAGACGCCATCCTTCGCGCTCGCCGTCGAAGAAAACGGGGAGGGATTTGCGAGAGCCGGGATCGTCAAGGATGCCGGCGATGATCCGGATGTCACGCACGGCGCGCTGATCAAAAGCACCGTGCGGCGCGGCGTGGCGGGCAGCGGCATCACCTTCAAGGCCGGCGAAGGCGTCGGCACCGTCACCCGTGCCGGCCTGCCTCTGCCCGTCGGCGAACCCGCGATCAATCCGGTGCCGCGCAAGATGATCGCGCAGGCAATCGCCGAGGTTGCCGGCAAAGAGGCGGATTTCGAGGTCGAGATTTCCGTCGTCGATGGCGAGAAGATCGCCGAGAAGACGCTGAACGGCCGGCTGGGTATCCTGGGGGGCATTTCCATCCTCGGCACGACGGGGATCGTCATTCCCTTTTCCTGCTCGGCCTGGATTCATTCCATCTGGCGCGGCATCGATGTCGCGCGCGCCGCCGGCCTCACCCATGTGGCCGGCGCCACCGGCAACACGTCCGAAAAGGCGGTGCAGGCGCATCATGGATTGCACGAGATCGCGCTGATCGACATGGGTGATTTCGTCGGCGGCATGCTGAAATATCTGCGTGACCATCCGGTGCCGAAGGTCACGATCGCCGGCGGCGTCGCCAAGATGACCAAGCTCGCGCAGGGCATGCTCGACGTTCATTCCAAGCGTGGGCTGGCCGATCTCGAGGCTTTGGCGAAATTGGCGGGCGAAGCCGGAGCGAGCGATGAGCTTGCGGCGCAGATTGCTGCTGCCAACACGGTATCCCAGGCCTTTGCGCTTGCGGGTGAAAACGGCCTGGCCTTGGGCGACCGGATTGCCGCGCTCGCCTGGAAGACCGCTGCCAAGGCGCTCAAGGATACTGAGATCGCGCTGGAAATCCTGGTTTACGATCGCGAGGGCCGGCTGGTCGGCCAGACCGCGTTTACACCGTCCGATCATTCGGAATCCTTGGTGTCGGTCTGAGGCCAGCCGGGCCGGAAGCGGCGGACGTAATCGGCATTGTAAAGCTGGCTCTCGACGAAATCGGCAGCGCCCAGGCCTTTGCCGACGAAGATCAGCGCCGTGCGTTCGGCCGGCTCTGCGGCCAGCTTCGCCTCGATATTGGCAAGCGTGCCGCGGATGATCCGTTCTTCCGGCCAGGAGGCGCGCACCACGATCGCGACCGGGCAATCGGCGCCATAAAATGGTGTCAGTTCCGCGACGATACGGTCGAGCGCATGGATGGCGAGGTGGATCGCCAGCGTGGCGCCGGTCGCGCCGAAGGCCGCCAGCGTCTCGCCATCCGGCATTTTCGAAGCGCGGCCGGAAACGCGGGTGAGCACCAGGCTCTGCGCCACTTCCGGAATGGTCAGCTCCCGTCTCAGAGCCGCAGCGGCGGCGGCGAAGGAGGGCACGCCGGGAGTGAGGGTATAGTCGATGCCGTGCTTTTCCAGCCGGCGGATCTGTTCGGCAACCGCGCTCCAGACGGAAAGATCGCCGGAATGCAGCCGCGCGACATCCTTGCCGGCCCGATGTGCCGACACGTATTCCGCCTCGATATCGTCCAGTGACAGAGAACCGGTATCGACGATCCGAGCGTCCCTCGGGCAATAGTCGAGCAGTTCCTTCGGCATGATCGAGCCGGCGTAAAGGCAGACCGGGGAGCGGGCGAGAATATCGCGGCCACGCACGGTGATGAGGTCGGCGGCGCCTGGTCCGGCGCCGATGAAATGCACGGTCATGAATGGTCCTTCGAGCGGGCCAGCGCGCAGGTGGCGCCATCGGCGATCAGCCGCGCGACAATCAGTTCCGAAGCCTCGCCGGCAGCGGCCAATGCCGCCGCTTCGGAAAGGCTTGGCGTGGCGGTTTGCGCAAGGCTGTGTTTCGAAACGGTTTTGGTGCGGCCTTCTGCCTGCTTCAGCGCCGCATCGTCGAGAATGTGCAAGGGCAGGCCCAGTCGTTCGGCAAGCTCGATCATTCCCGGCTCATGCCGCTTGATCTCGCCGGTTGCCAAAACGGACACGGATTCCCGTGAAATATTCGCTTCGGCGCAGGCGGCGGCCAGCGCAGAAAGCAGCGCTTCCGCAGATGTGCCCTTTCGACAACCGAGACCGGCGGCAATCATGGCTTCACTCCGGGTTTCGTCCAGCTCCATTGGGTGACCGGCATGGCCGGTTTCCAGCCCGACATGCCGCCGATCGGCGCTGCGCGCGAAACCTCCATGCGGATCAGTTCGCCGCCAAGTTTCGCATGCGCTGCCAGAAGGACCGCTTCCATTTCCAGCGTCACGGCATTGGCGACCATCCGCCCGCCGGGCTTCAGCGCATCCAGGGCCGTGTCGAAAACGCCGGGCTCGCTGCCACCTCCGCCGATGAAGATCGTATCCGGCTGTGGCAGATTGGCCAAAGCTACTGGTGCTTCGCCTTCGACGATGCGCAGGCCTGGCACGCCGAATGCCAAAGCATTCCGCCCGATGCGTGCTGCCCGCTGCGGATTGGCCTCGATCGCAATGGCTTTCAGGGAAGGATCGGCCAGCATCCATTCGATGCTGATCGAACCCGATCCGGCGCCGATATCCCACAGCAGTTCGCCGCGGTGCGGAGCCAGTGCCGAGAGCGTCAGCGCCCGGATTTCGCGCTTGGTGATCTGCCCGTCATGTTCGAACAACGTATCGTCCAACCCGACAGTGCGCGGAAGGATAAAGGCTCCGGCTTCGGCCTTAACGTCGATGGCGACGACATTCAGCACATCGATATCCGGGAGCGCGAACTCATCTGCTCGCTGCGAGCGGATACGTTCCGCCGCGCCGCCCAGAGATTCCAGGACGGTTATCCGAGACGGCCCGAAACCGGTGCGGGACAATAGCTCCGCCAGCGCCGCCGGCCCGTTCTCATCGGATGTGAGCGCGATGATCCGCCGACCCGGATGAAGCGATGGCCGAATGAGTTCGAGTGGCCGACCATGCAAGGACACCGTTTCGATGTCCTGAAGCGGCCAGCCAAGCCGTGAGGCGGCCAGCGAAAAGGCCGAGGGGGCGGGGTAGGCGGTATATTCTTCAGGCGCGACATGGCGGGATAGCGTGACGCCGACGCCGAAGAAGAAGGGGTCGCCGGATGCCAGCACGCAGACCTTCTGGCCACGCAGCGCCACGACATCGCGCATCGCCGCGTCAAACGGTGTTGGCCACGGCCGGGCTTCGCCGGAGATCACGGAGGCTGCCAGTTCCAGATGCCGCCTGCCGCCGAAGACCACGGCAGCAGAAGCGATTGCCGCGCGGGCATTTTCGCCGAGGCCCGCGACCCCATCCTCGCCGATGCCGACGATGGACAGCCAGCGGCTTTGGTTTAAAGGTTTCCGCTCTGATTCAGGAGGCATCGTGCAACGCTCCATCCTCATTCTCGGCGGCACGGCGGAAGCTCGTGCGCTGGCCGGACAGCTTGCCGGCGATCCACGGTTTACCGTCGAGCTGTCGCTTGCCGGCCGCACCCGCGCGCCGGCCGAGCAGCCCGTGCCGGTGCGTGTCGGCGGTTTCGGCGGCGCCGAGGGGCTTGCCGCTTACCTCCGGCAAAAAGGTGTCTCGATCCTCATCGATGCGACGCATCCTTACGCAGCCCAAATCTCCCGCAACGCTGCCAAAGCTGCCGAGATGTCCGGTGTAACGCTTGTCGCCCTGCGTCGGTCGCCCTGGCTGCGGCAGCCCGGTGATCGCTGGATCGAAGTTGAGAGCGTTGCCGATGCGGTCCACGCCCTGGGAGTGGTCCCGCGAAAAGCGTTTCTGACGCTCGGACGGCAGGAGCTTCTGCCCTTCGAGGCTGCGCCCCACCACACCTATCTGGTCCGCAGCGTCGATCCGGTCGAACCGCCGCTTGCCGTCCCGAACGCGGTCTATCTGACGGCGCGCGGACCCTTCGGGCAGGCGGACGAAGCCAGGCTTCTGCAAGACCATGGCATCGAGGTGATCGTTGCCAAGAATAGCGGCGGGCCGGCAAGCTACGGGAAGATCGCCGCGGCGCGCGATCTCGGTATCGACGTCATCCTGATCCGCCGTCCGGTCCTGCCGGATGTACCATCCGTCGAAACTGTCGGTGAAATGCTCGCCTGGCTCGATCATGCGCCAGCGCCTTTGAAATAACGCGGGGAATAGACGATCGGCCGCTGGTTCTCCCGCTCGATCACCCGCGTTTCCGCGGTGCCGACGATCACGCAGGTCGCCATGTCGGCCATATCGCCTGTCGCTTCCGCAAGCGGCACGATGCGGATGACTTCATCCGGCCGGCCGGCCGCTCTGCCGAAGATCACCGGCACGGTGCCGGGCAGATGGGCGCGCAGAATATCGAAGGCCTCGCCGAGTTGATGCGGGCGGGCCTTGCTGACTGGATTGTAGAAGGCCATGACGAAGCCGGCCGTTGCTGCGGCGATCAGACGTTTCTCGATCACATCCCAGGGCTTGAGATTGTTCGAAAGCGAGATGGCGCAGAAATCATGGCCGAGCGGCGCGCCGGCCTTGGCCGCCACGGCCAGCATCGCGGTGATGCCCGGCACGACCGAAAAATCGATCTCGCGCCAAACGGCTGGGCCTTCGTCGATTGCCTCGCAAACCGCGGCTGCCATGGCGAACACGCCGGGATCACCGCCCGAGACGACACAGATCTTGCCTCCGCCCGCCGCCATTTCGAGCGCGGCGCGTGCGCGAGCCAGTTCCTCGCGATTATCGGAGGCGTGGCGGCGTTGGTCGGGCCGGAGGTTCAGCCGGTCGATATACGGAAAATAGCCGAAAAAATCCTCTGCGGCCGTAACTGCCGAGAGAGCCTCCGGCGTCATCTGGTCCGGATTGCCGGGGCCGAGGCCAACGACGGTCAGCGAACCCGTTTTCATGGCCGGGCCTTCCAGCCGGGCACGAGGACGATGGAGAAATAGGGCGCCGGGCTCTCGTCGCGCTCTTCCAGTTTTTGAGCGGTCCCGTTGGCCATGGTGCCACGCTCCACGTAGAGCGCGCCGGATAGCTTGCCGACCGAGGCCAGCGCTCGCCGGATCTTCGGCAGGTTGCGGCCGACTTTCATGATCACTGCGCCGTCGGTGTTTCCGAGCCGTTCCGCGAGCTTTTCTTCGGACAGTGTGCCGGGCAGCACGCTCAAAATATCGTCGCCTTGGACGAGCGGCATCCCGGTCATAGACCAGCAGCCGGACATGGCGGTGACGCCTGCCACGACTTCCGCCTGGTAGCGATTGGCCAGCCGCACATGCAGATGCATGTAGGATCCGTAGAAAAGCGGATCGCCCTCGCTCAGCACGGCGACATTCTTGCCGGCATCGAGGAGCGTGGCGATATCTTCCGCAGAGCGATCGAAGAAATCGGCGATCGGGCCGCGATAATCGGCCTCGTCCTTATGGGTCTCGACCGTGACCGGATAGACCAGCGGCAGTTCGAGCGTGCCCGGCCGGATATGCGCCTCGACGATGGCGCGGCCGTTGCCGCTCGAGCCTTTCTTGCAGAAGAAGGCGATCACATCCGCTTCGTTGATGGCGCGTACCGCCTTCAGCGTCAGCAGTTCGGGATCGCCGGGTCCCGTGCCGACGCCCGTGAGCTTGCCCTTGAGGAGTGCGGCGTTCAAAGTCCGGCCCTCGCCAGCGCGTTGACGCAGGCAGCCGTCATCGCCGAGCCGCCCATGCGGCCGCGCACGATCGCATAGGGAATGCCGAGCGTCGCTTCCATCAGCGCTTCCTTGGATTCCGCAGCGCCGACGAAACCGACCGGCATGCCGATGATCGCGGCAGGACGCGGCGCGCCGGCATCCAGCATTTCGAGCAGGCGGAACAGCGCGGTCGGGGCATTGCCGATCGCAACGACTGCGCCCCCCATCTCGTCCCAGAGATCCAGGGCGGCGGCCGAGCGGGTGTTGCCGATGGTCTTTGCAAGCTCGATCGTGCGGCTGTCGCGCAGCGTGCAGATCACCTGGTTATGGGCCGGCAGGCGGGCGCGGGTAATACCGTGCGCCACCATTTCGGCGTCGCAATAGATCGGCTTGCCGGCATGAAGCGCGCCGCGTGCCTGGGCAACGAAATCCTTGGAAAACCGGAAATACTGCGCCGCCTCGACCAGCCCGCAGGCGTGGATCATGCGCACCGCGATGTCCGCCTGCTCCGACGAAAAGGGCGAGAGGTCGGCTTCCTCGCGGATGATCGCGAAGGATTTTTCGTAGATCGCGTCGCCTTCGCGGATGTAATCGTAACTGTTCATGGTCGTCCTGACATAACGGCCGCAGCAAGCCGGCGCGGTCCCAGACGGGCGAGGCAGGCTGCGGAATTTTCACCGGCCTGCCGCTCGTTACGGACGAGATCGGCGATGCGGCGAAGGGAGTTGTTGGTATCGGCAAAAGCGACCGAGGCAAAGGGCTCTTCGGCCGCTTTTCCTTGCGTGATCAGCGAAATGCCGGCGGTGGTTCCGCAAAGTGCAAGCGCGGAGGGTTCGGGATGGGCGCAGCCCTTGGGGCAGCCGGTCACGTGCAGCTTGAACGAACCGTCCAGCAGGTCGCCGCAATCCCGTGCTGCTTTGGCGGCGAGTTCATGGGTGGCGATGGCCGCGGAATTGCAGGCCGGGCTTCCGGAGCAGGCGGCTATGGCCGAACGCGGATCGCTCGGCGAGGTGACGAAGCCGTTGCCGCCGGCAAAGGCGGTCAGCGCTTCGCAGGCGGTTTGAGCGGCGAAAAACAGGAGCGAATGGTCGAGAGCGGGTTTCAGGAATTGTATTCCCAGCCGCTCGGCTTCGGCGCAAAAGACGATCAGGTTATCGGCATTCGCCTGGCCAAAGGCCGGGCCGATGCCCGCCGCGACAAGATCGTTGACGAGGCGGAACGTGTTGAACGGTGAGGTAGGGTGGATGACGGTGTCGTTCTTCGGCAGTCCGGCCGCGAGGTCGCGCCCTCGCGCCCTGATCCCCATCCCTGCGAGTTTGCGAAGCAGTTCCAGCGTCGCGGAGATCGCATCTGTTTCACGTAAAACATTGAAAATGCGGCCGGTTGCCTCGGTGCCGCCCAGAAGCAGCTTCCAGCGCATGCCTTCCTCGTTGGAAACGGCAACGAGCCGGATATCGGCCAGTAGGTCGGAAAGCCGGAGCTGTCCGCCACCGTCAACCACCACCGACATCTTTGGCGCGAGGCCGACAATCTCCCGTGCACCTCGGCGGATCGCCTCGGCTATCGGTCGCGGGTCGGCGATCTCGGTCTTGTCGATCCCGGCCAAAGGCGGGGTTTCGACGGCCAGGCCATCGCGAAGCGGCAGGTTCAGGGCCCGGACCTCGGCGTCGAGAAGTGGGGCCGAGGCCTCGCTCAATCCCCGGATTTGCAGGTTGCCGCGCGCGGAGATATCGAGAATGCCGTTGCCGTGGCGCCGTGCCAGCCGGCAGAGTTCGGCGAGTTGTGCCGGCGTGATCGCCTCGGTCAGCGCCACGCGGGCGAGAAGCCCGTCGCCGGTCATCATCGGGGCCGACAAAGCGGGGCAGGCGCCTCGGCGCATGTCCAGCGTGTTTCGGTCGAGGGAGAGTGCCGTCATGCGACCTTCTCCCGCGTGAGCATTTCGAGCTCGGCATCGACCGCGTTGCGGCGGGGATGCCAGAGACCGCGGCGAAGCGCCGAGCGGAACCGCTCGGCCATGAAACGGGCGCCTTCGGGGTTCTGTTCCAGCAGGAAGTCGAGGACCTTGTCGTCGCCGAGATAGGCGTCGTAGGTCGCCTCGATCAGCGACTGGGGAATGGCATGGGTGGTCTCGGCAAAGCCGATCAGCCGATCGACCGTCTCCACCAGTTCGGCGGCGCCGCGCGGGCCGTGGCGCATCTGGCCGGCGATGAAACGCGGATTGACGGCGCGGGCGCGCACCACGCGGGTCACCGCTTCGGAGATCGAGCGGGCGCGGGGCTTTTGCGGATCGGTCGTGTCGAGCGCGATGATATCCGCCTTGCCGCCGAGTGCCGCGACGGCCGCAGCAAAGCCTCCGATGAAGGCGACATCGGCCGAGCCGTCCAGCAGGTCGCGGCCGGGATCGTCGCCGGTATGGACGAGAAGATCGGCGGTTCCGATGCGGTTTGCGAACTGGCCGGGCACATGGCTGGCGTCGCCTTCCGCGCCGCCAAAGGCATGGCTGGTGGCATCGAGATAGAGGCGGCCGAGCTCCTCGCGTTCCACCCAGGTGCCATCCGCAAGCTTTTCCTCGATGCCGGACCCGTAGGTGCCGGGCGCGGAGCCGAAGATGCGGGGCGGTACGTGTCCGAGGTTGACGGCCTCTTCTGCAAGAGGGTTGTCGCCCGGCGCTTCCTCGCGGGCGGCGATGGCGCGCATCGCGGCATCGAGCAGGGCGATGAGAGCCGGAAACATGTCGCGGAACAGGCCGGAAATCCTCAAGCTCACGTCGACACGCGGACGGCCGAGCGTTGCCGGCGGCAGGACTTCGATACCGGTGATCCGGCCCGTCGCCATATCCTGAACAGGTCTTGCGCCCATCAGCGCCAGGACCTGGGCGACTTCCTCGCCGCCGCTGCGCAGGGATGCGCTGCCCCAAAGATCGAAAACGAGGCTTTTTGGCCAGTCGCCGTGGTCCTGCAGATAACGCCGCAGGATTTCGTCGGCCGCGCGCTTGCCGAGTTCGAAAGCAGTCGGCGTCGGTAGGGTACGGGGGTCGCTGGCGAAGAGGTTGCGGCCGGTCGGCATCACGTCGCGGCGGCCGCGCGCAGGCGCCCCGGACGGACCCGGATGGATGTGTCTTCCGTCCAGCGCGTCGAGCAAAGCCTGGCGTTCGGTTTCGGCGCTTTGAACGCGAAGCAAGTCGTCGTCGCCGGGCGCGACCTGCCCGAAGATGTGCTGACCGTCCTTGATCGAAAAGTCCTTGAGATCACAGAGAAAGGCGTCGATGCGGCTGAGAGCGGTATCCGGATCGTCATCGTTCGAAACGCCGGCCTCTCCGGCCAGGCCGGTATCGCGGGCGGTCTCGACGATCAGCTTGGCCAGCCGGTCGCGGCGACGGCGATCGAGCCCGTCGGCCTGCGCATATTCGTCGACCAGCAGTTCCAGCTTTTTCTGTTCGTCGGAAAGGCCGGCACCGGCCAGAACTGGCGGCAAATGGCCGATGGTGACGGCGGCAATCCGCCTTTTGGCGACCGCCGCCTCGCCCGGATTGGAGACGATGAACGGATAGATGACCGGCAGGCCGCCGGTGACGATCTCGGGGAAGCAGTCCTTCGACAAAGCCACGGTCTTTCCCGGCAGCCATTCGAGCGTGCCGTGCGCACCGACATGGACGATCGCATGCGCGTCCAGCGTTTCGCGCATCCATTGGCCGAAGGCGATCAGGGCGTGGCGCGGGGGCAGGTCGGGGCTGTGGTAGTCGGCTCGGCGGTCGGCATTGCGGCCGCGATCGGGCGCGAGTGCGACAGTGACATTGCCGAAGCTTGCGGCGCGAAAACGGAAAGCGCCGTCTTCCAGGTCTTCATCGGTTTCAGGGGCGCCCCAAGCCGCCTCCGCCGTAGGCACGGAGCTGTAGGCTGCGAGCACATGGGTAGCGGATTTTGCACTCAGATCATCGAGAAGGTCACGCGGGGTCTCTGGAATATCCGAAACATTGTAGCCGGCTACTGATAGCTCGTTCAGCATCCCGAGTACGCTCTGCGGCACGTCCAGGCCGACGGCATAACCGGTGCGTCCCGGCGCGCTCGGGTAATCCGGCATCAGGATGACGATCTTGCGCTCGGCACGAGGTGCCGCCTTCAGCCGCAGGAAAGCGGCGATCCGATCGGCGACCTGTTCAACGCGGTCCGGTTCCGGCTGGTTGACGAGGTTGGCGGAATTGTCCCCCGCCTTGAAGGAGATCGCGCCGGCCAGGATGCGCCCGTCGAGCTCCGGCAGGACGACGTGCATGGCGAGGTCGGCGGGGTTGAGGCCGCGCCGGTTTTCCGCCCAGCCTTCGCGCCGTGTGGTGGCGATGACGATCTGGAATACCGGCACGCCGGTGCGGTCGAAGATCGTTTCGCCGTTCTCGTCCGTGCCGCTGGCAAAGGCGGTGGTGGAAAGGATTGCCGCGGCTCTCAGGTCCGAGATCGCCTGTCCGACGAAGGCGACAGCGTCGGCATCCTTCAGGCCGGAGACAAAGATGGGTACCGGCGCGAAACCACGGTTAGCTAGCGCTTCGAACAGTGCGTCGATCGGTGCGGCATCATTGGCCAGCAGCATGGAGCGGTAGAACAGGATCGGCAGGCGCGGTGCATCCGATGCGAGGCTGGCCAGCAGGTCATCGGCCGCGACGATGCCCTTTCCCGGCTTGTAGTATCCGGCCTTCGGCATCGGTGCTGCCGGAGGCAGAGGTTCCGTTCTACCTTCGGCCAGGGTCGTCAGCAATTTTGCGAGGAGCCGCATATTGTCCGGCCCCCCTTCGCGGAAGCAGGCCAGGATGCCGGCGAGCTGGTTTTCCGAAACCGTCGAGGCCCCGGCGAGACGTTCGTCGCGGATGCTGCATTCGCCCGGAAGCAGGGCCAGCATGATCTTCCTGGAGCGCGCCAATCGGGAAAGCTCCTCTACGCCGTAGGACCAGCGGTCATAGCCGCCGAGGATGCGTACGAGGATGACTTTGGCATGCGCCGCCGTCTTCTCGATCCACAGGTCCACCGACATGGGGTGGCGGAGATCGGAGAGGTTGGTGAGGCGGAGAGTTGGAGGAATGGGGGGACTAAGCTTGTCCGAGTTGTGGTCGGAGGGGCCACCCCCCTCTGGCCTGCCGGCCATCTCCCCCTCAGGGGGGGAGATCGAATCGTGGCTAGGCCTCGCGTCACTCCGGCGTTGGCTTTTGAGGAAGGCGGGTGCATCTTGCCAATCTCCCCCCTTGAGGGGGAGATGGCCGGCAGGCCAGAGGGGGGTATCGCTCCCGCCGCTTGCAGGCTTATTCCACACGGCCGCAATGCCGTTCAGGTCGCTGCCGGAAAAGGACAGCACCACCACGTCGGCCGGTGACTGGTTGAGGTCGACCGGTTCGATCAGGTCGTCGAGAGACGACGATGTGGTGGCGAGTATGTGCATCCTTCCCTCGGGCCTCTTATGCGGCCAGCATCCTTTCGATCGCTGCGCGGTCGATACCTTTTTCGCCGATCACGACAAGGCGGCTTACCCGCGCTTCGCCGGGTGCCCAGGCGCGGTCGAAATAATGGTTCACGCGCGATCCTACCGCCTGAACCTGCAGGCGCATCGGCTTGTTCGCGACTTCCACGAAGCCTTTTATGCGCAGCACGTTTTCGGCTTCGGCCGTCGCGGAGATGCGGGTGGCCAGGCTTTCAGCATCGGTCACTGCGGCCAGATCGACGACGAAACTGTCGAAATCGTCGTGATCGTGGTCGAGTTCGTCATCATGGTGGGTCTTGCGGTTTTCGATATCGTCCTCAACAGCAAGGCCGAGACCGATCAGCACGGCCGGGTCGATGGCGCCATTGGCGGCCGAGACGATTTTCACGGCACGCGGTAGATGTGCTGCGACGCGGTCCCTGGCGGTCGCGAGGCCGGCGGCATCGAGAAGGTCGCTCTTGGTGAGCACGATCATGTCGGCGCAGGCCACCTGGTCCTCGAACACTTCCTCGACCGGATCGTCGTGGTCGATCGAGCCGTCCGCCTGACGCTGGGCTTCCAGCGCTTCGTGGTCGTCGGCAACGCGGCCTTCGGCGAGCGCCAGCCCATCCACGACGGCAATCACCGCGTCGACCGTCACCCGTGCCTTGACGTCCGGCCACTGGAAGGCCTGGACGAGCGGCTTCGGCAAGGCGAGGCCGGAGGTTTCGACGAGGATATGGTCGACGCGCGGCTCCATGGCCAGGATACGGTCGATTGCCGGCACGAAATCGTCGGCGACCGTGCAGCAGATGCAGCCGTTGGCAAGTTCGATGATGTTGTCTTCCGGGCAGCTTTCGATGCCGCAGCCTTTCAGCACGTCGCCATCGATGCCGACATCGCCAAATTCGTTGACGATGATCGCCAAGCGCTTGCCCTTGAGGTTCTCGATCAGGTTTCGGATCAGCGTGGTCTTGCCGGCTCCCAGAAACCCGGTGACGACGGTGCAGGGAACGCGGTCGAACGAAACGCTCATGATGGCATGTCCTCGTGATGATGAAAGGGTGGAATACGGGCCGTCATGCCCTTGCCGCGCAGGCAGGTGGGACGGCCGCGAAGGGGAAGGAAACCGCGCTCGTCCTCGGCCAGCATCATCGCGCCGGTAACGATGTCCTCGACATTGTCGAGCGACAGATGCCCGAAGACATAGGACCAGCCGCTCTTGTGGTTGAAGGCGGCGCTCGGGCTCTTTTCGCAATTGGCAAGGCAGGTGACGGGCTTGACGGCGAGCGGCTTGCCGGCGGCCGCTTCACGCAGTGCCGCGATCAGCGCGATACCCGGCCGGATTTCGCCGTCGGAGGCGTCACGGCAATTCGTGCAGACGAAAATCGTCACATCTGCCGGGCTGGCGATAGCCGGATCATCTGGTCGGTGGTCACTCATCGGTCAGCCGCGTTCCCGCCGGGGTCGAAAAATCGGGGCGCGGAGCAGAAGGCCAAAACCGTCTGCGGTGATCGAGAAACTTCGCCCGGAGCACCCCGCCCGGTGAAGCAAAATTATCGGACGGCAGGTCTCCTGGCTCGCGGGTCGCCGCCATTTGCCTGCCTTCCCGGATTTCTCCAGTGGCCTCTCGGCAAACGGCTCGCCGCCTACAGTTGCGGGGGCAGCCGCGGCATTGATCCTTAGGAAAGGATCGCACCGCATTCTCTCTTAGCCCTCCCCGTTGCCGGAAAGGGACCATCTCCCTTCACCTAAGCCCGGTCGCACACCCATGTCAATGCGTCGCAAAGGCGATTGCCGTGACGCCGAATTCGTCTATAGTGGCCCAGCCTATGGTGCCCGGAAGGGTTTTAGAGGGAATGCGGTGCGACGAATTCTGTCGTCCAACCCGCGGCTGCCCCCGCAACTGTAAGCGGAAAGTCTTTGCCCAAAACGGCCGTTCGGCCGTCAAGCCACTGGAGAAATCCGGGAAGGCGGGTAAAGGCGTCCGATCCGCGAGCCAGGAGACCTGCCAGAGGCGGCAAAGAACGTGAACGGCCCTCGGGTGGAGGGCGAAAGGACGAGACCATGGTTACGAATTCTGCTGCAACCGCAGTCGGCATTTCCGCTTCGAAGATCATTCCCCTCAGCATGACGGCCCTGCTCGGCCTGTTCATCGTCGGTTTTGTCGGCTTCTCGCATCTGGAAGTCGTCCACAATGCCGCGCATGACACGCGCCACTCGCTCGCCTTCCCCTGCCACTGAGGAGTTCTCCCAAATGTCGCTGTTTCGTAACATCGTCTTCACGGCGGTGATCGCCGGGCTTTTGTCCGGATTGCTGCTCACCGTGATGCAGAGCTTCTCCACCGTGCCGCTGATCCTGCAGGCGGAAGTGTATGAAAATGCCGCGCCCGAGACAGGCCACAGCCATGACGCGGCACCTGCCGCTGCCGGCACCGCGGCACCTGCTGCCGAGCATCACCACAGCGAAGAAGCCTGGGCTCCTGCCGATGGCTTCGAACGTTTCATCTATACTGCTGCCGCCGACATGCTGTCGGCTATCGGCTTCGCCCTTGTCCTCGTTGCCGCTTCGGAAGCCTTTGGGGGCTTCAAGGGCTGGCGCGGCGGCCTGATGTTCGGCATTGCCGGCTTCCTCGCCGTCATCCTCGCGCCCGGCCTCGGCCTGCCGCCGGAACTGCCCGGCATGCCGGCTGCCGAGCTCGGACCGCGCCAGATCTGGTGGCTCTCGACGGCTGTCTGCACGGCAATCGGCCTCGGCCTTCTCGTCTATACCCGCTCGGCCGTGTTCGCGGCACTTGCTATCGTGCTGCTGATCGCTCCGCATCTCGTCGGCGCGCCGCTCCCGCCAAGCCATGAAACGGCGGTCCCGATGGATCTTCATGCCCGCTTCGTCAACGCCGTCTATGCCACCAACCTGGTGTTCTGGGCCGTGCTCGGCGCGCTTACCGGTGTGGTCCGCGAAAGATTCCGGGCCGGCGAGGAAGCTTCTGCCGGATCTCCGGCGAAGCTCGCTTCCCGGTGAAGGAGATCGACGAGGCGTCCGTCGAGCGCCATCGCGCCAAGATGGCGAACCGCAAGGCGGTTCAGGATGCGGAAGTGGCCGAGAAGACCCAGGAAAAGGGTCTTCTCATCGTCCATACCGGCTCGGGCAAGGGCAAATCCACCGCCGCCTTCGGCCTGGCGCTGCGCATGCTCGGCAACAACCGCCGCGTCGGCGTCGTGCAGTTCATCAAGGGCGCCTGGTCGACCGGGGAGCAGCCGGCGCTTGCCGTCTTCGGTGACCGCGTCGTCTGGCACACGATGGGCGAAGGTTTCACCTGGGAAACCCAGGACCTGAAGCGTGACGTTGCTGCGGCGGAGAAGGCCTGGGAAAAGGCGCTCGAGCTGATGGCGGACGAGACGATCGGACTGGTCATCCTCGACGAACTCAACATCGCGCTTCGTTATGACTATCTCGATCTCGACAAGATCGTCGCGACGCTCCAGGCGCGGCGGCCGGACCTGCATGTGGTCGTTACCGGCCGAAACGCCAAGCAGGCGCTGATCGAGGCCGCCGACATGGTCACCGAGATGACGCTGGTCAAACATCACTTCAAGGCGGGCGTGAAGGCCCAGGCCGGCATCGAGTTTTAAGCGATGGCCGGGATCAAGCCAGCTCGGGCGCTGATGTTTCAGGGAACGGGCTCGGATGTGGGCAAGTCGCTGGTCGTGGCCGGGCTTGCCCGCGCTTTCACGCTGCGTGGCCTGAAGATCATGCCGTTCAAGCCGCAGAACATGTCGAACAATGCGGCGGTCACCGCGGATGGCGGCGAGATCGGCCGGGCGCAGGCGCTGCAGGCCCGCGCCGCCGGGGTGCCGCTCAGCGTCCATATGAACCCCGTGCTCCTGAAGCCGCAGAGCGAGGTCGGCGCGCAGGTGGTGGTGCAGGGCAGGGTCGAAGGCAATGCCAAGGCTGCCGAGTATCAGATGCTCAAACGGACGCTGATGCCGCGGGTTCTGGAAAGTTTTGGGCTTCTTCGCAATCAGGCCGATCTGGTTCTGATCGAAGGTGCCGGCAGCGCTTCCGAGATCAATCTGCGCCAGAATGACATTGCCAATATGGGCTTTGCGCGGGCCGCCGACGTGCCGGTGGTCCTGATCGGCGATATCGACCGCGGCGGGGTGATCGCCAGCCTTGCCGGGACCAGGCTGGTGCTCGATCCCGAGGATGCGGCGATGATCCGGGGCTTTATCGTCAACCGGTTTCGCGGCGATCCGGCATTGTTCGCCGACGGCATGCGGATGATCGGGGAACTCACCGGCTGGCAGTCGGTCGGGCTGTTGCCGCATTTTGCCGATGCGGCCCGGCTGCCGGCGGAAGATGCGCTGGGCCTCAATGCGCCTTCGGTGCGGAAGGCGGGTGCGAAGATCAGGATCGCGGTGCCGATCCTGCCGCATATCTCCAATTTCGATGATCTTGATCCGCTGGAAGCGGAGCCGGATGTCGATCTGATCCGGGTCCGGCCGGGACAGGCCATCCCTGGCGATTGTGATCTTGTGCTGCTGGTCGGTTCGAAGGCGACGATATCCGACCTACGGGCGATGAAGGCGGCGGGTTTCGACGTGGATATTGCAGCACATGTCCGTCGTGGCGGTCGAGTGCTCGGTCTCTGTGGCGGTTACCAGATGCTCGGCAAAACGATCGCCGATCCGGAAGGGACGGAAGGACCGCCCGGCGCAATCGAAGGGCTGGGCTTGCTGGATGTCGAGACGGTTCTTGCGGGCGATAAACGGCTGGAGGCCGTTGCGGGCGCGAGTTTCGACGGAATCTCCCTGTCCGGTTATGAAATGCATATCGGGCGAACCACCGGTGCCGATTGCACGCGGTCTTTTGCGACAATCGGCGGAAACCCGGAAGGTGCGATATCGGCGGATGGCCGGGTCTGGGGCACCTATCTCCACGGATTATTCTCGGACGACCGGCAGCGGTCGGCATGGCTGACGCGGCTTGGCAGCTCGGCATCCAGCCTTGATTACGAGGCAGGCGTGGACGCGGTGCTCGACCGGCTGGCGGCCCATATGGAAAAGCATCTCGATCTCGATGGGCTGCTCAAACTTGCCAGATGATCCACGCCAGAAGGCCGAAAAGGCCGATCAACAACGCGTCGGCGATCCGGGCGAGTTTCAGCGCGCGGCGAATGTCGTCGTAGGTGAGCTCGGAACGCCCGCCCTCGCCCATGAACCGGGCCTCGATCATCTGTCCGCCATAGCTGCGCGGCCCGGCGAGTGCGATGCCGAGCGCGCCGGCCATCGCCGCTTCCGGCCAGCCGGCATTCGGCGACCGGTGATGGCGGGCATCCCGCCTGATGGCCCGGATCGCGTTGCCCGGCGAGGCGCGATCGATGAAACCTGCTGCGACCACGAAAAGAAGGGCGCTCAGGCGCGAGGCGGGCAGGTTGATGAGGTCGTCGAAACGCGCGGCCGCCCAGCCGAAGGCTTCGTAGCGCGGCGATTTGTGGCCGATCATGCTGTCGGCGGTATTGGCCGCCTTGTAGCCGACGCCACCCGCAAGACCGCCGATCCCCATCCAGAAGGCCGGCGCTACGACGCCGTCCGAAAAATTCTCGGCCAGGCTCTCAATCGCCGCCCGGCAGACGGCGGCTTCATCGAGCTTTTCCGGGTCGCGCCCGACGATTTTCGACACGGCCTTCCGTCCGGCTTCCAAACCTCCGTCCCGCAGCGCCGTCGCGACGGCCTCGACATGGGTTTCAAGGCTCTTCTGCGCCGGCAGGCTCGCAGCGATCAGGACCAGCAGGATCGGCCCGAGGGGGATCATTCTCAGGTCGTATTCGATCACCAGGCCGAGCAGGACGGTGATGCCGAGAAGCGCCAAAAGCGCGAACACGCCCTTTCGCTTGCGCGTCGAAAAGTCGTCGCTTTCGCGGTTCAGATCGCGGTCGAGCCGGGATATCAGTGCGCCGATCCAGGTGACCGGATGACCGATGCGCCGGAACAGCCAGTCCGGATACCCGAAAATGCGCTCCACGATCAGGGCGAAAAATGCGAGAAGGAACATGAAGGTGGCAGGCCCTGAAATTGGCGATGAGATTGGCGATCCGATACAGCACGGCGGCAATCTTTCCCGTGCCCGGGCGCTGTTTCCACATGCGCCGGAGCCTTGGGTCGATCTCTCCACCGGTATCAGCCCGCATTCCTATCCGCATTCGCCGCTTCCCGGCAATGCTTTCACGCGACTGCCTGAGGTCGCATCGGCGGAAAGGCTGAAGGCCCTTGCCGCTGCTGCCTACGGCGTGCCGTCGGCGGCACATGTCGCGGCGGGACCGGGGACTCAGATCCTGCTGCCGATGGTCGCCGATCTGATCGCAAGGAAAGGCCAAGCTGCGGTTCTTTCGCCCACCTATGCGGAGCATGCCCGAGCGGCGCGGTTGGCTGGTTTCGAGGTCATGGAAACCGCCGATCTGGATCGGTTGGCGGAAGCCGACCTCGCCGTCATCGTCAATCCCAACAACCCCACCGGCCGTATCGTCCCGCGCGCCGACCTTTTGGCGCTCGCAGCAATCACGCGCGCAAAAGGCGGGCTGCTGGTCGTGGACGAAGCGTTCATGGACGTCTCGGAAGCGTCGAGCATCACTGACGCGGTGGATGCCGGCGGGCTGGCGGTGCTGCGGTCCTTCGGCAAGTTCTACGGCATGGCCGGCTTGCGGCTCGGCTTCGTGATGTCGCACCCGGAAACGATCGCGCGCATCGAGAACCGGCTCGGCCCTTGGGCAGTGTCCGGTCCGGCATTACACGTGGCGAACGAAGCACTCGGCGATGTCAGGTGGCAGCAGGCGATGCGGCTGAGGCTGAAAGAGGATGCGGCGCGGCTGGATGCTCTGCTCGGTGCTGCCGGAATACCCGTCATGGGCGGAACGTCGCTGTTCCGCTTCATCCGCGATCCGCGCGCGCAGGCGATTTTCCGGCACCTCGGGGAAAAGGGCATTCTGGTGCGCCGGTTCGAGGAGCGGCCCGATGATCTCAGGATCGGCCTTCCCGGCGACAGCGACTGGCCGCGGCTCGAAGAAGCACTAAGGGCTATTTAGCCGGCGAAGTGAATTTGTCGCGCCAGGCGATCTGGGCATTCGCAACGGGCAAAGCCGCCGCCTCGTAGACGCCGCGGGCCACGGCGCGCGCGGTCACCAGCGTAGCCAGGTGGCAGAGTTCCATGAAATCCGACGGGTCGCTTAAAGGTTTCGCACCGGTTGCCGCCGAAAAGATGGTGTCGCCGTCGAACGGCAGGTGAGCAGGCAGGATCGCCCGGGCGAGGCCGTCATGGGCAAGGATGGAAAGCCGGTGCGCCTGCGCCTTGGTGAGCACGGCATCGGTGACGATCACGCCAATCGTCGTCGAGGTCACGTTGCGGCCCTTGAGGCGCATACGATTGTCGAAGGTCGGAGGCAGCCCAAGCCCGCCGAACTCCTTGTCTTCTTCAAAGGGAGCCGCCCAGAAATGCGGGCCTTCGCCGATTGTCGCCGAGCCCAGTGCGTTGGCGGCAACCAGTGCCGCGACTGTATGGCCTGTCGAAGTCCGGGCGCTTACCGAGCCGATGCCGCCTTTGAACGTTGCCGTCGTGGCACCCGTTCCGGCTCCGACGGTTCCGAGCGCGAACTCACCCTTCGCGGCAGCCCTGAACGACTCATAACCCATTTCGCGATAAGGCGAGTGAAGACCCCAGTCCTTGTTGCCGCCGTTCAGCAGGTCCATCAGGATCGCCTGCGGCACGATCGGGACGCGGACGCTGCCGACCTGGAAACCGCGGCCGATTTCGCGCAGGCCCGATTGCACGCCGCCAGCCGCATCGAGGCCAAAGGCGGAGCCGCCGGACAGCACGAAGGCATCGACCGTCTGCACGGTCATCGACGGATCGAGGAGCGCGGTATCCCGCCCGCCCGGCGCACCGCCGAGCACGGAGCCGGAGGCGATTGCCGGTTCGTCGAAGACAATAGCCGTGACGCCCGAACCCAAGGCAAGATCGGTGGCATGGCCGACGGCCACGCCTTCGATATCGGTCAACAGATTGAGCGTATCGGCCATCGGTTATTCGATGTCGAACTTGACGCCCTGCGCGAGCGGCAGGGTGCGGCCATAGTTCAGCGTGTTGGTGGCGCGGCGCATATAGACGCGCCATGCGTCGGAGCCCGATTCGCGGCCGCCGCCGGTTTCCTTCTCGCCGCCGAACGCCCCGCCGATTTCGGCGCCCGATGGGCCGATATTGACGTTGGCGATGCCGCAATCCGAACCGCGGGCGGAGACGAAGGTTTCCGCCTCGCGCATGTCGTTGGTGAAGATCGAGGAGGACAGCCCCTGCGGCACGTCGTTGTGGAGGGCCAGCGCCTCGTCGAAGCTCGAATATTTCATCACATAGAGGATCGGCGCAAAGGTCTCGTCCTTGACCGGACCCGTCTGGGCCGGCATTTCGACGATCGCCGGGCGGACATAATAGGCGTCGGCCGCTTCGTCCTGGTGAACGCGTTCGCCGCCGGTCACCTTGCCGCCTTCGGCCTTGGCGGCTTCCAGCGCATCTCGCATCTTGTCATAGGCGGTCTTGTCGATCAGCGGGCCGACGAGATTGCCGTTTTCAAGCGGGCTGCCGATCGTCACGGACTGGTAGGCCTTGGCAAGGCGCGGCACCAGCGTTTCATAGACGCTGTCATGCACGAAGAGGCGGCGAAGCGAGGTGCAGCGCTGGCCGGCCGTGCCCATGGCGGCGAAGGCGACACCGCGGAGCGTCAGGTCGAGATCGGCGGTCGGGGCGACGATCGCGGCGTTGTTGCCGCCGAGTTCCAGCAGCGAGCGGGCAAAGCGCGACGCAAGCCGCGGGCCGACGGCGCGGCCCATCGCGGTGGAGCCCGTTGCGGAAACCAGCGGGATCTTGTCGTGGTCGACCAGGACTTCGCCGATATCGCGGCCGCCGATCAACAGGGTCGAGAGGTTCTTCGGGGCCTTTCCGCCGTCGGCGACGAAACGGGCGAGCGCCTTTTCGAAGATCGCCTGGGTGGCAAGCGCGGTGAGCGGCGTCTTTTCCGACGGCTTCCAGACGGTGGAATTGCCGCAGACGATGGCGAGCGCCGCATTCCAGGACCAGACGGCGACCGGGAAGTTGAAGGCGGAAATGATGCCGATCGCGCCGAGCGGATGCCAGGTTTCCATCATCCGGTGTTCGGAGCGTTCGGTGGCGATCGTCAGGCCGTAGAGCTGGCGGGAAAGGCCGACGGCGAAATCGCAGATGTCGATCATTTCCTGCACTTCGCCGAGGCCTTCGGAGGTGACCTTGCCGACTTCGATGGAGACGAGCCGGCCGAGCGCGGTCTTGGCTGCGCGCAGTTCCTCGCCGAGCAGGCGAATCAGTTCGCCGCGCTTCGGAGCCGGAACCAGCCGCCATTCGAGGAAGGCCGCGTGGGCAGCGTCGATCGCCTTTGCGGCGCCTGCGGCGGTTTCTTCCGGCAGTTTGCCGATCTCTTTGCCTGTGATGGGCGAACGGACGGCGAGCGTGCCGCCCGTATAACTTTCGGCCTTTACGCCGAGATCGCCCAGAATGGTTTTCACTTCAGCGGCGAGATCGAGAGTGGCGAGCGTCATGTCAGTCTCCGGATGTGTAATTTTCGTCAATCTACAAGTCGGTGGCGGTTTCGCAATCAGAACCGTTCGCCGGTGAAATGGGCGACTTGGGCGCCCGCTTCATAATAGGCTTCCTTGATGGCGCGGAAGCCGGGTTCCTGAACCTCGGTCAGCGGCAGCGGCAGGTCGGTTTCCGAAACCTCGCCGAGGATATGGCGTGCCAGCAGTTTGCCGAATGTCGTGCCCGGCGCGATGCCGCGACCATTGTAACCGGAAAAACCGAGGACGTTGCTGCCGAATTTGTGGAAACGCGGCAGGGCATTGTCGGTCATGCCGATCTGGCCATACCATTCGGCCTCGAATTCCACATCTCCGAGCTGTGGGAAAAGCCGCTTCAGCGAGCGCCGCGCCCAGTTCTTGTGGATCCCCGTTCCGGTGCCGCGCAACGCGCCGACCGAACCGAAGACAAGCCGGCCGGCCTGGTCCATGCGGAAGGAGGAGAGGATGTCCTTGGTGTCCCAGCAGCCCTCGCGCCCGGCAAGGATGGAGCGGCGCAGGTTGTCGCTGAGCGGCGTGGTGGCAAGGTTGAAATAGGGCAGATAGACCTGTTCCCGTCGCACCTGTTCCCAGGGGCCGGTGCTGTAGGCGTCGGTCGCGACGATGACCCAGTCGGCGGTCACTTCGCCGGAGGCGGTCCTGACAACGTTCCGGCCGTTGACTTCATCGGTGCCGGTCACCGCGCTGCCGGTATGGAGCCTGGCACCGGCCTTCACCGCCGCGTGGGCGAGGCCGCGGGCATAGGCGAGTGGCTGCAGCGTGCCGGCGCGCATGTCGAGCAGTGATCCGGCATAGGCACCGGAACCGACACGCCTTTCCGTCTCGGCGGCATCGAGCAACGTCACTGGCGCGCCCCGCGCCTGCCATTGCCTGGCGCGTTCCTCCAGCTCTTTCAGCCCCTCGGGACCGACAGCGCAATGCAGCGTGCCGTTCTTTTCGAGTTCGCAGGCGATGGCGTGTTTCTCGATCAGTTCGCGGACGAGGGCGGGGCCGTTGCCGAGCAGATCGAGCAGGCGTTCGCCGTAGATGGGACCGAGTTCCTTCGGGAAATCGTCGGGCATCACCCACATGCCGGCATTGATGAGGCCGACATTGCGGCCGGCCCCGCCGAAACCGATCTCCGCCGCTTCCAGCAGCACGACATTGGTTCCTGCCTCTGCGAGATGCAGGGCTGCCGAAAGGCCTGTGTAACCGCCGCCGACAATCACCACATCGGCCGATATCGCCTCCTCCAGCCGCGCGGTGAGCGGCGGGGCGGGGGCGGTCTTTTCCCAGAGGCCGTGAGAGCGGGGATCGTTCAGCATGATGATTGTCCGGGAGCGTTGATCGCCAACTCTTTACAGGGAGCAGTTATCGATGAATATCGACATGTTCTCAACAGATCATTCGCTGGAGGAATGACATGCTGCCGCCCCGGCGCTTTCTCCCGTCATTCTCGCTGCTCTCCGCCTTCGAGGCGGCTGCCCGCACCGGCAGCGTCACGGCAGCGGCAAACGAGCTCGGCCTCACCCAGAGCGCCGTCAGCCGGCAGATCTCGGCGCTGGAAAAACAGCTCGGGGTGGCTTTGTTCCTGCGCGAGCGGCAGACGATCCGGCTGACACTTGCCGGCGACGGTTATGCCCGCGAGGTGCGCGAAGCGCTCAGGCGTATTTCGCATGCTTCGCTCAATCTCAGGGCCAATCCCTCCGGCGGCACGCTCAACCTCGCCATCCTGCCGTTTTTCGGCACGCGCTGGCTGACGCCGCGAATCGGACGTTTTCTCGATGCCTATCCGGGCATGGTCGTGAACCTGATCACCCGGCTCGAACCGTTCGATTTCCGGTTCGACACGCTGGATGCCGCCATTCATTTCGGCGCTGCCCGCTGGCCGGGTGCGGCGCTTACCTTTCTCATGGATGAGGAAGTCGTGCCGGCCTGCAGTCCGGAATTCAAACTGCGGCATGATCTTCAGTCCCCGGCCGATGTGCTTCGGGCGCCGCTGCTGCATCTCAATACGCGGCCGGATGCCTGGGAATTGTGGTTCTCGAAGAATCGGATCGTCTTCGATGCATTGCATGGCATGCTCTTCGATCAGTTCATCACCATGGTCGAGGCGGCGACCGCCGGCCTCGGTGCCGCGCTGCTGCCGCGGTTCCTGATCGGCCGGGAGCTGGAGCAGGGCCTGCTGGTGCCGGCCGTGGACGCCGAGAGGATGGAGACTGGCCAATATCATCTCGCCTATCCGCCCGACCGGGCCACCTACCCACCGCTTGCCGCCTTCCGGGACTGGATTGCCGACGAAATTCATCGCGACGAGAATCGCCAGGATATGCTTGCGAACGGCGGCGGCATCGGCCAATAGTCGGACATGTCCATCATGATCGCCAAGGCGATCCGACCGACGGGAAGACGTCCATGAAACCTATTTTCGTCCAGCTCCGCTGCAAGCCCGGCAAGACCTACGAGGTTGCCGACGCCATCTACAAGACCGAGCTTGCTTCCGAACTCTATTCGACCAGCGGCGACTGGGACCTGCTACTGAAGGTCTATATCAAGGACAACGACGAGATCGGCCGCTTCGTGAACGAGAAGATCGCGTCGATCCCGGGCATCGAACGTTCGCTGACGACGATGACCTTCACTGCGTTCTGAGCGCAATAAAAAAGCCGCCACAGGGGCGGCTTTTGGAATTCGAATCTTAAAAAATATCAGACATGCGCCGCCGAGGCGCTGTTGCGCGAGCGGACCAGCTCGCGGATGGCAAGACGCACCTCGTCGGCAGAGCCGAAACGCTGTTCGTCCAGATCGATGACATGGAATTTCACGGCGATGAACTTCAGCCGGTCCGCGTCAGGAATGACAATACCGACGGGCTCGCCGCCGAATTCGATTACTTGCTTCTGCATGGCAGACTCCCGCTTTGGCTGCTTGCGACGCAGCTCTGGCGAATGAAAATTTTCAGGAACGATTGAACTGAAGCGTTACATTCGACAGCACGGAAGGGAGCGACGATCCGTGCCATTCATTTTGAACGCGGCCTCACCAAAGGTGGCGACGCGGACGAATTTAAACATGTCACTCTCCCTTCATGGTGTTGCGCGAAAATCAGCCAGACTCAGCAGGCCGAACGGAAATCATCTGTAGGCGAATCCCACAGAATGATCAACGAAAATCAGTCTACCTAGAATTTTTTTCTGACTGATGACAGTAAGAAGGCCAAATTGTGAAATTTCATTCGCAATTCTGGCCGCCGCCCGTCAGCCCAGAGATAGGTGGCTTTTCCACCCAAGCAAGGATCGACGATGGAAAATTTCCGGTAAGGACCGGATCGGCCACCTCAAATTTCCGAGAGCAGGGCCTCGATCCGATCCGCCAGCCCGTCCGCGCTTTGGCGGCTGAAGCACAGCGGCGGACGCAGGACGAGGCGTCCGGGGGTGCTGATATCGGCGACAATGCCGGGCCGCAGCCGTTCGCCGAGGTCCGCCGCTTCGTCGGCGAGATCGATGACGAGCAGCAGCCCGCTTCCCGATATGGCGGAGATCGCGGGAAAACGTTCGGCCAGGCTTTCAAGCCGTGTCTTCAGGTGGCTTCCGATCTCGCGCGTATTTTCGCGCATTTGCTCTTCCCGGATGACGTCGAGCGCGGCGATGGCGGAGGCCGCCTTGACGGGGCAGATCGCCGGGGGGTGTTGGTCCGAGGGGAGGTTTGCAGCGATCTCGGGCCGTGTCATGAGAAACGACGGAGCACCGCCGTCCGGCCCGTCGACAAACACGATGTCCGGCGCGAGCCCCCGGTGCGAAAAGCCCCAGGTATGGTGTCCGAGGCGACCATAACCGGTCCCGGTTTCGTCGACGATCAGCAGGCCGGCCTTCTGCCTAAGTACCGTCAAAGGCTCGTCCAGGTTGGCGGGCTCGCCATAACCTTGCGCCAGCACTGCGGCGACATCGTCGAGATCGTGGATCATGTCGGTTGCCGTTCCAACGGATGGAACAGCGAAGAAGTCCGGATCCCGCCGGTCCATCCGCACCCCCGGCAGGCCGATGATGCCACGCTTGTTGGTATGGCCGCGGGCAAGCCTGAAGGCGAGGTCCAGCGCCGCCGCGCCGCCAGAGGTGAAATAGACATGGCTCAGCCCCTCGGGCGCAAGTTCGGCCAGTTGCGCGCGCAGAGCCTCCTCCGCCTCAGACGGGTGGCCTGCGGCGCGGTTGAGGAGGATGGTCTGGCGGTAGGTCGCGGCAGCAAGGCGGGGATGTCCGTAGCCGATCAGCGGCGCCTGGCCGGTAAGATCGAGCGCGCTGCGGCCCGTCGCATCGAAGAGGTATTCCCTCCAGCCGCGGGCGGGCTGGTCGGGATATCTCGGAGCCGGGGCATTCGCGTCGATACCGAGCAGCGCCGACGGGGAAGGGCATAATCTCGACCATGTGCCGACCTCGGTCGGCTTGCAGAAGAGCGGCGGCACCAGATCCGGATCGAGGCAGAACCTGAGGCGCAGGCCGCCGACGGAATTATCGGCCCCCGCGATGACGCCAAGCGGGTCGCCCGCAGCGAGTTCGGTGTCTTCGGCCAGCACGCATTCGAGGCCTTCGACATGCAGGGTCAGGTCGCGGCCGACAAGGACGAGGCGTGGTCCGGCGGTTTTCAGCGTACCCGCAAAGGGCGCTACGGCCGGCATCCGGGCGGGTATGCAGGCATCGATGTGAAGCGCGAAACTTTCCGGTTCCTGCTGCGGATCGGTACTGCTTTTCGAAAGCCGGTACTCGCCGTAGCGGGTGCTGGCGCGGCCGGTTTCCCGGGCAATGTGGGCAAGCAGCTTCCAGTCGTTATCGGCATCCGTCCAGTTTCCGCCGTAGAGAAGGGGGCTGGTGACGCTCAGATCCACCAGCCGGAAAGTCTCCGGGTCGATATCAGGCAGGAGGCGGCCGATCTCCGGCAGCGGTTTTTCCATGCCCGTCGCATCAAGGATGGCCGCAAACACCTGTGCCGGCGCAACTGTTGTCGCAGCGTCCAGTACGGCGCGGCGTTTCTCCGCGTCCGCCCTGGCTTGCGGGTCGTCGGGTGACGCGGTCTGACGGCTTTCGGCTTCGGCGGAGAGAATGCCGGTGCGGGCGACGACCAGCGGCCACAGCGCCTCAAGTTCGTTCAGGGTGAACGGGTAGATGTCGTGATAGGCGCGGACCGCCGGCAGCAGCGCGAAAGGGTCGCCGTCGCGGTCGGCGAGCAGATAGGCGCAGGTATTGGCGAAACCGGCGACCAGCCAGCCGTTGGAAATGCCGGTGAAGTCCGTCACGCCGGTCGGCAGCCATGCGCCGTCCGTCTCCTCGCCGACGACGGTTTCGCCATCGATGTTCTGGTGCGCCGCAGCGATCCTCAGGCTCGGGCCGAGCGGCTGGATGCGCCGGAGCGCCGTCACCATCGCCTTGGCGATCACGTCGCGGATTTCCTGGTCGGCGACGGCGGACAGTAGCGTGACCGTCTGCGGGCCGGCCTTGCGCAGGTCCCCTTCCGGTTCGCGCTGCAGCACCGGATGTTCGAAATCAAGCAGGCTTTTTGCAAGTGCCGCGGAGATCGCCCCGAAAGCTGCGATGGCCTGGTCCGGCAGCTTCTCGCCACTCGGCGGGGCCGTACCGTCGAGAAAGGTGAGGAGCCGGATGCGCCGGTCTTCGCCGCCGAGCGGCAGGACGAGCGTGTCGCTTCCATCCTTTGTCACCACCGGCTCGGGAACCCGCGGCCCGTCCGGGCTGCGCAGGATATGGCGCATCAGGGCGTGTTCAGCCTCGATCTCCTCGAATGGTCCTTCGGCGGGCGCCACCTTGAGCAGGTAGCGCATGTGGCCGTTGTCGATCAGGAAATAGGGGTTTTGTCGGCCCTCGATCGGGAAAACCTGCCCGGAAAGCCCGTAATGGTCGCGTAGGACGTCCTCGATCGCTTCGATCGGAAGGTCATTTGCAGGAGGCTCGATGAGTTCTGGCAGTACGTCGGACATGAACCTCTCCGGAAGGGCGCTTCCGAAGAGGATAGAGCGTTAAAAGCCCGCGTCCATAGGCCTTTCTACCGACTTTGGATAAGCCTCAGCCCATGCGCTCCGAAGCGTAGGAGCCGGGGCTCGGCGGGAAGACGACGGTGCGGTTGCCGTTGATGAAGGTGCGGTGATGGATATGGGCGTGGATGGCGCGCGCCAGGACCTGGCTTTCGACGTCGCGGCCGAGCGAAACATAGTCATCGGCGCTCTGGGCATGGGTGATGCGCACCGTGTCCTGCTCAAGGATCGGACCTTCATCCAGATCGGCGGTGACGTAATGGGCCGTGGCGCCGATCAGCTTCACGCCGCGGGTATAGGCCTGCTTGTAGGGGTTGGCGCCCTTGAAGCTCGGAAGGAAGGAGTGATGGATGTTGATGATCTTGCCGGACATCTTCTTGCAGAGATTGTCGGACAGGACCTGCATGTAGCGGGCCAGCACGATGAGTTCGGTGCCGCTCTGCTCGACCAGATCGAGAAGCTGGGCTTCGGCCTGCGGCTTGTTTTCCTTCGTCACCTTGATGTGGTGGAAAGGAATGTCGTTGTTGACCACCAGCTTCTGGTAGTCGAAATGGTTGGAGACGACGCCGACGATGTTGATCGGCAGGGCGCCGATCTTCCAGCGGTAGAGCAGGTCGTTCAGGCAATGGCCGAAGCGCGACACCATCAGCAGCACCTTCATGCGCTCTGCGGTATCGAAGATCTCCCATTCCATCTCGAACCGGTCGGCGATCGGCTTGAAGCCTTCGAGCAGTGCCGGACGTTCGGCGCCTTCTTCGGAGAGGAAGCTGACGCGCGTGAAGAACTTGCCCGTGTCGAGGTCATCGAATTGGGATGAGTCGATGATGTTGCAACCCTTTTCCGCCAGAAAGCCGGAAATCGCGGCGACAATGCCGCGTGTCGTCTTGCAGGATACGGTCAGGACATAGTTGTTCATGCAAATTCTCCCTCCTCTGCCATCGGTCGGCCACCCCGTGTATACATAAAATTGGCGCCGGACAATATCCGGTCCCATTCAGGCCGGAAAAATGCCCGGCGAGGCCCGGTCTTGGTTCTTGAATGTGTACAGCCCGTCTTGTCTGTCTGTCCAGATGAGCTTCTTACCTGCCGACCTTAAAGCCAGCCACCCAAAATTCCGTTCCTTTTGCGCCGTCGGCGCGCGCATCACCGCCGCGGAGCCGCTTCGGGTAACGATTCGCATTTGCTAAAGGTTATGATGGCAGGTTGCGACTTCGCGCTGGAGGAAGACTTGAAGCAGAGGTCCCGAAAAATCGACCGCGGCGTCTCGCGTTTGCTGGGAGTCCTGGTGTCCGTGGCGGTAGCGGCCGGATCGGCCGAGGCAAAGACCGCCTGCTTGCGTGGCGTCAACCTGGCCGGCGCCGAGTTCGGCAATCTCGGAGACGAATACGGCAAGGGCTATATCTATCCCACCAGGGAAACGATCGAATACTTCGCCGGCAAGGGCTTCAACACCGTGCGCCTGCCGTTTCTGTGGGAAAGGCTCCAGCCGCAGCTCTACAAGGGGCTCGAACCCGCCGAGCTCGAGCGGCTACTTGATACGGTCCGGCTGATCCGCGCCGGCGGCATGGCGGTCATTCTCGACCCGCATAATTACGGGCGGTTTCGCGGCCAGCCGATAGGCTCCGAAACGGTGCCGCAGAGCGCATTCGCGGATTTCTGGCGCCGGCTCGCCACAGCCGCTGCCGGCATCGACGGGATCGCCTTCGGCCTGATGAACGAGCCCTACGGCATTTCGGCCGAAGACTGGCTTTCCGCCGCCAACAGCGCGATCGGCGCGATCCGACAGACGGGAGCCGCCAATCTCGTGCTCGTACCGGGCACCGCCTGGACGGGGGCCCATAGCTGGCTTGCCGGAGATTACGGCACGCCTAATGCGGCAGCCATGCTGGCGATCTCCGACCCGCAGGACAACTATGCCTATGAGGTCCATCAATACCTGGACACGGATTTCTCCGGGAAAAACGCCGAGTGCTCGCGGGCAGCCGACGCCGTGAAGGCGATCGGCGACGTGGCCGGCTGGCTTCGGGAACACGGACAGCGCGGATATCTCGGAGAACTCGCGGTTCCAGCCACCCCGGACTGCCTGCCGGCGCTTGCCGAGATGGTCCGAACGGTGGAGCAGGGCGCCGATGTCTGGCTCGGCTGGTCCTATTGGGCCGGCGGCGAGTGGTGGCCGGAAAACGAACCGCTGAACATCCAGCCGACCAAAAGCGGCGACCGGCCGCAGATGCAGGTTCTCTCCCGCGTCTTTTCGGAACAATCCAGCTGCGATCGGTAAAATTGCGCCGGATAGTTTAAGCGCCTGGAAGCAAGGCCGGACGTATTGCTGGCGCAGTGATCAAAAAACCAGCCGGCACGACCATGACGGATGCTCGACCTCAATCCCCGGCCGCCGGGGAAACCTCGCCACTGCCTCAACGCTCGGCTTCGCAACCGCTGACGTTCGCCGGCAGTGTCGGGCTTTTCACGCCACCGTCCGCGGGAACCGCGTCGTCCGGCGTGGCCGTGCTGTTTGCCAGCCCCTGGGGACTGGAGGAAATGTGCACGCGCAAGTTCTGGCGCATCATTTCGGAAAAGCTTGCCGATCGCGGCATTGCCAGCCTGCGGTTCGATTATCCCGGTACCGGTGATGCGCTTGACGGCCTCGACTTCGAGAGCGGGCTTTCCGTCTGGTCCGACAGCCTCGTCGCCGCTGCCACACATTTGAAGGCGCTTTCCGGCTGCGAGCGGATCGTCCTCGTTTCCCAGGGGCTGGGGGCCGTCGTTGCGACCAAGGCCGCCGAGAGGCTCGAAGATCTGGCCGCCATCGCCTATATGGCGCCGGTCGTTTCCGGGCGCCTGCATGTTCGCGAGCTTGCGGTCTGGTCCAGGGTGGTGGACGAAAACCTGGGCCTTGCCGACGAGCAGCGCGACAAGACAGGCGTGTCCATCGCTTCGCACACCCTGCCCGGCCCGATCGCCGACGAGGTTCGCAAGGTCAATCTGCTGATGATCGATCGGCAGGCCGCGCCGCGCGTTCTGGTCGTCGGGCGGGCCGACCGGCCGGCCGATACGCAATTCGCCGCGCGGCTGCGGGCGCTCGGCGCGGCTGTGACCGAACAGGCTTTCGAAGGTTACGACCAGCTGGTCTCCAACCCGGCGATTGCGAGATTGCCGCTCCCGGTGGCGGACAAGCTGACGGACTGGATCGTTGCGTTACCCGCGGGGACACCCCGTGCGGCACAATGCCCGCCTGGGCAGGCAGAACCGCTTGCCGGTGACGGTTTCACCGAAACTCCGGTTCGTTTCGGCCTCGACGATCGGTTGGTCGGGGTCCTCTGCGAGCCGAATCATGGCCGCGCGGGCGCCACGGTGCTTTTCCTGACATCGGCCTACGACAGGCATGCGGGCTGGGGGCGCTCGACGGTGGCGCTGGCCCGGTCGCTGGCCCGCTCCGGCATTCCTTCGCTGCGTTTCGATACCGCCAATGCGGGAGATAGCCCGCCGGTGCCGGGCCGGCCGGAGCAGGTCCTCTATCATTCCACCCAAATTGCCGATGTATCGGAGGCGATCGACTTTCTCCAAAGGCGCCGCCTGACGCCGGTCGTGACCGCAGGCCGCTGCAGCGGCGCCTATCTCGGCTTCCAGGCCTCGGTCGCCGAACCGCGCATCGCCGGCAATGTATCCGTCAATCCCGCCGTCTTTCGCTGGTCACCGGGCCGCTCGGTCGAGGATGCCATCGTCAACGGCACCCGCAGTCTGCAGGACTATCGCAGGCGGGCCCTGCGCGCGGAAACGTTCAAGCGCCTCATCCGAGGTGAGGTCGATACCATGGTCGCGGCCCGCAATATCGCGAAGGGTCTCGGCAACCGGGTCAAGCACAAGATCCTGCATGCCTTTCGTGGTTTCCTGCCAGAGGGCCGGGCGATCTACGGCGCTTTCCGCATCCTCCATCGGCGCGGCACCTCCATCTCGCTGATCTACAGCGAGAACGATCTCGGCCTCGAACAATACGACTTCTATTTCGGCCATGACGGGTCCGGCTTGAGCCGTTTCCCCAATGTATCGGCGGAGATCATTCCGGATGCCGACCACAATCTGACGCCGGAGCATGCCCGGGCTGCCTATCTCAAGGCTCTCAGGCAAATGGCCTTCCGTTTTCCGCTGGAAGAGCTCGCCTATTCAAAAACGCAGGATTCGATCGCCGCCGAGTGAACGGATCGTGCCGCCGGGCCTGCCGGCGGCGTCCGGGAGTGCGGAAAGGCCGATGCGCCTGATTGCGCCCGGCGCCAGGTGAAAGCCATTGTCCGAGGGACGATAGCCGGCACATTCGATGCTGACCGATTGCGCAAAGACGTCTGTCGAAAGCTCCAGCCAGAACTCTCCGTCGCCCCCTGCGACCGAAACCGCAATCTCGGCATCGTGGAACGCGCGGGCGCGTCCGAGCGGGAAATGGAAAGCCTCGGCGACAATCTCCCCGGTTTGCGCATGTTTCAGCCGCGCCACCGTTACGTCGTGAGAGGGCGGGCCGAAACGGTAGGCGTAGTTGGTGTCGAAGAAGGCGCCGAACAGATCGGTCGAGGCGATGCTTTCGCTGCTGCGAGAAACAAGCGTCAGGTCTCGGCGGCCGGATACGACGGGCATCCTGCCGTCCCGCAGGCAGGCGAGTTCGAGAACCACCGGCAGGTCGGCGGGCGTCTCATTGAGAAGGTGGATATCGAGCCCGTTGGTGCCCTCGTCGGCAAACAGCGCCTGGACCGGCCGGAAAGCCCGCTTCAGCGCGAACCAGGCAGGTTTCGGCGTGCGGTCGACGCCGACCACGCCCCAGCCTGGACCGGGCATGACATCCTGGAAGGTGAAGGCGAGAGCGCCGTTGCAGGTCGAGCCGGGCCGGCGCCATTCGGCGAAGGCCGCCTCCATCATTTCTCCGGTCACGGCGCGGGAGAGGGCGAGATATCGTTCCGGCTGCTGCGCCCGCAGCGCCTGCGGATCGGCATCGTAAAGCGTGCCGAGGTAATGATCGCGAACGTCCTCGAAGTCCCAGTCCACCCCGGCATCACGGGGGATCCCGGACTTGCCGCCGATCAGCGTTTCCGAATGGGAGAGGTTTGAAAATGCCAGGCACTCGGCTGCAAAGCGGATATTCGCCCGCCGCGCATCCTCGAGCGGCCGCTTGTAGGCGCCGACGCCGTAATAATGGGCGACGCCGGCGTTCGGGTAGAAGGGCAAGGCGCCGCCGGAAGGCGAATTCGCCACATAGGGCAAATCCGGCCGGCAATCGGCTGCCAAGGCGGGAAGGATCTCCTCGCAGAGCGGACCTTTCCAGATGCGTTCCGGCAGGCCCAGCATGGCGCCCTGCTGGTAGATTTCGCTGCCGCCGCAAAGGACCGCAAGCGACGGCAAGGCTTGCGTCGCCGCCAGGAACTGCCCGACTTCCGTTTTCACGTGAATCACGAAATCCGGATCGGCCACCGGATAATCGAAGTTGGCGAACATAAGATCCTGCCAGACCAGGAGGCCGAGTTCGTCGCAGAGCGCGAAGAACTCCGGGCTCTCATAGGTGGTGATGCCTGGAATGCGGATCATGTTCATCCCCGCGTCTCTCGCAAGCCTGAGCCAGGACTCGTAGCTGGCGCGATCGCCCGGCAGATCGACGATATCGGAGGACGTCCAGACGGCGCCGCGGCAGAATATCTTCTCGCCGTTGACGATAATGGCGAAATCGTCGTCGTCTACGCCGCGATCGACCTTCAGGCTTCGGAAGCCGGTCCGCACGAGCGGGAATTCTTCGCCATCGACCTTGAGCGCCACGTCGTAAAGCGCCGGTTCGCCATGGGTATGCGGCCACCAGGGTTTGACGCCGGGAAGGTGCAGCTCGGCCGAATACCTGCCGCCGCCATTTGTAAAATGCGCCTCGCTGCCATTACAGACGAGTCGGAGATCCCGGGGTGGTCCGTCAAATGCAAAGCTGACCTTGAGAAGGCCTGCTCCGCGTTCATCAAGCTCGGCGGAGATGGCGAACTCCCTCTTCTCCCCAGCGGGGAGAAGGTGGCCCGTAGGGCCGGATGAGGGGGGCGAAGCCAATGGAAGGCCAGATGAGCCCAACGTGCGGACCCCCTCATCGCCTCGCTTTTGCTCGGCACTTCTCCCCGCAGGGGAGAAGATAGCGTCGGCGGCCCTGATCACCGAAACCGGCCGCCAAGGTCCCACCGCGTGAACCTCCGGACACCATCCCGGCATGAAGCCGAGCGCGGTCGTGCGGATCAGGCGGAGACCTTGGCTGTTCATCAGCCGCGGGCGCCAGCGGGCACGAGGCCCGGTCTTTTCCAGATGCGGTTTCAAGGCTCGAAAGCAGATCGACAATGTTTCGGTGCCGGTGAGTTCCACCGCGACATCGTGGCTTTCGAACATGCTTGTCGAGGACAGGATCAGCGTGTCGCCGAGAAATACTTCGGCGACAGTCGCAAGCCCGGCAAACCGAAGGATCGCCGGCCCAGGCGCTTCACCGGCAAGCCGGCAGTGATACCAGGCATCCCTGTCGATCAGCGGCTCGGGATTGCTTCGGTCGAAGCGGCCGGCGGCTTCCAGGGCGGCAGCGACCGTGCCGGGCACCATGGCAGGAAGGTATTCGAGGTCCGGAGGAAGATCGGACGGCAGGGAGAAGGCGCCCGGCTCCGTCAACGCCAAAGACCAGCCCTCGGCAAGAAGGCTGGTCTCTGATCCGATCGGGATAAGAAGGCTCACGCGGCCTCGCGGGCGTGGCTCAGCGTCGATGCCAGGTCCCCCATCAGCAGGTCCCAGGCATCGGCCGCCGGATCGAGCGCCGTTGCCAGCGGCTCGAACTTCCTGCGGGTCAGGGCGCGGGCAAGCTGAAACTGGGTGGATTTCGCCACTTCCGAAATCCTCAGCGCCTGCTGTTCAGGCCGGGCGAACGCCTTGTGGTTCAGCCAGGCGAGATGGCTCGCCAGCAGCTCGAAATTGGCGCCGATCTGCCGCAGCGTGTTGAACGCGTATTTGTGAAAGAAGCCGAAATCTCTCTCGGCGATCCGCTCCACCTGCGCCGGGAAGACCTTCCCGAACGCGCGGATGGGATTGTCCTGCGGCCGCCGGGGAAAATGGTGCCTGAGCAGCTTCCATGCGGTTTCGCGAATTTCCCGCGCGTCCGGATAGGCGGCGGGGAACTTGGCGAATTCGGTATAGGGCAGGAAGGGCAGCGCCTCGGGGCCGGCGTTCAACTGGAACAGGCCATCGAAATCTTCGCCGGAAAGGGTGAAGAAGCCGCCATTGTGGAAATAGTCGAGCTCGCGGCGTTCGAGGTCCAGCCGGTTGATCGCGACCGTCGTCTTGCCGTGTTCCTGGCGATAGGCGACGCCGCGCGTATCCGGCAGATAAAAGCTGTCGAGTTCGAGCAGCGTCAGCCTGCCGCGGCGGATCTGTTCCGTGACATGCCATTCCGGCCGGTCGAAGATCGCCAGTTCGGTCACGCGGATGCCGAACAGGGTCTCGAGGTCTTCGAGCGGCACCTTGAAGAAGGTGAACTGGTCGCCTTCGAAATCCTGGGTCAGGGTGAAACCGAGCATGGCTTCCGGCGGCAGGCCCTGCGCCGAAAGCAGTTCTATCCACAGATCGACGTAACAATTCGTCTCCGGCCACATGCGCTCGGCTGAATGCAGCGCATGCGTCCTGTAGTTCGCCGGATCGAGCGCGGGAAATACCGCCGTCATTGGATCAGCCCCAGAGCGTGGCGCGGACGGAGCCCGGCCACTCTTTTACGTCCAGACCGTGGGTATGGAAGAGTGCCAGCGCGATGCGTTCCAGGCCGAAGCCGACGCAGGCGGTATGGGCGACGCTACCGTCTTCCAGGTTCAGGCCCCACTTCAGGCCGAATGAGTCCTGATGGTAGTTGAAACTCATGCACGCTGTGGGCTTGGCGACGGAGGTGATCGGGATCAGCAGCTCGAACTTCAGGTTCTGGTCGCGCTGGTTGTTGACCAGCATCTTGCCGGCGCGGCCGAAGAACGGGTCGTTGGCGATATCGATCGTCACATCGAGGCCGAGCGACTTCATCATCTCGACGCCGCGATCCATCCACAGCTGGCGGAAATCGGTGACGTGGCTTTCTGTACCCATGCAGACATATTCGCGCATGCGGAACAGCTGCTGGCGGGCCGGATCCCTGGAGGGCTCGTGGCGGAAGCAGTAGCTCTGCAGGTCGAAGAGGCCACCGCCGGCGGGCAGGTTGCCGCGGCGCGCAACAGTCGGATAGAGCGGATAGCAGGCGGCGGGCGTCAAGACTATGTCGGTTGCTTCCTGGCCCTTGGTCCAGTCCTCCTCGCCGACCTCCATGCATTTCAGGAGGCTCATATGGTCGAGTTCGTTGCCGCAGAACGAATGCACCGTGCCGGCGAGCTGCGGAAAGCTCTTCATGTAGCCGCTGGTCTCGAAAAAGGCGCGGTTCATGCCCGGCGGGAAGCGCATCGCCTCGGCACCGTCGCCGCCGCCGACCTTGTCGATCAGCCGCTCGAAGGCGGCGATGACGTCTTCGAACTGGCCGCTGCGGCCATACAGTCCGTCGACGCCGGTCTCGATCAGCAGGCCTGCATCGAACAGGCGGTCAAGAAAGGAAACTTGCATATCCATGGCTTTACCTCATTCTTTTCAATGGTTTACATCTGAAATGATAGGGGCGTCAGCCGAGCAGGCTGGTGTCCGGTTTCTGAACGAGCAGCATGGTCGACGTATTGCCGAGGATGCGGTCGTTGGAAATCATCAGCTGGGCGGAATGCGCGTCGCGCAGATGCCGGCCGAGACTGTAGGGCGTGCCGTTCTTGTAGCCCATGATGCCGCAGATGATCATCGCCTGGTTGATGATGGTCAGGATCGTCTCGGAAGAGGCCAGCTTGACGTTGTTCATGGCGATCGAAAAGGCCATGGACGACAGCTGGTCGTGATCCGCCTTGGCATCCGCGTAGATCCTGAGGCCGGAGAGGATGCCGGCCTTGAGGAGCTGCAGCAGGTTCGAGGCTTCGGCCAGCCTCAGTGCGCCGGGCGGCTGGGTGCCGCCCGCCTTGCGGGCGGCGGCGCGCACGAAGGCCTGGGCGCGCAGTACCGCATCGGCGGCGATCCCGTACCAGACCGCGCTCCAGAGGAGATGCGAGGTGGCGAGCATCGACTGCGCCGCGATCTCGGCGAACGGCTTTGGGAAGATCTGGACGGACGGCGCTTCACCCCTGAAGAGGAAACCGTCGGAGCAGGTGCCGCGCATGCCGAGCGTATCCCAGTCGACGGTCTTCTGCAGGCTATACTGGCCTTGCTTGAAGACGGTCATGACCTGGTCGGTCGGTGCGGCCTTCTCGTTGGAGCGCGAGGTGACCATGATCGCATCGGCATGGGCGCCGTAGGAAATCACCGTCGCGTCCTTCGTCAGGCGGCAGGTGTCGCCCTCGACCTCGATCGCGCAGATGGAGTTGCGCATATTGCCGCCGATGCCGCCCTCGGTCGTCGCGGAGGCGACGAGAAGCTGGCGGCCGGCAAGCTCGCGCATGAAGTCCCTGTGCCATTCGCTGTCGCCACCGTGCTCGACGAGGCTCGAAACCTTGATCTGGTGCATGGCGAAAACCATGGCGCTCGCGGCGCAGGCCTGTCCCAGGATGGAGCAGACCTCGGCGATCTCGGTGATCGAAGCGCCCTCGCCGCCGAACGCGGCCGGGATCTGGATACCGATCAGGCGCTCGGCCCTCATGGCATCGACGGCCTCGCGGGGGAAGCGGCCGTCATGGTCGACACGGTCGGCAAATTCGGCCGCTACGGTTGCCACGCGGTGAGCGCGGGCGCTCAGGCTCATGTCGGCGGCAAAGGCAGGGAGGCTCATCTCAAGCGGCCTCGCGCGCTTTCAGGATATGCGAAACCGTCTGCTCGATCGCCGCTATGCTGGCGAAGGACTTGCGGTTCAAAAGGCTGTCGGGAAACTCGATGTCGAAGGCCTCTTCCAGGCCCAGCATCAGTTGCACGGACGCAAAGGAGGAGAGGCCGGCCGCATAAAGATCGGCGCCGTCTTCCAGCTCGGTCACAGCGACCGGAAGGCCGCCTACCCGTGTGAGCAATTCGCGAATGGTCTCGTTCATCTCGACGTCTCCGGATCGTTCGAATTCTGCGTTCATCGCTGGAGACTTTACTACGCAGGAAAGCATAAGATTCCGGTAATAAACGTCGTGAAGTTAGGGATGCGGGATTCCGTAAAATCCGATCGATTACCATCGGCATGGCCCGGCTTGACATCAACGGCCCGCGGGTTTCTGATGGCGCCATTCACCAGGGGGGTCCCGCCAAGGGGCTGAGATACTGCTGGTCGGACCGGCTTTGGCCGGCCGAGGCGCAGTGACCCGTTGAACCTGATCCAGTTCATACTGGCGTAGGGACGGTGCGGGCGCTGCGGCAGCGAGGATGGGAAACCGTCCTTCGGATTCCGGGGTGTTTTTCCATCATTCCAACACTGGAACTGGGTCTCCAAACGTCAAACCTTGGAGCCTTGAGCCATGAATATCGCAACCACCAAGCTTACCCCGGTCGTCACCACCGGCCCGCTTCCCGCTTCCATGAAAGTCCTGAAAGCAGGAACGATCCATCCGGACATCCGCGTGCCGATGCGTCAGATCGCATTGCATCCGACCTCCGGCGAACCGCCGGTCACCGTCTACGATTCTTCCGGTCCCTACACGGTGGAAGGTGCCGCGATCAGCATCGACGCGGGCCTGCCGCGCCTGCGTGAAAACTGGATTGCCGCCCGCCGCGATGTCGAGGCCTATGAGGGCCGCATCGTCAGGCCGGAGGATAACGGCTTCGTGTCCGGGAGCCACCTGACGCCGGAATTCCCGGTCCGCAACCAGCCTTTCAAGGCGAAGGTGGGCAGGGCCGTCACCCAGCTCGCCTATGCGCGGGCCGGCATCGTCACGCCGGAGATGGAATTCGTCGCCATCCGCGAGAATCTCGGCCGGCAGGCGGCCAGCGAGCCGCTCATCCGCGACGGCGAAAGTTTCGGCGCCCATGTGCCGGACTTCGTGACACCCGAGTTCGTTCGGCGCGAAGTCGCGGAAGGCCGGGCGATCATTCCCGCCAACATCAACCATCCCGAATCCGAACCGATGATCATCGGCCGGAACTTCCTGGTGAAGATCAATGCCAATATCGGCAATTCGGCCGTCACCTCGTCGATGGCCGAGGAAGTCGAGAAGATGGTCTGGGCGATCCGCTGGGGCGCCGATACGGTCATGGACCTGTCGACCGGCCGCAACATCCACAATATCCGCGAATGGATCATCCGCAATTCGCCGGTGCCGATCGGCACCGTGCCGCTCTACCAGGCGCTCGAAAAGGTGAACGGCATTGCCGAGGACCTGACCTGGGAGGTCTATCGCGACACGCTGATCGAGCAGGCCGAGCAGGGTGTCGACTATTTCACCATCCATGCGGGCGTGCGGCTCGCCTATATCCCGCTCACCGTCAACCGCGTCACCGGCATAGTCTCCCGCGGCGGCTCGATCATGGCCAAGTGGTGTCTGCATCACCACAAGGAGAGTTTTCTCTACGAGCATTTCGAGGAAATCTGCGACATCGCCCGGGCCTACGACGTGTCGTTCTCGCTCGGCGACGGCCTTCGCCCCGGTTCGATCGCCGATGCCAACGATGCGGCGCAGTTCGCTGAACTGGAGACCCTCGGCGAGCTGACGAAGATCGCCTGGGCGAAGGATTGCCAGGTGATGATCGAAGGCCCCGGCCATGTGCCGATGCACAAGATCAAGGCGAACATGGACAAGCAGCTCGCCGTCTGCGGCGAGGCGCCGTTCTATACGCTCGGGCCGCTGACCACCGATATCGCGCCGGGCTACGACCACATCACGTCGGGCATCGGGGCAGCCATGATCGGCTGGTTCGGCACCGCCATGCTCTGCTACGTCACGCCCAAGGAACATCTCGGCCTGCCGGACCGCAACGACGTCAAGGTGGGCGTCATCACCTACAAGATCGCGGCGCATGCCGCCGATCTCGCCAAGGGCCACCCGGCGGCGCAGGTGCGCGACGACGCGCTGTCGCGCGCCCGTTTCGAGTTCCGCTGGGAGGACCAGTTCAACCTCTCGCTCGATCCGGAAACGGCGCGTTCGATGCATGACGAGACGCTGCCCAAGGAGGCGCACAAGGTGGCGCATTTCTGCTCCATGTGCGGCCCGAAATTCTGCTCGATGCGGATTTCGCATGACATCCGCGCCGAGGCGCAGAAGGAGGGCCTGGAAGCCATGGCTGCGAAATATCGCGACGGCGGAGATCTCTATATGCCGGTGGGGAAGGCGTGAGCTGATCCTGTCCTTCGACGTCGAGGCAGTTCAGCCCGCTGCCTTGCAGCCCAGCCTATCTCCCCTCAAGAGCAGGGCGATCACATGAAGGCATGGGGCGGCGCGTGGAGCCCCTCCCCCTTGTGGGGAGGGGTTGGGGAGGGGACTTCATCCAGCATCAAAACCCCTCCCGCCTGCCGGCCACCAACCGGGGACGGGTCGCTGGCCCCGTCCCGTCCTCCGGACCCCCACAAGGGGGAGGGTTAAGAATGCCGCGCTGCCGCACATTCCATATGTGACGGCTCTGACCTGGTGGGAGATGCCCGGCAGGCAGAGGAGGCTTACGCGGCACGCCAAACTTTTCCGGTTTTAGTTTCCCCGCCCTTCTGCGCTATGCCTACAATCCCCTCGCCTCCGTCGCCGGAGTGTTTCGCGAGACGTTCGCGGGCAGGCGGAGGCCGGCGCTTTCGTCGGAACCGTAACGTGCGGGGATGGTGGAAGAGGTGAAAGCCATGGGCTGGGGGCAATCCCAACCCTATCAAGCCTCCCCCTGGCCGCCAGGCCGGGTTCGGTTGAGCCGTGCAAGTGGCAAGGTTTCCCGAAAGGAGACCGCGAACGAAGCCACGCAGCGAGGCGAGGTGATCACCTGTAGGGGAGGGACACCCCGAAAAGACGCCGAAGGCCACGCGAATGCGGAGCCAGCTATTAAAATCTATTGAGGTTCCGCATTCGTGTGGGCTCTCCAAACAAGCCAAGCCACGGGCGCAGTTCGCCGCGTGAACAAGAACCCGTGTCATTTCGGAGGATATGCATGCTCTTCGCCGCGGAAATCGCTGACGGAATAACATCCGCCGTCGCCGTCGCCGCGCACGGCGCTTTCGCCGATCACCGCCTTGCCGTGGCCGCCCGGGATATCCAGCACATAGGTGGGCTGGCAAAGGCCGGAAATATTGCCCCGGAGCGCCGAAACGATCCTCTGGCCCTCGGCGATATCCAGCCGGAAATGGCCCGTACCCGGGGCAAGGTCGGGATGGTGCAGATAATAGGGTTTGATCCGGGTCTCGACGAAGCACTTCATCAGGTCGCCAAGCACGGTCGGATCGTCGTTGACGCCACGCAGGAGCACCGTCTGGCTCACCATCGGAAAGCCGGCGTCGACCAGGCGGGCGCAGGCGGCGCGGGCGGCGTCGGTCATTTCGCGCGGATGGTTGGCGTGCAGCGCGATGTAGACCACCTTGCCGCTTTCCTTCAGTGCCGCAATCATCGCCGCGTCGATACGGTCCGGTTCGACGACCGGCACGCGGGTGTGAAAGCGGACGATCTTTACATGGGGGATCTCCGCAAGGCCGCGCATGATGGCAGCAAGCCGCCTCGGCGAAAGGACAAGCGGGTCGCCGCCGGTGAGGATCACTTCCCAAATCTCCGCATGCTCGCGGATATACGCGAGCGCCGCCGACAGTTCGTCCGGTGCCAGCGTTCCGTCACCTTGCGGACCGACCATCTCGCGGCGGAAGCAGAAGCGGCAATAGACCGGGCAGATATGCACGGCCTTCAACAGCACCCGGTCCGGATAGCGGTGAACGATGCCCTTGACCGGGCTGTGCACCTGATCGCCGATCGGGTCGGCATGCTCTTCCGGCGTCGTCAGCAATTCGGCCGGATCGGGCACGAATTGCCGGGCGATCGGATCCTGACGGTCCGTGCGGTCGATGAGCGAAACCAAGGTCGGCGTCAGGGCGATGGCATAACGGTCCGCCACCGCGCGAATGGAGGCGAGTTTTTCCGGTTCGATCAGTCCGGCAGATACCAGGTCATCGGCGGCCTTCAGTGAACGCGCTGCGGTCATCCAAACACCTCCGCCACTGGCGCCCACATGACCTGGTCGATGCGGGTCGCACCTGTTGCCAGCATGGCGAGCCGGTCAAAGCCGAGCGCTGCCCCGCTGGCCTCCGGCATGATCGAAAGCGCATCGAGAAAGTCTTCGTCGATCGGATAACGCTCGCCGTAGATGCGGGCTTTTTCCGCCATTTCGTGTTCGAAACGGCGGCGTTGTTCGCCGGCGTCGGTCAGTTCCCCGAAGGCGTTGGCAAGCTCGACGCCGCAGGCATAAAGCTCGAAACGTTCGGCGACGCGCGGATCACGGGGGGATGGCCGGGCGAGCGCGGCTTCGGAAACAGGGTATTCGTGGAGGATCGTCGCCCGGTCCTGGCCGAGATGCGGCTCGACCTTCTCGACCAGCACCTTGCTGAAAAGGTCCGCCCAGGTGTCGTCTCCGGCAAACCTGATACCGGCCTTCTGCAGGCCGGCCGCCAGCAGGTCGCGGTCGGTTTCGCCATTCGCCGCGACGGAGGCCAGCAGGTCGATGCCGGCAAACCGGTCGAAGGCATCGGCGAGTGTCAGGCGTTCGGGTTCGGAGAAAGGATCGATCTCCATGTCGCGGAAGGCGAAGCGCCCGGTCCTGGTGGTATCCGCAGCCAGTGCCAGCATCTCGGCGCAATCGGCCATCAGCTGTTCGTAGCTTTCGCCGACGCGATACCATTCGAGCATGGTGAATTCCGGATGGTGCAGCGGCCCGCGTTCACGGTTGCGGTAGACATGCGCGAAGGTGAAGATGCGCTTCTCGCCGGCGGCCAGCAGCTTCTTGGCCGCGAATTCCGGGGAGGTGTGCAGGTAGAGCGGCGCCCTGCCGCCGTCGATGGCTACCGCTTCGGTTGCGAAGGCATGCAGATGCGTCTCGTTGCCCGGCGAGACCTGGAGCGTTGCCGTATCCACCTCGATAAAATCGCGCTCCGAGAAGAAACCGCGCAGCGCCGACTGGACCGCATTGCGGCCTTTCAGGAAGGGCCGGCGATCCGCATGGTTTGCCGGCATCCACCAGGGCGAGCGGGATATGGCAGGTCGGGACAAGCTCATTTATGGCTTTCTTCGCCGGTTCTCCCCGGCAAGGCTTCCACTTTGCGCGGTTTTGGAGTAGTTCCGGCCGGAAAACAGACGATCCGTCCTTCGGGCCGGTTATCGCCCGGTCCTCTACGATGCATTTTCGGCAGTTACAAGCCGGTTCGCTACACAAGGAATACTATGGTCAAGGTCATCGCTTCTTCTGTCCGCAAGGGCAACGTCATCGATGTGGACGGCAAGCTTTATGTCGTTCTCACCGCCGAGAACTTCCATCCCGGCAAGGGCACGCCCGTCACGCAGGTCAATATGCGCCGCATCGTCGACGGCGTGAAGGTGTCCGAACGCTGGCGGACGACCGAGCAGGTCGAGCGCGCCTTCGTCGAGGACGTCAACCATCAGTTCCTCTATGAAGACGGCGAAGGCTTCCACTTCATGAACCCGGAAAACTACGACCAGGTCGTGGTGGACGCGGATACGATGGGCGACCAGAAGGCCTATCTTCAGGAAGGCATGACCTGCGTTCTCTCCATGCACGAAGGCATTGCTCTGGCTCTTCAGCTGCCGCGCCACGTGACGCTCGAGATCGTCGAGACCGAACCGGTCGTCAAGGGCCAGACGGCTTCCTCGTCCTACAAGCCGGCCATGCTGTCGAACGGTATCCGCACCGCGGTTCCGCCGCATATCGATGCCGGCACCCGCGTCGTGATCGCCACCGAAGACAATTCCTACGTCGAGCGCGCCAAGAACTGATCGTCCCCGGCCTTTCCGGGCGTGATAAAAAAACCTCCGAAGCGCGGGCTCCGGAGGTTTTTTGTTGTCGGTTATGTTGGGGCGGTACTTACTTTTTGATCACCACCGAAGCGACCTTGGTATCGGTCTTGCCGAAGGCGTAACCGCCGCCGATCGCCACATTGAGCGAGACGTAGTCCTGCGCCATCTGACGCACGGCGGCCGCGAGGTTCGACTGAGCGGTCGAGACCTGACGCTGGGCGTCGAGAACGTCGAGCAACGAGGAAGCGCCGTCACGATAGCTGGCGGTGCCGAGCTGCAGAGCTTCTTCGTAGGACTTTACAGTTGCCTGGAGCGCGGAAACCGTACGGCTGTCGCGGGCAACCGCGGCCAGTGCATTTTCCACTTCCTCGACCGCGTTCAGAACCGTCTGTTTCCAGGCGAGATACTGCCCGCGGGCGCTGGATTCGGCGATCTTGACGTTGCCGCGCAGACGGCCGCCGTCGAAGATCGGCAGGCTCAGCTGCGGTCCGAAGGACCAGGTCAGGGCCCGGGTATCGAGGCTGCCGGCAAGGGCGTTGTATCTCGGAGAAATGGAGCCGCCGAGCGTAATGGCCGGATAGAGCTGAGCCTCGGCGACGCCGATTTCGGCGACTGCCGATGCGAGCTGGCGTTCCGCCGCACGGATGTCCGGACGGTTGCGGATCAGGTCCGCAGGGATGCCGGCCTTGGTGCTGAAGCGGGCGACCGGCTGGCGTGCGCCTTTCTGCAGTTCAGGAACGAGCGTCGATGCCGGCATGGCGAGAAGCGTGGCGACACGGTGTGCCGCGCCACGGAAACTCGTTTCCAGGCCCGGAATTTCCGCGATCGTCGAATTCACCAGGCCTTCGGACTGGACGACATCGAGACGGGACGCTGCGCCGGCATCCAGCTGGAGCTTGGTGAGGTTCAGCGTTTCGCGCCGCGAATCGAGGTTCCGGCGGGCGATCGCGATACGCTCCTGATAGTAGCGTACGTCGATATAGGCAGCGACCACCTGAGACAGGAACGAGAGACGCGCAACGTCTTCGCTGGCATAGGCAGCATCGAGGCTTGCGAGCGCACTTTCCTTGGAACGCCTGTAGAGGCCGAAAAGATCGAGGAACCAGGACGCATCGGCAGTACCCGCCGTCGTGGTCGCCCGCGAGAACGAACCGGGTTCGGTACGAGTGCCAGTGGTCGTGCTGGCGGCCGAGAGATCCAGCGACGGGATAGCTCCCGCGCCGGCGACGGTAACGTTGGCCTGGGCAGACGTGATCCGCTCCATAGCCTGGAGGATATCGAGGTTCTGGCCGATCCCCTGATTTACATAGCCGTTCAGACGGCTGTCATTAAATGCGGTCCACCAGGCAACCTGCGAAACATCGCCGTTGCTGGTCTTGCCGGCTTCGGCAAATTTACCCGGAAGAGCAATTTCCGGCGCCTTGTGATCTGGACCGACGACGCAGCCCGAAAGCAGCAGCATAGTGAGAGGAGCAACAACACGAATGGATAACATTTTTCTGTCCCAGTGCCCTACAACGCGTGGAAGGTCAGCACTCATGCCTCTTCCGATTGTCCCGTCAGCAGCGATTCGCACAGCTTCTGACGGCATTAAAGGTCGAATACGTTAACGAACGTAATCGTCATCCTACTCTTTTTCACGCTTTGATAACCGTCTAACGACAACAAAGAAGGACGGAACGAAGAAAATTCCGAGCAGTGTTGCAGAAAGCATACCACCCAGCACGCCGATACCGATGGCGTTCTGCGCGGCGGATCCGGCTCCGGTTGCGATCGCCAGCGGCACGACGCCGAGGATGAAAGCGAGCGATGTCATGACGATCGGCCTCAGGCGAAGGCGCGCGGCCTCGAGGGTGGCCTCGATCATTTCCATCCCGCCGGCCTGACGATCCTTGGCGAATTCGACAATCAGAATGGCGTTCTTCGCCGCCAGGCCGATCGTCGTCAGGAGCCCGACCTTGAAGTAGACGTCGTTCGACTGGCCGAAGAAATACGCGGCGGCAAGCGCGCCGAGCACGCCGATCGGGACGGCCAATATGACCGAGAAGGGGATCGACCAGCTTTCATAAAGTGCGGCAAGGCAGAGGAAGACGATCAGGACCGACAACCCGTAGAGCATCGGTGCCTGCGAGCCGGACAGCCGCTCCTGGTAGGAAATGCCCTGCCAGGCGACCGAATAACCGCCAGGCAATGCGGCCGTCAGCCTCTGCATCTCGTCCATGGCCTGGCCGGTACTGACGCCCGGACCGGCCGCGCCCTCGAGGGGGATGGCGCTGGTGCCGTTGAAGCGCGCAAGCTGCGGCGTGCCGCTGATCCACTGGACGGTGCTGAAGGAGGAGAAGGGAACCATCTCGCCGCTATTGTTGCGGGCGAACCAGTGTTTCAGGTCGTCCGGCTGCATACGGTAGGGCGTATCGCCCTGGACATAGACCGGCTTCAACTCGTTGTTCAGGGTGAAGTCGTTGACATCGCGTCCGGCGAAGATGGTCGCCAGCATCGAGTTGACCGAAGCGAGGTCGACACCCATTGCGCCCAGTTTTTCCTGGTCGAGCAGGATCTTGAGCTGGGTTTCGGACCGCTGGGTGCTGCTACGCAGCGAACTGATGTTCGGATTGCCCGTGCCGGCCTGAATGAGCTGCTGCGATGCCGCGGTCAGCGCCGCATTGCCGTTGTTGCCGCTGTCGACCAGATACATGGAGAAGCCGCTCGACGTGCCCAGTCCCTGGATGGCCGGTGGCAGAAGCGCGAAGACCTGCGCATCGCGGATGCTGAAGAAATAACCGCTCGCCCGCTGGACGATGGCTGCGGCAGATTGCTCCGGCCTGGTCCGCTCGGCGAAATCCTTGAGCTTGGTGAAGACGATCGCGTTGTTCTGGCCGCTTCCGCTGAAGCTGAAGCCGAGGACGCCGAACACAGCATCCACATTGTCCTTTTCCTTTTCGAGGAAATAGGCCTCGACCTTCTTGACCGCCTCGTCGGTGCGCGGCGTGGTGGCGCCGACGGGGGTCTGGATAATGGTCAGCAGGACACCCTGGTCTTCCTGCGGAAGGAAGGAGTTCGGCAGCCTGGTGAAAAGCCAGGCGCAGCCGCCGATCACCAGCAGGAACAACAGCATCACACGGAGCGGGCGCTTCAGGAGATAACCGATGGTGCTGACATATCCGCGTGTCGATCGATCGAAACCGCGATTGAACAGGGCGCCGATGCCGCGGCGTTTCTTGTGGTGGTCGATCGGCTTCAGCATGGTGGCGCAAAGCGCCGGCGTCAGCACGATGGCGACCAGTGCCGAAAGCAGCATGGCGGACACGATGGTGATCGAGAACTGCCGGTAGATGATGCCGGTCGAGCCGCCGAAGAAGGCCATCGGAATAAACACGGCCGTCAGGACGAGCGCGATGCCGATGATGGCGCCGGTGATCTCGCCCATGGATTTTTCGGTCGCCTCGAGCGGGCTCAGCCCCTCTTCGTCCATGATGCGCTCGACGTTTTCGACGACGACGATGGCATCGTCGACGAGAAGGCCGATGGCCAGGACCATGGCGAACATCGTCAGGGTGTTGATGGAATATCCGGTCATCGCTAGCACCCCGAACGTGCCGAGCAGGACGACGGGCACGGCAATCATCGGGATCAGCGTTGCACGCAGATTTTGCAGGAAGACGAGCAGGACCACGAAAACCAGGATGATCGCCTCGATGAGCGTGTGGACGACCTTCTCGATCGAAAGCTGCACGAAGGGCGTCGTGTCGTAGGGATAGGTGATCTCCACGCCGTCCGGAAGATTGGGTCCGATGGCGGTCAGCGCCTCTCTGACGCGCGCGGCGGTATCGAGAGCGTTGGCGCCGGTGGCAAGGTTCACGGCGAAACCCGTGGACGGCAGGCCATTCTGGCGCGAACCGCCGCCATAACTCTCCTCGCCGATCTCGACGCGGGCGACGTCGCTCAGGCGCACCGTCGCGCCGTCCTGTTCGACCTTGAGGATGATCCGCTCGAAATCGTCGACCGTCGTCAGCTGGCTTTGCGCGGTCATGGTGACCGTCAGCTGCTGTTCCGCCTTGGCCGGAAGACCGCCGAGGGCGCCGACAGAAACCTGGGTGTTCTGGGACTGGATCGCCGACGTCACGTCAGCGGGCGTCAGCTGGTATTTCTGCAGCTTGTAGGGATCGAGCCAGACGCGCATCGCATATCCGGAGCCGAAGATGTCGATGCTGCCGACGCCTTCCAGGCGCTTGACCTGATCCTCGATCTGCGTGGAGAACAGATCGCCGAGATCGACGGAGCTGCGCTTCTTGTCGGTGGAAACCAGGGCGCCGACCATCAGAATGCTCGAGGTCGATCGGGAAACTTCAATGCCTGCCTGTTGCACCACATCGGGGAGCTGCGACTGTACGAGCTGCAGCTTGTTCTGCACCTGCACCTGGGCAATGTCGGGAAGAACGCTGCTGCCGAAGGTCAGCGTGACGCTGGCGCGGCCGGTCGAGGAGGACGACGTCATATAGGTGAGGTCGTCGAGGCCGGTCATGCCGTCCTCGATGATCGTCGTCACCGATTTTTCGACGGTTTCCGCGCTTGCGCCGTTGTAGCTTGCCGTGATCCTGACCGTGGTCGGCGCGATGTCGGGATATTGCGAGATCGAGAGCGTCGCGATGGCGAGTGCGCCGCCGAGCATGATGACGATCGCGATGACCCAGGCGAATACCGGTCGCCGGATAAAGAACTTGGCCATTCAGATTATTCCTTGCCGCGTTTCGTCATGATCTGTTCCGCTCGGGCTCTCACGGCTTTGCTGCGGCTGGTTTCGGAGCTTCAACGACGAAACCCTTGTCGTTGACGGTCGCTTCGACCGGTTGGACCGCGGCACCGTCGGCGATCCACTGGAAGCCGTCGACGACCAGGCGATCGCCATCGGTTATGCCGTCGGTGACCAGCCAGTTGTTGCCGGAAACGCCGCTGGTGGGGAAGATGCGGGTCTCGACCTTGCCGTCCGCCGTGACGAACTTGGCGGAAAGCTCGCCGCGGGCATTGCGCGTCGCGGCGCGCTGCGGGATCAGGTAGCCGCTCTCGTTGCCGAGGGTGACCGTGGCGCGCACATAGGTGCCCGGCAGGATCATGTCGTTGGGATTATCGAACAGCGCGCGGATCTGATAGGTGCCGGTGGTCTCGCTGACGGCCATGTCGGCCATGTCGAGCTTGCCGGTCAGGGGATAGTCCGTCCCGTCTTCCAGAGCCAGGCGGATATCCGCCTTGCGCGGATCGCCGCTCAGGCGGCCGGAAGCCATGGCCGAGCGCAGCTCAAGAAGATTGGTGCTGGAATCGATGAGGTCGATATAGACCGGATCGAGGCGGCGGAGCGTCGTCAACGCCGTCGTCTGGTTGGCGGTGACGATATTGCCGATGCTGACATTGGAGATCGACGTGACGCCGTCGAAGGGCGCACGGATCTCGGTGAGGTCGAGATTGATCTGGGCGGCATTGAGGGCGGCATTGGCCTGGGCGACATCCGCCTGCGCCTGCAGCAGGGTTACCCGCGCATTTTCATATTCGATCTGCGTTGCGCCGCTGTTGACCAGCCGCTCATAGCGGGAGAGGTTCGCCTGGGCGCTCGGGATGCTGGCTTCCGCCTTGGAGACGGTCGCCTTCGCCTGGGCGACCTCGGCCGCATAGGTGCTGTCCTCGATCTTGTAGAGAAGGTCTCCGGCCTTGACCTCGTTGCCCTGCTTGAAGGCGATCTCCTTGATCTCCCCGGTGACCCGCGGGCGGATGTCGGCGATCTGGAAGGGTGCGGCCCGGCCCGGCAGCACGGCCGTGATCGGCTGCTCGGACTTCTTCATGATCACCACGCTGACCGGCTGCGGCGGGCGCTGGGGGGCGCCGCCTGCCGCGCCGTTGCCGGCCGGCGTCTGGCCCGAATCGCTGCAGGCAGCGAGCGCCACGGAAAGAAGCAGGGAAAGTATCAATTTGCGTCCGGTCATGGCGTCATCCAAGGCAAAACATCTGGGCGATCGCCTCGGCAGGCGGGATGTGCCGGGGCGGAAGGCGGGGAGATTAACCCGTCTTAGGCGGTCGGAACAGTGGTGGTCGAAAACGGGAGTTCAACCGGCGTTCCAGGTTCGTGAAAGTGACGTAAATATAAAATCGTCACTTGGCAAGTGGATTTTGCAGCGCAGCATTCACAAGTCTGGCAAGGCCATTGCAGCGGTCATGCAATTCCGCCTCGCCGGCCTTGGCCAGAAGGACCGGATGCAGCACGCTCGCAAAGGCGGCCGCCACGTGCTGGCTGATCGCCTGCGGATCGGTACATTTGTAGGCGCCGCTTTCGACCCCCTGCCGGATCAGATCGGTGAACAGGTTCTCGATCAGCCGCTTGTAATGCTGGCCGCTGGGGAGATCCGCCTCGGACATCAGGAAGATCATCTCGAACAGAAAGGGATTGTCGCGGAGGTCCTGGAGATGCGCCTCCATCAGCTTGCGCACGACGATCGCCAGCCGTTCGGGCGCCGGCGCCGGCTCGTCGAGCGTCTCGAACCGGCCGATCATGCGGCTGATATGCCGGTCGCAGATGGCATCCGCCAGCGATGCCTTGGAATGGAAATGCTTGAAGATGTTGGCGGGCGACATATGCAGCGCATGGGCGACGTCGGCGATCGAACACTTGGCGATCCCCCGTTCACGGAAGAGCGTCTCTGCCGTGTTGAGGATATCGCCCCGGGTTTCTTCCGCCTTGCGTCTCGGTCTGCGCACTCTGTCCTCTTTACAATGCCGGATCGGTTTTCCGGCCAATTTGTTCAACGCGTGCTGAAATAGGGCGCCAAATTGCTGCGGATACGGTCGAGCACGGTCGCACCGGTGGTATCTGGCACGAACGTCTCGCCGGTGATCGTTTCATAAGCCGTGCGGTAGACCCTGGCGGTCTCTTCGACGAGTTCGGCAGGGATCGCCGGGATCTCATCCTTATAGGGGTCGCAACGCTCGACCACCCAGGCGCGGATGAAATCCTTGTCGAAACTCTTCGGCCGCGTGCCGCTGCGGAAGGCCTCGTCGTAGCTGTCAGCGATCCAGTAGCGGCTGCTGTCGGGCGTGTGGATTTCGTCGGCAAGGATGATGGTGCCCTCGGCATCCGTGCCGAACTCGTATTTGGTATCGACGAGGATCAGCCCGCGTTGCGCCGCCAGTTGCTGGCCGCGCGCAAAAAGCGCCAGCGCATAACGGGAGAGGGTGGCCCATTGTTCTGCGGTCAGAAGTCCCTGTTCGACGATCTCTCCCGGCGTCAGGGGCTCGTCGTGGCCGCCGTCGAAGGCCTTGCTGGTCGGCGTGATGACCGGGGCGGGCAGGATTTCGTTGTCCTTGAGGCCGTCCGGAAGATCGAGCCCGTACATGGTGCGCTCTCCCTTCTTATAGAGGGTGAGCAGCGACGTGCCCGTCGTGCCGGCAAGATAACCGCGCACGACGATCTCGACGGGCAGGATGTCGAGCCGCTTGCCGATCACCACATTCGGATCCGGATAGGCGATCACATGGTTGGGGCAGATGTCCTTGGTCGCCTCGAACCAGTAGCGCGCGGTCTGGGTCAGGACATGCC
>NZ_JBWCDU010000001.1:3967500-4409539 GCF_056280385.1 Neorhizobium sp. USDA 3394
TGGGCAACCATAATGGGGTGGCACAGACCAGGGGGTAGCGACTGTTTATCAAAAACACAGGGCTCTGCGAAGTCTAAAGACGACGTATAGGGTCTGACGCCTGCCCGGTGCTGGAAGGTTAAGAGGAGAGGTGCAAGCTTTGAATCGAAGCCCCAGTAAACGGCGGCCGTAACTATAACGGTCCTAAGGTAGCGAAATTCCTTGTCGGGTAAGTTCCGACCTGCACGAATGGCGTAACGACTTCCCCGCTGTCTCCAACATAGACTCAGTGAAATTGAATTCCCCGTGAAGATGCGGGGTTCCTGCGGTCAGACGGAAAGACCCCGTGCACCTTTACTATAGCTTTACACTGGCATTCGTGTCGGCATGTGTAGGATAGGTGGTAGGCTTTGAAGCGGGGACGCCAGTCTTCGTGGAGCCATCCTTGAAATACCACCCTTATCGTCATGGATGTCTAACCGCGGTCCGTTATCCGGATCCGGGACAGTGTATGGTGGGTAGTTTGACTGGGGCGGTCGCCTCCGAAAGAGTAACGGAGGCGCGCGATGGTGGGCTCAGACCGGTCGGAAATCGGTCGTCGAGTGCAATGGCATAAGCCCGCCTGACTGCGAGACTGACAAGTCGAGCAGAGACGAAAGTCGGTCATAGTGATCCGGTGGTCCCGCGTGGAAGGGCCATCGCTCAACGGATAAAAGGTACGCCGGGGATAACAGGCTGATGACCCCCAAGAGTCCATATCGACGGGGTTGTTTGGCACCTCGATGTCGGCTCATCGCATCCTGGGGCTGGAGCAGGTCCCAAGGGTTTGGCTGTTCGCCAATTAAAGCGGTACGTGAGCTGGGTTCAGAACGTCGTGAGACAGTTCGGTCCCTATCTGCCGTGGGTGTAGGAATATTGACAGGATCTGTCCCTAGTACGAGAGGACCGGGATGGACATATCTCTGGTGGACCTGTTGTCCTGCCAAGGGCATAGCAGGGTAGCTATATATGGAATGGATAACCGCTGAAGGCATCTAAGCGGGAAACCAACCTGAAAACGAGTATTCCCTATCAGGGCCGTGGAAGACGACCACGTTGATAGGCCGGGTGTGGACGTGCAGCAATGCATGAAGCTTACCGGTACTAATCGCCCGATTGGCTTGATCGTTCTCATTGATTATGCTCATCGAACGAAGTTCGATGTGCCTAAGACCTTTGTCCTGACGGCGTACGCAAACCTTTGGTTTGCTGCCTGCGGACGGCCCGCGCCACATGGCGCGACGGCCTCTGGCCTGTATGGGTGCCCAAAGCGCCATCGGGTCTGGAAAGGTTTAAAGACGTGTTCAAAGACTAAAAAATGAGGTTTACCTCAACCAGCTTCTCAAAAATGTTGCGCTTCGCTGACCTGGTGGTTATTGCGGGGCGGCCGCACCCGTTCCCATTCCGAACACGGCCGTGAAACGCCCCTGCGCCAATGGTACTCCGTCTCAAGACGCGGGAGAGTAGGTCGCTGCCAGGTCTGCAAAACGCAACATATCTTCTCGATCCACGAAATCTGCGGCCCCTGGCCGACCCAAGGGCCGCCCACAAAGCGGCCCTTTTGCTTTGCAGAATATGAAAACTTCGGGGTGCAATCGTTCTGCGTCCCTTACAGGAGACAAATCGCCTTCGGCAATTTGCTCCGGAACAAGGCGTAACCGCTCAACCGGTTACGCCAACGCGACAAAACCAAAACGGTTTTGCGCTTCGCTATTTTGCCTTCGGCAAAAAGCTTATAACGCGGGGTGGAGCAGCCCGGTAGCTCGTCAGGCTCATAACCTGAAGGCCGCAGGTTCAAATCCTGCCCCCGCAACCAAACATTCCTGCGATAATAACAAAGCCCCATCACGGGGCTTTTTGCGTTTCCGGCCTTCATTTGCGCCAGCGCGGCCCAGCAGGTCTTCCAGGATTGAGAAACAACGCATCGCGGGACATCGGCTGCGGCGGGATAGAAGACCCTGTTTGCAGGTTTTGCGACGAAGGCGTCTTGTTTTTTGAGATCAGCGTTCTCTATAGATGGGGACGGCGAGGTTTTTTCCGAATGCAAAGCAATGAGATCGCGGCTCTGGTCAATCGCGTGGCGATGGGTGATCGCAAAGCGTTCGCCTCGTTGTATAATGCGACGAGCCCGAAACTATTTTCGATCTGCCTGCGTATCTTGAAAGACAGGGCCGACGCGGAAGAGGCGCTTCAGGAAATCTATGTGAGGGTCTGGCAGCGCTCCAGGACTTTCGCAGTCGATACCGGTTCACCCCTCGCCTGGCTGGCGGCGATCGCACGCAATCATGCGATCGACATCCTCCGGGCGAGAAAGCCTGTCGCCGAAGACCTGGCCGATGCATACGACCTTGCCGATGACGGCACGCTCGATCCCGAACAGCAGGTGGCCAATGCGGATGAAGGCCGTCGCATCGACAGGTGCATGCAGGAGCTTGCCTCGGTGCATGCGCGTGCGGTTCGACGTGCCTATGTGGAAGGTTTGAGTTATCTTGAACTGGCGGAAGAATTGAAGGTACCGCTGAATACGGTGCGCACGTGGCTGCGCCGGAGCCTTTTGAAACTAAGAGAGTGCATGGAGCGATGACGTCGGGCGAACAAAGTCAGGGCAGGCGGCCGCAGGACGAGATCCTGGCCGGCGAGTACGTGCTCGGCGTTCTGTCGCTCGAGGCCCGCCGCGCTGTCGAGCAGCGGATCGCCAATGACCGCGCGTTTGCCCGGCTCGTCGAGCGATGGCAGGCAGACCTCGCCGCATTCAACGACGACTACGAGGACGTGATGCCGCGTCCGGCGATTTTCGGCCGGATCGAAACGCGGCTCTTCGGTCCCGCCCGGGCTGCCCCGTCCTCATGGGGCGTATGGAATTCCGCGCTGTTCTGGCGACGGCTCTCGTTCGCCACGACGGCTGTTGCGGTGGCTGCCGTCTTCTATGCATCGGGCGTGACCCGAAGGCCGCAGGGATCCGCGCCGCTGGTGGCGGAATTGTCCTCGACCGATAGCCAGATCAACCTGCTTGCGTCCTACGATGCCGGAAACGGGCGTCTGCGGATCGTACCGGTCGCGGCCGGCGGGCGGGAGGAGAAATCGCTGGAGCTCTGGCTGGTGCCCGGAGGCGGTAAGCCGCTGTCTCTCGGCGTCTTTGAGCCGGATCAGGCAAGGAGAGCTCGTGATACCCGCCGGTCTGCGTCGCGACATGGCCGAGGGCGCGACGCTTGCCGTCAGCCTCGAACCGTTCGGCGGCTCGCCGACCGGTGTGGCGACCGGTCCGGTCATAGCAAGCGGCGCCGTGCGCAGGCCCTGACGCCGAAGCTGAAGGTCAGGCCGCAGTCTCGCCGATATCCCAATAGAGCCCGGCCATGATCGCGAGCCCTTCCCGGACGATCGAGATCGGCAGGTGCTCGTTCGGCGCGTGCTGCAGGCAGCCCGGATAGGAATGCGGGATCCAGATGGTCGGCAGGCCGAGCAGATCAGAGAAAATGTTGTTCGGCAGCGAGCCGCCGAGATTGGGCAGTATCGCCGGTGGCGCGCCCACGGTTTTTTCAATCGAAGCGGCGACCCGTCTGACCCACGGATGATCGGGATCGAGGCGGCTGGCGGGGAAAATCGCGTCAGTCGGATCCTTGACCACGACGCGGTCGTAACCTGCGTCCTTCAGCGCTTTGCGGACGGCCGGGACGACCACATCCGGATCGACGCCGACAGGGAAACGAAGCTGCATGCGGGCGCGCGCCCTTGGCGGGATGGCGTAGAGCGGCTGGGCGAGGTTGCCGCATTCCATCTCCATCACCTCGAAGGAACTCCAGGCAAAGACCTTTTCCTCCGGCGTCAGGCCGGGCTCGCCCCACCAGGGCTCGATCGGCGGATCGCCGGCAGCGGGCCTGATGTGGCAATGCTTCAGTGCCGCACGGACGTTTTCCGGGATCGAACCCGGCGTCATTTCGGGCACCTTGATCTGGCCGGTGCGGCCGACGAGCGCGGTGATCGCGTGGCAGAGTTCTATGCCGGGATTGGAGAGGAGGCCGCCCCAGTTGCCGGAATGCTGAAAACTTTCGCGCGCATCGATCTCCAGATGGAAGGACATGCCGCCGCGGGCGCCGAGAAAGATCGTCGGGCGGTCGAGAGCGAGGCGCGGACCGTCTGAGGCGATGAAGACGTCCGCCTTCAGCTCGTCCTTATGCGCCGCGCACATTTCCTCCAGCCCCAGCGAGCCGGACTCCTCGCCCATCTCGATCAGGTATTTGAGATTGAAGCCGAGCGAGCCTTTTGTCGCAAGCAGTGCTTCGATCGCGGCGAGGTTCACGGCATGCTGGCCCTTGTTGTCGGCCGTGCCGCGGCCGTACCAGGCGCCGTTCCTCTCGGTCATCTCGAAGGGCGAGAGACCTGTCTCCCACTGGCCGTCGAGGCCTGCGACGACATCGCCGTGGCCGTATTGCAGGACGGTGGTGAGGCTTGGGTCCTCGATGCGTTCGGCCAGCAGGAAGGGGCCGGGAGCTCTATCGTTTTCGTAGATTTTCGTCGTGAAGCCGAGGCGCTCGAAAAAGGGCTGCATGTCCTCGGTGATGTAGCGCCAAAGGTCCGGCTTGTTGGCCGCGACGCGGCTGGCGGACGGGATCGCCACGCGCCGTCGCAAGGTTTCTTCGAAGGAACCGTCATCGAGATAGCCGACGGCTTTGTCTATCGTTGCTTGGCGGGAGACGGTCGTCATGGGGTATCCTTGAAAATTCAGGCCATCCTGACCTGTGCGGCCGGCGGAAAGACCGTCGCGTTCGACAGATCGAGATCGAAATGACAGCGGAACATGCCGCCGCTCTCGGTCGCTTTCTGCGGCGGCGAGGTATTGCGGCAGATATCCTGCGCGAAGGGGCAGCGGGTGTGGAAACGGCAGCCGGAAGGCGGGAAGGCCGGGTTAGGCAGCTCGCCGGCGATCGGATGCAGCGACCGGTCGCTGGTGTCCATGTCCGGCGCGGCATCGATCAGCAGGCGCGTATAGGGGTGGCGCGGCTTGTGGAACAGTTCGTCAGACGTCGCCTCCTCAACCAGTTCTCCAAGATACATGACGCCGATCCGGTCGGCCATGATGCGCACGACCGAGAGATTGTGGGTGATGAACAGGCTGGTGAGGTGGAGGTTCTTCTGGAGGTCGCGGAGCAGGTTGAGGATCTGCGCCTGAACCGAGACGTCGAGCGCCGAAGTCGGTTCGTCGAGAACCAGGAAGTCCGGTTCTCCGGCAAGCGCCCGGGCGATGCAGATACGCTGCCGCTGGCCGCCTGAAAATTCCTGCGGATATTTTTCGGCGTCTGCGGCGGAAAGGCCGACCTGGACCAGCAGTTGGTCGACGCGGGCGCGGATCGCGGTGCGGCCCTGGCGCAGCTTGTGCACCCGGATCGGCTCGGCAATGATGTCCTCGATCGTCCAGCGGCCGTTGAGCGAGGAATAGGGATCCTGGAAGATCATCTGCAGGCGCGGCTTGTTGCCGGATGCATTCGGCGGAAAGCTGATCTCCCCGGATGTCGGCGCCATCAGGCCGGAGACGAGGCGCGCGAGCGTGGATTTGCCGCAGCCGCTCTCGCCGACCAGGCCCATGGTTTCGCCATGGCGGACGGTGAGGCTGACGTCGCTGACGGCCTTGGTGCCGCCGCTCTCGTTCTTCTTCAGCCGCTCGAGAAGGCTCTGGTTGCGGCGATAGACCTTGCTGACGTGGTTGAGAATAAGGAAATCGGAAGCGCTCATGCGGTCACCCTTTCCAGCGGATGGAAGCAGGAAAAGGCAGAGCTTTCCTCATGATAAAGCGGTGGTATGGTCGCGCGACAATCGCCTTCCGCCCTGAAACAGCGCGGGTTGAAGGCGCAGCCGGGCGGAACCGCACCGAGCCCCGGCATGGCGCCGGGGATCTGGTCGAGCCGCATCTCGCCGGTGGCCGACGGCATCGGCGTCGCCCGGATGAGGCCGCGCGTATAGGGATGTTTAGGGGCATTGAACAACTCGCCGGCCGGGCCGATTTCGGCAACGCGACCGGCATAAAGCACCGCGACGCGATCGGCCATCTTGGCGATGACGCCGAGGTCGTGGGTGATCAGCATCATGCTGACATTGCTTTCGCGATGCAGGTCCCGCAGCAGTTCGAGGATATGGGCCTGGACCGAGACATCTAGGGCGGTGGTGGGCTCGTCGGCAATCACCAGCGCCGGGTCGGCGCAGAGTGCCAGAGCGATGACCACGCGCTGCCGCATGCCGCCGGAAAGCTGGTGCGGGTAACGCTTGAACTGGACGTCCGGATTGGGCAGGCCGACGCGGTCGAGCCAGTCGAGCGCCCTCTTTTTGGTCTGGCTGCCGCCGAGTCTCAGGTGCGCCTGGATGGTGTCGCAGAGCTGCTGGCCGATCGTGATGACCGGGTTGAGGCTGGTCATCGGGTCCTGGAAGACGAAACCGATCTTGCCGCCGCGCACGCCGCGCATCGCCTTGGGGGAAAGCTGGTCGAGCCGCTCGCCGGCAAGGGTGATGGTACCGCCGGTGCGCTTCAGCGGCGGTACGAGGAGATCGATGATCGCAGCACCGGTGATCGACTTGCCGGCGCCGGATTCGCCGACGATGCCGAGCACTTCGCCGGGATTGACGAAGAAGGACACCTTGTCGAGCGCGGTGACCAGCCGTCCGTCGCGGTTGATGGTGACGGTAAGGTCGCGGACGTCGAGGAGGGGAGTGGCTGCGTTGATCATGAGCGGCCCCGCAGGCGCGGATTGTAGACGTCGCGCAGGTGGTCGCCGAGGATGTTCACCGAGACGACGAAGAGGACGAGGACCAGGCAGGGCCAGACCGAAATCCACCATTCGCCGGACTGCAGGAAATTGTTGCCGTTGCGGATCAGCGTGCCGAGCGAGGGCGAGGTGACCGGAATGCCGATGCCGAGAAAGCTCAAGGTCGCCTCGGTGATGATGGCGATACCGAGATTGATGGTGGCGATAACCAGGACCGGCGCCATGACGTTCGGCAGGATATGCAGGACGATGATCGCAAGATTGCTGCGGCCGGTGATGCGGGCGGCCGAAACATAATCCTGGTCGCGCTCGATCATCACGGAGGAGCGGATGGTGCGGGCATACTGGACCCAGAACGCGATTCCGATCGACATCACGACGATCGCGATGGCGGTGCCGACGCTGCGTTCAGTGCCGAGTGCTGCACGGGCCGCACCGTCGATGATCATCGCGAGCAGCAGGGCGGGATAGGCAAGCTGCACGTCGGCGACGCGCATGATGAAGGCATCCACCTTGCCGCCGACGAAACCGGCGATCAGGCCGAGGCTGCCGCCGAGGACGAGGCCGATGGTGACCGACAGGAAGCCGACGATGATCGAGGTGCGCATGCCATAGGCCATGGCGGTGATCAAGTTGCGGCCCTGGTCGTCGGTACCGAGCGGGAAATCGGGAGAACCGTCCGCCATCCATGCCGGCGGAATGAAACTGTCCAGCACCGACATGCCGGAGAACTCGAACGGGTTCAGCGAGAACAGCGGCACGACGAAGGCGTAGATCAGCAGCGCGATGATCACGAAGGCGCAGAGAGTGGGACCGGGTGCCTTGCGCATGGCACGCAGAAGCTTGCTGCCTCTGCTGCGGCGAATGGGGCCGGCCGCGGGAGTGTTGACGACAGGCGTCATGATTGCCTCCTCAACACACGGGCGTCGATCAGCGGGTAAAGCAGTTCGACGATCAGATTGATGACCATGAAGACCAGGCCGACGAAGATGAGATAGATGGCGATGACCGGAATGTCGGCCCCCTGGATCGATTGCAGGAAGAGCGAGCCGAGGCCCGGCCAGGCGAAGACGTTTTCCGTCACCACCGAAAAGGCGATAATGTTGCCGAGCTGCAGGCCGAGCATGGTGATGACCGGCAGCAGCGTGTTCTTGATGGCGTAGACATACCAGATGCGCGCTTCGGACAGACCGCGGGCGCGGGCAAAGCGGATGTGTTCGCTCTGGCCGACTTCCATCAGCTGGGTGCGCAGCATGCGGATGATGAAAGCGACCTGGAAGGTGGAAAGGGTCGCTGCCGGCAGGAAGATCGCCCGCCAGCCGGAAACGCTGAGAAGCCCGGTCTTCCAGAAGCCGAGATCGACCACCGTGCCGCGCCCGAAGGACGGGAGCAGGCCAAGCTGAACGGAAAACACCGCGATCAGCAGGATGCCGACGACGAAATTCGGGAGCGTGATGCCGGCCGTCGAGATCAGCATGATGAAGCGGCCGAAAACCGAATTTGGATTGACGCCGCAATAGATGCCGGCCGGCACCCCGACCACGATGGTGATCAGCAGGCTGACGAAGGCGAGCTCGACGGTGGCGGGCAGGCGTTCGGCGATCAGGTTGGCGACCGGGTCCTGGGTGCGATAGGAAAAGCCGAAATCGCCCTGCAGCATGTTGCCGATAAAATGCAGGAACCGCGTCCAGAGGGGCTGGTCGAGGCCGAGCTTGGCGATCAGTTCCAACCGCTCGTTGACGGTCGCGTCGGCGGAGAGGAGGGCCGCCAACGGATCACCGATATTGGCGACCAGCAGGAAGGCGATGAAGCTGATCACCAGCAGGACGATAATCGTCTGCACGATGCGTGATGCGGCATAATTCAGCACGACAAGTTCCTTAGCAGCAGCTATCCCCGAGCCGGTCGAGGAAGACGGCACATTTCTCGAGCTCGGAGATCGCAACCGATTCGTCCGGCTGATGGGCGTCGGCGATATCGCCCGGACCGATGACGACCGAGGGGACGCCGGCGATCTGGAAGATGCCCGCTTCCGTGCCATAGGAAACATAGCGGGGTTCGCTGCGGCCGAGAAGCGCCAACAGTTCCGCATCGAGCGCAGGATCGTTGTTGGGTTTGAGGCCCGGTATGCTGGCCTGGACGTCGAAGACGATGCCGCAGGACGGATCGATCGCCTTCATGGCCGGTTCGAGGCTTTCGGCCGCGAAACGCTTCATGTGGTCCAGAACCTCATAGGTGTTCTGACCCGGGATGAGGCGCATTTCCCAAAAGAACTCGCAGTTTTCCGAGACGATATTGCCGTGCAGGCCGCCCCTGATGACGGTGACCTGGGTGGTCGAATAGGGTGGGTCGAGCCCTTCGAACCGCGGGCCGTTGCGCATGTCCTCGCGGATGCGGTTGATCTCGGCGATCATGTCGCCGGCGACCATGACGGCGTTGACGTAGCGGTCCGGTTGCGAGGAATGGCCGGGCTTGCCCTTAATGCGGCACCAGCCGATCAGGCCGCCCTTGTGGGCTGCGATCATGTCCATGCTGGTCGCTTCGCCGATCACGGCAAGGCGCGGCTTCAGGTCGCTTTGGCCAACCCACTCGGCCATCGAGCCGACTCCGGTGCAGCCGACCTCCTCGTCATAGGAAAAGGCGAGGTGTACAGGCTTCTTGAGGTTTTTGGCGGCAATGCTGGGCACGGCCGCGAGACAGCAGGCGAGAAAGCCCTTCATGTCGGTCGCGCCGCGGCCGATCAGGCGGCCGTTCGCTTCCCTCAGCGTCCATGGGTCGCCGGTCCAGGCCTGGCCTTCGGTCGGCACCACATCTGTATGGCCGCTGAAGATGATGCCGCCGGGCGCTTCCGGGCCGATCGTGATCAGCACGTTGGCCTTGTTTCCCTCGGGATTTGCGAAGCGCCGGACGCGCCCTCCGAAGGGGGCGGTCTGGGCTTCGACATATTCGATCAGGTCGAGATTGGAAACGGCGCTGACAGTCGGGAAAGCAACGAGGCCGGCAAGCTGCCTCGTTATATCGGATACAATGGTCATTACTTCACCGTGAAATAACGCAGCGGGTAGGCAAGGTCGGCCGGCTGGACGACGGTGACGTTGTCCTTGACGCCCCAGAGAATGTTCAACTGGTGGAGCGGAATGAAGGCGACGTCGGCTTTCATGAGCTTGAAGGCCTGGGTGATATAGCCGGTGCGCTTGGCCTGGTCGGTCTCCTTGCCGATCAGGTCGATCAGCTTGTCGACTTCCGGGTTGGAATAACCGCCGATGTTGAAGGCGCCGAGGCCGCTCTTGGGATCGCGGGTGGCAGCGATCGAAGTCAGGAAGATGTGGGCGTCATAGGTGGCCGGCGAGTAACCGAGCATCGCCATGCTGGTATTGTATTCCGGCGGGTTGACCTGGGTCGCCCATTTGGCGGTCGGCTGGGCGCGCGGATCGACCTTGATATTGATGCGGGCAAGCGAGGCGGCGACCGCAAGGCAGGTCGCCTCGTCGTTCATGAACCTGTCGCTGGTGCAATCGAGCGTGACGGAAAAGCCGTTTTCGTAGCCGGCTTCCTTCATCAGCGCCTTGGCCTTGTCGACATCCGGCTTGACCGGTGCGCCGAGGGCGGCATCGAAACCGTTGACTTCCTTGCCGATCGGCAGGCCGACCGGGACCGAGAAATTGCGCATGATGCGCTTCTGGATCGCGCCGGTGTCGATCGCCAGTTCCATGGCTTGGCGAACCTTCAGTTCCTTGAAGGGGTTCTTGGTCTTTTCGCTGCCGAAGATCAGGCTGTCACGGGCGACATCCGGCTGGATGTAGATGGTGCGAAGGTCGGGGCCTGCCTGCATGTGCAGCTTCGGATCGTTCTCGATGCGCTCGGCATCCTGCGGCGGTACGCCGTCGATCATGTCGACTTCGCCGGAGATGAGTGCGGATACGCGGGTCGACGGGTTGGGGATCACGAAGAACGTCGCGTTGTCGACATTGCCGGTCTTCTTGTCCCACCAGCCGGCGTTCGGCGCGAAGACCGTCTTCACGCCCGGATCGCGTTCCTTGATGACGTAGGGACCGGTGCCGATGGCATTGCGGTTGGCAAACGTTTCCGTGGCGTTGTTGGCGGCGCCCGGCTGCACCGTGTTATTCGCCTCGGCCCATTCCTTGTCCATGATGTACCAGTTGGTGATCTGGTTCGGCAGGATGGGGTTGATGGCGCGCGTCTTGATGCGGATCTTGTGGTCGTCGACCTTCTCGATCGAAGCGATCGAATTCAGGTTGGCCTTGATGCCGCCGGCCTGCCCGCGGGTCAGCGAGAAGACCACGTCATCTGCGGTGAAGGCATTGCCGTTCGAAAATTTCACGTCCTTGCGGAGGTTGAATTCCCAGGTCGTGCCGTCGATCTGTTTCCAGTCGGTCGCAAGTGCCCCCTCGATCTTCTGCTCGGCGTTACGGCGCACAAGCGGCTCGTAGACATTGGCAAGAACGGCGAAGATCAGCGTGTTCGAAACCGCATGGGGATCGAGCGTATAGGCATCGAGCGGACCTGCGAACTTGAAATCCGCCGCCTGGGCCATGCCCCCGAGCGGAGCGGCAATCGCGGCTGCGGCGATGGTACCCAGCAGCATCTTACGTTTGAATGCAGAAAACGGGAAAGGCATCATGATCTCCTAAGCGCGCTACGAGACAGTCGGAATATGGAACAACGATGCGGTAGATATTTTATAGTTAAAATATCTCGACGGAGTGAGCCCTGGAATTGCGAGCATGCAGCGTTCCCTGTCGTTGTTTTGAGATGCCTACTTGCGGGGCTTGGGCAAACAATAGGCGAAATAACGAAACATGCAAGCATGTTTGATCAAATGAGCGCAACTCTTTCGGGCGAGCAAAATACCGGCGCGCGGAAGCGCTTCCGAAGCGCAGGTGCATCGGAATATATGAAGAATTTCAATGTCATATGTGGTGATGGGAGCTGCGAGCCTTAGGCTCGGGCAAACATGGGACCGCCCTTGTGGGCTGGAAATCCATAGCCGTTGATCATCACTAGGTCGATATCGCTGGCTCTTGCGGCCACCCGCTCGGCCAACAGAGCCTCACCTTCGCAAGCCATCGCACCGAGCATTCTTTCGAGAATTTCGCTTTTCGAGAATGCGCGGGGGGTAACGCCCCTTTTAGCTCGGGCGGCTTCTATGATGGCCGTCACTTCCGGATCGATGGTGCGCTTGCCGTCCGGGTATGCGTACCAGCCGCGGCCGGCTTTCTGGCCGAGGCGACCCGCTTCGCAGAGCGTGTCGGCAATCTCGACATAACGGGCAGAAGGATCACGCGTAGCCGCCTGCCGCTTTCGGCGTGCCCAGGCGATTTCGAGGCCGGCCATGTCGTAGACGGCGAAGAGACCCATCGGGAAACCGTAATCCTCCAGCGCAGCGTCGATCTCGTGCGGCAGGGCGCCGTCCTCCAACAGGAACTCGGCTTCGCGGCGATAGGCGGAAAAGATGCGGTTGCCGATGAAGCCTTCGGTGACGCCGGTGACGACCGGCAGTTTGCGCAGTTTCTTGGCGACCGCCAGCCCCGTTGCCAGCACGTCCGGTGCGGTCTTGGCGCAACGCACGACTTCGAGCAGGCGCATCACATGGGCGGGCGAGAAGAAGTGCAGGCCGAGAACCCGTTCCGGGTGGGCGGTCGCGGCGGCGATCTCGTCCGGGTTCAGGTAACTGGTATTGGTCGCCAGCACGGCATCCGGGCGGATGACCTTGTCGAGACGCTGGAAGAGATCGGTCTTGACGGCGAGATCGTCGAATACGGCTTCGACGACGAGATCGCAGGGAGCGAGATCGACATCTTCCGCAGTCACGGAAAGCCGCGCCTTCTGGGCTTCGAAGCCGGCCTGGTCGAGGCGGCCGGAGGCGAGGTTGCGTTCCAGCAGGCCGACGATGCGCTCGCGGCCCTTTTCGGCAGCTTCGACAGTCTGATCGAGGCCGATCACCGAATAACCGGCGCCAAGGGCCGCGACGGCAATGCCGCTGCCCATCAGGCCAAGGCCGCAGATGCCGATCGTCTTGACCGGGCGAGGTTCGACGCCTTCCAGACCTTCGACCTTGGAGGATTCCCGTTCGGCGAAGAAGACATGGCGCAGGGCCGCAGCCTCGCGGCTGTCGCGCAGTGCGAGGAAGGTGGCGCGCTCGTCCGCCAGGCCTTCGGCGAGCGGACGGTTGGACGAGATGACCAGCCGGACCGCTTCCGCGGGCGCTTTCTGGCCCCGCGCCCGGGCGAGGATCTTGACCGAGGCTTTTTCGATTTCGACCGGATCGGCAGCGGCGACATCCAGATCGCCCGTGCGGCGGAGAGGTTTGCCGGCCAGCGCCAATGCCGAGGATATTGCAGCCTCAACGAGATCGCCTGCGGCCACCTCGTCGATGATCCCGAGCTTCAGGGCCTCGTCGGCCTTCACCGAACGTCCCGAGGTGATGAGGTCGAGTGCCGCCGGAATGCCGATCAGGCGCGGCAGGCGTTGCGTGCCGCCGGCGCCGGGTACGATGCCGAGCTTGACTTCGGGCAAGCCGACCTGTGCTGCCGGCGAGGCAATGCGATAGTGGCAGGCAAGCACCACTTCGAGACCGCCGCCGAGTGCCGCGCCATTCAGCGCCGAGACGACCGGCTTCGACAGGCATTCGATCGTCTCGATGACATCAGGCAAGGTCGGTTCCGTGGCCGGCTTGCCGAATTCCTTGATGTCGGCGCCGCCGATGAACGTCTTTCCTGCGCCGGTGACAACGACACCGATCACATCGGGAGCCGTTTCGGAGTGGGCGAGCGCCTTTTCCAGTCCGCTGCGGACATCGACGGAGGTGGCGTTGACCGGCGGATTGTCGATCGTGACGACCAGAACTCCGTTGCGGGTCGTGGCTGAAACCGTGGCGGAAAACTCGGTCGTCTTGCTCATGATTGCCTCAGGCCGGAATGACGGCGGTCGCCTGGATTTCGATCTTGGCGCGGTCTTCCACCAGCGCCACGACCTGCATGGCGGCCATGGCCGGGAAATGCTTGCCGATGATCTCGCGATAGGCCTGGCCGATGCCCTTGAGGTTGCCGAGATATTCGGCCTTGTCGGTAAAGTACCAGGTCATGGTGGTGATGTGCTGCGGGCCAGCGCCGGCCTCGGCCAGTACGGCGACGATGTTCTGAAGCGTCTGGCGCACCTGGCCGACGAAATCGTCGGTCTCGAACTGGCATTGGCCGTTCCAGCCGATCTGTCCGCCGACGAAGACCTGGCGGCCGGTGGCGGCGACGCCGTTGGCGTAACCGATCGGTTTTGCCCAGCCTTCAGGCTGCAGAATCGTGTGCATCTTGTCTCTCCAAATGCTGTGTCAGCGCGGCGCGCATATCATCGGGCCAGGGAAGGGCCTTGTGGGTTTCGTTCGAGGTGGCGACCAGACGCTGCCTGGCGGTCCAGAGCAGCCGGTCGCCTGCCCGCACCTCGTATTCGAGATCGGCGGAACTGTTACCGACCCGCATAACCTTGACGGTGAAATCCATCATATCGCCATGGTAGCCTGGGCTCTTGAAGGCGACGTCCAGCGTCACGGTCGGCACGCCAATCTTGCGGTGACTGATCATGTCCGGCCAGGGCGAACCGATCGCGCCGAAAAATTCCTCGCAAACGCCGACCATGATGTTGAGATACGATGGGAAATAGGCGATGCCGGAAGGATCGCAATCTCCAAAGTTCAATCGGCGGGAGGTCGTGTAAGCCATGATCGTCCTCACGCCTTCAACAGTTCGCGGGCAATGATGAGCTTCTGGACCTCGGTCGCGCCCTCATAGATGCGTAGCGCCCGGATTTCCCGGTAGAGGCTCTCGGTGATCTCGCCGCTCTTCACGCCACGGCCGCCAAAGATCTGCACGGCTCGGTCGATGACGCTTTGTGCGTTCTCCGTCGCCACCATCTTGGCCATCGCGGCTTCCTTGGTGGTCGGCAGGCCCTGTACGTCGCGGCGCCAGGCGGCGCGGTAGGTGAGGAGCGCCCCGGCATCGATCTGCGCTGCCATGTCGCCGAAGGCGGCCTGGGTGAGCTGCAGGTCGGAGAGGTGATTGCCGAACATCGGCCGCGCCTTGGCATAGGCGAGCGCTTCGTCCAGTGCCCTCTTGGCAAAACCGAGAGCGGCGGCGGCGACGGAGGCTCGGAAAATGTCGAGGGTCCGCATGGCGATCTTGAAGCCTTCACCGGGCGCGCCCAGCAGGCGCGACGCGGGAATGCGGCAGTTTTCGAAGCGGATCGTCGCCAGCGGATGCGGGGCGATCACGTCGATGCGCTCGGCGATCGAGAAGCCGGGATCGTCTGCGTACACGACGAAAGCGGAGATGCCGCGCGTGCCGGGCGCTTCGCCGGTGCGGACAAAGACGGTGTAGACATCGGCGATGCCGCCGTTGGAAATCCAGGTCTTCTCGCCATCGAGGATATAGTGGTCGCCATCCTTTCGGGCAGCGCAGGCCATGGCGGCGACATCCGAGCCGGCTTCCTTTTCAGAGAGCGCGAAGGCGGAGATCCACTCGCCGGACTGCGCTTTCGGCAGAACGGTTCGGCGAAGTTCCTCGGAACCGGAAAGGCCGATGGCGCCGGTGCCGAGACCCTGCATGGCGAAGGCGAAGTCCGCCAATCCGTCATGCCAGGCCAGCGTCTCACGGGTCAGGCAGGCGGCGCGGCTGTCGATCGGCTGGCTGCCGCCGGCGCCGGTCGCCGCGTCGAGAAGGCCGGCCTGTCCGAGCGCCTTGACGATCCCCCGGCAGGCGCCGTCGGTATCCGAATGGTCGATATGGCTCAGCGCGCCCGAAGCCGCGAAGGCATCGAGCTTTTCGGCGAGCGCCTTGTGGCTCTCGTCGAAGAAAGGCCAGTCGAGGAAATCGCGCGCCGGTCCTTTGAGGGTTGTGGGATTGGCCATCAGTCGCCCTCGAAGACCGGCTTGCGCTTTTCGGCAAAAGCCTCGAAAGCACGGCGGAAATCCTTGGTCGCCATGCAGATCGCCTGCGCCTGGGCTTCCGACTCGATCATCTCCTCGATGCCCATGGCCCATTCCTGGTTCAGCATGGTCTTGGTCATCGTATGCGCGAACCACGGGCCGTCCGCCAGCGAATGGGCCAGCTTCACGGCCTCCGCCTCGACGGCGTCCTGGGCATGGAGTGCGTTGTAGAAACCCCATGCCTGGCCTTCATCAGCGCTCATCGTACGGCCGGTGAAGAGAAGCTCGGCGGCGCGGCCCTGACCGATGATGCGCGGCAGGATCCCGCAAGCGCCCATGTCGGCGCCGGCGAGGCCGACGCGGGTGAAGAGGAAGGCGGTCTTGGTTTCCGGCGTCGCCAGCCGCATGTCCGACGCCATGGCGAGGATCGCGCCGGCTCCCATGCAGATGCCGTCGACGGCAGCCACGATCGGCTGCGGGCATTTCTTCATGGCCTTGACGAGATCGCCGGTCATGCGGGTGAAGGCCAGCAGGTCCGGCATCGCCATATGGGTCAGCGGCTCGATGATTTCGAAGACGTCGCCGCCGGAGGAGAAATTGCCGCCGGCGCCGGTCAGGACGATCGAGCGGATGTCGGAGGCGTAAACGAGATCGCGAAAAAGATCGCGCAATTCCGCATAGCTTTCGAAGGTCAGCGGGTTCTTGCGCTCCGGACGATTGAGACGAACCGTTCCGACGCGGCCGTTTTCGCTCACTTCCCAGAGGAAATGTTTCGGCTGGTAATCGCGAAAACCGTGCTTCATGTCCTTCATCACGTCACTCATGTTCGTCTCCTCTCCTTTTCGCCGACCGTCCCTTTCCGGGCGGCGGGACCTCTCCCGGGTCAGTCGTTGGCGGAAGGCGGCAGGAAATCCACCTCGTGCGCGGCGGAAACCTTCACGATCTCCTCCACATCGGTCATTTCATGCAGCTCTTCGAAAAGCTTCTGGAGTTTGCGGGCCGGTGAGACCCAGAAAAGTGCCCGGCAGGGCTTGTCGGACTTGTTGAAGTATCCGTGAGGGATGCCGCGCGGCATGCGGACCAGATCTCCGGCCTTCGCCTTGACCCATTGGCCGTCGAGCTTGAGATCGAGTTCACCTTCCTGCACGAGGATGAATTCGTCCTGGGTCGGGTGGACGTGCACAGGCACGAACTGTCCCGGGAGGCTGTTGGTTTCAAAGGCGAAGGTGTCGTCGCAGACCGCCTTTGGGAAATAGACCTGGCCGAGGATATTCCAGCTGGTGCCATTATACCCGCTACCATTCTCTGTTATGCCCTTTTCCAGTTCCATCCTGATCTCCCGGTTTCGTTTCCTGGTTCATGCCGAGGCCGACTAACCCGCCATGACTTCTCCCCCGGCAACCGCGATTGCCTGTCCGTTGATCGACGCGGCTCCGGGCGATGCCAGCCACAGAACCGTGTCTGCAACCTCCTCCGGCTTCACCAGCCGCCCCTGCGGATTGCTCCTGGTAAGTTCCTGTCGCGCCTGCTCTTCCGTCCGTCCGGTCTTTGCGACGATCGTCTCGATCGAACGGGCGATCAGCGGTGTGTCGGTAAAGCCGGGGCAGACGGCGTTGACGGTGATGCCGGTCCTCGCAAGCTCCAGCGCCAGGGAACGGGTAAGGCCGACAACGCCATGTTTGGCTGCCACGTAGGCAGAGACGTAGGCATAACCTGTGAGCCCCGCGGTCGAGGCGATGTTGATGATGCGGGCGCCTGCGCCAAAAGCCTTGATATCCGGCAGCACGGCCTGGGTCACGAGGAATACGCCGGTGAGATCGACCGACATCACCCGGTTCCACATCTCAAGCGAGGTCTTTTCGAACGGCGCACTCGGGCCTTCGCCGGCATTGTTGACGAGGATGTCGACAGGACCGAACGCGGCCCGTGCCGTCTTCAGGCCGTTGTCGATGGCGATCTCGTCGGTGACGTCGAAACCGTCGGCAACGCAGACCTTTTCCCTGCCAAGCGTTGCGGCAAGTGCCTCCAGAGGCTCGGCCCGCCGGCCGGCGAGGGTCACCCGCGCGCCGGCTTCCACCAGCGCCGTTGCGATCGCCGCGCCGATGCCCGAGCCCGCGCCGGTGACGAGGGCGTGACGGTTGGCAAGTTTGGCAAAGGGCGCTTCGCTCATGATGCGATCCTTATTTCGCTGCCGCGGGGCCGGCCGCCGGAGGAGCAACGGTGGCCGCGGCACGCGCGAGGTTGGTCTCGTACTGCGCCTTGCCGGAATAATACTGTTTTGGCCAGGGAATGTCCGTCAAGCCGATCTTGGCCGCCTCGTGAAGAACCCAGGCCGGATCCGCGAGATGCGGGCGGGCGACGGCGCAGAGATCGGCGCGGCCGGCGGCGATGATCGAGTTCGCATGATCGGCCTCCGAAATCGCGCCGACGGCGATGGTCGGGATGCCGATCTCGTTGCGGATCTTGTCGGAGAAGGGCGTCTGGAAGAGGCGGCCATAGACCGGCTTTTCTTCCTTCCATACCTGGCCGGACGAGCAGTCGATCAGGTCGGCTCCGGCCTCCTTGAACATCCGCGCGTAGATCGCCGCGTCTTCAGGCGTGTTTCCGCCTTCGAACCAGTCATGGCAGGAGAGGCGAACGGAAATCGGCTTGTTTTGCGGCCAGACCTCGCGGACCGCCTTGAAGACTTCCAGCGGATAACGCGCGCGGTTTTCGTGGCTGCCGCCGTATTCGTCGGTGCGGATGTTGGTGAGCGGCGAGAGGAAGCTCGATAGAAGATAGCCGTGGGCGCAATGCAGCTCCAACCAGTCGGCGCCGGATTCGGCCGCGAACTTTGCGGAGCGCACATGGTCGGCGATGACACGATCCATGTCGGCGCGGTCCATAGCCTTCGGAACCTGGCTGGTCTTGAGGTAGGGGAGCGCCGAAGCCGAGATCAGCGACCAGCCACCCTCTTCGACCGGCTGGTCGATACCTTCCCAGGCGACCTTGGTCGAACCTTTGCGGCCCGCATGGCCGAGCTGAATGCCGACCTTTGCCGCGGAATTCTCATGGACGAAGGTGACGAGCCGCTTCCATTGCGACGCCTGTTCAGCGTTCCACAGACCGAGGCAGCCGGGGGTGATGCGGGCATCCGGCGAGACGCAGGTCATTTCCCCAAATACGAGGCCGGCGCCGCCGAGCGCGCGGGAGCCGAGATGGACCAGATGGAAATCGTCCAGCAGCCCGTCTTTCGCAGAATACATCGCCATCGGCGACATGACGATACGGTTCGGCAGATGGGTTTCGCGCAGCGAATAGGGCGTGAACATCGGCGGCAGGGTGCGGCCGTTGCCGGTCACCTCGATACCGTTTTTCCTGGCGAACCAGCGTTCGTAACCTTCAAGCCATTTGGGATCGCGCAGGCGGAGATTCTCGTGGCTGATACGCTGCGAGCGGGTCAGCATCGAATACATGAACTGTTCCGGCTCCAGCGTATCGGCGTAACGCTGGCCGACCACTTCGAACCATTCCATGGCGTTGCGGGCCGCATTCTGGATGCGGGCGACATCGACTCGGCGGATTTCCTCGTAGGTTTCGAGGACTGCCGGGATCTTGTCTTTCGAATGGCCGAGCTTGTTGAACTGGTTGCTGAGCTCGATCGCGTCGTCGATGGCGAGCTTGGTGCCGGAACCGATCGCAAAATGGGCGGTATGGGCGGCGTCGCCCATCAGCACGACATGCGAGTTGCCGTTGAAATGGCTCCACTTGCCGCAGATCAGGCGGTTGAAGTTCAGCCAGGCCGAGCCGCGCAGATGGCGGGCATTGGTCATCAATTCGGAGCCTTCGAGGACTTCCGAGAACAGGTCCTGGCAGAAATCGATCGATCCCTGCTGGTCCATCCGGCCGAGGCCGTGCTTTTCGTAGGCCTCTTCCGTCGTTTCGACGATGAAGGTCGAGGTCTTGTCGTCGAACTTGTAGATATGCGCCTGGAACCAGCCGTGATCCGTCTTGCGGAAATCGAAGGTGAAGGCGTCGAAGAGCTTGTTGGTGCCGAGCCAGATATAACGGTTAGGGCGCACGACGAGATCCGGTTCGAAGACCTCCGGATAACGGTTGCGGATCTTGGAGTTGAAGCCGTCCGAGGCAATGATCAGGTCTGCATCCGGATAATCGACATCGCCATTGGAATCGGTTTCAAAAACAAGCTCGACGCCGAGCGCCTCGCAGCGGCGCTGCAGGATGTTCAAGAGCTTCTTGCGGCCGATGCCGACAAAGCCGTGGCCGGAGGTGCGCTGGCGCGTGCCCTTGAAGAGCAGCTCGATATCGTCCCAGTGGTTGAACGCATCCTCGATTTCGGCAGCACTTTCCGGGTCCCACGCCTTCATCGACACCATGGTGGCATCGGAGAAGACCACGCCCCAGCCGAACGTGTCGTAAGGCTTGTTGCGCTCGACGACGGAAATGGAATGCTCGGGATGCAGCTTCTTCATCAGGAGCGCGAAATAGAGACCGGCCGGGCCGCCACCGATACAGACGATGCGCATATCCAAGTCCTCCTGACGTTCAGTCGCTGATTATTTTAAGTTTAAACTATATGGCGTTTGATCGGCCCGTCAAGCGGATTTGCGGTAACGCCGGCAGTTTTCATGCGGGATCGGCCAAATAATATGCATATGCATATATAATGCCTCCAGTTGCCCGCTCCTCCGTCCCGCTCGATGTTCGGTTAAAGCAAGGCTCATTGTTCCGGCAGCATTTGTGAATTGACAAATGGCGGCCGGCGAAAATATGCTTTTGCAAATGATTATGGATTGAAGCCGAAAAGGCGAAGGGGAACTGCCATGGCCGAGCGATCTTTTGCGCGCGAAGTCGAGGATCTCAAACTTGGAGAGGGCGAGATTTTCCGGGGTGAAGGCATTCTCGCCATCACCAAGGCGCTGCTGCAATCCGGCGTTTCCTATGTCGGCGGCTACCAGGGTTCGCCGATCTCGCACCTGATGGATGTGCTCGCCGACGCCAAGGACATCATGGAGGACCTCGGGGTCCATTTCGAGACCTCGGCCTCGGAAGCCGCAGCGGCGGCGATGTTGTCTGCCTCGGTGATGTATCCGGTCCGCGGCGCCGTGACATGGAAATCGACGGCCGGCACCAATGTCGCGTCGGATGCGCTCTCCAACCTGTCCTCCGGCGGCGTCAATGGCGGTGCGCTGATCATCCTCGGCGAGGATTTCGGCGAAGGCTCTTCGATCATGCAGGAACGCAGCCATGCGTTCGCGATGAAGTCGCAGATGTGGCTTCTCGACCCGCGTCCCAACCTGCCGGCAATGGTTCAGGCCGTGGAAGACGGCTTCCAGCTTTCGGAAGCCTCCAACACCCCTGTCATGCTGGAAGTGCGCATCCGCGCCTGTCACGTGCACGGCCAGTTCGTCGCCAAGGACAACCAGCGGCCAAAGTTCACGCTCCGCGAGGCGCTGGAAAACCCGGTCCGCGACGTCAACCGCATCGTCCTGCCGCCGGCGAATTTCGGGCAAGAGAAGGACAAGCTGGAGCGCCGCTGGCCGGCTGCCGTCAACTTCATCAAGGAAAGGAAGCTCAACGAGCATTTCGGCCCTGAGGAAGGCGAGATCGGCATCATCACGCTTGGCGGTCTCTACAACGGCGTCATGCGCGGCCTGCAGCAGCTTGGCCTGGCGGATGTCTACGGCAATTCGTCGGTGCCGATCTACGTGATGAACGTCGCCTACCCAACGATCGACGACGAGGTGGTCGATTTCTGTCTCGGCAAGAAGGCCGTGATCATGGTGGAGGAAGGCGCGCCGGAATATATCGAGCAGACGCTTCACACGCTGATGCGGCGCCGCGACATCCAGACGCGTCTGCACGGCAAGGACATCCTGCCGCTTGGCGGCGAATATACCGCGCCCGTGATGATGAAGGGTCTGAAGACCTTCATCGAGATGTACGACCGTTTGTTGCTCGGCAACCAGCCGCCGGTGCCGGATCCGAGCGATGTTCTCAACGATCCCAAGGTGAAGGCTCTGGCCGAAGTCGTGCCGGCACGCCCGGCCGGTTTCTGTACCGGCTGTCCGGAGCGGCCGATCTTTGCGGCCATGAAGCTGGTCGAAAAGGAACTCGGCGAACACCACGTCTCGGCCGATATCGGCTGCCACCTGTTCTCGATCCTGCCGCCCTTCAATATCGGCGGTACCACCATGGGCTACGGCCTCGGCCCGGCTTCCGCTTCCGCCTTCAACGTCGAGTCGGACAAGCGCTCGATCGCGGTCATGGGCGATGGCGGCTTCTGGCACAACGGCTTGGCGACCTCGGTCGGCAATGCGGTGTTCAACAAGCAGGATGGCGTCATCCTCGTCGTCGACAATTTCTATTCGGCGGCGACCGGCGGGCAGGACATCCTGTCGTCACGGGCCATCAACCCGAACCGCAAGACCAACAACTCGATCGTCAACGCGGTGAAGGGCATCGGCGCCACCTGGGTGCGCCAGATCGACCGCACCTACGATGTCGCCAAGATGCGCGACACGCTGAAGGAAGCGCTGACGAGCAAGGAAAAGGGTCCGAAGATCATCGTCGCCTCCTCCGAATGCATGTTGAACAAGCAGCGCCGGGTGAAGCCGCAGTTCAACCAGGCGGTCAAGGACGGCAAGCGCATGGTGAAGGAACGCTTCGGGGTGGACGAGGATGTCTGCACCGGCGATCACGCCTGCATCCGGCTTTCTGGCTGCCCGTCGCTGTCGGTCAAACACACGGATGATCCTTTGAAAGACGATCCGGTCGCGGCGATCGACAATAGCTGCGTCGGCTGCGGCAATTGCGGCGAGGTTTCCGAGGCCGCCGTTCTCTGTCCATCCTTCTACCGCGCCGATGTGATCATGAATCCGACCGGTTGGGACAAGTTCCTCTCGAAATTCCGCGCTTCGGTGATCGGCTGGCTGCAGGCCCGCCGCGCTGCCGGCCGCGTCGTCTTCGCGGAGGCTTGATCGATGAACGAAACCGTGAACCTCAAGACGCTCTACGCTTCCGAAAAGCCGCTGACACTGGCGATCATGGCCATGGGCGGCCAGGGCGGCGGCGTGCTCGCCGACTGGATCGTCGGTCTTGCCGAAGAGCAGGGCTGGATGGCGCAGTCGACCTCCGTGCCGGGCGTTGCCCAGCGCACCGGTGCGACGATCTACTACATCGAGATGCTGCCCGCCCGCGATGGCGTGTCGCCGATCTTCTCGCTGATGCCGACGCCGGGCGATGTGGATGTCGTGCTGGCCGCCGAACTGATGGAAGCCGGACGCTCTGTATTGCGCGGTCTCGTGACCCCCGACAAGACAACGCTGATCGCCTCGACGCATCGCTCCTTTGCGGTCGGCGAAAAGGAAAAGCCGGGCGACGGTATCGGCGATCCGACCGTAGTGGTCGGTGCGACCGATTTCGCCGCCAAGCGCACCATCGCCTTCGACATGGATACCCTGGCGACCAAAAACGGCAGCGTGATTTCCGCCTCGATGTTCGGCGCTCTTGCAGCCGCCGATGTGCTGCCTTTCCCGAAGGAGGCCTTCGAGGCGACCATTCGCGGCGGCGGCAAGGGTGTCGAGCCCAGCCTGCGTGCCTTCAACGCCGCCTATGAGCGTACCAAGGCCAAGCCGCGGGACGAAGTCACCGCCTCGGCGCCGAAGCGTTTCGATGTCATGCCGGAAACCGCCGGCCATCCGGATCTCGACCGGCTGGTGCATCGCATGCGCGCCGAATTCCCTGAGGTCGCCTGGCCGCTGCTGTTTGCGGGCGTCAAGAAGCTCACGGATTTCCAGGATCCGGCCTATGCCGGCGAATATCTCGATCGGGTCGGCAAACTTCATGCTCTCGACCGTGCCAATGGCGGCGAGGAGCATGATTATGCCTTCACCGTCCAGTCCGCGAAATACGTCGCCGTCGCCATGGCCTATGACGATGTGATCCGCGTCGCCGACCTGAAAACCCGTGGCTCGCGTTTCGATCGTGTGGCCAAGGAAGTCGGCGTCAAACAGGACCAGATCCTCTACATGACCGAATACATGCATCCGCGGATGGAAGAGGTCGTCGGCACCATGCCTAAGAAGCTCGGCCTCTGGGTCGAAAGCCGTCCGAAGGTTTTCGCCTGGCTCGACCGCCGCATCAACAAAGGCCGCCGGGTGCAGACTGGCACGCTCTTCTGGTTCCTGACGCTCTACACGTTGGCGGCTCTGCGCCGTATCCGCCGCGGCACGCTGCGGCACGCACGGGAAGCCGAGCATCGCGAAGCCTGGCTCGGTGCGGCGACTTCGCTTCTGTCGCGGAACTACGATCTCGCGGTCGAAGTGATCAACAATCGCCGCCTGGTGAAGGGCTATTCCGACACCCACGCGCGCGGGCTTTCGAAATTCGACCGGGTGATGTCGGCGCTGACGACCTTGGCGGACCGCGACGACGGTGCGGCCTGGATGAAACGCCTGCGCCAGGCGGCACTGCTCGATGAAAGCGGCATAGCGCTGGACGGTGCGCTGAAGACGGTCTCTACGCTTTAGGTTTTAAGCATAAAGACACATTATAGCCGCGATCCCGTTGCTTTTGCTGCGCATCTGACCGAAACCTAGATGCGCAGTTCTTCAGCCCCGGCAGCCCACATGGAATCCACGGATCGTCAGCCAAGTCGCTTTCGAGACATCCTTGAGACGTACCGTCCTTACCTCATCGCCCTGGCGGCGCTGGCGGTTTTCGCGTTCACGACATTTGCCATCTACAAACTCACCAACGAAGTCAGCTACGACGACGTTATCGAGGCGCTTGGCAATACGCGCTGGTCTTCGGTCGGCCTTGCTGTTTTCTTCACGGCACTGAGTTTCGCGGCGCTGGTCGGATACGACATCAACGCGATCACCTATATCGGCCGGACGCTGCCTTTCGTGCCTGTCGCGATCACGGCTTTCAGCGCCTATGCGGTCGGTAACACGGCCGGTTTCGGAGCCCTCAGCGGCGGAGCGATCCGGTTCCGCGCCTATTCGCGCCTGGGGCTTTCGCCGGACGATATCGGTCGAGTCATCGCATTTGTGACGCTCGCCTTCGGTATAGGGCTTCTGGCGGTCACGGCACTCGCATCGCTGGTCACGGCGCCGCGGATCGGAGCAATCCTCGACATCGACGGAACGTGGGTCCGCGCCGGCGCGATCGTGATCATCCTCGTGCTCATCGCTCTTATGATCCTCGGGCGTGGCGGACGGACGGTATCCATCGGACGATTGAGCATCCGCCTGCCGGACAGCCGTACATCCTCGCAGCAGTTCCTGATCACGGCGCTTGACGTCGCCGCCTCCGCCTCCGTCCTCTACGTGCTTCTGCCGCAGACGGAAATCGGCTGGCCGTCCTTCCTGGCGATCTATGCGACCGCCATCGGCTTGGGTGTCCTCAGCCATGTGCCGGCCGGTCTCGGCGTCTTCGAGACGGTGATCGTCGCGGCACTCGGCAATACGGTGAGCCTCGATGAAGTGCTCGGCAGCCTCGTCCTCTACCGCGTCATCTATCATGTCCTGCCGCTGCTCATCGCCACCCTGGTGGTGATCGGCGTCGAAATTCGCCAACTTGCCCATCACCCCATTGCGTCGACGCTTCGAAAGCTTGAATTCCGCCTGGCGCCGCCGCTTCTGGCGACCTTCTCGATGATCGCCGGCGCAATGCTGATCTTCTCGAGCGTGACGCCGACGCCGGATTCCGACATCAATTTTCTTGGCAACTACCTGCCGCTTCCGGTGTTCGAAGGCGCGCATTTTCTCTCCAGCATCCTCGGCCTCCTGCTGTTCGTCGCGGCGCGCGGCATCGGCCAGCGGCTGGACGGGGCGTGGTGGACCGCCATGGTCTGCACCTCTCTGGCGCTGGTTTTCGCCTTCATGCGGGCGATCGCGCTTTTCGAGGCGACGTTCCTGATCATCCTGCTGGTCAGCCTCTTCCTCAGTGCCAAGCAGTTCAAACGCCGGGCGTCGCTGTTCGGTCAGGTGCTGACGCCGAGCTGGATCGCCGCCATGTTCATCGTCGTCGCCGCGGCGATCACCGTGCTGCTCTTCGTTTATCGCGAAGTGGAATACAGCCGCGAACTCTGGTGGCAGTTCGAGTTTTCCGAGGAAGCTCCGCGCGGATTGCGTGCGGTCCTTGGCCTTGCGATTTTTGCGGCGACGATCTCCGTGTTCAGCCTGTTGCGGCCGGCGGCCCGACGTTCGGCATTGTCCACGGCGGACGATCTCGAGCGGGCGATCCAGCTCGTCATGGCCCAGGACAATGCCGACGCCAATCTTGTCCGGATGGGCGACAAGCGGCTGATGTTCTCCGACAGCGGCAATGCCTTCATCATGTACGGCATCCAGGGCCGCTCCTGGATTGCGCTTTTCGATCCGGTCGGGCCGCAGGAGGAGACAGCGGATCTCGTCTGGCGTTTCGTCGAGGAAGCCCGGGCTCGAGGCGGCCGCGCCGTGCTCTATCAGATTTCGCCCAGCCTCCTTTCGCATTGCGCCGATGCAGGCCTCAGGGCCTTCAAGCTCGGCGAACTGGCGATCGTCGACCTGTCCAGCTTCGACCTCAAGGGCGGCCGGCTGGCCGGGCTTCGTCAGGCCGTCAACAAAGGTGCCCGCGAGGGGCTCGAATTTTCGGTCATCGAGCAGCCGGATGTGATGGCGCATATCGAGGAGCTGCGGCGCGTGTCGGATGCCTGGCTCGAAGATCACAACACGCGCGAGAAGACCTTTTCGCTCGGTGCCTTCCGGGATGACTATGTCAGCGCCCAGCCGGTCGCGATCCTGCGGAAGGACGGCCGGATCGTCGCCTTCGCGACGCTGTCGCTGACGGACACGAAGCAGGAAGGCACGGTCGACCTGATGCGCTTCATGCCGGATGCGCCGAAAGGCTCAATGGACTTCCTGTTCGTGAAGATTATGGAATATCTGCGCGATGCCGGTTATGGACATTTCAATCTCGGCATGGCGCCGCTTTCCGGCATGTCTACACGCGAGGCGGCGCTCGCCTGGGACAGGATCGGCAGCGTCGTTTTCGAGCACGGTGAACGGTTCTACAATTTCAAAGGGTTGAAGGCTTTCAAGTCGAAGTTCCATCCTGCCTGGGAGCCGCGTTATCTCGCTGTGGCAGGGGGCGTCAGCCCCGCCATCGTGATGATGGACGCAACGCTCCTGATCGGCGGCGGCTTGAGGGGAGTGGTTGGTAAATGATGTATCTGCGTTTTCTTGTTATCGTGTTTGCAGCGCTGCTGTCCGGTGTCCCGATGGCGGCTGCACAGGATCAGCAGGATTACCATACGGGCCTTATCCCGCAGCCGCGTATCCTCGTGCCGAACAATGGCAGCGAACTCGAAGGCATCGTCTTCCTGATTTCGGGCGGGCAGGGCTGGGGGGCTCGGGAGGACATCGAGGCGCAGAAGCTGCTCGCGGCCGGTGCCGCCGTGGTCGGCATCGATTTCCCCTCCTATATCAAGTCGCTCGGCGCCGATGACGGCGAATGCATCTACATGGTTTCCGATATCGAGGACGTCTCCCAGCAGGTGCAGCGACGGATCGGCAATACGCAGTACCGCCACCCGATTGTCGCCGGCATCGGAGAAGGCGGTGCGTTGGCGCTGGCGATGATCTCCCAGAGCCCGAATGCGACGATCGAGGAGGCGATTGCCGTCGATCCGCTGGCCGGCATCCCGCTCGGCAAGGAACTCTGCACGCCGGCGTCCAAGCAGAAGGTCGGCGATCGCACGGTCTATGGCTTTGACGACGGTGCTCTGCCTGCAGTCGTGACGATCATTTCCACAGCCACAGCCGATACCGCCGGCAAGGCACATGGTCTTCGCCTGAAACAGGATCACCCCGAGGTCGAGCTCAGCAATTCGAACGAGACCTCCGATGTGGCGCTCTCCCAGGCGCTTGCCGCTCGCATCGCGGCTGCCGGCCGGACCAACCAGCCGCTCGACCTGCCATTGAACGTGCTCGAAGCCAAGCCGGCCATGAACACGATGGCGGTGATCTTTTCCGGCGATGGCGGGTGGCGGGACCTCGACAGCGAAGTGGGCGGCTATCTGCAATCCCAGGGGATTCCGACGATCGGGCTGGATTCGCTGCGTTACTTCTGGTCCGAGCGCAGCCCCCAGGCGACCGCGGACGACCTGGCGAAGATCATCGAACACTATCGCCGGCAATGGGGCGTTCAGAACGTGCTGCTGGTCGGTTATTCGTTCGGGGCGGATGTTCTGCCCGCCACCTACAACCTCCTGCCGGAAGCAGACCGGGCGCGCGTCAAGCAGATTACCCTGCTCGGCCTGTCGCATGAGGTGGACTACGAAATTTCCGTGACCGGCTGGCTTGGCGTCGCTGGCGACGGCAAGGGCGGCGATCCGATGACCGATATCGTCAAGATCGATCCGAAGCTCATCCAATGCGTCTACGGCACCGACGAGGACGACGATCCCTGCCCGACCTTGAAGGACAAGGGCATCGAAGTCGTGCCGATCGAGGGCGGACATCATTTCGACGAGAACTACCAGGCGCTCGGCAAGCGCATCCGCGACAGCCTTCAGACACGGCTGACGAAATAGACCGGTCAGATCTCGTGCTTGCGGATGTTGAGGAGGATCTTGTGGAGCGTGCCCGTAAAGGCGCGGTATTCCTCCTCGTCGATGCCGTCGAACATCCGCAGCAGTGAATCGTACATGGTCGGCCAGAAGCGCCCGAAGGCCGCGCGGCCTTCCTCGGTGATCGTCACATCGCGGATGCGCATGTCCTCGACGCGCGGTGTGCGGCGGATGTAACCCTGGTCTTCGAGGGAATCGAGCGTGCGGCTCATGGTCGACTGTTCGATGACGGCGAACACGGAAAGCTCGTTGATGGTGAGCGAGGCGGAGACGCTGAGGACCGCGAGCGTTCGCATCTTGGCAGTCGACAGGTCGTATTCACGCAGCTCCTCCGCCATGTTGGAGTTCCAGCGGGAGATGATGCGGTTCATCAGGTAGGGTGCGAAATGGTTGAGGCCGATCTCGCCCATGGTCGGCCGATTTTCCTGATCGCCCTCCTGATGCCAGCGCAGCACCACGCCTGAAAACCGTTCTGCCATGAAATCCATGTCTCCTAGACCACGTCGTTTCAACGCAACGACGATGCGAGCAGAAAGCCCGAGCCGCCGGCAAGCCCCGGTCCCGGATGGGTCGAGGCGCCAATATGATAAAGGCCCGGCACGTGCGTGCGGTGGTTAACAGACGACTTGAAGGGTCGCCAGAGGAAAAACTGGTCGAGCCCGCAGAAGCCGCCATAGGGATCGCCGCCGACGAGGTTCATGTTCAGCGATTCCAGATCGGCCGGCGAATAGGCGCGGCGGGCGAGCTTGATTTCGGCAAAGTTCTCGATGTGGCGGGAAAGCAGCGCCTCGATGCGGTCGGCATAAAGTTCGCGCAGCTCGTCGGTCCAGCGGCCGTCCGCAGGTGCGGCAATCTCACCGGCCGCATCGCCCTTGATGAAGCGGGGCGCTTCGGGAAGCTGCAGCCAAAGCACGGATTTGCCTTCCGGCGCGCGTGACGGATCGAAGCTGGCAGGCTGGCCGACGCAAACGGTCGGCTCGGCGGGCAGCAGACCGCGTTCACATTCGTTGGTGGCGCGCGAGACGCCGTCCAGACCGGATGTCAGGTGCAGCAGCGCCACCTTGGCGAGATCCGGATCGCCCTTCCAGCGCGGCGGCGCGGAAAGGGCGTAGTGGATCTGCATATTGCCCTTGCCATAGCGATAACGGGCGACGCCTTCCTGGATCTCGGCCGGGGCCGGTTGCGGCCAGTCCTTCAGCAGCCGGCCATAGATCTGGTTGGGCGTCGTCGAGCAGACCACGCCGGACGCGGCGTCGATCGTCTCGCCGCCAACCAGCCGCACGCCGGCGGCCTTGTTGCCCGGGCCGGCAAGGATGCGTTCGACATCCGCGCCGGTGCGGATCGCTCCGCCCTGATCCGCGATCAGCCGTTCGAAGGCCCGGACGAGATTGGCCGCGCCGCCCTTGACGATCGGGCAGCCGGCAAGTTCGATCGCAAAACCGATGACTTTGACCATCTCGGCCGAATAGGCGCTTTCCGGAGCAAGGCCGCAATGCAGGACCCAGGGCGCCCAGAGGGCGTGAGCGGCTTCCGACCTGTAGGTGGTTTCGAGGTAACCGCGTGCCGGCGTCAGCGCATCGCCGAACCAGGCGGCGAGCTGGCGCAGGCCTTTGCCCCATCCCTGTCTGGCGACCGTCTTCAGTGTTGCGCCGGACCAGAGCGCGCCGCCGAGCAGCGAGAACAGAAAGGCGGCATCCGCGCCAAGGGCGCTCATTTCCTTGTCGAACGTCCTGCCGTCGCCGGCTGCGAGCGCTTCGAACGTCGCGATATTGCGTTGCCTGTCTTTGGAGAAGATGACGGAGGAGCCGTCGGACCGCAGCACGCCGGTCGGCAGGTCGGCATGGGCGAATTCAAGGCCGTGTGCTTCGAGGTCCTTGCCGAGCGCGGCATAGGCGGGAGAGGTGAGGAACAGCACCATGGTGGTGGCCATCACGTCGTGGGTAAAGCCCGGCTCGGTGATCTCTTCCGTGCGCAGGCAGCCGCCGATGCGGTCGCTGCGTTCCAGGAGGAGGACCTTCTTGCCCTTCTTGCCGAGCATGGCGGCGGCGACCAGTGTGTTGATGCCGCTGCCGACGATGATGTAGTCGAAATCCGCCATCCCGCCTGTCTTTCCGCTGGATACAGAAAGGGCCGGAACCTTCCCGGTCCGGCCCTTCGATTGGATCAGGCGATCAGAGCCAGCGCCCGGACCGGCGAGCCGGTGCCCTTGACGAGCTTCAGCGGTGCGGCGATCAGCACGGCGCCCTTCGGCGGAAGCTGGTCGAGGTTCGACAGCGATGCGAGACCGTATTTGCCGGCGCCGTGCATGAGGTTATGGGCCGGGAAGGGCGGGTTCATGCCGCCGGCCGAGCCGGCGTCGGTGCCGATGGTTTCCTGGCCCCAGCCGATAATGCCTTTCGAAATCAGGTATTGGATCGCTTCGGCGGTCGGGCCGGGAGAATGCGGGCCGTTCTCGTCGGCATTCAGGAAGGTTTCGGTCGAGCCGTTGCGCTTGTACCAGTCGGAGCGCATCAGCACCCAGCTGCCGGCTTCGATCTCGCCATGCTCTGCTTCCCATTCCTTGATGCTGTCGACGGTCAGCAGATAATCCGGGTTTTCGGCGGCTTCCTTGGAACGGTCGATGACATTGACCGGCGCCACGAAATTCTGCGGCGGGATGGTGTCGGTGGTGTTGTTCGGCTTGTCCTTGCCGGTGATCCAATGACAGGGCGCGTCGAAATGGGTGCCGGTGTGCTCGCCGAGCTCCAGCCAGTTCCAGGCCCAGAACGGACCGTCCTCGTTATATTCCGAGATCGTGTGGACGGCGACCTTCGGCGTGTTCTTGCCGAACTGCGGCGGCAGGTAGAGAACGGGGGTATCCGGCCCGAGCGGCGCCGTCAGGTCCACGACCTTGACCGAGCCGGAAAGAAGAGCGGAAGCGAGACTGGTAAGCGTGCTGGAAGACATGGTGCCGGGTTCCCCTTGAATTGACCGGTTTCGTGAGCCGGGCAGCAGCCGGTTTCCTCGCCGGATGCCGCTAACCGATGAGGGAGCCTATTGCAGAAAATATGAGGATGCAAGCAATCGGGAGGGGCGGCAGCGAGCAAATTTCCGTTCCGTATGCGCCGTGAAAAATCGCCAAGTTTTGTTCGAAGCCGCTTGTTTCCGACTCGATTGAGGGCAAGTGCGAGCGGCAGTTCGGCTGCAGACAAATTGCCCGTGCTCGCTGCTCTCCTCGGAAAATATATGCATATGGATGGATAATTGGAACGAGGGAGGGCGCTTTCTTTGACGCTGTGGCGATCGGGGCGGTGATAAAGGGCTTGTGGGCCGCATCCGTCAGCGGGCGATCCGGCCCGGGAATCTTTGACATTTCAAATATCTGCTTCTAGACGGTGGCTCGGTTACAGAGGCAATATTCGGAATGGCAGAAGCGGAAGCGATCAACGTCGATCTGGAGATCATCGTTCAGGGCGCCCAGGGGCGGTCGAAGCCGGAGCTGCGGCTCTGGCTGCGTATGCTGTCGACCACCAAGTTGATCAGCCAGGAAATCCGCCGCCGCCTGCGTGCCGAATTCGGCGCGACGCTGCCGCAGTTCGATTTGATGGCGCAGCTCTATCGCGAGAAGGACGGGCTTCGGCTCGGCGAGCTTTCCAAGCGCACCATGGTTACCAACGGCAATGTCACCGGGCTTGTCGAGAGGCTGGAAGCGGACGGTTATGTCCAGCGCGTGACGCCGGACGGCGACCGGCGCGTGACGGTCGCGACACTCACCGAGGCGGGCATGACGCTGTTTGCGGCGATGGCCACGGCGCATGAGGCCTGGCTGCAGGACATGATGGCGGATGTCGATCCGCGCATGACAACGGCGTTGTGGTCGGAGATCGGCACGATCAAGAGCTCCGCCAACAACCATCTCTCAGGCGCTGCCTTCGAATAGGCTTTACCGTCAGCGCTTCTTTTCCTTGTTGAACCGTTGTTCGAGAAGGTTGACCAGCCGCACCATCGGCCAGAGGAAGGCGATATAGATCAGTGCGGCGCCGATCAGCGGCGTCGGGTTGGCATAGAGCGCCTGCGCGTCCGTCGCCTCCTTGAGGAGTTCGGGCAGTGCGACGGTGGAGGCAAGTGACGTATCCTTGAACATCGAGACGCAGTTGTTGGTCATCGGCGGAATGACGATGCGGATCGCCTGCGGCAGCACGACCTTGCGTAGCGTGACGGAGAAGGGCAGCCCGAGCGCCGCGGCGGCCTCGAACTGGCCGCGGGGGATCCCCTCGATTCCGGAGCGGAAGATTTCCGCCGAATAGGCGGCCATGACGATCGAGAAGGCGAGACCCGCGGACGTCCACGAGGACAGGCGGATGCCGACGAAGGGCAGCGCGTAATAGATGAGGATGAGCACGACCAGCATCGGCGCAGCGCGAAATATGTCGATATAGAGCACCATCAGATAGCGCACCGGCTTCGGCCCGTAGAGGCGCAGAAGCGCGATCACCAGGCCGATGGGAATGCCGAAACCGATGCCGGCGACGCCGAGCAGGAAGGTGTTGATCAGTCCGCGCAGCAGCGCCGGAAACGCGTCGCCGAGAACCCCGAGATTGAAGAAAGTGTCGAGGAGTGTCATTTCCTGGTGCCTCTATGCTCAAGAAAATGCCGGCCGTCGCCGGCCGGCATGACTGGGATTTGCGAAATCGATAGCCGGCTCAGGGCTTCGGCAGCGGCTGTTCGACGGCGGAGGCGGAACCGGCGGCGGGATCGGAGCCGAACCACTTCTTGTGGATCGCGGCCAGCGTGCCGTCCTTCTTCATGGCGGTGATCGCGTCGTTCGCCTTGGCGAGCAGCGGATGGTCCTTGGTCATCATCAGGCCGTACTGTTCGCCGGTCTTGATGCGTACCTTGACGGCGAGGTCCTTCATCTTGAGGAAGGCGTATTCCATGCCCGGGACGTCGCTGACCGCCACGTCGGCACGGCCGGCGGAGAGATCCATCAGCAGGTCCTGCTGGGCGTTGTAGCTCTTGATGTCGGTGATGCCGTATTTTTCCTTGTTGTCCTTGGCCCACTTGTCGCCCGTGGAGCCGGCCAGGACGCCGACGACCTTGCCCTTGAGGTCCTCGACCTTGGAAATGGCCGCTTCCTTGCGGGTGGCTATGCCCATGTCGGCGTCATAATAGGCCTGCGTGAAGGACTGGCTGCCGAGGCGCTCCTTGGTGATGGTGATCGAGGAGATCGCGACATCGATACGCTTCGAGGAAGTGGCGGCGAACAGAGCCTGGAAGCCGAGGTCGGAAATCTCGACCGTCATGCCGAGGCGCTTGGCGACTTCGTTGACGATATCGACCTCGAAACCCTCGAAAGTACCCGTAGCGGTCTTGTATTCGAAGGGCGGATTGCTGGGATAGGAGCCAACGGCAAGCGCTGCGGCGGAGGCCGAACCGGCGCTTGCGACGGACAGGGCGGCGGCACCCGCGAGGCCGAAAAAGGCGCGGCGGAAAAGGCTCATGGTCATGATTGCGTTCCCTCTGTTCTGGTGCCGGCGGGCGCTTTTCCAGCCGGATCGGATGCGAAATTATTCCTGATGATCGGCAGGTGGAGCGACGTGGCGCAGGCCCTCTCCCAAGAGCTATCCGGCGGCGTCCCTATCCTCTTCAACGCGCGTGGAAGCGGATCGTGATCGAAAATCCAGCAAGATTCAAGCGGAAAGATTGAAGCTTAAATCATGTCCCCTGCGGTGCGTTTCGGTCCGTAAAACAAGCTTGAAAATAGTTTAGGTCTAAACTTGTTTTTCACCGCCGACGGCTCGATAGTGGACTACGACCGGGGAACAGAGGCCGCCGGCAATCGTTGCGGCCCCATAGAGAAGCAGGAAGCCACGCCATGCGTTTTGCCTATTTCGCCTTTTTCGAGAATGTCGATGGAAGCCAGCTCGAAGTGAGCAAGGCGGATGTCGAGACGGTTGCCGAGATCGTCAAGCTGACACCTGGCCTCACCGCTGCCAATCTCTACACGCCCGAAGTCACCAAGGACATGTACAACAAGGATGAGCAGTCGCCGATCTTCGGCATGCAGCTCTACTTCAACGACCTAACGGACCTGGAAGACGCGATGGCGCCGGCTGGGCACCTGCAACAGCTTGCCGCCTCCGGCGTACTGTCGAGCATCCGCGGCGCCAAGGGCACGCAGCAGGCCATGTATGCGCGGCATTTCCCGGTCGACGAGGCCAGGCTCGATATGGCGAAGAACGGAAATCCCTGTTCCTACGTGGTGCATTACACCGGCCCGGCCGAAGACCTGAACGTCTGGATGCATCACTATGTCAGCCATCATCCGCCGGTGATGCGCACTTTCCCCGGCATTCGCAAGATCGAGGTCCTGTCGCGGATCGACTGGTGCGGTTTCCTTCCCTGGGAACGGGTCAACCACATGCAGCGCAACCGGGTGATGTTCGACAGCCCGGCAGCACTGCAGGCCGCGCTGCAATCTCCGGCGCGCATCGCCATGCGTGAGGATTTCAAGACCTTCCCGCCCTTCGAAGGCGGCAATTCCCATTTCCCGATGGAAACCAAGATCATCGTCCCTTGAAGGGCGATGAGTTCATTCAGAGCTTGATATGGTCGCGGTTGAGATCGGCGACCGAGCGACATCCGAGAAGCGCCATCGTGCGGCGGGTCTCTTCTTCGAGGATGGCGATGGCGCGAGCCGCACCCGCCTCGCCGCCGGCCGCAAGTCCATAGAGCGTGGCGCGGCCGGTCATGATCGCATCGGCGCCGAGCGCCAGGGCCTTGACGATATCCGTGCCGCGGCGGAAACCGCTGTCGGCGAGGATGGTGATCCTGCCTTTCAGCTTGCTGGCGATCTTCGGCAGGATGGTGATCGGCGACGGTGCGCCGTCTAGCTGGCGTCCGCCGTGATTGCTGATGACGATGCCATCTGCGCCCGCATCGACGGCCAGCTCCGCATCGCGCAGCGTCATGACGCCCTTGATGATCAGCGGGCGCTTCCAGATTTTGCGCAAGTGGCGGATGTGGCTCCAGTGAAGGTCCGGCTCCACCTGCTCGCGCGACCAGATGGCCGTGCGGGCGAAGGTCTGCTGGTCCACGGGGAGGAAATCGAGAAGGTTGCCGAAGGGCGGGATGCCACGCGCCATGACCGACAAAGCCCAGCGCGGATGGCAGAAAATATCCAGCTTGTGGCGGAAGGTCGGGTCCATGCCGGAGCGGTAGTTGCGGCGGTCCCATTCGCGGTTGCCGAAAGTCGCGGCATCGGTCGTCACCATCAGCGCCTGGCAGCCGGCTCTTTCGGCGCGGCCGACCAGTTCGTCCATGAAGGCCTGCGAGCGGAAGACGTAGAGCTGCATCCAGTGGTTCAGATCGGGGATGTTGGAAAGCTCCTCGATCCGCATGTTGGAGACAGTGCTCTGGGTGAAGGTGACACCAGCCTTGGCGGCCGCTTCAGCCAGCAGCCGGTCTCCCTGATACTGGAAGAGGCCGTTGAAGCCGGTCGGTGCGATGATGAAGGGCAGCCGCATCGTCCGTCCGAAGATTTTCGTCGAAAGATCGGGCACGCCGACGCCGGTCAGTGTCGAGGGGCGGAACTCGATTTCCGAAAAGACTTCGCGGTTGCGGCGGAGCGTCCATTCCTCCTCGGCGCCGCCTTCGAGATATTCCAGCACGAAGGCGGGCAGGCGGCTGCGCGCCATGGCCTGGAGGTCCGCGATCGTGACGGCGCGGCCGACATTCCTGCCGCTATAATATCGCCGTCCGGCGATCGCCATCACTCGACCTGATAGCCGGCTTCCGCCAGCACCGGCGACCATTCGGCATTGACGTCATCCGGCGGCACTGCGGCGAGCAGGCTGCGGGTATAGGCGTGCTGTGGATCGGCAAATACCGTTTCCGTTCTGCCGCTTTCCACCACCTCGCCGCGATACATGACCATGACCCGATCGCAGAGATAACGAACGACCGAAAGGTCGTGGCTGATGAACAGCATGGAGAATCCGTGTTCGTCGCGCAGTTTCAGCAGAAGGTCGAGAAGCTGCGCCTGCACCGAGACGTCGAGGCCGGACACGATCTCGTCGGCGACGAGGATGCGCGGCAGGGTGCAAAGCGCGCGGGCGATGTTGACGCGCTGTTTCTGGCCGCCCGAGAGCTGCGAGGGAAAGCGCATCGCCGCATCCGGCGGCAGGCCGATTTCCTTCAAGAGTTCGGCGGCGCGGTCCATGCGTTCGCGGGTACTGTTGTGCAGCCCGCTTGCCTCGTTCGCCTGGGTGACGATGCTGCCGATCCGCCGGCGCGGGTTGAGCGCCGATTGCGGGTCCTGGAAGACCATCTGGATGTATTCGCGACGATAGGCCCGGTCGGCATTGCCGTTGGCGGTGATGTCGCGGCCGGCAAGCGTGATCCTGCCATCTGTCGGCGTATCGAGGCCGACGACGAGGCGTGCGAGCGAGCTCTTGCCGCTGCCGCTTTCGCCGACAATGCCGACGAACTCACCCTCGCCGAGTGAAAAGTCGACACTGCTGACGGCCTTGAAGCTGCTGCGCTTGGCGAACGGGCTCCAGGCGGTCGTGTAGGCCTTGGTGAGCTTCTCGCCGTTGAGATGGATCCTGGCCGATGCGACCTCGCGGCCGGGCGCCAGCGGCGGCGGCACGATGTCCGGCGTCTTTTCCGTGCGAATGCAGGCGGCAATATGGTTCGGGCCGATATCGGCAAGCGGTGGTTCGATCTCCGTGCAGGCCTCGATCGCGTTCGGACAGCGCGAGGCGAAACGGCAGCCTTTCAACTCCTTGAGCACCCGCAGGCCAGGCATCCGCTCGGGCAGGATGAAGAGGCCGCGGCGGGGGCCTGTGATCGTCGGATTGGCGAGTTGCAGGCAGCGCGTATAGGGATGCGCCGGGGACGAGAAAAGCTGCTTGGCAGGGCCCCGCTCGGCCGGGCGGCCGGCATAGAGCACCATGATCTCGTCGCTGATCTGCGAAGCGAGGCGCAGGTCGTGGGTGATGAAGATCACCGCCGTGCCGTCGCGTTTCTGCATTTCGGCGATCAGCTTGACGATGCGGGCCTGAATGGTGACGTCGAGTGCGGTGGTCGGTTCGTCGGCGATCAGCAGGCGCGGGCGGCTGGCAAAGGCCATGGCGATCAGGATGCGCTGGCACATGCCGCCGGAAAGCTGGTGCGGGTATTTTTCCAGCAGTGCCGCGCCATGCGGCAGATGGACGGATTCGAACTCCTTCAGCGCCCGCTCGCGCCAGTTCTCTCCGGCGGCAAGGCCGATCCGCAGAAGATGTTCCTTGATCTGCTGGCCGACAGTCAGCACCGGGTTGAGGCCGGAAAGCGGCTCCTGCGGGATGAAGGCGATGTCGCGGCCGAGAAGGTTGCGGCGTCGTTCCGGCAACATGCTCACCAGGTCCTCGCCGTCGAAGGCGAGGGTGCCCTTGGTGACCGCGAAACCCTTCGGCAGATATTGCGAGATGGTGCGGCCGATCATCGATTTGCCAGCCCCGGATTCGCCGACCAGGCCGAGGATCTTGCCGGGCTCCAGGGAGAAGTTGAGATCGGTCAGGACCGGGAAGCTTTCCTTGGCTCCTACCGATTCAACGCAGAGATTCCTTGCGGAAAGAATGGGATTTTGGGCGGTAAGAATGGCCATGTCAGGTGCGCTCCGTCTGGGTCAGGCGCGTGTCGAGGGTGCGGCGCAGGCCGTCGCCCAGGATATTGAAACCGAAGACCGCGAAGAAGATCGCGAAGATCGGCGCGATCAGGTTGAACGGCGCGTCGTAGATGTTCTGGCGCGCATCGGCGATCATCTGGCCCCAGGCCGCCGTTTCCGAGCCGACGCTCATGCCGACAAAGGAGAGGATCGCCTCGACGATGATGGCGACGCCCATTTCGAGGCTCATCAGTGTGATGAGCAGCGGCAGGGTACCGGGCAGGATTTCGCGGGTGATGGTGCGCCAGTGCGAGAAGCCGATGAGCTGCGCGGCAGAGACGTAGTCGCGCCGGCGCAGGACGATCACTTCGCTTCGCAGCACGCGACAGAAACGGGTCCAGTCGACCAGGATGATGGCGAGCACGACGTTGCGCAACCCGGTGCCGAGGCCGACCATCAGGATCAGGGACAGAATGACAGGAGGGAAGGAGAGCCAGATTTCGACGATGCGGCCGATCACCCAATCGACCCAGCCGCCGAAATAACCTGCGACGTGGGCGAAAAAGGCGCCGATGACCATCGCGCCGATCGAGGCCGTGAACGCGACGGTGAGCGCCACGCGGGCGCCGAAAATCAGGCGGGAGAGGACGCAGCGGCCGAGGCTGTCCGTGCCGAGCGGAAACATCGCATCGCCGCCTTCGGCCCAGATCGGAGGGGTCAGGATCGACAGCAGGTTCTGCTCGTTCGGATCGTTGGGCGCCAGGTAGGGTGCGAAGATCGCGCAGACGGCCAGAATGAAGATGATCACAAGGCCTGTCTGGACACGGCCGGATTTCAGCCAGAGTGGAAGCGGTCGCCCCTTCGTATATTGCAGCATGTCAGCGCACCCTCAGTTTCGGGTTGAGGATCAGATAGAGGCTGTCGACCACGATGCTGATCACCAGAACGGCGACGCAATAGGTAAGCCCCGCGCCCTGGATGATCGGCAGGTCCGCGTTGCGGATGGCATCGACCATCAGGTTGCCCATGCCCGGATAGGAATAGATGATTTCGACCAGCAGCGTGCCGCCGAACAGGAAGCCGAACTGCACGCCCATCAGGCTGAGCGTCGGCAGGATGGCGTTCTTCAGGCCGTGGCGGATCAGGATGCGCTTTTCGGAAAGCCCGCGAAGGCGGGCCTGCTGGATGTAGTCATCCTGGTAGGCATCGAGGAGGCTCGAGCGCAGCACGCGCATGAGCGACGGAGACAATGCGATGCCGAGTGCGAGGCACGGCAGGATCATGTGCTGGAGCGCATTGAAGAATGTCGGGATATTGCCGGTGATCAGGCTGTCGAGCAGCAGGAAACCGGTGACGAGCGGGCGCTCGAAACCGGGGCTGAGGCGGCCGGTAAAGGGCAGAACCTCGAAAAAGACGCCGAATATGAGGAGCAGGAACAGGCTCCAGAGGAACTCAGGAAGCGAGAGCAGCAGGATGGAAAAGAAATCCATCACGGCTTCGGCGCGGGTGCCGCGCACGTAGAACAGGAAGAGACCGCCCGCGAGGCCGAAGACGGTTGCGACCATCATGGCGATGACGGCAAGCTCGATAGTGGCGGGCAGTGTCGAACCGATCAGGCTCGTCACATCCTGGCGGAAATGGATGGAGCGGCCGATATCGCCGTGGAAGAGCTTGTTCAGCCAGATGCCATACTGCTGATAGAGCGGCAGGTTGAGCCCCATTTCCGCGCGCATCGCCTCGACTTCCTGGACCGTCGCATTGGGCGGCAGGGACATCGCGGCCGGATCGACCGGCAGGATGCGCAGGATGCAGAAGAGAAGCGCGGAAACAAGCAGCAGGATCGGTATCGCGGTGAGGACACGCTTTACCAAGAGCTTGGCAATGGTCGCAAACATGCGCATGCCCCGTATGACGATGTGAAGGAATGGGTCCGGGCGTACCCGGACCCCAGGATGGCGAAGTCAGCCGGTATCAGGACCAGGACATGGTGCTGCCCAGAACCCAGGCATTGCCATACTTGACGTAGTTGAGGCTCTTCTTCTTGACCAGCGTCTGGACGCTCTGCAGGATCGGAATATTGGCGCCGGTCTCGACAGCTTCCTGCGCGACGGCCTTGTAACCGGCGATGCGCTTCTCATAGACCGGTTCGACGAAGAGCTTGAGGATCTTCTCACCGATCTCCGGACCCTTCCAGGCGCCGAACGGCATTTTCGGGTTCATCAGATAACCGGAGAAGATTTCCGGGTCGCCGGTGGCGTTGTCGAAGCTGTAGAGGGTCGCTTCCGGCAGCTTGCCGCCGCGGTTGAGCTCGAAATATTTCGAGTATTCGATCTGTTCGAGTTCGACCTTGAGGCCGACCTTTTGCCACATCTGCACCAGGGCGCGGGCGATATCGAAGTCGCTCGGGAACTGGCCGTTGGTCGCGGCGAGTTTGAAGGTTGCGGGCTTGTCCGCGGTGTAGCCCGCGTCGGCCAAAAGCTTCTTCGACAGTTCCGGGTCGTAGGGGAACTTGTAGTCGGGCAGGTAACCCGGCGTGCCGGGGGTTGCCGGAATCGAGAGCGGCACGGCGGCACCGCCATAGAACGCCTTGGAAAGCGCTGCCTTGTCGATCGCATGGTGGGCGGCAAGACGGACGGCCTTGTCCGTAAAGCCCAGGTCGTTGCGCATCTGCAGAAGGATCAGGCGGGTAAAGGGGTTGATCTCGGCGGTCAGACCGTCGGTCTTGCCGAGCCGCTCGGCTTCACGCACCGGAATATTGACGGTCAGGTCCACCTGGCCGGACTGGATGGCAGCGGTGCGCGCCGACGGGTCCTTGATGATGTCGATGGTGACGCGCTTGATCTTCGGCTTGGTGCCGAAATAGTCGTCGTTGCGCTCCAGCACGATGCGGGAGTTCATCTGATAGTCGACGAGCTTATAGGGGCCGGTGCCGACCGGCTTCTTGGCGAATTCTTCCGGGCCGACGGATTCGATATATTTCTTCGGCACCAGATAGCTGCCGAGGAAGGCAAGCCACTGCGGCGCTGTCGGAGTCGGTGCCGAGAACTTCATGACGCCGGATGTCGGCGAGAGGATCTCGATGTCGGTCAGCGTGCGCCAGGAATTGGCGATGTCGAGCTTCAGGCCGGATTTGATACGGTCGACGAAGGTGTACTTGAAGTCCTCCATCGTCATCGGATCGCCGTTGTGGAACTTCACGTCGCTGCGGATCTCGAACGGCATCGAAAGGCCGTCCGGCTTCAGCTCCCACTTGGTGATGAGATTGCCGATGAGCTTCAGGTCCGGCGACTGGTCGAGCGGCTGGTCGAAGACCATCTTGAAGAGCGGCTGCGCATCCGGAACGAAGCGCAGGTTCGGGTCCCAGGACGGCACGTCGGACGGCCAGCCGATGGTGACGCTCTCGGTGCCCTGGGCGAAGGCGAAGCTGGCCTGCGAGAGCACGGAGCCGCTGACCGCGGCAAGGCCGAGCATCTGCAGGAGATTTCTGCGGTCGATTTCAAAAGTCATGACGATCCCTCTGGTTTGCCCGTCGATCGTGACCGACGGACCTGCGGCGGTTGGTGAAACGCAAGCCTGCAATCCTGCCAGGGGCTTCTCTTGATTTTCGATGCCGCTTTTTGCGGTCGTCCCCTTAACAATTGAGGGGATCGTAGAACGCGGTATAAATTACTTCAAGCCTAAAATTTCCGATCATGAGAAATTGAGAATCCCGTCGACTTATGCGTGTAAAGGCCGGAAATGCCGGTTTTTTGTCAGCCTGCAGGTTGAGGACCTGATGACGGCGATCACTAAATGGGCGGTCAAAAAACACCCCGGTAAAAATCCATTGACGTCCTTTCCAATTATTTTATGCTTAAAATGTCTTTTAGAAAAATGACGCCTCAGCGCAGCTGAAAGAGGGACGCTCATGATCGATCCGCATTGTCATTCCAGCAGCATCATGGTGGAGCGCCCGGCGGCGGTCGCATTCGATCTGATGTCGGACGGGCTGAAACAGGGCCAGTGGGCGTGGGGCAGCCTCAACCGCACGGAGGTCGAGCCGGGTCTCTTCGCCGGCACCTCGACCTTCACGGGAAAACAGACATTCGTGCGGCTCAATGTCGACCGGCCCCGCTTCCAGGTGGACTACGAAGTCGGCGCGACCAAGGACGCCATGCAGTTTCGCAACATGTCCCGGGTCATCCCGGGCGAACTCCTGCGCATGTCGCCGGACAGGTGCGTGGTGACGCTGCTGACCTGGCGGCTGGAGACGCAGACGGATGCGGAGTGGATCCAGTTCGGCACGATCCACGAGGCAGAAATGTTCCTGATCAAAGGCATCTTGGAACGGGCATAAGGACAGGACCATGCATTCTCCCTATCTCCTATTCGAAAACCAAGCGCTGAAAAGCCCCGATGCGCCGATGCTGATCGCGCCGGCCAGCGCCAAGCTTCCCTATGCGCCTAAGGGCTTTCGCTACAGCTATGGCGAGGTTTTCGCGCGCGTCGGTCTGCTGAAGCAGAAGTTCGCGGCGGCAGGATATGGGATCGGCGCCCGCGTCGCCCTCCTGCTCGAAAACCGCCCGGAATTCTTCGACTACTGGCTGGCGTTGAACGCGATCGGCGTCTCGATCGTGCCGATCAATCCCGACCTGCGGCGCGACGAGTTGCTCTTTCAGCTCGACATGTCCGAGGCTTCGTTGATGGTCGTCGTCCGTGAGCGGCTGGATGATCTGCGTTCCATATCGCCGGGCAAGGTGGCGGTGATCGGTGCGGGCGACGACATTCCGCCTTCGCCGGAAACACGCGAGGCACGGCCCGGCGGCCCGGATGCCGAATGCGCTCTGCTCTTTACCTCCGGCAGCACCGGCAAGCCGAAGGGCTGCATTCTTTCGAATATCTACTTCATCGGCATCGCCGAATGGTACACGACGCAGGGCGGCATCGCCGAGATGGGCGAGGGAACCGAAGTGGCGCTGACGCCGCTACCGATGTTCCACATGAATGCGCTCGGCTGCACCGCTGTCGGCATGATCATGAAGGGCGGCGCGATCGTGCCGCTCGATCGGTTCCATTCGAGCAGCTGGTGGGCGTCGATCGCCGATTCGGGCGCGACGATCATTCATTGTCTGGGCGTCATTCCCGCGATCCTGCTGCAACTTCCGGCCGTCGAAGCCGAGCGGGCACACAGGGTGAAATTCGCGCTGGGACCGGGCGTCGATGCCCGCCACAAGATCGAGTTCGAGTCGCGCTACGGCATTCCGATCGTCGAGGCCTGGGCAATGACCGAAACCGGCGGCCGGGCCGTGACCACCACCGCGGCGGATGACTATACGCCGGGCCTGCGCTGTATCGGCCGGCCACGTGCGGGCATGGATTTTCGGATCGTCGACGATGCGGGGAATGATGCGGAGCTCGGCAAGCCCGGGGAACTGCTGGTGCGCGCCGAGGGCGCAAACCCGCGCGACGGTTTCTTCAGCGGCTATCTCAACGACGAAAAGGCGACCGAAGAGGCGTGGGAGGGCGGTTGGTTCCATACCGGCGATGTCGTTTATGCCGACGAGAAGGGACTTCTCTATTTCTTCGACCGCAAGAAGAGCATCGTACGCCGCAGCGGCGAGAACATCGCGGTTCTGGAAGTGGAAGCGGCCCTTGCCAAGGATCCGGGGGTCAAGGCATCGGCGGTGACGCCGGTGCCGGACGATCTGCGCGGCGAGGAAGTTTTTGCCTTCATCGTCGAGAACGAACCCGCGGGAGCGGACGAGCCGGCCGGGAAGGCCAAGCGCATCATCGAAACCGCCGGCGCTCATATCGCCTATCACAAGCTTCCCGGCTACGTGGTCTTCATCGACAGGCTGCCGGTGAGCTCGACCCAGAAATTGCAGCGTGGCGAGATCAAGGCGATGGCGGCGAAGGCCGTCGAGGACGGTTCGGCGATCGATCTGCGGAAGCTGAAGGCTTCGATCCGCAAGGCTTGATGAATTCCCTTAGGATTCATCATCCCGTCTGTTATAACATGAATTACAGCTTAAATAACGCCATGGAGGCAGGCATGACCCCGGAGAAAATCCTTTATGAGACGTCCGTCACCGCCCATGGCGGCCGGGAAGGAAAGGCGCAGAGCACCGACGGCAGCTTTGCCGTCAACCTTTCCGTGCCGAAGGGGCTCGGCGGGCCCGGAGGCGAGGGGACCAATCCGGAGCAGCTTTTCGCCGCCGGTTATGCGGCCTGCTTCCTCGGCGCGGTGAAGCTCGTGGCACGCACCAGCAAGATCGCGTTGCCGGACGACGTTTCGATCACTGCCAAGGTGGGCATCGGACCCGTGCCGGTCGGTTATGCATTGGCAGTCGAGCTCGTCGCGTCCTTGCCCGGCATCGAGCGTGCGGTCGCGGAAGAGATCGTCGCCGGGGCGCATGAACGCTGCCCCTATTCCAATGCGACGCGCGGCAATGTCGACGTCAAGCTGACGGTGGCCTGATGGTCTTGTCCCGCGCGCGGCAATCCTACGACGGCGTGGTTCTGGCGTTGCCGGTGACGGTGCCTTACCAGCGCTATTCCATCGAGACCGCGCATTGGTGGATGGGCAAGGCGCTCAGGGCTCTTGCCGATGGCGCCGGCATCAGCCACCGGGATTTCGACGGCTTTTCGGTCGCGAGCTTCACCATGGGGCCGGATGTGGCCGTCGCTCTGACTCAGCATTTCGGGCTGTCGCCGCGCCATATCGACCACGTTCCCATGGGTGGCGCTGCGGGCATCGTCTCGCTCCGCCGCGCGGCGCGGGCAGTTCAGGCGGGCGACGCGGATATCGTCGCCTGCGTGGCGGCCGACACCAACCAGGTTGATACGTTCCGCAAGACGCTCGCCAACTTCTCCCGCTTCGCGCAGGACGCGTCCTATCCCTACGGCGCAGGCGGCCCCAATGCGAGTTTTGCGTTGATCGCACGTCACTACATGGATCGTTACGGCGCGACGCGCGAGGATTTCGGAAAGCTCTGCGTCGCCCAGCGCGACAACGCCCTCAAAAACCCGAATGCGCTGATGAAAAAGCCGCTGACGCTGGAGCAATATATGTCGGCGCGGCCGATCGCCGAGCCGTTCCATCTGTTCGATTGCGTCATGCCCTGCGCCGGTGCGGAGGCCTTTCTGGTGATGCGTGAAGAGACGGCCGTTTCGCTCGGGCTTCCCTTCGTCCGGCTGCTCTCGGCCACCGAGCGCCACAATGCGTTTGCCGAGGATCCGGTACAGGTGCGGGGCGGCTGGGTGGTCGATCGCGACGAGCTTTACGGCATGGCCGGTTCGACGCCCGGCGATATGGATTTTGTCCAGACCTATGACGATTATGCGGTGATCTCGATGATGCAGTTTGAGGATCTGGGTTTCTGCGCCAAGGGCGAGGGACCGGATTTCGTGCGCCAGCACACGTTCACGGTGGACGGGTCCTTTCCGCACAATACGTCCGGCGGCCAGCTTTCTGCCGGTCAGGCGGGTGCCGCGGGCGGGCATCTCGGGCTTACCGAAGCGATGCGCCAGCTTCTGGGGACGGCAGAGGGTACGCAGGTCAAGGATGCGAAGCTCGGGCTGGTTTCAGGTTTCGGCATGATCAACTACGACCGAGGGCTCGCTTCCGCGACCGCCATTCTGGCGAGGGCATCATGACCGGACCCTTTCTCAAGCCGAAGCGAAAGAATCCGCTCGCCCGCACCACGCAGCCGCTGCTGCCGCCTCAAGCGCGCAGCCGCAAGGCGCATGGGTTGACGCTCGCTGCCGCGACCGGCCGCTTCGTGCTGCAATGCTGCGGCGAATGCGGCCGCTACACCTATCCCGCACGCGAGGCCTGCGCGAACTGCCTTTCGTCCGACCTGACGTTCAAGGACGCGCCGACCGGCGGTTCGCTGCTGTCGGAAACGCGGATCGAGGTCACCAGCGACCCCTATTTCCGCGAGCATATGCCCTGGCGCACCGGGCTGGTTCAGCTCGATTGCGGGCCGATTGTTATCGTGCATCTGCATGGCGGTTGCGGCGGGCCCGGTAGTCAGCTCAAGCTGTCTTTGCAGCTGGACCGGGCTGGACAGGCCGTGTTCTTCGCCAAACCCGTTTCGGAGACCCCGCACATGGAAGACGATCCCCAATGGCGCGAGATGACAGCCGATCCGAAGCACAGGCGGGTCTTGATCACCGACGGGCGCAGCCCGCTTGCGTTGCCAATGGCGCAGGCTCTCAAGAAAGCGGGAGCGGCCAGGATTTTCGTCGGCGTGGCCGATCGGTGGAAACCTCTTGACCAGCAGGCGTTGCTGGCGGCGATCGAGGGCGTCGAATTCGTCGATCTGGATCTGACGAGCGAGCGTTCCGTGCAGGAGCTGGCGATGGATATCGGCGCCAAGGTCGAGATCCTGGTCAATACGGCCGATCATGTCCGGCCCGCGCATCTCTTCGATGCCGGCGCGGCCAATGCGGCGCGGGAGGCGATGGATCATACCGTGATGGGACTGATGCGCCTTGCCCAGGCTTTTGGGCCGGTGATGCGTTCGCGCGGCGCCGACGGCGCGGCCGGAGCCGTTGCCTGGGTCAACGTACTCTCGGTCCATGGGCTCAGCAATGTGCCGCAGTTCGGCGTCCATTCCGCCGCGCATGCCGCCTGCCTGTCGCTGTCGCAATGGCTGCGCACCGAGCTCAGGCCGGGCGGTGTCCGGGTCATCAACACATTCACCGGGCCGCTCGATACCGAATGGTTCCAGACGTTGCCGCCGCCGAAGGTGGCGCCAAAGGCCGTGGCCGATGCCGTTCTCGACGGGCTGAAGCGCGGGCTGGAAGACATTTATGTCGGCGATGTCGCCAAGGATATCGAGGCGCGTCTGTTCGACAATCCGAAAGCCGTCGAGCGGGAGGCTGGCCAATGAGCGGCGATATTCTTGGTGTCTTTGCGGGGGCATTGGCGAGCGGCGCGGTCCGCGTCGTCGATCTCACCCACACGCTGTCGCCGGATTTCCCGGTCATCGTCATGCCGCCGGAACTGGGGCAATCGGCGCCGTTCCGCATGGAGAGGATCTCCCGCTACGATGGCGGCGGGCCGGCCTGGTACTGGAACAACCTCTCCTTCGGCGAGCATACCGGCACCCATTTCGACGCGCCGATCCATTGGTATACGGGCCGCGATCTGCCGCTCAATTCCGTCGATACCCTGCCGCCGGCCGATATGATCGCGCCGGCCTGCGTAATCGATTGTTCGCGGCAGGCGAGCGAGGATGCGGATTTCCTGCTGACGGTTGCCGACATCGTGAAGTGGGAAGAACAGCACGGCAGCATTCCCGCACGATCATGGGTCTTGTTGCGCACCGACTGGTCCAAGAAGTCTGCCGCCGCCTATGCCAATCTGCAAGCAGACGGTGCCCATACCCCCGGGCCGGATGCGGAGGTAATGCGCTTTCTGGTCGAGGAACGTGGGATTATCGGCTTCGGCACCGAGACGATCGGCACCGACGCCGGCCAGGCGGGGCATTTCTCGCCGCCCTATCCGGCGCACCATTACCTTCATGGCGCCGGCCGCTACGGCCTGCAATGCCTCACCAATCTCGACCAACTGCCGCCGACCGGCGCGATGATCGTCGCCGCGCCGCTGAAGATCCAGAACGGTTCGGGCAGTCCCTTGCGCGTTCTGGCGCTGGTTCAGGAGCGCTCCACCAGATGAGATCCGCTCGCCACGCGTCTGGCGGCGGTGTCGTAGAAGCTTGTGAGCAGTTCCAGCATTTCGGTCGCCTCGCCAAGCCCCTGTTCCGCGTGATCCATCTTCTGGATCAGCGACACGAGAAGCTGCCGCCGCAGGGCCCGATAATCCTGGGTAAGCTTGGTGCCCTTGCGGGTCGGCGTGTAGAGCGTGTCCTTGCGCGACCGACCCTTGACCCGCTCGATCAGCTGCAGGGTTTGCAGCTTCTTGATGGCATACTGGATGTTGGCGGTGTCGTCGCGGCCGAGCAGGCGGGAGATTTCGCCAAGTCCCTTCGGCTTGTTGCGGTAGCGGATCGTGTGCAGGATGGCGGTGTCGAGGCCACTCAGGCCCGCGCCCGCAAGCTCGCTTGAACTTTCCGACTGCCATCGCAGGAAGGCAGCGGAAATCCGCCAGAGCGACCATTCGAACTCGGTCAGCGCTGCTTCCGACATCTCGACGGTCGTATCGCTCAGCGGGTTCTCGGGCGTGGTCGACACAGTCATGCGGCTCTCCGGGCGGTTTCTGGGCCCGGAGTAAAGCCTTAAATTGGTGTTTTGACGAGTGCGAATCGCACCCGGGAAATGAACGGAACGAGGGGAATATGCGCATCTTCTGGCAAAGCTTCATCGATGCCACCGCAAGCGCCGCCTATATGACGCGGCTCTCGGACTATCTGAACAACATTGCCGAGCCGGGCACGACAGTGGACGTCTTCGGTATCAGTCCGCCGGACCGGCATTTCGGGCGGCTGGCGGAGTTCCGCTGCGCGGCGATCGCCATCGATAACGGGCTGGAAGCGGCGAGCCGCGGATATGACGCCGTCGTCATCGGCCATTTCCAGGATCCCGGCCTCTATGAGCTCAAGTCGGCGCTGACCATTCCGGTGATCGGCGCCGGAGAGGTCTGCATGCATTATGCCGCCCGGCTCGGGCGGCGCATGGCATTGGTTACGCTCGATGACGTCTTCCAGGCCTGGCATTACGAGCAGGCCGATCTCTACGGTCTCGGCGGCCGCGTGAAGCACGTCGTCGGCATGAATTGCGAGCCTTCGGATTTCAGCGCCGCCTTTGCGGGCGACGACGAAGCGCGGCGGCGGATGCTTGCCAATTTCACGGCCTGCGCCGAGCCGCTGGTGCGGGACGGCGCCGACGTCGTGGTGCCGGCAGGCGTATTGCCGGGCCTGCTGGTCGGGGGCGAATACGGGTTCAAGGTGCTGCATGCGCCGGTCGTCAACACGGCGGCGGTGGCACTGAAGAGCGCCGAAATGGATGTGCGGCTTCAGAAGATCAACGGGATCGAGGTGAGCCGCGGGCCGTTCTGTTCGCTCGCCAACGAGCATGCGATCGAGGATTTCCGGACTTTTGTCGCCAACGGCCGTCAGGCGCCGCTGTTTCCGAGCGGCACCTGAAGAACGTCACATCGTCAGCATCAGCCGTCCGCGCGAAATGGCGCCTTTTTCCATCAGGCGATGGGCTTCGGCCGCTTCCGACAGGGGCATGGTGCGGGCGACCTGGGGTTTGAGCAGGCCGGCGCCGGCGAGATCCATCATCGATTGAAGCGCCGACTTGTCGTCGGTGATCATCGCCCGGGTGACCTTGACGTCGAATTCCTCGCCGCGATCCCGGATCGGGTCGGCGACCAGCCAGACCATATGGCCGCCCTTCTTGAGCACCTTGTAGGACTTGTCGTGAACTTCGCCGCCCATCAGGTCGAAGACGATATCCTGATCGGCGAGGAGTTCGGAAAAGTCCTCCTCGTCATAGGCAATGACGCGGTCGGCGCCGAGGCTGAGCACATAGTCCCGATTGGTCGAGCGGCAGGTGGCCGTGACGTGGGCGCCGAGGTGGTGGCAGAGCTGGACCAGCAATCCGCCGACTGCGCCGGAACCGGAATGGACGAGAACCCTGTCACCGGATTTGACTTCGGCAGTCCGCACCGCGATCCAGGTGCTCAAGCTGGCATTGGTCAGCGCCACCGCATTGACGGTCGAGAGGTTATCCGGAATTTTGACAGCATGCTTTTCATCGACGGCGATCATTTCCGCATAACCGCCTTGTGCGAAGGCACCGGCCATGACCGCGGCCCGGTCGCCTACCTTGAACTCGGTGACGCCGTCGCCGACGGAAATCACCGTGCCGCCACCGTCGCGGCCGGGCACGCTCGGCATCGGCAGGGTGAAGTGACTTTGCAGGTGTCCGGCGCGGAGTTTCCAGTCGAAAGGCGTGACGCTGGCAGCCTCGAGCTTCACCAGGATCTGGCCCGGTCCGGCGACCGGATCGGGCAGATCGACATAGTGCATGACATCGGCCGGGCCGTGTTCGCTGTACTGGATGGCCTTCATGTCTTCGCTCCCTGGAAGTTGATGCGGCTTATGCGGAGCGCGCCGCGGCCACGTCGGCAGCGATGCCGGCGCCGAGAAACCTCGTATCGCTCGAGAGCAGATAGAAGCTGATGCCGGCTTCCGACCATTTGCCGACGTCGTCGGCGGAGGGGCGGAAGATGCCGACAGCCTTGCCGGCATTGCGGGCGGCCTTGGTGATCTTGAGAATGGCCGCGTCGAGCTTTTTGGCGCCTTTTGGCCCCATCGCGTCGATCGAGACGGAAAGGTCGCCAGGCCCGATGAAGATCACGTCGATCCCCTCGACGGCGGCGATTTCCTCGACATTGGCAAGCCCTTCGGCGGTCTCGACCTGAATTGCGAGGACGAGGCTTTCATTCGCCGATTTCAGATAGTCGGGAATACGGTAACCGTAGCCGGCGGCGCGTCCGGGGCCGACGCCGCGTTCGCCGGCCGGCGGATAACGGGTCGCCAGAACGGCGGCCTTGGCCTGGGCGGCGTTCGATACCCGCGGCACCAGCACGCCGGCAGCTCCGGCGTCGAGCACGCCGGCGATCGATTCGGGGGCGTGGCCCGGAACGCGGACCATGGCGGGCACGCGATGGACATCGGCGGCGCGGACGAGATTTTCGATCAGCTCACGGCCGATCTGAGCATGCTCGGCGTCGATGCAGATGAAGTCGAGGCCCGCCGCAGCCGTCACTTCGATTGCGACCGGATGAGGGATGGCCGCGAATGTGCCGATGACGCGCTCATGACCGATACATTTCCTGCGGAATTCGCTCATCGTAAGGCCCTGTGACATCTGCTGATACGGCTATGAAAGCCGCGCCAAATTAAAGTTTAAGCCTAAAATTCCTGGTGCCGCAAGCGAATTAAACAGTATACTAAAAATGACATAATTTTTGCCGTTGCAGCGGTTTTCGTAAAAATTAGCTTGAAGAATGGCAAAAGCAGTATACTGTTTTGACAGGAGATGCCCATATTGAAGCCGAGTGACAATCTGGTGGATGCGATCTACGCCGATCTGCGGCTGAAGCTGCAGCGGAGTGCCGTTTCGCCGACCGATCGCCTGGTGGATACCGAGATCGCTCATGCCCATGGCATTTCCCGCATGCCGGCGCGTGAGGCCCTGCTTCGGTTGGTTTCGGAAGGCTATCTCGTCGGCACGACGCGCGGCTTTGCAGTTCGGGAATTATCGCTTGAAGACATTTCCGGGCTTTTCGAAGTGCGCCGCCAGCTGGAGCCCCGCGCGGCGGCCGGTGCTGCCCGCGACATGACGCCGGAGATCGAGGCGGAGATCACGGCGGCGATGAACCGGGTGGAACGGGCGCTGAGCGAAAGCGATATTCCGGCGCTGCTGGCGGCCAATGTCGATTTTCGCAATGCCTGGCTGAAGGCGGTCAACAATCCGCATATGGCGGCGACGATTTCCCGCTTCATCGATTATTTCCAGTCGGTACGGCTCGGCACGTTCGCCGATCCGAGCGCCGCCTACCAGTATATCGACGGTCTTTCCCGCATTCACGCGGCCTTCCTCGCGCACGATCCGCTGATGGTCCAGGACCGCATGACGCTTTTCATGTTCGCGGCGGAGGAGGCCTATCTCTCCGTCCGGCGGCGCCAGTTGGAAGAGGCGGAGGCCCAACGCCCCGCCCGCAGAAGAACACAAAAGAGAGGAACAGCATGATCAAGCCGCATCCGCTGAAAGGCCCCAGCAGACTGAAACTCGGCGTGTTTTCTCCGAATGCAGACGGTGGGCTTGCGATTACCGACGTGCCGGAACGCTGGCAGGCGCGCTGGGAAGACAATCTCAACGCCGTGCAGATCGCCGATCGCGGCGGGCTGGATTTCTTCCTGCCGATCGCCCGCTGGAAGGGGTTCGGCGGCAAGAACCGGGTGCGCGAATGGTCGTTCGAGACCTTCACCTGGGCGGCCGGCCTTGCTTCCGTCACCGAGCGGATCGGGCTTTTTATGACTGTGCATGTGCCGCTCGTACACCCTCTCTACGCGGCGAAGGCGCTGGCGACCGTCGATCATATCAGCGGCGGCCGGGCAGGCCTCAACATCGTATGCGGCTGGAACCCCAAGGAATTCGGCATGTTCGGCGTACCGCTGGTCGAGAAGGGGTACGACCAGGCCCGCGAATGGCTGGAGATCATGGAGCGGGCCTATACGTCCGACGCTCCGTTCGATTACGATGGCACCTATTACAAGCTCAAGGACGTCGTCAGCCGGCCGGCCAGCCTGCAGTCACCGCGGCCGGTCACCATGAATGCCGCCTTTGGCGGGCCGGGCCGGGATTTCGCGGCCAAGAACTGCGAATATCTGTTCACCACGTTCACCGAGATTTCCGAGGCCGGAAAGCATGTGGAAGACATCAAGGCCCGTGCGGACAAGCTCGATCGCGAGGTCGGTGCCTATACGGTCTGCCACGTCGTCTGCCGAGAAACGCAACAGGAGGCGGAAGATTACTACGAGCGTTACGCGGTGACGATGGCCGATCACGCGGCCGTCGATGCGCATATGGCGGGCAAGAAGGAATTTACCCAGTCTCATGACAAAAGCGCCTACGATCTCTATCGCAAGCGGTTTGCAGGCGGCGCGGGCGGTTATCCGCTGGTCGGCACACCGGAAAAGATCGTCGAAGACATGATCGCGATCTCCAAACAGGGGTATTCCGGTATTGCCATGTCCTTCGTAAACTACACCTATGAGCTGCCTTTCTTCTGCGATCGCGTCATGCCTTTGTTGAGGAAGGCGGGACTGAGGGGCGAATGACGGTGGATATCTTGAGCGACGAAGTGGACGCGACGCGGCTCGCCTTCCGGGAAGGCATGGCGCGGCTGGCGGCGGCAGTGAACATCGTCACGACAGATGGGCCGGGCGGGCTTGCGGGCTTCACGGCCTCAGCTGTCTGCAGCGTGACGGACCGGCCGCCGACGCTGCTCGTCTGCCTCAACCGGTCGAGTTCGGTTGCAGGGATGTTCGAGAAAAATCGCGTGCTCTGCGTCAACACTCTGGGTGCTGGCCACGAGCCGATGTCGAGACTGTTCGGCGGTTCGACGCCGCAGGACGACCGGTTCGCGGTGGGCGACTGGGTGCTCGCCGCGACGGGATCGCCGCGGTTGACCGATGCGGTCGTGTCCTTCGATTGCGAAGTGGAGAATGCGGTTGCGAGCGGCACCCATCACGTGCTGTTCTGCCGGGTCGTCGGGATTGCCCATGGCCCGGAGGACGAAGAGGCGCTCGTCTATTTCCGGCGCCGCTATCACCATCTCAAGTGAGATGAAGCCCTCCGCGGGAAAGCGTCCCGCGGAGGGCTTTGCATTACCTGGCCTTGGCGATGATCTCGCCGAGCACCGTGTCGAAACGGTCGATCTCTTCCACCTTGTTGTAGTGGACCATGGAGACCCGCATACAGCCGGTTTCCATGGTGAGCCCGAGACGCTTCATCAGGCGCGGCGCAAACATGTGGCCGTCGCGGCTGCCGATGCTGTTCTTGCCGAGTTCGGCGGAGAGGTATTGCGGCGTCAGGCCCGGAATGTTGAAGCAGATCGTCGGAACGCGCTTTTCCACCTGGCTTTCATCGGAAACGCCGTAGATCGTGGCACCGTGCTTCTTCAGTACAGACAGCATCTTCTTCGACAACGTCTGCTCGTAGGCGCGGATGGCGCCCATGGCGGCGGCAAGCGCGGCGCGGCGCGAATGTTCGCCTTCGGGCAGGAACCTGCGGCCGAGGTCCTCGAGATAAAGCACCGCGGCATTCATGCCGGCGACGTTCTCGTAGGTGAAGGTGCCGACCTCGATCTTGTAGGGCGGAACGTCCGGAATGAAGTCTTCCTTGAATGTGGGGAGCTTGACCAGCGCGTCATAGCGCCCCCAGAGGAAGCCCATATGCGGCGAAAAGTTCTTGTAGCCGGAGCAGACCAGATAGTCGCAATCCCAGGCCTGAACGTCGATCAGCGCATGCGGGCCGTAATGCACGCAGTCGAGGAAGACCTCGGCGCCGGCGGCATGCGCCAGCTTGCCGACGGTCGCCACGTCGACGATCGTGCCGATCGAATGGGCAGTCACGGTGCAGGCGACGAGACGGGTCCTGTCGTTCAGCAGCGGCTTCAGGTCGTCGGTATGCAGCATGCCGTCTTCGCGCATCTTCCACCAGACGATCTTGGCGCCGTCGGCTTCCAGCGCCATCCAGGTGGCGATGTCGGCGTCATGGTCCATGTCGGTGACGATGATCTCGTTGCGCTCCTGAAGCATCTTGGCGATGCCGAGGCTGACGAGGCGGATGAAGGACGTGGCGTTGAGCCCGAAGGAGATTTCCTCCGGACGGTAGGCATTTACCAGCAGGCCGACCGAGACGCGAGCATCGGTGATCGTGCGGTCGACGCCCTGGCTGTGCAGATAGGGCGCCATGCGCTGCACGTTGCAATCGACGAGATGGGCTGCGACGGCGTCGACCACGGCCTGGGGCACCTGAGCGCCGCCGGCATTTTCGAAGAAGATGAATTCCTTGTATTTCTGGAGAGCCGGAAATTTCAGCCTGAGTTCATCGACCGGAAAAGCCTTGGCGAGGTTGTCGCCTGCCGTAACATGAGTGTTCATGGATTTCTCCCAGGGTGTCATATTCGTCGAAGAAGAGGGATGCAGGTGACAACGAGCTTCCCCCTGTCTATGTTTTGGCTTGTTGCTGAATGAGCATTTGATCAAAATTTCAAATGTTCTATTGTGCTGTTGGCATTTGATCAAGGGGAATCGCGTCGGGAGCAGTGGATGGCCGGACGCGAGGAGACTTGAAGAGCGCGGCCCGTTATGCGAGGCCTGGTTGTGATGGGAATGGATCAGAGGACAAGGATGGCGGATAGCGGGCTTTTGAAGGTCACGTCGCGCGTGACTGTTCAGGATACGGTCTACGAACAGTTGCGCCGGGCGTTGATGTGGGGTTCCTTCGCTCCGGCGCAGGCCATTACCATTTCGTCGCTGGCAACCGAGTTCGGCACCAGCCACATGCCGGTGCGCGAGGCGTTGAGGCGGCTCGCGGCGGAGAACGGACTGGAGATCGGCCATAACGGATCGGCGCGGGTGCCGGCGGTTTCCCGCGAGCGGCTCGACGATCTCTGCCAGGCGCGCATCGCGCTCGAGGGTCTGGCGACGGAACTCGCCGCCGCGCATATGACCGACGAGGATATCGACCGTTCGGAAGCGCTCGCCCGCGAGCATGACGAGACCGGCAAGGCCGGCGACGTCTATGGCATGCTGCGCAAGAACCAGGAATTCCATTTTGGTATCTACGAGGCATCGCGCTCCGAAGTGCTGCCACAGCATATCGAAATGCTCTGGCTGCGGTTCGGCCCCTATATGCGGATGCTGACCAACTACGTGGAAAAGGAATTCGACAAGGGCGTCGTGTACCCGTTCTCGTCCTATCATTTCCGGATCGTCGCGGCGCTTCGAGAGCGCAACGGCGCGCTGGCGCGAGAGATGATGGTGGGGGATATCCTCGCCACCCAGTCGCACCTGCGGGACATGTCCCCGGAATTGCGGTGACCCCGGCGCGGTGCGCCGGGGCTTAAGCCTTAGAATCAGACTTACTGGCCGAGGCCGAGCGAAGCGAGATACTCGACCGAAGCCGGGATCTTCGACTTGTCCCTGATCTCGACGATCAGGCGCGGATTGCTGGTGAGATCGGCAAGTGCCTGGAAGACCGACGGCCAGAGGATATTGCCTTCGCCGAGTGCCCAGTGGCGGTCTGCGTAACCGTCGGCATCCTGCAGGTGGACATGCTGCAGGCGGTTGCCGGCGGCCTTCACATAATAGTCGACCGGCGGAGCGCCGGTGGAACCATGCGCATAATGCGCGTGGCCGGTATCGATCGACACGGCGACGGCCGGCGAGTTGAAGCTGTCGGCAAGCGCCACGCGGATATGCTGGTCGATATCCTCGATGTTTTCCAGAACGATTACAGCGCCGATATCCTCGGCCTGCTTGACGGCATCGCGCATCGTCATGTGCACGTGTTCGACGACGCGCTCGCCCTCGCCCTTGTTGTTGTCGAGGTTGTTGTAGGACCAGGTCGTGTAGGGGCTGTGGGCGACCATCTGGGTTGCGCCGATCGCGGCGCAGACGTCGAGGCCCTGCTTAAGGCGCTTGGCGACGACGGCGCGGATGTCCGGATCCTGGGAGGCGATGGTGAAGCCCCAGAACGGGCCGTGGATGCCGAGGCGGCCTTCGAAACCATCGAGCAGCTTCCTGGCGCGCTCGGCGAGCGGCGTCCAGTCGCCGTTCAATATGTCACCGGTGGTGAAATCCTGGAGTTCGAGATCGCGCTGCTTTTCGAAAAGCCAGTTGCGGTGAATTTCGAGCTCGCCGAGCGTCATGGCGGCGCCGATCACGGGGAGGGAGGACATGGAAAACTCCATTAAACAAAGGAAATTTGGGGAGGGGAACGCGTCGGAAGAAAATCCGCGCGGAGGGTTCGATGTCAGAATTTTGTGTCGGCAATATTACATTTGTAACGCGCGATGATGAAATTTGCATCCGTGTTCAATTTCATCGAATCGCCAAGATAGCGTCACGGAACTGAAACACAGGCTGGCCAAATAACCCCTGCAAATCAGGGGGTCGTCGTGAGCGGCAGCAAGACGCTTCTTATCGTTTTTCTTCGGGCGGGCGGCTTTCATGTCCGCGGCCCGAGAAAATGGCGCGTCGTTGGCGGGCCAGGCTCTTCGAAACCCTCAGCCGTCACCGCTCGAGCCCATAAAGGGCCTGATCGAACTCGCCCATCAACCGAAGCCAAAGGACAATTTCCATGGTCAACTTCACCCGCCGCAGCACGCTTGGCCTTGCCGGCGCCGCTGCCGGTTCGCTGATCCTGCCGCGCTTCTCGATCGCACAGGGCGACAAGCGCCCTTCGATTACCATCGCCGTCCAGAAGATCACCAACAACAACACGCTCGACGTCTGGCACGAACAGTCGAATGTCGGCGAGCGCGTTTTCTTTCCGAACCTCTGGGAAGGCCTCATTCTGCGCAACTGGATGGGCAATCAGGGTCCGATCCCGGGTCTCGCGACCGAATGGAAGCGGATCGACGACAAGACGCTGGAACTGAAGCTGCGCCAGGGCGTCAAGTTCCACAACGGCGACGAACTGACGGCCGACGACGTCGTGTTCTCGTTCTCCAGGGAGCGCGTGTTCGGCAATACGGAGCCGGCCGGCGGTAAGACGATCTTCGAATCCGAGCACAAGCCGACCACCGTCAAGGAACTGCCGGCTACCGTTCCCGGTGTTGGCCGTCGCCTGTGGCCGGCCCTTGCCGGCGTTGAGGCCGTCGACAAATATACCGTCCGTTTCCACAACGCGACGCCGGATGTCACGATGGAAGGCCGCCTCTATTCCGGTGGCAGCCAGATCACCAACCGCCGCGCCTGGGACGAAGCCAAGTCCTTTACCGAATGGGCCCGCAAGCCGATCACGACCGGTCCCTACATGGTTGCCGAATACAAGCCGGACGTCTCGCTGACGCTCGTCGCCTTCGACCAGTACTGGGGTGGCCGCCCGCCGCTCGCCCAGATCCGCTTCGTCGAAGTTCCGGAAGTTGCCTCGCGCGTCAACGGCCTGCTTTCCGGCCAATATGACTTCGCATGCGACCTGCCGCCGGACCAGATCGCCACGATCAGGGCTGCCAAGGGCTTTGAAGTTCAGAGCTCGACCATCTGGAACCACCGCGTTTCGGTCTTCAACACTCAGAACCCGATCCTTGCCAACCCGCTGATGCGCCGCGCGATGACGCATTCGATCGACCGCAAGGCGATCGTCGAGGCGCTTTGGGCCGGGCAGACCGTCATCCCGGCCGGTCTGCAGTTCGAATCCTTCCGGACCTCGGACATGTTCATCGAAGGCTGGGCCGCTCCGGAATTCAATCCGCAGCTCGCCAAGGACCTCCTCAAGCAGGCCGGCTACAAGGGTGACCCGATCCCATATCGCCTGCTCAACAACTACTACACGAACCAGACGGCCAACGGCCAGATCATGGTCGAGATGTGGAAGCAGGTCGGCATCAACGTGCAGATCGAAATGAAGGAAAACTGGGGCCAGATCCACGATCCGGCAGGCGTCAAGGGCGTCCGTGACTGGTCGGCTTCCAACACGATCAACGACCCGATCACTCCCCTCGTCGTGCAGTTCGGCCCGAACGGCGAAGTCCAGCAGAAGAAGGACTGGACGAACGCCGAAATGAACAAGCTTTCGCAGGTCATGGAAACCTCCACCGACCGCGCACTGCGCAAGAAGGCGATCGCCCGCATGCTGGAAATCGCCGAGCGCGAAGACCCGGTCTATCAGGTCCTGCACCAGAACGCCGTGTTCACGGGCATGAAGTCGTCGCTCAAGTGGAAGGCCGCTCCGGCCTTCGCGATGGACTTCCGCTCCTCCAACTGGGCGATCTGATCGGATTGTCCCCACTGCTCCGGCGACCGGACGGCCGCCGGAGCATCTGTTTTCAAAAGCGGCAATGCCCCGGCCGGAAACGGCGGAAGGCAGGAGTATGGCGGGATATGGATAGAGCATCGTCCAATCTGGTGGAGCTGCGTGGCCTGAAGGTCGCCTTTGACGGCGTCCAGGTTCTGCACGGCATCGACCTCAATGTGGGCCGGGGCGAAGCAGTGGGCCTCGTCGGCGAATCGGGTTGCGGAAAATCGGTGACGTGGCTCGCGGCTCTGGGGCTGCTTCCCGGCAAGGCGAGTGTTACCGGTTCCGTGCGGCTTGAGGGGCAGGAACTCGCCGGTGGCCCGCGCGAAGTCTTCGAGCAGGTGCGTGGCGGACGGATCGCGATGATCTTCCAGGATCCGTCGAGTTCGCTCAATCCTGTTCTGCGGATCGGCCGCCAGATCGTCGAGGCGCTGGCGCTGCATCGCGGCCTCAGAGGCGATCCGGCCAGACGAGAGGCGCTGCGGCTGCTGGACATGGTCGGCATTCCCGACGCGCGCCGCCGGTTCGACCTCTATCCCCACGAATTCTCGGGCGGCCAGTGTCAGCGGCTGATGATCGCCATGGCGCTTGCCGGCGAACCGGACCTCCTGATCGCCGACGAACCGACCACGGCGCTCGACGCGACGATCCAGGCGCAGATCCTCGACCTGCTGATCCAGCTCCGGGCCGAGACCGGCATGGCGACGGTGTTCATCAGCCACGATCTCGGCGCCGTTTCCCAGGTCTGCGAACGGGTCTGCGTCATGTATGCCGGCCGGATCGTCGAGGAGGGCAGTGTCGCGCAGCTCTTTTCCGAGCCGCGCCATCCCTATACGCGCGGTCTTTTCGACGCGATCCCGCGGATCGACGGTCCCCGCCACCGGCTCATCCCCATCCCCGGCACGGTTCCGAACCCGAAACATCTGCCCGAAGGCTGCTCCTTTTCGCCGCGTTGTTTTCGCGCGGTGGAGGCCTGTCGCAGCGAGCGCCCTGCGCTCGAGACGTCGGCCGATGGCCGGCAGCTCGCCTGCTTCCGGCCGGTTCCGGCCAATGAGCCTGTCGAGAGAAGAACCAGAGTGATCGAGGACATGCTGCAATGACCGCCCTCATCGAAGCGGACAATCTCGTCCGAATCTACCAGATCCGCCGAGGCGTGTTTGCAAAAGCGCATCCGGTGCGCGCCGTGGACGGCATTTCTCTGGCGCTGAAACCTGGCGAAACGCTCGGCGTCGTCGGCGAGTCCGGCTCGGGCAAATCGACGCTCGGCAGGATGCTGCTCGGCATCGACGCCGCACAGGGCGGCGAAGTCAGGTTCGAAGGCAAGCCGATGCCGCATCTGAAGACGCCGCAATGGCGCGCACTGCGGGCGAAGATGCAGTTCGTCTACCAGGATCCGCTGGCGGCCCTCGACCGGCGCGTGACGATCGCAAAACAGATCGGCGAGCCGCTGGAAATCCACAAGCTCATTCCGAAACAGCACCAGGAAGCCCGCATCGCCGAGCTGATGACGGCCGTCGGCCTGCGTCCGGATCAGGCCGGTCGTTATCCGCACGAACTGTCGGGCGGCCAGCGGCAGCGCGCCGTGATCGCCCGCGCGCTTGCCGCACGCCCCAGGCTTCTGGTCTGCGACGAGCCGGTTTCCGCCCTCGACGTCTCCATCCAGGCGCAGGTGGTCAACATGCTGCGCGACCTGCAGGAGCAGAACGGCATCGCCATGGTGTTCATCAGCCATGACCTCAAGGTGGTGCGCAACATCGCCGACCGAGTGGCGGTGATGTATCTCGGCCGGATCGTCGAGGAAGCCTCTTCCGACGTGATCTTCCACTCGCCGCAGCATCCCTATACCATGGCGCTGGTCTCCAGCGTGCCGGTGCCGGGCAAGATCCTCGAAGGGCGCGTCATTCTCCAGGGCGAGCCGCCGAACCCGGCCAATCGTCCGTCCGGCTGCGCCTTCCATCCGCGGTGTGCGCTGGCACGGGATGTCTGTCGTTCCGTCGTGCCGCAGCTTCGCCCGATCGGCAATGGCCGCACTGCCGCGTGCCATGTCGTTGCCGGCGAAGCCGCCTCGATCGCAGCCTGAGAGGAGCCGTCGATGATCCGCTTCGTAGCCGTTCGGCTCCTTCGGGCCTTGGTCACCATCTTTGCCGTCGTCACCTTCGCCTTCGTCGTGCTGCGCATGTCCGGCGATCCGGCCCAGGTCATGCTCGGCCCGGACGTGCCCCAGGAGGCTGTCGACGCGTTCCGTCGCTCCTGGGGGCTCGACCAGCCGCTCTGGGTGCAATACCTCGCCTATGTAAAATCGATCTTCACCGGGGATTTCGGGGTATCGATGCGCGACAAGGCGTCGGCGCTGGATCTGGTTCTGCAGCGCGTGCCTGCGACGCTGCAGCTCACCCTGCCGGCGCTGCTCCTGAAGCTGGTCCTCGGCATCCCGGCGGGCGTCTATGCAGCACTGCATCGCCAGAGTTTCGCCGATCGCGGCGTGATCCTGCTTGCGGTCCTCGGCTTTACGATCCCCTCCTTCGTCATGGGCCTGTTGCTGGTGCTGATCTTCGCGGTCATTCTCGGGGTGTTGCCCTCCGGCGGCCAGGATACATGGGTGCATGGCATCCTGCCGACGATCACCATGAGCATCGGCGGCATCGGCATCCTCGCCCGTTTCTCGCGCAGCGCCATGATCGAGGTGATGGGGCAGCCCTATATCCGCACCGCCTCCGCCAAGGGCCTGAAATGGCCTGACGTGGTCTGGAACCATGCATTGCCGAACGCCGCCGTGCCGATCGTAACGATCGTCGGCTTCATGGTCGGTTCGCTGATCGCCGGCGCCGTCGTGGTGGAATCGATCTTCTCGTGGCCGGGCATCGGACGCCTGCTGATCGTCTCGGTCGGCAACCGCGACCTGGCCGTCGTCCAGTGCATCCTGCTGATCATTGCAGCCACCATGGTGGTTTCGAACCTGGTCGTCGACCTGCTCTACGGTTGGCTCGACCCCCGCCTTCGCTCCAACGCGGCGCATTGAGGACAAGAGATATGGCTACGATCAATCTGTCGGAAATCCCGCGGACGCCCGGCTGGTACGCGACCTTCATCACGCGTTTGCGCCGCAACGTGCCGTTCACCGTTGGCCTCGGCATTCTATGGCTGGCGGCCATGGTCGCGGTTGCGATCTTCGCCGACCAGATCCGCCCCTACAACATCACCGCGATGGACCTGTCGAGCCGGCTTTCCCATCCGGGCGCCCTGAAACATCTGCTCGGCACCGATGAACTCGGCCGCGACGTGCTTTCGCGCCTCCTCCAGTCGGTCCGGGTGTCGCTGATCATCGCCTTCGGCGCCACGATCCTGTCGGCGGTGTTCGGCACGGCGCTCGGCTTCGCGGCCGCGCAATTCCGGGGTGCAGTCGAACATCTCGTGCTGGTGCTCGCCGATTTCCAGGCGGCGCTGCCGTTCCTGATCATGTCGCTCGCCGTGCTCGCCTTCTTTGGCTCCTCGATGGTGCTGCTCGTCTGCCTCATGGGGTTCTACGGCTGGGAGCGTTATGCCCGCATCGCCCGCGGCCTTGCGATCTCGGCGAGTTCGCAAGGGTATGCGGCTTCCGTCGTGCAGCTCGGCGCGACGCCGGCGCGGGTCTATTTCCACCATATCCTACCGAATGTCGCCTCGACGCTGATCGTCTCGATGACGCTGACTTTCCCGGAAATCATCCTGATGGAAAGCGGTCTTTCCTTCCTCGGCCTCGGCGTGCAGCCGCCGGAGACGAGCCTTGGCAACATGGTGGGTTTCGGGCGCGAATACCTGACCCGCGCGCCGTGGATCATGCTTGCCCCTTCGGTCGTGATCATGCTGACGACGCTGTCGATCAGCATTGTCGGCGACTGGCTGCGCGACAAGCTCGACCCCACCCTTTCGTAATTTCGTGGCAGTTCGTGGCAAGGCCGCCGACCAGTTCCGCCAAGGCGGCTATTGGCGCTGTGGGCAGATTACAACGGATCGTCAACGATCCCGGGCAAAAACCGCCCAAAAACCGGCTGTTTCATAAACTCGCCACTTGAGTTTCTGCGATCATGCGGCTAAATCTCACGCCACCAGGACCGGGCCCCTCTGACAGTTCATGCTTGAGCTGTGATGTCGGACTGGATTAATCCAACTTGGGTGCCTGGTGTTCGTGGAAATCATGTGACGACAACGGCGGTGACCTACGACAGGCGGAAATGCAGGTCGTGAGCGTCTCAAGTTCGTCTCGGTCCACTCGCGGGCACTCCCGCCTTTGAGAGATTGGGTGCCAAATGATGGAATTCTTTACGCCGGAGGCATTGTCCGCCCTCCTGCAGGTTATCATGATCGACCTCGTGCTGGCCGGCGACAATGCGATCGTCATCGGCCTAGCCGCTGCCGGCCTGCCGAAGGAACAGCGGTCCAAAGCTATTCTGGTCGGCATCATCGCAGCGACCGTGCTGCGTATCGGTTTCGCGCTCGCCACGACCCAGCTCCTGCAGGTCGTCGGCCTGCTGCTGGCCGGCGGTGTCCTGCTTCTCTGGGTCTGCTGGAAGATGTGGCGCGAATTGCGCACGCCCCACCAGCATGAGGACGAAGCCAACGAGGCGCTGCAGGATACAGACCTCAATGCTGACGGTACGGTCGCGGGCGGTGCGCCGCGCAAGACTTTCTCCCAGGCTGCCTGGCAGATCGTCATTGCCGACGTCTCCATGTCGCTCGACAACGTGCTTGCCGTTGCGGGTGCTGCCCATGAACATCCAGAAGTCCTGATCTTCGGCCTGGTCCTCTCGATCGCGCTGATGGGTATCGCGGCAAGCTTCATCGCACGCCTGCTCAACAAGCATCGCTGGATTGCCTATGTCGGTCTGGCCGTCATCCTTTACGTGGCGCTCGAGATGATCTGGCGCGGCTATCACGAAATTGCGCCCTATATCGCCGGGTAACGTCCTCCGGCGCGGCGGTTCTGCCGCCGCGCCGTTTTCTTCGGGCCTTTAGCGTCCCGTCTTCGCTCGCCATTTGCCGGGCTGCTTTTCCTGATCTCAACCAAAACTTATGCCGCGTCAGCAGAACCTATTCGTCAGGCTGCCGATCTGCTTTTATGTCTTCATGCCAAGCTGCGGCGCCCATGCGCCGGCCGTGTTGGAGTGGAGGACGCGGGCTCGATTTTTGGAGGAGAATGCGCCTGTCCGCCGGGCGCGATAGATCGACCATCTAGGAAAAGCCATGACCGAACCCTGTTATGATGTCGCCCATCTGGGCCACGTCGAGCTCTATTCAGACCGTTTCGAGGAATCGCTCGACTTCTTCACCCGTGTCTACGGGCTAACGGAAAGCGGCCGCGAGGGCGACAGCGTCTATCTGCGCGCCTATGACGACTACGAGTTCCACACGCTGAAGCTCACCAGGCATCACACGACCGGCGTCGGCCATATCGCCTATCGCACGTCGTCCGCTGAAGCGCTGGAACGCCGGGTCAAGGTAATCGAGGAAAAGGGCTGGGGCGTCGGCTGGACGGAGGGCGATCTCGGCCACGGCCGCGCCTACCAGTTCAAAAGCCCCGACGGCCATCTGTTCGAGCTTTACTGGGACACCAGGGAATATGTGGCGCCGCCGGAAGAAAAACCGGCGCTGAAGAATATCGCCCAGCGTTACCATGGCCGCGGCGCTTGCCCGCGCCGCCTCGACCACGTCAACCTGCTCGCTGCCGATGTCAGCCTGATCCGCGAGTTCATGACCACGGCGCTGGGCAGCCGGGTCACTGAGATGATCCAGCTCGACAACGGCCGTCTCGGCGGTTGCTGGTTCACCATCAACAACAAGACCTATGACCTCGCCTGCTCGGAGGACCATACCGGTTCGCACGGCCGTTTCCACCACGTTACCTATGCCTGCGACCAGCGCGAGGACATCCTGCGTGCCGCCGACATCTTCCTGGAAAACGGCGTGCACATCGAATCCGGTCCACACAAGCATGCGATCCAGGGTACGTTCTTCCTTTATGTCTGGGAGCCCGCCGGCAACCGCGTCGAGCTTGCCAATGCAGGCGCCCGCCTGATCCTTCGTCCCGATTGGAAGCCGGTCGTCTGGACCGAAGCGGACCGCAAGAAGGGCCAGGCCTGGGGCATGAAGACGATCGAAACCTTCCACACGCACGGCACGCCGCCGGTGGCACACAAGTAAGTCAAGAGGCATCCCATGGCAAAGACAGCATTGGTCATCAGCGCCCATTCGGCGGATTTCGTCTGGCGTTGCGGCGGCGCGATCGCGCTTCATGAGGAGAAGGGCTACGACGTCACCGTCGTCTGCCTGTCCTATGGCGAGCGCGGCGAAAGCGCCAAACTCTGGAAGAACCCGGGCATGACGCTCGAAAAGGTGAAGACCGAGCGCCGCAGGGAAGCGGAAAATGCGGCACGGGCGCTTGATGTCACCGACATCCAGTTCTTCGATCTTGGCGATTATCCGCTGGTCGTCGACCAGGACGCCAAGTTCAAGCTGGTCGACGTGATCCGCAAGGTTCAGCCGGAATTCATGCTCTCCCACTCCAAGTGGGACCCTTACAACACCGACCACATGTATGCGACGCAGGTAGCGATCGAAGCCCGCATGATCGCCCAGGCCTGGGGCCACAATCCGGGCGAAAAGATCCTTGGCGCGCCGCAGCTCTATCTGTTCGAGCCACACCAGACCGAACAGATGGAATGGAAGCCGGACGTCTTCCTCGACATCTCGCCCGTCTGGGAAAAGAAGTGGGCGGCCATCCAGTGCATGGAAGGCCAGGAGCACCTCTGGGATTTCTACAAGAACGTTGCCGAAAACCGCGGCAACCACTTCATGCGCAATTCCGGCGGCCAGGCCAGCGGACGCAAGTCCACCCATGCGGAAGGCTTCCAGTCGGTCTTCCCACGCACCGTCGACGAACTGTGATGGGGGATGAACTCTGATGTCGGTCGTCGTCCAGAATATCGAACGCGCGGACCAGTCGGTCATTGACCGGCTGGCCGCCTGCGGCGTCGCCACGGTGCATGAGGCGCAGGGCCGAAAGGGCCTGCTTGCCAGCTACATGCGGCCGATCTATCCGGGCGCGCGCCTTGCGGCGAGCGCCGTCACGATCTCCGCACCTCCGGGCGACAACTGGATGCTGCATGTGGCGATCGAGCAGTTGAAGGCCGGCGATATCCTGCTGCTCGCGCCGACCAGCCCCTGCGAAGACGGCTATTTCGGCGACCTGCTCGCGACCTCCGCCCAGGCGCGCGGCTGCAAGGGCCTGATCATCGATGCGGGCGTGCGCGACGTGGTCGATCTCACCGAGATGAAGTTTCCGGTCTGGTCGAAGGCGGTCTATGCCCAGGGTACGGTCAAGGAAACCCTCGGCTCCGTCAACGTTCCGGTCGTCTGCGCCGGAGCCTATGTTCGCCCCGGCGACGTGATTGTTGCCGATGACGACGGTGTCTGCGTGGTTGCCCGCGAGGAAGCGGAAGCGGTTGCCAAGAAGGCGGAAGCCCGGGTCGCGGCGGAAGAGGACAAGCGCAAGCGGCTCGCGGCCGGCGAACTTGGCCTCGATATCTACAACATGCGCGGCAAGCTCGCCGAAAAAGGCCTGAAGTATATTTGAGCAGTGCGTTCGGACGTCATCCTCGAGCTTGTCCCGAGGATCCATCCACATCGGCCGTTTGCAGATCCTCGGGACAAGCCCGAGGATGACGTTGAGCGGCGAAAGTTGCTTCTCCTTTTCCTGTGGGGAGAAGTGGGAGATTGATCATGAGTGACATTGATACCGGCGTGCGCTGCATGTGGATGCGTGGCGGCACGTCCAAGGGCGGATATTTTCTTGCTGATGACCTGCCGGCCGACCGTGACGGTTTCCTGCTGCGGGTGATGGGATCGCCCGATCCCCGCCAGATCGACGGCATGGGCGGCGCCCATCCGCTCACCTCCAAGGTGGCAGTGGTCCGGAAGTCGGAGCGGGAAGGGGTCGATATCGACTATCTTTTCCTGCAGGTTTTCGTCGACCAGCCGATCGTCACCGACGCGCAGAACTGCGGCAATATCCTTGCGGGCATCGGGCCTTTCGCCATCGAGCGCGGGCTGGTGCCGGTCAAGGGCGAAAAGACCGAAGTCTCGATCTTCATGGAAAACACCGGGCAGATCGCCATTGCGACGATCGAAACGCCCGGCGGCCAGGTGACCTACAAGGGCGATGCCCGGATCGACGGCGTGCCGGGCACGTCTGCGCCGGTGCCGATCGTGTTTGCCGATACGGCGGGTTCCTCCTGCGGCGCGCTGCTGCCGACCGGAAACTCGGTCGACGTGATCGATGGTATCGCCTGCACGCTGATCGATAACGGCATGCCCTGCGTTGTCATGCGCGGCGACGTGCTCGGCATTACCGGTTCGGAAAGCCCCAAGGCTCTCGAAGCGAACCAGGAACTGCGCGCCAAGCTGGAGGCTATCCGGCTGAAGGCCGGGCCGATGATGAATCTTGGCGACGTCACCAAAAAATCCGTGCCGAAGATGACGATGGTCTCAGCTCCGAGGGCGGGCGGGGCGATCTCGACCCGGACCTTCATCCCGCATACGTGCCACGACGCGATCGGCGTGCTCGGCGCGGTCAGCGTTGCGACCGCCTGCCTTCTGCCGGAAGGTCCGGCATCTGAGCTGGCCGTCATTCCGGACGGCGACGAGAAGCTGCTGTCGATCGAGCATCCGACCGGTGAGATGAGCGTCATCGCCACCATGAAGGACGGCGAGGTCTATCGTGCGGCGGTGTTGCGCACGGCGCGCAAGCTTTTCGACGGCATGGTTTTCGGCGACTGAGAGTAGGATACGGGCATGAGGATAGCATTTCTGGGTTTTGGCGAAGCGGCACGCGCCTTTCACGACAGCCTCGCTCCGAAGCTCGAGAATGGCGAATTCCGTGCCTATGACCTGCTGCTCGACGATGCCGACAAGGCGGGCGAGATGCAGGCGGCGATGACAAGCCGCGGTGTCAGGCCGGAAGCCTCGCCTGCGGGGCTTGCCGACGCCGAGTGGATCTTCAGCGCGGTCACGGCCGACCAGAGCCTCACAGCCGCCCAGTCGATCGCGCCGTATCTCGGCCAGGGCGCACTGCTGATCGACATCAATTCCGTTTCCCCCGGCCGCAAGCGCGAGACTGCCGCGCTGATCAACGAGACCGGTGCCGACTATCTCGACATGGCCGTCATGGCGCCTGTCCATCCGAAGGGCCATGCGACCCCGGTTCTGATCGCCGGCAAGAGCGCCGCCGAGCTTCTGGAGCGTTTTCGTGGTCTCGGCTTCGGCGCCGATGTAGCCGGAGAAGCAGTGGGCTCCGCAACAGCCATCAAGATGGTGCGCTCCGTGTTCGTCAAAGGCCTGGAAGCGATCACCGTCGAGGCGCTTCTTGCCGCGGAGGCCTCGGGCTGTTTCGAGGAGATCCTGGGCTCGCTCTCCCAGAGCTTTCCCGGTCTCGACTGGTCGAAATTCCCGGATTACCAGTTCGAGCGCACCACCCGCCACGGCCGCCGCCGGGCTGCCGAGATGCGCGAGAGCGGCGTCACGCTGGATGCGCTGGGGCTGAACGGCGGGCTTGCCCGCGAGATTGCCGCCATCCAGGATGAGATGGCGGCGAGCGGCGCGAAGCCGGCCGGCGATCTCAGGGAAACCGTTGCGCGGGTCCTTTCGGCTCGGCGTCAGGGCAAATAAGCTCACCTCTTCAGCGCGTTGCCTTGTATACGGGCCATGCTTTTCCGCTTCAGGCCCCCACCGTCGCCCACAGCCTCAGCCCCCTGTATACATGAGGCTTGGCCAATCCATCGGATATGGCTAAGATTTGCCGATCGACAGGCCGAGGTTGCGCCGGCTTGTCTCAGGCAAAGGTGCGGATTTGGAAGAGACCTCGAGAACGACCCACACGATGCGCGCGCTGATGGAGCTTCGCAAGAAGATCCTGAGCGGCGACTACCCCGGAGGCACCCGGCTTTTCGAAGTGTCGCTGGCCGAGACGCTGCAGATTTCCCGAACGCCGGTGCGCGAAGTGATGTCGCGTCTTGCGGAAGAGGGGCTCCTCGACCGGTTGGCGAATGGCGGTTTCGTGGTCCGAAGCTTCACCTATGCGGATGCCGTCGACGCGATCGAGCTGCGCGGCGTGCTGGAGGGGACGGCGGCGCGGCTTGCCGCCGAACGCGGTGTCTCCCAGGCGGGATTGGATCAGCTTCGGGAGATCCAGGCGCGGCTTGACGATTGTTTCGGTGAGGCTGCGGACGACGTGGACCTGGAAGCCTATTCGGAGGCGAACGCAAGGTTTCATGTGGTGCTGGTCGAGCTTTCCGGCAGCACGGTGATCCAACGGGAGGTCGAGCGCGCGACACGGCTGCCGTTCGCGTCGCCATCGGCTTTCCTGTCGGGCCGGGCCCACGTGGCGGCCTTCCGCCAGTCTCTGCATATCGCGCAGGAGCAACATCGCACATTGGTATCGGCGATTGCCGGCCGTGAAGGTGCAAGAGCCGAATTCATCGCCCGCGAACATGCCCGCATCGCCCGCAAGAACCTCGAATACGCCGTGTTCGAGGATCCGGAACTGATGCTGACCGTTCCCGGTCTGGTGCTCCTCAACGCCTGAGACCCAACGCCTGGTGAGGGTTTTGATGGTCGGAAGCCTTCGGTTTACTATCCGGAGGCGATCGTCAGCCTGCCGAATATTTCCCCTTGAATTTGTCTTCCGATGCCGTCATGTATACATGACGTCTCAAGCCACAGACAAACCATAGGGAGGAATTCCGTGACTCAGGCCAATCTCACTCAAGTTTTGAAGGATGCGGGCAACACCGTCGAGCATCTGCGCAACTCCAAGACCGGTATCTATGTATACCCGGTCGTGGCTCCGGAATTCTCCAACTGGCGTTCGGAACAGGCTGCTTGGCGTGAAGGCGCGGTTCTTTTCGACCAGTCGCATCACATGGACGAACTGGTCGTCGAAGGCCCGGACGCTGCCAAGTTCCTGGAAAGCTTGTCGATCAACAGCTTCGCCAATTTCGGCGTCGATCGTGCCAAGCACTACGTTCCGGTGACGCCGGCCGGTCACGTCATCGGCGACATGATCATCTTCCGCGAAACGGAAGAGAAATTCGTTCTCGTCGGCCGCGCGCCGACCGCCAACTGGCTGCTCTACAACGCATCGCTCGGCAAATATAACGTCAAGCTGACCCACGACCCGCGTTCGCCTTCGCGTCCGGACGGCAAGCTCGTCACCCGCATCCATTACCGCTTCCAGATCCAGGGTCCGGATGCGCCGAAGGTCTTTGAAAAGATGAACGGCGGCCCGATCCCGGAGATCAAATTCTTCCACGTCGACTGGATCAATGTCGGCGGCCGCAAGGTCCAGGCCCTGCGTCACGGCATGGCCGGCGCTCCGGGTCTCGAAATCTGGGGTCCGTATGCGGAGAAGGACGAAGTCCGCGCCGCGATCATCAAGGCCGCTGAAGAGGCCGGCGTCGATCTGCGCCCGGTCGGCAGCCGAGCCTACGCCACCAACACGCTGGAATCCGGCTGGATCCCGTCGCCGCTTCCGGCGATCTACACCGGCGACGAACTGCAGGCCTATCGCGACTGGCTTTCTGCCCAGAGCTACGAAGCTTCGGGCTCGATCGGCGGCAGCTATGTCTCCGACAATATCGAAGACTATTATCTCAACCCCTACGAGCTGGGTTACGGCGTCTACGTCAAGTTCGACCATGACTTTGTCGGCCGCGCCGCAGTCGAAAAGCAGAAGGCGACCCCGCAGCGCCGCAAGGTCACTTTCGAGTGGAATTCCGACGACGTCGTCAAGGTCATCGCTTCGGCTTTCCAGCCCGGCGAACAGGCCGCCAAGTGGATCGACTTCCCGCTCTCCAACTACGCCTCGTCCAGCTTCGACAAGGTTCTGAAGGACGGCAAGGTCGTCGGCCTGTCGATGTTCAACGGCTATAGCTACAACGAGCGTTCCATGCTGTCGCTCGGCGTCGTCGATGCCGACATCAAGGAAAACGACATCCTGACGCTCATCTGGGGCGAGCCGGATGGCGGCACTTCCAAGACCTCCGTCGAGCAGGGCCACAAGCAGGCTGAGATCCGCGTTCGTGTCGCGGCCGTGCCCTACGCTCAGGAAGCACGTGAAAATTACGCCGAAAGCTGGCGCACAAAGAAGGCCCTCTAATCGAAGGGCGTGCGAGAACGGGTTGTTCTCGCACGCCGCTCCGTCCGTCTGACCGGACGTTTTTCATTGGCTAAACGGGGGGAGGATCAACAATGGCACTTTTGAATCTATTCAGGGGCAAGCAGGAAGAGAAGTCCGCCGAGCCGGCAAGCTTCAGGGACCTTATCGACGGCTATTCCATCGAAGTCATGCCGCGCACGGCGGCCAAGATCGAAGATTTCAAGGCACTGCTGCCGAAGGGCACGCGGGTCTATATCGCCCATATCGACGGGACGCCGATCGAGGACATGGTGCAGACCGCAAGGCGTCTGCACGAAGACGGCTTCCCCGTCATGCCGCATTTTCCCTCCCGCATCATCGCAAGCCGCGCGATCCTGGAAGACTGGATCAAGCGCTACAGGAACGAGGCGGGCGTGGAACAGGCGCTGCTGCTCGGCGGCGGGGTATCGACGCCGGCAGGGGATTTCGACAGTTCCATCCAGCTGATCGAGACCGGCCTGTTCGACCGCTACGGCTTCAAGCGGCTGCATGTCGCAGGCCACCCGGAAGGCAACAAGGACATCGACAAGGATGGCGGTTACAGGATCGTCGACGAGGCGTTGAAGTTCAAGCAGGCCTATTCCGAGCGCACCGATGCGGAGATGGCGATCGCCACGCAGTTCGCATTCGATGCCAAGCCGGTGATCGCCTGGGCGGAGCGCATCGCTGCCGCCGGCGTCAAGCTGCCGATCCATCTCGGGATTGCCGGGCCGACCAAGCTGCAGACGCTGATCAAGTTCGCGATCGCCTGCGGTGTCGGCCCGTCGCTCGGCGTGCTGCAGAAGCGCGCGATGGACCTCAGCAAGCTCCTGGTTCCCTACGAGCCGACGGAAGTGCTGACCGAGATCGCCGACTACAAGGCTTCCCATCCGGAAAGCCTCATCCAGCAGATCCATGTCTTCCCGCTCGGCGGCATTCGCGCCAGTGCGGAATGGATGAACGAACAGCTGACCGGCGAGCGCAACGTCGCGCCGTAAATCAACCGAAACGGGGCAAGTGCCGGACTTGCACCGTTTCGACCCGCTGCCGGGAGGAGAAAGGCAGGGGAGGACAGGCACGTGGACTATCCCAATCTGCGCCATATCCGTCTTTTCTGCGCCTGCCTGCGCACCGGCTCGCTGACGCGGGCGGCCGATATCGTCGGCGTCACCCAGCCGGCGGCCTCGCAGGCGATTTCCCGCCTCGAAGACCGCTTTGGAACTCGGCTTCTCGAGCGCGGGCCGGGCCACGCGATGGCGACCCCGGCAGGCCGGGTCGTCCAGACCCGATCGCTCAGGGCGCTCGATCTTATCAGGACCGGTTGCCAGAGGCTCCAGGCGGATTCGGGTTCTCGCGGCTCCTCTGCCGATGCGCGGCTGACGATCTCCCACCTGCGCGCCCTGCAGGCCTTTGCCCAGACCGGAGGGTTTCCAGGGGCCGCGCGTATCCTCGACCAATCGGGTGCCGCGGTTCAGCGCACGGCGCGCAATGCCGAGGCAATCCTCGGGACAAGCCTTTTCGAGGCCGATGGCCGCGCGACGCGGTTCACCAGTGCCGGCCGCGCCGTCGCCCGCTGGGCCGGCCTTTCTCTGAAAGAGCTCGGCAATGCCACCGAGGAAGTGCAGGAGTTGCGCGGCAAGTTCGACGGCCTGGTATCGATCGGCGCGCTGCCGATGGCGCGCACAACCATCGTGCCGGATGCGATCGCCTCGCTGGCCCTCACCCATCCCCTGGCGCGGTTCGAAATCCTCGAAGGCAGCTATGAGCAGCTCCTCAGCGATCTGGAAATGGGGCATATCGATTTCCTGATCGGCGCGCTGCGCAGCCGGCTCACGCCGTCGCTTGTCCAGGAGCCGCTTTTCGATTTCCGGCTCGCGGTCGTTGCCGGCGCGGGTCACCCGCTTTCGGGCAAGGCCGACGTCTCGCTTGCCGAACTCGCCGCCTACCCCTGGGTCGTGGCCCGCAAGGGCACCCCCAACCGCAACACGTTCGATGCCCTGGCGGCGAGGTTCCCCGATGGACCGCAGATGCAGGGAACCGTCGAGACCGGTTCGCTGACGGCGTTGCGCGGTATCCTGATGCAGACGGATCGGCTGGCGCTGCTTTCCCGGCACCAGATCCGGCACGAGCTGAAGGCGGGGTTCCTGACGCTTCTGAATTATGACGTATCGGGAAAACCGCTGTCGATCGGCATCACCACCCGCCGCAACTGGCAGCCGACGGCTCTCCAGGCGGAATATCTGGCGGCGATCCGGCGCGTGGTCGCGACCGAGGAGACAGTCAGCGCTCCCGGCGGCACCCGCCTGCCTCCGCTGAAGGCGGCCGAGTAGCACCACTTGCCATTGCAGTTTTCGCAGTTATCGTTATTGCCGCGTATGTCCGGCCGGTCTGATGTCGCGCGCCGTCAGGAAAGAGCGGGAGCATCTTGAGAAAAAAGGCCGTCAACAGTCTCGAACGCCTGCAAGCCGTCCTTGAGGTTTTCACCGAGGATCGTCTGGAATGGACCCCCGAAGAGCTGATGGAAGAGCTGGGCTATAGCCGGCCGACGCTTTATCGCTATCTCAAGATCCTGAAGGACAGTGGGTTCCTCACCTCCATGCCGAATACCGGCTTCACCCTGGGGCCGCGGGTGGTGGAGATGGATTATCTCCTGCGGAAATCCGACAATCTCATCCTCTCCGGCGCCCCCTACCTCCAGAAACTCACCGGGCGATACGAATGCACGGCGCTTCTGGTGCGCTGGTACGGCGAAAAGATCCTCTGCGTCGATTCGGTCAGTTCCAGCCGGGAGGCGATCAGCAGCTATCCGCGCGGGCGGCCGATGCCGCTTAGCAGGGGCGCGATCGGCCGCTCCATCGTCGCCTTCCTGCCGCGCCGCAATCTGGTGCCGCTGATCAATCGCACGCTCGACGACTGGCAGGCGGCGGGCGCCGGCGATACCGTGGAAGCCGTCCTCGACGGGCTGAAGTCGGTTCGCAAGAAGGGTTACGCCGTGGCCCATGGCGAGGTGACGCCCGGTGTCGTCGGTTTCGCGGCGCCCATCTTCGATGTGGGCCAGAGCCCCATAGCCAGCTTTTCCGTAACGATCGCTCAGGAACACGCCCGCGGCTCCGCCGTGGAGGATATCGGCCGGGAAGTGCTGATCGCAGCCGGTGAGATCACCGCCGCGCTGGCCTCGCATCGACACAGGATTTCTGGTCGATAATCTCATAATACAAGAAAATGTGTTGACTTCCGGCGACTGCCTTCGCATTTTGCCGCAACGGAGCATGGCCGAGATCCCGGCATCGCTCGGCTCGCGGATTTTTTAAACGCCTCGGGGCACTGGACTTCCCTCAAGTTCCCGGTGCCGTCGCAGGACAGACAGGAGGAGCATTCCATGAAGAAGATCGACGCTTTCAACCACATCTGGCCGAAGCCCTTTTTCGACAAGCTGATCGGCTATATCGGCACGATGACTGACGTCACCATGCGTTCGGGCGCGGTACCGATGATGACGGACCTCGACCGCCGTTTCCAGGTGATGGACATGTTCGGCGGTGACTATCAGCAGGTCCTGTCGCTTGCTTCTCCGCCGCTCGAAAAGCTGGCTGGGCCTGAGCGCGCCTATGACCTCGGTCGGATCGGCAACGATTCCCAGAAGGAACTCTGCGACAAGTATCCGGAGCGTTTTCCGGCCTTCATCGCCACCGTTCCGATGGAAAACCAGGAATGGATGATGGCGGAAACCAAGCGCGTGGTCGAGGATCTCGGCGCATGCGCGGTTCAGATCTTCACCAACTACAGCGGCAAGCCGCTCGACCTGCCGCAGTTCGAGCCCTTCTTCGAATATATGGCGAAGTCCGGCAAGCCTGTCTTCCTGCATCCGTCGCGCGGCGCCAACTTTCCGGATTACCTGACCGAAGACCGTTCGGAATACGAGATCTTCTGGACCTTCGGCTGGCCGTATGAAACTTCGGCCGCGATGGCCCGCCTCGTGTTCTCGCGCATCTTCGACAAGTACAAGGGTCTCAAGGTCGTCACCCATCACGCCGGCGGCATGGTGCCCTTCTTCGAAGGCCGCGTCGGTGCCGGCTGGGACCAGATGGGCAAGCGCACGACCGACCGCGACCTTTCCACGGTGCTGAAGGCGCTGGAGCGCCCGCATCTCGAATATTTCAAGGAATTTTATGCCGATACGGCGAGCTTCGGTTCGACCAAGGCAATCGAGCATGCCATCGAATTCTTCGGCGAAGACCGCGTGCTTTTCGCGTCCGACGCGCCGTTCGATCCGGAAGGCGGTCCGATGTACATCCGCGAGACCATCAAGGTTCTCGACAACATGAACATCTCCGACGCCACCCGCCAGAAGATCTACGAGGGCAATGCCAAGAAGCTTCTCGGCCTGAAGTAAACGATCCGGGTTCCGGGATTATCGGACGCGCGGGCGGCAACGCCCGCGCGTTCTTCATTTGGCGAGCCGGTCGATGTAACGCCTGGCGGAGCGGGCGACGATCGCCTGCCCATCCTGGCGGACATTCTGGTGCGAGAAGGCGCCGTAAATCCGCTCGAAAGGCCAAAGTGCCAGCCGCTCCGCGACATCGGCAACTTCCGCGGCGCTGAGCGGCAGCATGTTGGGGTAGCTCCACATGAAGGAGACGTGGTCGGCGCCCGGCGTGACCTGGACGATATCTCCGGCCAGCAGCACGCCCTTGTCGTCTTCGCCCGTCCAGTGCAGGACGGTGCCGCCGGCAAAGTGCCCACCGCCATGAACCAGGGTGACGGACGAGGAGAGCACCAGGGCATCCTCGTCCCACAGCCGGACGTGATCCGAGGGACGGCAGATCCACTCCTTGTCCGCGGCATGCAGATAGATCGGCGCGTCGAAGGCGGCGGCCCAGTCCTGCATGGTCGTGTAATAGTGCGGATGGGAGATCGCGATGGCACTGAGGCCACCCAATGACTGGACGATCGCCTTGGTCGCGTCGTCGAGGAGCGCGATGCAATCCCAAAGGATGTTTCCCGCCAGCGTGCGAACCAGCAGGGCCCTCTGGTTGATGGCGAAGGCGGGGACGGTCTGGATCGCAAACAGTGCCGGTTCGAGCTGCACCCAAGAATTTCGGTGCGTCCGTGCAAGCTTTTCCGTCGTCGTCCAGGCCTGGCCGGAAGGCGGTATATACTGGCGCTCGTCTGTGCAGATCGGGCACGCTTCCGGCGCGTCCTGAGCTTCCTCGAAAGAGGTGCCGCAGGCGCCGCAGAGATAAACCGACATCGAAACCTCCCTCGGGACTGTCCATTGGTCCCGTCATGATTTTGATAGGAAACGATATTCGTCAAGGAAAGGAAAGAAAGTCCTTGTGTCCCCCGAGGTTGGACAGCCGGAAACGCTCATATTCTCGGGGAAGGATTCACCTTTTCCAAAGGCGGGTGCGATAGGGTCGGGCGGATTTATTCCACGCCCCAGAGGATCGGATGACGGCCCCGAAGACGCCAAGGCTGCTGAACCTGGATATCCTGCGCCTCGTTTCGGCGCTAATGGTGCTGACCTTCCACTACGGTTTCCGCATGCGGATTTCCGGCGAGGGCGGCAGCATCGGCTTTCCGGAACTCGCACCCTTTGCCATGTGGTTCGATGCCGGCCTGCTGATCTTCTTTGGGATTTCCGGCTATGTCATCACCATGTCTGCGGAAGGCCGCACGGCCTATGATTTTGCCGCCGGACGCTTCGCGCGGCTCTGGCCGACCTTCATCACCTGCGCGACGATCACCGCCATCGTGCTCGCTGTCTGGCATGTGCCGACCCTCGATCCGCCGACGGTCAAACAATGGCTGGCGCATGTCGTCATCATCTCGCGCGGCCTCGGCCAGCCCTTTCTCGACGGGGCCTACTGGACGATCGCCTACGAGATCATCTTCTACTTCTGGGTCTTCCTGCTGATCGCTACCGGTCTTTTCGAGCGCGGCTGGCGCATTGTCGTGCTGGCATGGCTGGCGATTTCCGTCGTCAACGAGGCCTTCATCGGCAGCGGCGCGATCCAGAAACTGCTGATCACCGAATATTCCGGTTACTTCGCCTTCGGCCTGGCGCTTTACAAGGTGAGACAGCATGCCTCCCTTTCGAGCCTCTTTGTGCTTGCAGCCGCCGTCTGCTGGGCAATCGCCACCCCCTTCCTGACCGAGCCGGATTTCATCGCAACATACGGGCTGAACCGCAGTGCCGTCGGGCTCGCGCTGATCGGGCCGCTGGCGCTCGCAGCGGTTACGGTCTGCGCTGCGGCTCCGTCGCTGCGCATTTCTCCGGCACTGGCGATCGGGCTCGGCGGCCTCACCTATCCGCTCTACCTGCTGCACCAGAATATCGGTTACGCCGTGTTTGCCCGTTTCGGCACGGACCAGAACCGCTGGATCGTTGCCATCGTGCTGGTTGCCGTCCTGCTTTTCGTCGCCTGGGTGATCGCAAGGACTATCGAACCGGCGGCGCGTCGGGCGATCATCCGCGCCGCGGGTCATCTTCGCGACGGTTTGGGGCGCCTTAGACAGCGGACCGCCTGATCCGGATTGACGAGCTTATTTTACCCGGATAAATCTCCTCCTCCATGCAGAGGAAGCAGATGGCAGATTTTCATTGGACCGCTTTTCGAGGCGAAAACCGCATTGCCGGCGGTTCACCGGCCGAGGTCGTGACGGCGATCAAGGCCGGCGGCCATGAAGGCGTTCTGGTTTTCGACGATGTGACGGGAAAGCCCGTCGATCTCGATCTCCGCGGCACGCTCGAAGACTGTCTCGGCCGCCTTCCCACGCACAATGTGGAGCCTGTCGAGCCGGTGGAACGGCGGCCCGGACGGCCGAAGCTTGGCGTGGTGCCGCGCGAGGTGACACTGCTGCCGCGGCATTGGGAATGGCTCGGCCAGCAGCCGGGCGGGGCCTCGGTGGTTCTGCGCAAGCTCGTCGATGCGGCGCGTGCATCCAGCCGTTCGGGAGATGATAGGCGCCGGGCTCGGGAGGCCGCCGACCGTTTCATGCGGGCACTCGGCGGGGATCAGCCGGGATATGAGGACGCGGCGCGGGCGCTTTATGCCGGGCAGGAGGATCGCTTCAAGGAGCTGACGGAGAGTTGGCCGAAGGATGTCCGTGACCACGCCCGATATCTCGCTCGATCCGCATTCGGGGCCGGCTCCGCCGAAGAAAAATAACGTCCGGTATTTCGGGTCGCCCCGAGGAATGCGGCCGAACATCAGGCGGTTCGGAGCGGTCCGGTACTTTTTGAACAGGTTCTGTCCGCGATTGAACATGGACCGGATGAAAACCGCACCGTAAGTTGTTTCGAGTCGCCGGGGAGGGTGGCTCGGAGGAGCAGTTATGGATCGCATGAAGAACAAGGTCGTTCTCGTGTTCGGCGCCGGTTCGGTCGGCCCGGGTTTCGGGAACGGCAAGGCCGCGGCCGTCGCCTATGCCCGCGAGGGCGGCATCGTCGTCTGCGTCGACGTCGATCTCGATGCGGCGAGGAACACCGTCGACGTTATCGAATCCGAGGGCCGCACGGGCTTGGCGCTTGCCGCAGACGTCACCAAATCCATTGATATTGCTGCCGTCGTCGAAACGACCATGGAGCGCTTCGGCCGCATCGACGTGCTGCACAACAATGTCGGCATAAACCTGCCGGGCGGGGCGGCCGAGGCAACCGAAGAAAGCTGGCGCAAGGTGATGGACGTCAACCTCACCAGCGCGTTCCTAACCTGCAAGGCCGTTCTGCCTATCATGGAGAAGCAGGGCAGCGGCGCGATCATCAATATTTCCTCGCTCGCCTCCATCCGGTGGACCGGTTATCCATACGTTTCATATTATGCATCGAAGGCGGCGCTAAACCACTTCACGCGCGCGATTGCGATCGAATATGCGGCCAAGGGCATCCGCGCCAACGCGATTCTGCCGGGCTTGATGGACACGCCGCACATCCAGAAACAGATCAGCGGTTATTATGGCTCCACCGAGGAGATGAAGGCCAAAAGAGACGCCCTTTCGCCAATGAAACGCCAGGGAGACGGCTGGGACATCGCCTGGGCCTCGGTTTTCCTCGCGTCCGACGAGGCAAAATACATCACCGGCGTCGAGCTTCCGATCGATGGAGGGCTGCATGTGACGGTGTCCGGCAGCTTGAATTGAGGCTATTGCCGGTCCCTTGGAACAAGATCCATGATGTGGATCGGTTTTAAAGTTTTCTACTCCGGCGGCAAATTTAGGCTTGCCTAATCTGTCTGTCTTCAGCAAACTCCGGCAACTTGAAGAAGAATAAGATCCAGATCATGGACCACTGCGGATGGCTGGAGGAGCCGGACGTCGGGAGGAAAAGCGGTTACGCCGGAGAGGGGTGTAGGCCGCCCGGATTAGCGGCTCGGCCGCGATTATCCGGAGTGTTTCTTCCGTTTGTCCCCTTCTCAGCACAGAGGAGGATGAAGCGTGACCGCAGCCCATAATACGATCGAGCCCATGGATGAGGCTTCTCTGCTCGCCGGGCTTGAGGGCGTGGCGCCGCAGCAGAGCGGTTCCGTCTGGATGCGGCCGGTAGAAGCGGTTGCCGCAGCACTTCTCGTTGGCATTATCGCGCTTCTGTTGGCCGGGGTGATTTCGCGCTATGTCTTTTCACTGCCGGTCGTCTGGATCGACGAGGTGGCGTCGATCTCCTTTCTCTGGCTCGCCATGCTCGGCTCCGCCATGGCGGTCGACCGCAGCGAACACCTGCGGCTGACGCTTTTCGTCGGCATGCTGCCGGAAAAGCTGCGCGGCCTGGCGAATACGCTCGCCCTGCTGCTGATGGCGCTCTTCCTCGGCGTCATGCTGCGGCCGGCCTATGAATACGCGATCGAGGAATCCTACATCACCTCGGCAGCGCTCAACATTCCGATGAGTTTCCGCGCCGCCGCCCTGCCGGTCGGTATCGGGCTGATGCTGATCCTCGCGGTCGTCAATGCGCTGAAGGGATCGACCTTCCGGCAGGTGGCGATATCCGTGGTGGTGATCGCCGCCGTGACGGCGCTGCTCTGGCTCGTCGGGCCGAGCCTCAAGCAGATCGGCAACTGGAACATTCCGATCTTCCTCGTCGGGTTTGTGGCGCTGTTCCTGGTTCTCGGGGTGCCGATCGCTTTCTGCTTCGGCCTCGGGACGCTGGCTTTCCTGACCTTCACGACGTCCGTGCCCGTCTTCGTGATGATCGGCCGTATGGACGAGGGCATGTCGAGCATCATCCTGCTCTCGGTGCCGATCTTCGTGCTGCTCGGCTGCGTGCTGGATGCGACCGGCATGGGCAGGGCGATCGTCGAGGTGCTCGCCTCGCTGCTCGGCCATGTCCGTGCCGGCATGTCCTATGTCCTGCTCGGCTCGATGTTCCTCGTGTCCGGCATTTCCGGCTCCAAGGTCTCCGACATGGCGACGGTCGCGCCGGCGCTGTTTCCGGAAATGAAACGGCGTGGCCACAAGCCGCCGGAGATGATCGCGCTGCTGGCGACCGGGGCGGCGATGGCGGAAACCGTGCCGCCGTCGATCGTGCTGATCGTGCTCGGATCCGCGGCCGGCGTTTCGATTGCCGGGCTGTTCACGTCGGGTTTCGCGATTGCCATGGTTCTGCTGCTGGTGCTGGCGATCCTGGCGCGCTGGAAGGCGCGGCACGAATCCATGGCCGGTGTTCGCCGTGCGCCGCTTTCGGTGATCAAGAAGGCGTTTCTGGTCGCAGCCCCCGCACTGCTATTGCCCTTCCTGATCCGCACCGCCGTTGGCGAGGGGATTGCCACCGCAACGGAAGTTTCGACGATCGCCGTCCTCTACGCGATGATCATCGGCGCGACGCTTTATGGCGGCATCAGCCTGAAGAAAGTCTATTCCATGCTGGTGGAGACGGCGGCCCTTTCCGGCGCGATCCTGATGATCCTGGGGGCTGCGTCCGCCATGGCCTGGGCGCTGACCCAGACGGGGTTCGCGGCGCAGCTTGTGCAGGCGGTTCAGGGCCTGCCGGGTGGATGGATGACTTTCATGGGTGTCACCATCCTGATCTTCATGGTGCTCGGCTGCGTGCTGGAAGGCCTGCCGGCGATCGTGCTGATGGCGCCGATCATGTTTCCGGTGGCCCGCTCGCTCGGCATCAACGACATCCACTATTCGATGGTGGTGGTGACGGCGATGAATATCGGCCTGATGACGCCGCCGATCGGCATCGGTTTCTACATCGCCTGCAAGATCGGCAATGTCTCGCCGGATGAAGCCATGAAGGCCATCTGGCCCTATATCGGCGCGCTGATGATCGGCCTTCTGGTGATCGCGGCCGTGCCCTATTTCTCGACGGTTTTCCTATGAAGGCCGTGAGACCAAAAAGACCTAGGAACTGAAATCGGAGGAGGATTTCATGAACGTCAACCGCAGAACGCTTCTTTTGGGCGCGGCCACGACCGGCATCGCCACGACCTTTTCAATCCGCACGCGGCCGGCCAACGCCGCCGAGTTCACCTACAAGTTCGCCAACAACCAGGCGCTGACGCATCCGATGAACGTCCGCGCCAAGGAAGCCGTCGCCAAGATCCAGGAGGAGAGCGGCGGCCGCATGGCGATCAACATCTTCCCGTCGAGCCAGCTCGGCGCCGACACCGACATGCTGAACCAGGTGCGTTCGGGCGGCGTCGAAATGTTCAGCCTGTCGCCGATCATCCTGTCGACCCTGGTGCCGAACGCCTCGCTCAACGGCGTCGGCTTCGCATTCCCGAGCTATGACAAGGTCTGGCCGGCGATGGACGGCGAACTCGGCAAATATGTTCGCGCCGAGATCGAGAAGAAGGGGCTGCTGACGCTCGACAAGATCTGGGACAACGGTTTCCGGCAGATCACCTCGTCCAAGGGACCGATTACGACGCCGAAGGATCTCGAGGGCTTCAAGATCCGCGTGCCGGTGAGCCCGCTCTGGACCTCGATGTTCACCGCCTTCGGCTCGGCGCCGGCCAGCATCAATTTTGCCGAAACCTATACGGCGCTGCAGACCGGCATCGTCGACGGGCAGGAAAACCCGCTCGCCATCCTGACGACCGCCAAGCTGTTCGAGGTGCAGAAATACGTCTCGATGACCAACCACATGTGGGACGGTTTCTGGATCCTGCTCAACCGCCGCTCCTGGCAGGCGCTGCCGGCGGATCTGCAGGGGATCGTCTCGAAGCACTTCAACGCCGCCGCCGAGCTGCAGCGCAAGGATGTCATGGGCCTCAACGCCACCGTCCAGGCGGAGCTCGAGGCCAAGGGCATGAAGTTCAACAAGCCGGACGGCGCGCTTTTCCAGGAGAAGCTGCGTGCTGCCAATTTCTACAAGGACTGGAAGTCGAAATACGGCGACGAGGCCTGGGCAATCCTCGAAAAGGCCATCGGCAAGTCGTTGAGCTGATCTGCGGCGGACATGCATCGGGTAGGAAGCGGCATATGCAACAAGTGAACGAAAACCTGTCGGGTCTTCGGGAAGGTGCCGCTTCCGGCTCGGGTGCGCAGGCGGTGGAGCGGGCGCTGCAGCTTCTCTCCATCGTCGGTCGCGGAGCGGAAAAAGGCGTGGCGCTGGCCGATGTGGTCGCCGATAGCGGCCTCAACAAACCCACCGCCCGGCGGCTTCTGATGGCGCTGATGCGGTCCCGCCTCGTCGAGCAGGACGAGCTTACCCGCCGGTATTATCTCGGCGGGGAGCTTTATGTGCTGGGCATGCTGGCCTCGCGCCGGCATGGCCTCTTGGAAATGGCGGGCGAGAGCCTGAAACGGCTTTCGGCCAAATCCGCCGACACGAGTTTCGTGTCGATGCGGCGGGACGACTATGCCGTCTGTCTGCATCGCGAGGAGGGCACGCATCCGGTGCGCACCCACGCGCTGCTCACCGGCGACCAGAACCCGCTTGGCGTCGGCGCCGGCTCGCTCGCCATGCTGGCGGCATTGCCAGATGCGGAAGTGGAGGCCATCCTCGGCCGGATCGAGGGCGTCATTACCGCCCAGTATCCCGGCTATTCGACGGATATCATCCGCGAGGACGTCGTCCGCACGCGTGAGCTTGGTTACGCGCTCAATCCCGGGCGGGTGATCGCCAATTCCTGGGGGATCGGCATGGCGATCCTGCTGCCCGACGGGCGGCTCGCCGGGGCTCTGTCGATCGCCGCGATCGACAGCCGCATGGGTGAGGTGCGCCAGAAGGAGCTTGCGGCCCAGCTGGCCCATGAGGTCGAGCGGGTGCAGGGCAAGCTGAAATCGTTATTCAGTTCGGAAAATCCGGCGCCTCGAAAGGCGCCGCAGACGGCCCGGTCGAGAACACCGGAACGTGTTTGAAACAAAGGAGAAGGTCATGGCAGGAGCAGAGATCGTCGGTTGGGCCCATTCGAAATTCGGCAAGTCCGAAGCGGGCTCGACGCGGGAATTGATGGCCGAGGTGATCAATCCGGCCCTCGAACACGCCGGTATCACGGCCAAGGATGTCGACGGCATTTTCGTCGGCGTGTTCAACAACGGCTTTTCCAAGCAGGATTTTCAAGGCGCACTGGTGGCGATGGCGGCCGACGGGTTCGATCATGTACCGGCGGTGCGGATGGAGAATGCCTGCGCCACCGGTTCCGCGGCCCTTTATTCCGCGCTCGATTTCATCGCTGCCGGGCGCGGCAAGATCGCGCTGGTCGTCGGTGCCGAGAAGATGACCGCGCTGCCCACCAGGGAGACCGGCGACATCCTGCTGTCGGCCTCCTACCGCGAGGAGGAGGCGGATGTCGAAGGCGGTTTCGCCGGCCTCTTCGGCCGCATCGCCAGCCATTATTTCCAGCGTTATGGCGACCGTTCGGAAGAGCTTGCGATGATCGCGGCGAAGAACCACGCCAACGGCATGAAGAACCCCTATGCCCATATGCAGAAGGATTTCGGCTTCGATTTCTGCAACACGGTGTCCGACAAGAACCCCTATGTGGCGGCGCCGCTGAGGCGTACCGATTGCTCGCTGGTTTCGGATGGTGCGGCGGCGATCGTGATCGCCTCGCCGGAAGTCGCGGCCGGCATGAAGCGCGCCGTCGCCTTCAAGGCGCACAATCACGTCAACGATATCCTCGCCATGTCGCGGCGCGATCCGATCGCTTTCGAAGGCGCGCGCATGGCCTGGCAGAAATCTCTGGCGGAGGCGGGCGTTTCGCTCGACGATCTGAGCTTCGTCGAAACCCATGACTGCTTCACCATCGCCGAGCTCATCGAATACGAGGCGATGGGGCTTGCCGAACCCGGCAAGGGCTATCGCGTCATCCGCGAGGGCATCACCCGCAAGGACGGCCGCCTGCCGGTCAACCCGTCCGGCGGGCTGAAATCCAAGGGCCACCCGATCGGCGCAACCGGGGTTTCCATGCATGTGATGGCGGCGATGCAGCTCTGCGGCGAGGCGGGCGACATGCAGCTGCCGAAGGCGACGATGGCCGGCGTCTTCAACATGGGCGGCGCTGCCGTCGCCAACTACGTGTCGATCCTGGAGCGGACGAAATGAATGCGACGACCTCGGTTGGCGTCGGCGATCGGACTGAGCCGAAGGGCGGGCTGAGCCCCCGTTCGACGCGGGTGATGAACCTTGCCCGCTTCGTGACGCAGGCGATGCGCCGCGAACCGCAGGGGATCGCGCTTGTCTGGGCCGAGAAGACGTGGACCTGGGAGGAGTTCGAGGCCCGCATCGACGCGATGGCCGCGGCGCTGCAGCAGCACTTCGGGGTCACCAAGGGCGACCGCATCCTGGTCCAGTCGCAGAACTGCAATCAGATGTTCGAGAGCATGTTTGCCTGTTTCCGGATCGGCGCCGTCTGGGTGCCGACCAATTTCCGGCAGACGCCGGAAGAGGTCGCCTATCTCGCCAAGGCGAGCGGCGCGACCGGTCTGATCTGCAACGCCTCGTTCCCGGATCATGCGCGGGTGGTGCGGGAGAGCAATCCGCAGATCGGTTTCGTCATTGCCATCGGCGAAGCGGACTTCGGGCCATCCCATGATGCAATCGTTGACGAATTCCGTGGCAGGAAGCCGGTCGAGGCGCGGGTCGAGCGCGACGATCCGTGCTGGTTCTTCTTCACATCGGGCACGACCGGCCGGCCGAAGGCGGCGGTGCTGACCCACGGCCAGATGGCCTTCGTGATCAACAACCATCTCTGCGACCTGATGCCGGGCGTGACCTCCGCCGATGCGGCGCTGGTCGTCGCCCCTCTGTCGCATGGCGCGGGCGTTCATCAGCTCACTCAGGTCGCGCATGGGGTGAAGACCATCCTGCTGCCGACGGAAAAGTTCGATATCGACGCCGCCTGGGCGCTGATCGAAAAATGGCGCGTCTCGACCATGTTCACGGTGCCGACCATTTTGAAGCTTCTGGTCGAGCATCCGGCTGCCGACACATACGACCATTCCTCGCTGCGATACGTCATCTATGCCGGCGCGCCGATGTATCGCGAGGACCAGAAGCGGGCGTTGAAAAGCCTGGGCTCGGTAATCGTGCAATATTTCGGGCTCGGTGAGGTGACCGGGGCGATCACCGTTCTGCCGCCAGCACTACATTCGCCCGAGGACGGCGAAGCGGCGAGGATCGGTACCTGCGGCATAGAGCGCACGGGCATGCAGGTGTCGATCCAGAACGATGCGGGCGAGGAGGTCGCGCCTTACGAGACCGGCGAGATCTGCTGCATCGGCCCGGCGATCTTTGCCGGTTATTACGACAATCCGGAGGCCAACGAGAAGGCGTTCCGCAACGGCTGGTTCCGCACGGGCGACCTCGGCCATATGGATGCGGAGGGTTTTCTCTACATCACCGGCCGCGCCTCCGACATGTATATTTCCGGCGGCTCGAACGTCTATCCGCGCGAGATCGAGGAGAAGCTTCTCACCCATCCTGATGTCAGCGAGGTGGCGGTTCTCGGAGTGCCGGATCCGCTCTGGGGCGAAGTCGGCATCGCCGTCTGCGTCGCCAAGCCCGGTTCGGCGGTGACCGAGAGGGACCTGTTCGCCTTCATCGACGGCAGGATGTCCCGCTACAAGATGCCGAAGCGGTTCATCTTCTGGGATGCGCTGCCGAAATCCGCCTATGGCAAGATCACCAAGAAGATGATCCGAGAGGAGCTGCAGGCGCGCGGCGAGCTTGATGATAAGCCGGCTAATGATCGGCCGGCGCTGCGCCAGCTCAAGCATCCGGGCCCTGTCGCGCCGATCAGGCGAGAGGCGGTACGGACCACTTTGACGCCGGTCGAGGGCGTCCTGCGGCCTGGCGAGGTCTTTATGGCCGGGGTGGCGCGCATTTTCGCGGAGGCGGGCTGCAAGGGCGGTTTCCTCAATATCGAGGGCGGCGCCTGCGATCCGTTCCGGTATGTCCTGCCGGCCTTCTCGCCGGACGAGGACCATGTTGCCTGGTACAGCGACACTTTCGCGCCGGAAGCGGGCGGCAGGTTCCAGACCGCGACCGCAATGGTCGGCGAACGGGACGGTGCGCCGTTCCTGCACTGCCATGGCGTCTGGGATACGGGCGAAGGGGCTCTGCGCATGGGGCATGTGCTGCCCTTCGACAGTGTGGTGAGCCAACCGATCGCAGTCAAAGGTTATGGCAGCGCCACCGCGACCTTCTCGTCCATCCCCGATCCGGAAACCAATTTCACGCTGTTTTCCGCCAAAGGCAAGAGCGGCGAGGGCAACGGGATCCTGCTACGGGTGCGCCCGAACGAGGACGTCGGGATAACGATCGAAGACGTCTGCCGCGAGCATGGCATCGAGAGCGCCCGCATCTACGGCATAGGCAGCATCAACGAGCCCGTCTTCGAGGATGGGCGTCGGATCGTCTGCCTCGCGACCGAGATCGCCATCGAGAACGGCGTGCTGGAAAAGACGCCGGACGGGCTCCGGGCCTCGATCGAGGCTGCGGTCGTCGATACGGACGGGGTGATCTATCACGGCCGGCTGGCGCGGGGCGACAATCCGGTCGGCGTCACCTTCGAACTGGTCATCATCGAAAACCGGGAGAGCTGAACATGCGCAGCGTCGTCGTCACCGGTGCGGGATCGGGTATCGGCCTTTCGACGACGGAGCTTCTGATCGAGGCCGGCTGGCATGTGCTGGCCGCCGACCGCGATGCCGAAGCACTCGAACGACTGATGGAACGTCTCGGCAATCGCGCCGGTCTTCTCACCGCCGTTCTCCTCGATATCACCGACGAGAAGGCGATCGCGGATTTTGCGGAGCGGTGCCAAGCGCTCCACAGCCCGCTGCAGGCATTGGTCAACAGCGCCGGCATCGGTTCGAACGTTCGGTTCGCCGAGACCACGACCGATCAGCTTCGGCGCATGTACGAGGTCAACGTCGTCGGCGCGTTTGCCCTGTCCCAGGCGCTGGCGCCGATCATGCGGGAGAACGGCGGCGGCTCCATCGTCCACATCGCTTCGGTTTCCGGCATCAAGGGCAATCTCGGCCGCTCCGCCTATGGCGCGTCGAAGGGCGCGCTGGTGACGCTCACCAAGATCATGGCCGTCGAACTCGCAGACGACCTGATCCGCGTCAACGCGATTGCGCCGGGGCCGATCGAGACGCCGATGGTCAAGGAAACCCACACGGCCGTGACGCGCGAGGAGTGGAACCGCACCGTGCCGATGCGCCGCTACGGCCGGCCGGAAGAGATCGCCACGGCCATCGCCTTCCTCGTCGACGAGCGCCAGTCTTCCTATGTGACCGGCCAGATTCTCGCCGTCGATGGCGGATTTACCGCTGCCGGGCTGATGGCCTGATCCGTTCCGGCACGCCATTCGTCTTGTGACAATCTCTTCATAAAAATAGGCGACGCGACTCGCTGAGGTTCGTTGACAAGTCACGGGATAGATTAGAAAACTGCAACTTCCGACGGCAGCCACGGGGGGACTTTCTATGTCTAGGCGCGCGTTTTTCGGCTTTCTCGCTCTCATCGTTTCCGCATTCGCCTCCGTCTCGCCGCTGACCGCGGCCGACCGGCGGATCGAAAGCACTCCGAACAGCGATTATCTCGGTTTCGATCTCAGAACCGTGAAGAATGTCAGCCAGCCCCAATGCGAGGCAGCCTGCATCGGCGACAATGCCTGCAAGGCTTTCACCTATAACGAGAAGGCCAAATGGTGCTTCCTCAAGTCGGATTACAGCCAGCTCAACCCGTTCCAGGGCGCCACGGCCGGCAAGATCGTCGTAACGGCGGTTGAACCGGATATCGGCGCCCCGCCGAAACTGTCCTTCCTCTCCGAAGAGGTTCTCCAGCAGGCGCGTGATCAGAAGGATGGCCTGTCGCTCGGCGACAACCAGAAGGGGTATGGCGTCGAGAACCTCAAGACGATCGCCCAGGGCCAGCTGCTGGCCGGCAATGTCGATACTGCGATCTACAATTTCAAAGGCGCGCTTTCGATCATCCCCGAAGACGGTGCGCTGTGGATCGAGCTTGCCCGCGCCGCCGGCACCGCCAAGAACAACAGCAGCGCCGATGGCGAAGGCACGCTTGCCGCGGTCAATGGCTACCAGCTTTCGCGCACCACCCAGACCCGCGCCGATGCGCTGGCAGTTCTCGCCGCAGCACTGGCCAAGCAGCAGAATTATCGCGCAGCGCTCAACGCCTACAAGGCGAGCCTCGCGCTCGTCAATGCCCGCACCGTGCAGGCCGCCTATAACGATCTGCGCGAACGCCAGGGTTTCCGCATGACCGGCAACACGGTCGATGCCGACAGCGCCAACCCGCGGGTCTGCGTGCAGTTCTCCGAACCGCTGGTGAAGATCGGCGTCGACTACGCACCTTTCGTCGTGCTCAACGGCCAGGCGCCGAAGGCTATGGAAGCCAAGGACAACCAGATCTGCGTCGAAGGCCTCGCCCATGGCCAGCGCTACAAGTTGTCGCTGCGCCGCGGCCTGCCGTCTTCCGTGGACGAGCCGCTTGTTGCCCAGGTGGATATCGACATCTACGTCAAGGACCGTTCGGCGAGCGTGCGTTTCACCGGCGACAGTTTCGTGCTGCCGTCGACCGCGCGCCGCGGCATTCCGATCGTCTCGGTCAACACCGAGAAGGCCAACCTGAAGCTCTACCGCGTCGGCGACCGCAGCATTGCACCGCTGCTCGCCAATTCTCAGTTCCTGACCCAGATGGACGGCTATAACGCCACGCAGATCGAGGAGCAGAGCGGGGAACTGGTCTGGCAGGGCACGATCGATATCGCCCAGGATCTCAACAAGGACGTCGTGACCAGCTTCCCGGTCGACGAAGCGCTGCCGACCCGCAAGCCGGGCGTTTATATGCTGACGGCGGCTGCCGCCAATGCCACGAGCCAGGAATACGATACCAAGGCGACGCAATGGTTCGTGGTGTCCGATATCGGTCTCACCACCTATGCCGGCACGGACGGCCTCAACGTCTTTGCCCGCTCGCTCGGCAGCGCCAAGCCGATCGCCGGCGTCGACCTGCAGCTTCTCGCCAAGAACAATGAAATCCTCGGCACGGCGAAGACCGATGCGGATGGCCGCGCTGTGTTTACCGCCGGCCTGATGCGCGGCACGGCGGCGATGGTACCGGCCGTGCTCGCCGCCCAGAACAACGGCCAGGACTATGTCTTCCTTGACATGGCCCGTGCCGGCTTCGACCTGTCCGACCGCGGCGTCACGGGGCGTCCGGCGCCCGGCGCGATCGACATCCTGCCCTGGACCGAACGTGGCATCTATCGGCCCGGCGAGACCGTTCATGCCTCGGCGATTGCCCGCAATATCGATGCGACGGCGATCGAGAACCTGCCGCTCACCTTCGTTTTCCTGCGGCCGGATGGCGTCGAGGATCGGCGCATGGTCAACAACGGTTCGCTCGGCGGTTACACGCTCGACCTGCCGCTGCTGGCCACCTCGATGCGCGGCACCTGGACGATGCAGATCTTCACTGACCCCAAGGGCTCGGCGATCGGCGAAAAGACCTTCCTCGTCGACGACTTCGTGCCGGATCGCATCGAGTTCGACATGACCAGCGATGCTAAGGAAATCGCGGTCGGGGAGCCGGTGCCGGTCAATATCGACGGCCGATACCTCTATGGGGCGCCGGCGGCCGGGCTCAATCTCGAAGGCGAAATCGCGCTGAAGACGACGCGCGAAAATCCGGCCTTCCCGGGCTACCAGTTCGGCCTCGTCGATGAAGAGGCGAGCGAAGCGGTACGCATTCCGCTGGAGGAGCTCGAGCCGCTCGACGACGACGGCAAGGCAACCTTCGACGTGACAGTTGCCGAAGCACCTTCGACGACGCAGCTGGTGAATGCCGATATCGTCGTGCGCATGCAGGAGGCGGGCGGCCGCGCCATCGAGCGTTCGATCACCCTGCCGGTCAAGGCAGAAGGCGCGCGGATCGGCATCAAGCCGGAATTCTCCGGCGATCTCGGCGAAAATTCGGTCGGCAATTTCACCGTGATCATGGTGGACGCCGCCGGCAAGAAGCAGGCTATCCAGAACCTGCCCTGGAAGCTGATCAAGATCGACCGAGATTACCAGTGGTATCGCGACGGTTCGTCCTGGCGATATGAGCCGGTGACCCGCACCAGCCAGGCTGCCAACGGCACGGTGAATGTTACCGCCGATGGCGGCAAGGTTTCCGTGCCGGTCAAGTGGGGCCGCTACCGGCTCGAGGTCGAAACGGCAGATATCGGTGGCCCCACCTCCAGCGTCGAATTCGATGCCGGCTGGTTTGTGACCGCGACCTCGACGGAGACTCCGGACGCGCTGGAAATCGCGCTGGACAAGCAAAGCTACAAGGTCGGCGAGACGGCCAAGCTCAAGGTCTCGTCGCGATATGCCGGTGAGCTGATGATCACCTCCGGTTCCGAGAGCCTGATTGCGGTCAAGACCGCCAGCATCGGCGCCAATGGCGGCGAGGTGGAGATCCCCGTCACCGCGGCCTGGGGCGCCGGTTCCTATGTCACCGCGACGCTCTATCGTCCGGGTCAGGCGCAGGAGAGCCGCATGCCGATGCGCGCCATCGGCGTCACCTGGCTGAAGGTCGATCCGGAAAACCGCGATCTGCAGGTATCGATCACCGCTCCGGAAAAAACGCTGCCGCGCCAGCCGCTGAACATTTCGCTGCAGGTCGCGGGAGCGGGCGCCAACGAGGACGCCTATGTTACTGTTGCCGCGGTGGATGTGGGCATCCTCAATCTCACCCGTTACCAGCCTCCGGCGCCGGACGACTGGTATTTCGGTCAGCGCCGCCTCGGCCTCGAAATCCGCGACCTCTATGGCCGTCTGATCGACGGTTCGCTCGGAGCCACCGGGCGGTTGCGCACCGGCGGCGACGGCGGCAGCACGGCGCTGCAGTCGAGCCCGCCCAAGGAAAAGCTGATCGCCTTCTTCTCGGGTCCTATAAAGCTCGATGCGCAGGGCAAGGCGAATGTCTCCTTCGACATTCCGCAGTTCAACGGCACGGCGCGCGTCATGGCGGTCGCCTGGTCGAAGACCGGCGTCGGGCATGGCGTCAAGGACGTGGTGATCCGCGATCCGGTGGTGATTACCGCCAGCCTGCCGCGCTTCCTCGCCCCCGGCGACCAGACCAATCTGAGGCTCGATATCGCCAATACCGATGCGCCGGCCGGCGACTATCAGCTTGCCATCACTACCAACAAGCCGGTCGCCGTCGATCAGAAGGGGACCGGAAAGATCACGCTCGCAGCTGGCGGCAAGTCGGATGTCACGCTTGCGCTGCGCGGTGTCGAGCCGGGCGACGGGTCGATCTTGGTCCGCCTTTCCAATGCGTCGGGCATGTCGCTGGACCAAGTGCTCGATATTCCGGTGCGGCCGGCCGCCATGCCGATCACCCAGCAGCGGCTTGTCCAGCTGAAGCCGGGCGCCAGCGTGACGGTGGATGCCAACCTGCTTGCCGACAGCATCCTGCCGGGCGCCTCGGTCAGCGTGAATGTCAGCCGCTCGACCGCCTTCGACATCCCGGCGCTGCTGATGAGCCTCAGCCGGTATCCCTATGGCTGCGCCGAACAGACGACCAGCCGCGCGTTGCCGCTTCTCTATCTCAGCCAGATGGCGGTGCAGAACGGCCTTGCCGACGATACGGAGGTCAAGAAGCGGGTCCAGGATGCGATCTATCGCGTGCTGTCCTACCAGTCCTCGGCCGGCAGTTTCGGCCTCTGGGGTCCGGGAGGCGGCGACCTGTGGCTCGATTCCTACGTGAGCGACTTCCTCAGCCGCGCCCGCGAGCAGGGCTACGACGTGCCGGAACAGGCGCTCGTCCAGGCTCTCGACAGCCTGCAGAACTCGCTCGGCTTCACCAACAACGTCAAGGACCAGGGCAACGAGATCGCCTATGCGCTCTATGTGCTCGCCCGCAACCGCAAGGCCGCGATCAGCGACCTGCGCTATTACGCGGACACGATGCTGAACGATTTCCCGACACCGCTCGCCAAGGCCCATATCGCCGCGGCGCTGGCGCTTTACGGCGATGCCCAGCGGTCAAAGAATATCTTTGCGGCCTCGCTGCAGATGTCGGAAGCCGCACAGATCCAAAGGGTCAGCCTGTCGCGCTCGGATTACGGCTCGTCCTTGCGTGACGGTGCCGCCGTTCTGGCGCTTGCCGCCGAAAGCCGGCCGGTGCCGCCGATTGTTCCGGCGCTCGCCACCATCGTCGCCAAGGAATGGGGACAGAAAAAATACACCAGCACCCAGGAACAGACCTGGATGCTGCTCGCCGCCCGCGCGCTTCAGAACGGTGATGACGGTCTGCGCCTGCAGGTCAACGGCGCCGATCATCGCGGTACGCTGATGTCGCAGATGACCGGCGATGCGCTGATCGGCCATCCGCTGACCGTCAAGAACAACAGCGCCGATCCGCTGTCGGCCTCGATCACCACGGTCGCAGCCCCCGCCCAGCCGCTGCCGGCCGGCGGCGACGGTTTCCAGATCACCCGGACCTACTATTCGATGGATGGGGAGGAGACGAATGTCAGCGAAGCGCAGCAGAACCAGCGTTATGTCGCGGTGATCACGATCACCGAGAGCAATAGCTGGCCGTCGCGCATCGTCGTCACCGATCTTCTGCCGGCCGGGTTCGAGATCGACAACCCGAGCATCGTCAACAGCGCGAGCCTTGCCAACTTCGACTGGATCGAGGAAGTGCAGGCAGCCCACACCGAGTTCCGCAACGACCGTTTCGTCGCGGCCTTCGACCGGAGCGCCGGCGACAACCGCGAGATAACGCTCGCCTATGTGGTCCGTGCCGTGACGCCCGGCGTCTACGATCATCCGGCGGCCCAGGTCGAGGACATGTATCGTCCGCAGTTCTCGGCCCGTACCGCAATGGGCAAGATGGAGGTGCTGGCCGCCCAGTAAGCGGCAGCTCGTTCCGATGAAGCTCAGGTGGAAACTTTCGATCGGTCTGGTGATCGCCCTCGTCACTGCGGCGGGGCTGATCGCCGGCCTCGAAGCGGCCGACAGGGCCTATCCGCCGCCGCTCGAAAGGGCGCGGGTGGCTTCCGCCGAAGTGCTGGATGCGGATGGCGAACTGCTGCGCGCCTTTGCGACACCCGAAGGCCGCTGGCGGCTTCGCACGACGATCGAGAATGTCGATCCACGGTTCCTCAAAATGCTGGTCGCCTATGAGGATCAGCGTTTCTACCAGCATTCCGGCGTCGATCCGTGGGCGCTCGGGCGAGCGATGCTGCAGCTTGTCACCAACGGTCGTGTCGTTTCGGGCGCCTCGACGCTGTCGATGCAGGTGGCTCGGCTGATCGAGCCGCGCGAGAGCCGGTCCGTTGCGGCAAAACTCCGCCAGGTCGTGCGCGCGGTCCAGATAGAACGGCGGCTGTCCAAGACGGAAATTCTCGAACTCTACCTCACCCATGCGCCTTATGGCGGCAATCTAGAAGGCGTGCGGGCCGCAAGCCTTGCCTATTTCGGCAAGGAGCCGCGGCGGCTGACGGTGGCGGAAGCCGCCCTTCTCGTCGCCCTGCCGCAATCGCCGGAAGGCCGGCGGCCGGACCGGCATTTCAGGATAGCGAAAGCGGCGCGGGAGCGGGTGCTGATGCGCTCGGCCGTGGCCGCGGTTACCGGCGACGGCGAGGCGGAGCGGGCGTCGAGTGACGGCATTCCCACCCGGCGCCTGCAATTGCCGGCCTATGCGGCGCATCTCGCCGAAGCGGCTATCCGCAAGCAGCCGAAGATCGAACAGCATAAGACGACCTTGAGACGAAGTGTCCAGCAGGGGCTGGAGCAGGTCGCGAGGGAAGCTTCGGTGAAGCTCAGCCCCAAGGTTTCCGTCGCCATGGTGATGGCCGACATCACGACCGGTGCGATCGTCGGCGAGGTCGGCTCTGCCGATTATTTCGATGCGAGCCGCTCCGGCTGGGTGGACATGACGCGGGTCAACCGCTCTCCCGGCTCGACGCTGAAGCCGTTCATCTATGGGCTCGCCTTCGAGCAGGGGCTGGTGTCCCAGGAGACGATCATCGAGGACCGGCCGGCGGATTTCTTCGGTTACCGGCCGAAAAATTTCGACATGACTTATCAGGGCGACGTCAGCGTCCGGCAGGCCCTGCAACTGTCGCTCAACGTGCCCGCGGTGCGGCTGCTGGATGCCGTCGGGCCGTCGCGGCTGATGATCCGTTTCCGCCGCGCGGATGTGCGGCCGGTCCTGCCGGCCAACGAGGCGCCGGGTCTGGCGATCGGCCTCGGCGGCGTCGGCATCACGCTCAAGGATCTGGTGCAGGCCTATGCAGCGCTCGCCAATCGCGGCAATCCGATGAGGATTGGCAACGGCATAGAGGACCAGCCGGGCATGATCGACGGCGAGCCGCTGCTCGAGCCGCAGGCGGTGTGGAACGTCGCCGACATTCTGTCGGACGTGCTGCCGCCGCAGGGCAGCCGCAGGCTCGGCATCGCCTACAAGACCGGCACGAGCTACGGCTATCGCGATGCCTGGTCGGTCGGGTTCGACGGGCGATATGTGCTGGGCGTCTGGGTCGGCCGGCCGGACAATGGTGCGGTGCCGGGGATTGCCGGCTATCAGACGGCGGCGCCGATCCTGTTCGAGGCCTTTTCGAAATCCGGCGTACCGATCACGCCGCTGCCATCGGCGCCATCGGGTGCCGTCCGCATTGCCCAGCCCGAACTGCCGATCAGCCAGAGGCGGTTCTCGATGACCGCGAATGGGCTCATTTCCGCCTCGACGCGGGAGCCGGCGCCGCAGATCGTCTATCCGCCGGAAGGCGCGCGCGTCGATCTCGGGGCGCAATCGGGCGATATTTCGCCGCTGGTCCTGAAGCTGCAGGGCGGCCGGGCACCCTTCCGCTGGCTCGCCAACGGCAAGCCGCTCAGCGAACTGTCCCGTCGCCGCACCAGCGAGTGGAAACCCGACGGCGCCGGTTATTCGACGCTGACCGTGATCGACGCCGCCGGCCGCGCCGCGAGCGTTCGAGTTTTCGTGGAATAGAGATGTTGGAGCCTTCGCGCGGGAAGGCGCTCGGGCGTCCGCTCGCTTTCGGCCAGCACTCCGGCGCCCCGCGCAGTCGCCTGCCGTGGTTTTCAAAGATCGGAGAGCCCACACGAATGCGGAACCTCAATAGATTTTAATAGGTGGCTCCGCATTCGCGTGGCCTTCGGCGTCTTTTCGGGGTGTCCCTCCCCTACAGGTGATCACCTCGCCTCGCTGCGTGGCTTTGTTTGCGCCCATCCTTTCGGGACAGGCCTGCCACTTGCACGGCTCAACCGAACCGGACATGGCTGTCCGGGGGAGGCTTGATAGGAATGTTCGTCTTGCGATGAGCACTCCATGGTTTTGACCTCTTCCACCATCCCCGCACGTTACGGTTCCAATGAAAGCGCCGGCCTCCGCCTGCCCGCGAACGTCTCGCGAAACACTCCGGCGACGGAAGCGGTAGGATTGTAGGCATGGTGGCGAGGGGTGGGGATGATGAGGCGGTTAAGTCACTGGAGATGCTGGGAAGCGGCGACCCATTATCCACGGGCAAACATGGAGAGACAGCGTTGGAAGGCGTACCCGCCATACCCCCCTCTGTCCTGCCGGACATCTCCCCCTCAAGGGGGGAGATCGGCTGGAGACACCCTCTCCTAAACAAATAACCGTTTCACCCGGCAGATGCGGGTAAGCGGGAAGGCCATGTAGCTGGTGATCTTCTTCCTCGCGGGCAGGGCGATCGCATATGGAATGTGCGGCAGCGCGGCATCCTTAACCCTCCCCCTTGTGGGGAGGGTGGCCGGCAGGCGGGAGGGGTTTTGATGCTGGATGAAGTCCCCTCCCCAACCCCTCCCCACAAGGGGGAGGGGCTCCACGCGACGCCCCATACATTGATAGGCGATCCGCTTGAGGTGAGGGTGGCTCGGCTCGCGGGCTTCCTCAAACAGCAGATTTTCCAAACTTGGGAGCGCCCGGTAGCCTGATGCTCAGCCTAAGCCGCCGTTGCCGCCTTCTTCTTCGCCACGCGGGCGCGGATCGACTCGATATCGGCCTTCGGCGTCGCCTTGAACAACGTGCGCGTATAGTCGTGCTTCGGGTCGGAAAACACCTCTTCGCGGGTGCCGTATTCCACCGCTTCGCCGAAATACATCACCATCACCTCGTCGGCGATGTAGCGCACTACCGACAGGTCGTGGCTGATGAAGACGTAGGTGAGGTTGAACTCGTCCTGCAGGTCGGCGAGCAGGTTCAGCACCTGGGCCTGGACCGAGAGGTCGAGAGCCGAAACCGGCTCGTCGAGCACCAGCAGCTTCGGGTTCAGCATCAGCGCGCGGGCAATCGCGATGCGCTGGCGCTGGCCGCCCGAGAACATGTGCGGGTAGCGGTTATAGTGTTCCGGGCCGAGGCCCACCTTCGTCAGCATTTCGCTGGCGCGGTCGCGGCGTTCGGCAGCCGACATGTCGGTGTTGATCGCGAGCGGTTCGCCGAGCACGTCGCCGATCTTCTGGCGCGGATTGAGCGAGCCATAGGGGTTCTGGAAGACGATCTGCACCTTCTGGCGCATGTCCTGGGTCAGGTGGCCGGGGCGGGTATCGACCTTCTTGTTGTCGATCAGCAGATCGCCGCCGGTCGGTTCGTCGATGAAGGTCAGCATGCGGGCCAGGGTGGACTTGCCGCAGCCGCTCTCGCCGACGATCGCCAGCGTCTTGCCGCGTTCCAGCTTGAAGGAGACGCCTTTCACCGCATGGATGATCTTCTTCGGTTTGAAGAGGCCGCCCGGCAGTTCGTAATCACGCTTGATGTTGCGCACTTCGAGCATGGTGTTGTCGGTCATGGTCTCGCTCATGCGCTTACTCCCGGAGCGGGTTCCGGATTGCCGTCGAAGAAGGCGGAAACCGTGGTGAGGCGGTCGCCGGTGGCGTTTTCCGGCAGCGCCGCCAGCAGCGCCTTGGTGTAGTTGCTCTTCGGGTTTTCGAAGAGGGAGAGCACGTCGGCCTCCTCCATCTTGCGGCCCTTGTACTGGACGACGACGCGGTCGGCGGTCTCGGCGACGACGCCCATGTCATGGGTGATCATGATCAGGCCCATGCCGTTTTTCGCCTGCAGCGCCATGATCAGGTCGAGGATCTGCTTCTGGATCGTCACGTCGAGCGCGGTGGTCGGCTCGTCGGCGATCAGCAGTTTCGGATTGCAGGCGATCGCAATGGCGATCATCACGCGCTGGCACTGGCCGCCGGACATCTGGTGCGGGAAGTGGTTCAGCCGCTCTTCCGGGTTGGGCAGGCCGACCTGGCTGAACAGCTCGATGGCGCGGGCGCGGCGGGCTTTTGCGTCGAGGCCAAGATGGATGCGCAGCACTTCCTCGATCTGGAAGCCGACCGTGAAACACGGGTTGAGGCTGGCAACCGGCTCCTGGAAGATCATCGCGATATCCTTGCCGATCAGCTTGCGGCGCTCGGCCGGGCTGATGTTCTGGATGTCGCGGCCTTCGAAGAGCATGCGGTCGGCGGTGATCTTGGCAGTCCAGGGGAGAAGGCCCATGACGGCGAGCATGGCGACGGACTTGCCGGAGCCGGATTCGCCGACGATTGCCAGGACCTCGGCCTTTTCGACCGAGATGGAGACGCCGTCGACGGCGCGGAACCAGCCGGTGGCGGTTTCGAATTCGACGGTGAGGTTATCGATTTGCAGAAGCGCCATGATCAGGACCTCTTCAGTTTCGGGTCGAGCGCATCGCGCAGGCCGTCGCCCATCAGGTTGATGGCGAGAACGGTGACGAGAATGGCGACGCCGGGGAAGGTGACGACCCACCAGGCGCGCAGGATGAATTCACGCGCTTCGGCAAGCATCGTGCCCCATTCCGGTGCCGGCGGCTGGGCGCCCATGCCGAGGAAGCCGAGGGCGGCCGCATCGAGGATGGCGTTCGAGAAGGAAAGCGTCGCCTGGACGATCAGCGGCGCGGTACAGTTCGGCAGGATGGTGCGGAACATCAGGCGAATGGGACCGGCCCCGGCAAGCCGGGCCGCGGTCACGTAGTCGCGGCTCTTTTCGGCCATCACGGCGGCGCGGGTGAGGCGCACGAAATGCGGCTGCAGGGTGAGCGCGATGGCGATCATGCCGTTGGTGAGGCTGGGCCCGAGGATCGCGACGAGCACGAGGGCGAGCAGCAGCGACGGGAAGGCGAGGATGATGTCCATCAGGCGCATGATGACGGTATCGATCCAGCCGCGGTAATAACCGGCGATTAGGCCGACGATGATGCCGCCGGTGAGCGACAGCGTCGTCACGAAGACGCCGATGAACAGCGAATACTGTGCGCCATAGATCAGGCGGGACAGGATATCGCGGCCGACAGGATCGGTGCCGAGCAGGTAGGACGGGTTGCCGCCCTCGGCCCAGGCCGGGGGAAGCAGAGCGAAATCACGATACTGCTCGAACGGCGAATGCGGGGCGATGAACGACGCGAAGATCGCCACGATGACGAGGGCGACGAAAATGATGAGCCCCAGAACGGCGCCGCGATTTTCGGAAAAGTAGAACCAGAACTCGCGGAGCATCTGGCGGCGCATCGCGGCGCTGGAAACCGGTTCGGCGGTCTTGGTAACAGTGGTATCGGCCATGGGATTTTCTCCTTCTTGGTGCCGGATCAATGTCGGATTCTGGGATTGATCAGCCCGTAGAGCAGATCAACGATGAGATTGACGAACATGATGATGGCCGCGATCAGGAGCAGGCCGCCCTGGATGACGGCGTAGTCGCGGCGGAAGACGCTGTCGACCATCCACTTGCCGATGCCCGGCCAGGAGAAGATCGTCTCGGTCAGGATGGCGCCGGCGAGCATGACGCCGATCTGCAGACCGATCGTGGTGATGACCGGGATCATGGCGTTGCGCAGCGCATGGATGCCGACGACGCGGAAGGGCGAAAGGCCCTTGGCGCGGGCGGTGCGGACGTAGTCTTCCGAGAGCACTTCCAGCATGGCGGAACGCGTCTGGCGGGCGATGACGGCGAGCGGAATGGTCGCAAGCACGATCGAAGGCAGCGCAAGGTGGCTGATCGCCGAGGCGAAGGCGCCCTTCTGTCCCGAGAGCAGCGAATCGATCAGCATGAAGCCCGTGACCGGCGGAAAGAAGAACATCAGCGAGATGCGGCCGGAAACCGGGAACCATTGCAGGGTGCCGGAGAAGAGGATGATCAGCAGCAGGCCCCACCAGAAGATCGGCATCGAATAACCGACAAGCGCGATGCCCATCAGCCCCTGGTCGAAGATCGAGCCGCGCTTGATCGCAGCGATCACGCCGGCCGGAATGCCGAGAGCGACGGCGATGACGATGGCGCAGAAGGAAAGCTCCACGGTCGCCGGAAACAGCGCCCAGAACTGCTCGAGGATCGGCTTCTTGGAAACGATAGACGATCCGAAATCGCCGGTCAGCACGCCGCCGAGATAATCGAAATACTGGACGATCAGCGGCCGGTCCATGCCGAGCTGGGCACTGATCTGGGCATGCCGCTCCGGCGACATGACGCGTTCGCCCGAAAGAAGCGCAACCGGATCACCCGGCAGAAGTCGGATAAATGAAAACGCAATGATCGAGACCCCGATGAAAGTCGGGATCAACACGGCGATACGCCGCAACAGGAAGCCAAACATTCGAAACCTTCGTGGTTTTTGGTTCGTGGCCGATTCACGGTTTTGTCAAGCCACGAAGACGGCAATCGTGGCGTCTTCGCCAAAATTTTGGCGTCTCATAAGAAAATGCCGCGGGAAACGCAACGCGTCCCGCGGCAAAATCGTCGCGAAGCAGAAATTACTGGGCGATATCGACAGCTTCGAAGGTGAAGTCGCCGAGCGGGCTCTGGGTAAAGCCGGTCACGCCCTTGCGCATCGGAACGACGGCGAGGGAGTGGTCGATGGTTGCCCAGGGAGCGTCCTTCTTGAAGATCGCCTGAGCCTGTTCGTAGAGCTTGGTGCGCTCGGCCTGGTCGGAGACGACCTTGGCCTTCTTCACCAGGTCGTCGAACTCCTTGTTGCACCACTGAGCGCGGTTGTTGCCGCCGACGGCGTCGCAACCGAGCAGCGTATCAAGGAAGTTGTCCGGGTCGCCGTTGTCGCCGGTCCAGCCCATGATGGCGGCGCCATCGCGGTTCTTGTCCTTCGAACGCTGCAGGTATTCAGCCCATTCGAAAGAAACGATCTCGACCTTGACGCCGATCTTGGCGAAATCGTCCTGGATGATTTCGGCCGCGCGGCGGGCGTTCAGCATGTAGGGACGCGAAACCGGCATCGCCCAGACCTTCATGGAAAGGTCCTTGACGCCTGCGTCGGCGAGCATCTTCTTGGCCGCTTCGAGGTCGTAGGTGTCGTCCTGGGTCGCCTTGCTGTAGGACCACATGGTCGGCGGGATCGGGTTGACGGCGGGTGTCGCCATGCCCTGGAAGACGGCGTCGACGATCGCCTTCTTGTTGATCGCCTTGTTCAGCGCCTTGCGGACTTCGACCTTGTCGAACGGAGCCTTGGTCGTGTTGTAGGCGAGATAGGCGACGTTCAGGCCTTCCTGCTCCAGAACCTGAAGGTTTGGATCAGCCTTCATGGCCTTCACGTCGGCGGCGTTCGGATACGGCATCAGGTGGCATTCGCCGGCCTTGAGCTTCTGGTAACGAACGGCGGCGTCGGTGGTGATCGCGAAGACGAGGTCGTCGATCTTCGGAGCCGGGCCCCAGAAATCGGCGTTCTTCTTGTAGCGGATGACGGCGTCCTGCTGGTAGCCGACGAAGGTGAACGGACCGGTGCCGACCGGCATCTGGTTCAGCTGTTCCTTCTTGCCGGCCTTGTCGAGGCTGTCGGCATATTCCTTCGACATGATCGAGGCGAACGGCATGGCGAGGTTGGCGAGGAACGGCGCTTCCGGACGGTTGAGCGTGACCTTGACGGTCAGGTCGTCGACCTTCTCGATCGACTTGATGAGCTTCGGAAAGCCCATGCCGTCGGCATATTCCCAGGTCGCGCCGGCAATGTACTTGTTCCAGGCGTTCTTCTCGTCGATCTGGCGGCCGATCGAGAAGACGACGTCGTCGGCGTTCAGGTTGCGGGTCGGCTTGAAGAAGTCGGTCGTCTGGAACTTGACGTTCGGACGCAGCTTGAAGGTGTAGACCGTGCCGTCAGCGGAAATCTCCCAGCTCTGGGCAAGGGCTGCTTCCGGCTGGGTCGTGCCCGGCTTGAACTCGAGCAGGCGGTTGTAGATCGGATGCGCCGAAGCGTCGAAGGTCGTGCCGGCGGTATAGATGCCGGGATCGAAGCCTTCCGGAGAGCCTTCCGAGCAATATACGAAGGTCTTGGCGCTGGCTGCGCTTGCGAAGAATGTTGCCGACAGCAGCGCTGCGGCAAGGGCGAGTTTGTATTTCATTTTTGATCTCCCGATGACCTGTGGCCGGCTTATGTGCCGTGCCCGGTGGATGTCTTCAGCTGGAATGGCGCGTATATAGCGCCCAAAGACTGGTATTCCCGTGTTCACCTCCTGGCCGGCGATATTTCGCTGCGGCCGGCCTTCAAAATGCGTTTCTCCTGGCGGGTCCGCTCCGGCCTTCAGGCCGCGCATGTCCCTCTTGTTCTTTGATCCCGATCAACGGCCTCCCGCCGTATCGGATTTCACGCCCGCTTCATTCTTTAGAAAATTTTCCACAAAATCGGCAAAATCCCCGTGCATTTTTATTAGTTTCGGCGCGTTTCGTAGATTTGCCTGCGGGCCGTGGCGCGGGAGCATAACGATTATGATCCGGTTGTCGAGATACTAACATTCGCGTACCGCTCACATCCGCATTCCCTCCTCCCCCAACCCTCCACAGGACCGGCTTTTGCTGCAATGCCGCATTGCCATCGGCCAGGAATTGGCTACGGTTCTGGCCTTCCGACCAGCATAAATCTATCGAGGCAGTGGTTTCATGACGACAAGCAATTCCAATCTCCCGCTCGTTTGGGATTTCATCGACCGCAAAAAAGAGGTCTTCACGGAACTCGCGGACCGCGTTTGGGAGACGCCGGAAACCTGCTACATGGAAACGCTTTCCGCTGCCGCGCATCGCGAGATGCTGGAGGCTCAGGGCTTCAAGATCACCGAAAACGTCGCCGGAATTCCGACCGCGCTGATCGGCGAGGCGGGCGAGGGCGGCCCGATGATCGCCTTTCTCGGCGAATACGATGCGCTGGCCGGCCTCAGCCAGAAGGCCGGAGTCACCCGGCATGACCCGACGATCCCCGGCACGAACGGCCACGGCTGCGGCCACAATCTTCTCGGCTCCGCGTCGCTGCTGGCGGCGACCGCGCTGAAGGATTGGCTGGAAAAGACCGGCACCCCCGGCCGCGTGCGCTATTACGGCTGCCCGGCGGAAGAAGGCGGCGCCGCCAAGGCGTTCATGGTGCGGGCCGGCGCCTTCGAGGACGTCGACATTGCGATCAGCTGGCATCCGAGCAATTTCGCCGGCGTGCAGCGGGAGACCTCGCTTGCCAACTGCCGGATCGACTTCACCTTCACGGGCCGCGCCGCGCATGCGTCGGCCGTGCCGGAACTCGGCCGCAGCGCGCTCGATGCCGTCGAGCTGATGAGCGTCGGTGTCAATTATATGCGCGAGCACATGCCGTCAGAGAGCCGCATCCACTATGCGGTCCTGGATAGCGGCGGGATCTCGCCGAACGTCGTACAGGCGCATGCCAAGGTGCGTTACGTCGTTCGCTCCGCTGACCTGCCCGGGCTTTTCGCACTGATCGAGCGCGTCAAGAAGGTCGCCGAAGGCGCGGCACTGATGACCGAGACCAAGGTCGAGAGCACGATCCTGGCGGGCGTTTCCAACCTCGTCGTCAATACACCGCTGATGGACGTCATGCAGGACGTCTGGGACAGCATGGGCCCGCCGTCCTTCGACGCCGCTGATATCGAGTTTGCCGAGCAGATCCGTGCGACGCTGACGCCGGAAGACATTGCGGCAAGCTGGAACCAGGAGCGCCTGGAACAGCGGGACGTTCCGCTCGCCGATTTCATCCTGCCGGCTCACACCGAAAACCGCCAGATGGGCGGGTCGACGGATGTCGGCGATGTCAGTTGGGTCGTGCCGACCGTGCAGGCCTATGGCGCGACGCTCGCCATCGGCACCCAGCTTCACACCTGGCAGGTGGTGGCGCAGGGCAAGAGCCCGCTTGCCCACAAGGGCATGGTTTCCGTCGCCAAGGCGATGGCCGCGACCGGACTGGCCGCGATAACAAGCGATCAGCTCCGCGAGGCGGCCTGGGCCGATCTTAAGAAGCGTCGCAAGGGACAGGACTACAAAAGCCCGATCCCGGCCGGCGCCGAACCTCCGGTCGCTGCGATGACGCTGAAGTGAACAAATAAACTGATCGACGCGTCAACTATTTTGAACAGCTGGCCTCTCTGAAAACGGCGATTTGGGCTGTCCAACATCGCCGTTTCCGCCTATGAAATTCATAGACCGTTGCGTGTCTCACAGGAGGTCCGTCGTGACTATTCAGCCCAATTCCATCGAAGCCCGGGACAAGGCTTACCAGCTCCACTCCTACACCAATGCCCGCGCACTGGAGCGCGACGGATCGCTGGTGATCGACCGCGGCGAGGGCATCTATGTCTACGACGTGAACGGCAACAAATATATCGAGGGCATGGCCGGTCTCTGGAGCGTCGGCGTCGGTTTCGGCGAAAGCCGGCTTGTCGAAGCGGCTGCCAAGCAGATGGCCAAGCTCCCCTATTACCATACCTTTACCCTCCGCAGTCACGGCCCGTCGATCGATCTTGCCGAAAAGCTGATCCAGATGGCCCCGGTGCCGATGTCGAAGGCCTATTTCACCAATTCCGGTTCCGAGGCCAACGACACCGCCATGAAGATGGTCTGGTATCGTTCGAACGCGCTCGGCAAGCCGGAAAAGAAGAAGATCATTTCGCGCATCAAGGGCTATCACGGCGTGACGATCGCCAGCGCCAGCCTGACCGGCCTGCCGAACAACCACCGCTCCTTCGACCTGCCGCTCGCCGGCGTCTTCCACACGACCTGCCCGCATTACCGCGCCTTCAAACAGGAAAACGAGACGGAATCGGCCTTCGTCGAGCGTTGTGCCAAGGACCTCGAAGACCTGATCCTCAAGGAAGGCCCGGAAACGGTCGCCGCCTTTATCGGCGAGCCGGTCATGGGTGCGGGCGGCGTCATCGTGCCGCCGGCCGGGTACTGGGATGCGATCCAGAAAGTGCTCAGGAAATACGACATCCTGCTGATCGCCGACGAGGTGATCTGCGGTTTCGGGCGCACCGGCGAGATGTTCGGCACCACGACCTACTCGCTACAGCCGGACATCATGACCCTGTCGAAGCAGATTTCGTCGTCCTACCAGCCGATCTCGGCGCTGCTGATCAACGAGAACGTCTACGGGCCGCTTGCCGACGAATCGGCGAAGATCGGCACGTTCGGCCATGGGGTGACCGCGGCCGGCCATCCGGTCGCCGCTGCGGTCGCGCTGGAAAACCTGGCGATCATCGAGGAACGCGACCTCGTGGGCAACGTCCGGGCGCTTGCACCGAAGTTCCAGGGCCGGCTAAAGGCGCTGGAAAGCCACCCGCTGGCGATCGAAGCGCGCGGCGTCGGCCTCATCGGCGCCCTGGAACTGAAGCCACGCGACGGTTTCGCGGCCGGCCAGCTCGGTCCCAAGCTGCTGGCGATCATGCTCGAAAAGGGCCTGATCTCGCGGGCGATCGGCGACTCGCTGGCGCTCTGCCCGCCGATGATCATCAACGAACAACAGATCGACACGATCTTCGACACGTTCGAAGCCTCGCTCGAAGTCTTCGCGAAGCAACTCGCTGCCTGATACCTCCGGAGCCGCGCTAACCTATTGGTGCGGCTCCGATTGCTCTTCACGCGAGCGCGCCTATATTGCTCGCTATGCTGGATCTCATCGAACCCTATTGGCCGCATATCCTCTTCGTTTTGTCGGTCCTGATGGGGGCCGCAGCTGCGATCCACGCAGCGATGACCAAGGAAGAAGTCCGCTCCGCCATCGGCTGGGTCGGCGTCATCGTTCTGTCTCCGATCATCGGCGCGCTGCTTTATCTGGTGGCGGGGGTAAACCGTATTCGCCGCGCCGTCATCAGCGATCGTCGCGCGCTGCTGCAGGGCGAAATCCGCGCGCACGTGGTTTCCTACGATGCGACCAACGACCTGGTGATCGAGGAGTTCGGGCACCGGTTCCGGGCAATGAAGACGCTCGGCGACCGGGTGACGCGCCACCGGCTGACCACCGGCAATACGATCGTCGCGCTCGATACGGGGGATGAAGCCTATGGGGCGATGCTGAAGGCGATCGCCAAGGCGAAACGCAGCCTCATCCTCGAGACCTATATTTTCGACCGGGACAGGATCGGCATCCGGTTCGCGGAAGCCCTGGTTGCCGCGGTCAAGCGCGGCGTCGAGGTGCGTGTGCTGATCGATGCGGTCGGTGCCAGGTATTCGGTTCCGAGCGTGCTCGGTACGCTCAGAGAGGGCGGGGTCACGGTCGATGTCTTCAACGGCAACGTCATCATGGGCCTGAGACTGCCTTATGCGAACCTGCGCACCCACCGGAAGATCCTGGTGATCGACGGCCGCGTGGCGTTTACCGGCGGCATGAATATCCGTGAAGGGTTCTCGAGCGAATTCAGCGGCAACAAATGTTCGTTCGACACCCATTTCAAGGTAACCGGGCCGGTTGTCGCCGACCTGTTTGCCATTGCCGCCGCCGATTGGCGATATGCCGCCGACGAGGCATTGGAGGGTGCGGCCTGGGCGCTGCAGCCGCCGGAGACGGAGCCCGGTTCGCCGGTCATCATGCGCGCCGTTTCCTCCGGTCCCGACCGCAGCGTCGAGACGAACCACAAGATGCTGATGGGCGCGTTTTCCGTAGCGCGCTCCTCGATCCGCATCGTTTCGCCGTATTTCCTGCCGGACCGCGAGCTGATCACCGCGCTCGTTACCGCTGCCCGGCGCGGGGTGGAGGTCGATATCGTGGTGCCGACCGCCAACAATCTGGTTCTGGTCGATCGGGCGATGACCGCACAGTTTGACCAGATGCTGAAGAACTACTGCCGCATCTGGCGGGCGTCCGGCCCGTTCAACCATTCCAAGCTTCTTGTGATCGACGGGCGCTGGGCCTATGTCGGCTCCTCGAACCTCGATCCGCGATCGCTCCGGCTCAATTTCGAGGTCGATCTCGAAGTCCTGGATTGCCCTTTCGCGGAAGCCCTGGAACGAAGGATAGACCTGGCGATTTCTTCCGCAACCGAAGTGACGCTCGAGGGGTTGATGGCAAGACCCTTCCTCGTGCGTCTCATCGAGCGCGTGCTCTGGCTGGGATCGCCCTACCTCTAGTTGCTGGATAGATAGATCGCTTGCCCTATAAATTTCATTGATCGGCGAATAGTCAAAAGAACCATGCGGGAAAAACGTCCCAACCTTCCGAAAAGCATTCTGGCTTCCATCCGGGCCCGCAGGAACCGCGGCGCCGGAACGCATGAGGGGCTTGAACGCGGGCACGGCATGCTGATCGCCTCCTACAACGTGCACAAATGCGTCGGCATCGACGGCAGGTTCGATCCCGCCCGCACCAGCCATGTGATCCGCGAGATCGGCGCCGATGTGATCGCGCTGCAGGAAGCGGATTCCCGGTTCGGCGAGCGGCGCGGCCTGCTCGACCTCGCCTGGATGGAGCGGGAGACGGGGCTTTTCCCGGTGCCCGTTTCCGGTGTCGCCAAGGCGCATGGCTGGCATGGCAATGTGATCCTCTTTCGCGAAGGCCTGGTGCGCGACGTTCATCAGGTCAAACTGCCGGGGCTCGAGCCGCGCGGTGCCTTGATCACCGAACTGGAGCTCAAGGACGGTAGCGCATTCCGGATCATCGCGGCCCATCTCGGCCTGCTCAACCGTTCGCGCCAGCAGCAGGCCCGCATGATCCTCGACATCCTGCGGTCGCGTGACGAGCAGCCGACCGTTCTGATGGGCGATCTCAACGAATGGCGGCTTGGCGACCGCTCTTCCCTGAACACGCTTGCCACCGTTTTCGGTCTCCCGGCTGCGGTGCCGAGCTTCCCCTCGCGCCTGCCTGTCCTGGCGCTCGACCGCATCATGGCGAACCAGCCCGGGCTGATCGATGCCGTCGAAACCCATGACAGCCCGCTTGCGCGGCTTGCCTCCGACCACCTGCCCATCAAGGCGGTGGTGAAGCTCGGTTCCGCGCCGCTTTCCCAAGAGGCGGAAGCCGGCTGAACCGATCCTCTTCCGGTCTTTACCGAAACGGAAACCGCCGATAGGCTTGTGGCCTCACCGCCTCGCCCTCCGAACGGAATTTCCCGCATGACCGATATCGCCATGATCGAAGCCGCCCGTGCCCGTCTCGATGGCTACGTGCGCCGCACGCCGCTGTTATCCTCGCCCTTCCTCGACGAAATCGCCGGGCGGCGCATCTTCGTCAAGCCGGAATGCCTGCAGCACACCGGTTCGTTCAAGTTTCGCGGTGCCTGGTCGGCGATCTCGGCGCTGTCGCCCGATGTCCGGGCCAAGGGCGTGCTCGCCTTCTCGTCCGGCAACCATGCCCAGGGCGTGGCGCTGGCGGCGAAGATGCACGGCGTTCCGAGCGTGATCATCATGCCGTCCGATGCGCCGCGCATCAAGATCGAGAATACCCGCGCCTATGGCGCCGACGTCGTTCTTTATGACCGCCTCAACGAGGATCGCGATGTGATCGGCGCGCGGCTGTCGCAGGAGCGCGGCCTGACGCTGATCAAGCCGTTCGACGAACCGCTGGTGATCGCCGGCCAGGGCACGACCGGGCTCGAAATCGCCGAACAGGCCAGGGAAGAGGGTATCGAGAAGGCCGACGTGCTGGTGCCGACGGGGGGCGGCGGCTTCATTTCCGGTGTCGCGCTGGCATTGAACGCCAAGGCGCCCGGTTTTGTCGTACACCCTTGCGAGCCGAAAGGCTTCGACGATGTGACACGTTCGCTGGCGTCCGGAAAGATCGAGCGAAATGCGAGCCAGGGCGGCTCGCTCTGCGATGCGATCGTCACGCCGCAGCCCGGCAACATCACCTTCCCGATCATGTCGAAGCTCTGCGGCGAGGGCCTTGTGGTGACCGACGACGAAGCGCTGCATGCGGTGGCGCTCGCTTTCAGCCGGTTGAAGATCGTCGTGGAACCCGGCGGCGCGGTGGCATTGGCGGCCGCTCTTTTCCATGGCGAGACGCTGGGCGATACCGTGATTGCGGTCTGCTCGGGCGGCAATATTGACCCCGACATTTTCCGTCTGGCGCTGGATCGTTTTGGCGCCTGAGGGGCTCGCAATCGGCTTGGGTATAATAAACCGTTAAATACGCGGATGGGGCGTTAAGAAAAAAGGATTTTCTACGGAACTGGTGGATGCTTGGAACATTATCTCTATCGGGTTGGTAGAGATAAGCTAGCATAGGGTCAACGTCCGAAAAGGGCGAAAGCAGAACCCGGGAGACATCCATGCGTCACATCGAGCATCAGACACGGTCTTTCCCAGCTCGCGGCTTTGCGGGCAAATGGCAATGGGCGGCGAACACGGCCCTGGTGACGGCAGCCTTCATCTTTGTCGGCGCCGTGACGCTCGGCCTTTTCCCATAAGGCCTTCGGGCTTCGCCTTTTTGAAACTCGGGCTTGGTCCTCCCAAGGCCGAAAACACCTCCCGCGCTTCGCTGCGCGGGAGGTGTTTTCGTTTAAGGGCCTATTTCACCGGCAGATAGGCTTCGGCAAGCTCCACCCAGAAGCTCGTTCCGATCGGCAGCGCGTCGTCGTTGAAGTCGAAGCGCGGGTGGTGCAGCGGCGGGTCGTTGTCGGTACGCCTGGTGCCGAGCAGGAAATAGGTGCCCGGCCGCTCCGCCAGCATATAGGCAAAGTCCTCGGCGCCCATGGACGGGCGGGGCAGGTCGACGACCTTGTCCTCGCCGACGACACGACGGGCGAGATCGCGGACGAAATCCGTTTCCGCCTTGTGGTTGATGGTCGCCTCGTAACCGCGCTTGTAGTCAAGCGTGACGCTCATGCCGTAGCTGGCGGCCTGGCCTTCGGCGACCATGCGGATACGCCTTTCCAGCTCGTTGCGGACGTCCGGGTCGAAGGAACGGATGGTGAGCAGCATTTCCGCCCGCTCGGGAATGACGTTGCTGGCCATGCCGGCATGGAAGGCGCCGACGGTGATGACCATCTGGTCGAGCGGGTGGATGTTGCGCGAGGCGATCGTCTGCAGCGCCATGATGATGCTCGCGCCGCAGACGATCGGATCCGACGTATCCTGGGGCTCGGCGCCATGGCCGCCGCGGCCGTTGACCGTGATGCGGCATTCGTCGACCGCCGCCATCATCGGACCTTCCTTCACGCCGATCTGGCCAAAGGGCAGGCTGGGGTCGTTATGCAGGCCGAAGACGGCATCGCAAGGGAAGCGCTCGAAGAGGCCGTCCTCGATCATCAGCCTGGCGCCGCCGAAATTCTCCTCCGCCGGCTGGAAGATCAGGTGGATCGTGCCGTCGAAATTCTTCCTCTCGGCAAGGATCTTGGCGGCGCCCAGCAGCATGGCGGTGTGGCCGTCATGGCCGCAGGCATGCATCAGGCCCTTGTTCTTGCTGGCATATTCCGCACCGGTTTCTTCCTCGATCGGCAACGCGTCCATGTCGGCCCGGATGCCGATCGACCGGCCGCCGGTGCCGTTCCTGAGGGTCGCGACAACGCCCGTCCTGCCGAGGCCGCGGGTGACTTCATATCCGAGATCGGTGAGTTGCCTGGCGACGAAATCGGATGTGTTGAACTCGGACAGCCCGAGTTCCGGATATTGATGAAGGTAACGGCGGGTGGCCACCACGTCGGCCATGTCATTGGAAAGCTGGATCGTCATTGCTCAAAACACCGAAAGTTCGATTGGATTGGTTGCGGGCCGCGACGAGATCGCCCTTGCATGATGAGATGAATAGCAGCGCCGCCTTTGAAAGGTAACCCTCGGCGTTTAATTTCCCCCGGTTCGGCTGTCGCAAGACGTTCAGGCGCGGTTGTTGCACAAGTGTGGAATTCCTCGAATTATCAATGGCCTGCTTCCGTTCAGGTTCCATTCAGGCTAGGCTCGATAGAGCCGAAACATGTGTCAATCCGCAGGAAGTGAGCAATAGATTCCAGTCAGTCGTTTGCAATATCCGGACTGCTCTCTATTTCCCATCCTCGCGGGTTTGCATCCGGCCGGTCACCATAATCCAAATGATGACTGGCGCTTCCGATGCAGGCCGAGTAAGGCGAGGCCGACAAACCCTTAGAGTTTTCAGCAGAAGCCCGTATCCATGTCATTTCACACTCCGCCGTCAGCTTCCTCGCGCGAAACCGAAGCCAAGCAGATCGATCACAACGATTCGATCCGCTCGACCTATTTCAACATCGATGCATTGAGGGAATGCGGCGAGAAACTCGGCAAGGAGGGTACGCCCAGCTTGCCGGGCCTGATGGAATTCGAGTTCTTCAAGCGGCATCATGAAAACGAGAAGGAAATCCTGCGGGTCTATCGGGCGACCGCTACCGACGTCGATGCCGGGGCGTCGATCACGCCTGCCGCCGAATGGCTGCTCGACAACTATTACATAGCCGAAGAGGCGATCCAGGAAGTCCGCCGCGACTTCCCGAAAAAATTCTTCCGCCAGTTGCCCACGATGAAGGTGGGCGGCCAGGAATTGCCGCGTGTGCTGGTGCTCGCCTGGCTCTATGTCGCCCATACGCACAGCAGCGTTTCCCGCGAGGCGCTGGCCGCCATGGTCCAAGGTTTCCAGGTCAAGGAACCGCTCGAGATCGGCGAACTCTGGGCGCTGCCCTCTTTCATCCGTTTCGTGCTGATCGAGAACCTGCGCCGCATCGCGACCCGCGTCGATCGCTCGCGCAACATGCGCCGCCGCGCCAACGAGACGGCCGACGAGATCATCCGTCTCAATAACGAGGAGGCGAGCGCCGATGTCCTGAAGGGCATCGAGAACCTGACGAACGACAATACGTTCACGGCGCAGTTCCTCTATCGCCTTCGCAACGCCTCGCAGACTTCGGGTTTTGCCGTCGCCTGGCTGGAGCAGCGTCTCGAACAGGCGGGCACCGACGTCGAAGAGGTGATGCTCGCCGAGCAGAACCGCCTTTCGTCCGGCAACGTGACGATGGGCAACATCATCAAGAGCCTGCGCGAGATCGACGATACGGAATGGAGCGTCTGGTTCGAAGACGTCTCGCAGATCGACAAGATCTTCCGCGAGCGCACCGATTATCAGGCGCTCGATTTCGGCTCGCGCAACGCCTATCGCAACCGTATCGAACAGATTGCCCGCCGTTCCCGCAAGAGCGAGGCCGAGGTTGCGGAAGCTGCCATCCAGCTCGCCGAAAAAGCGGCGGCGGAAGAAAATGCCGATCCGCGCGAGACCAATGTCGGAGCTTTCGTCGTCGGCCGCCGCCGGCGGGAGCTGGAAGCGGCAGTCGGTTACAATCTGCTGTTCGTCCAAAGGGTTGTCCGCCTCGTCCGCCGCCTCAACTGGTTCGCGATCGCCGGCCCCGTCATCCTCATCACCGTGCTCGCCATGGCGATTGCAGGCTGGTTCCTGGTGCAGGCGGATATTCCGCTGCCGGTCGTCTTCTTCTTCCTGCTGATGTTCGCGCTGCCGGCTTCCGAAGGCGCGACGGGCCTGTTCAATACGCTGGTCACCTATGTGGTGAGACCGGCCCGGCTGGTCGGCTACGAATTCAAGGAAGGTGTTCCGGAAGCGGCGAGGACGCTGGTCGCCGTACCCTGCCTGATCACAGACCGGGATACCGTGGACGAACTCGTCCGAAACCTCGAGGTCCACTATCTCGCCAATCCGCATGGCGAGATCTATTTCTCGCTGCTCAGCGACTGGCGCGACAGCAAGTTCGAGGAGACCGATACCGACCTCGAAATCCTCGACTATGCGAAGCGCGAGATCGCGGCGCTCAACGCCAAGTATGGGGAAGACGGCAAGACGCGCTTCTATCTGCTGCATCGCCGCCGTCTGTTCAATCCGAACGAAGGCGCATGGATGGGCTGGGAGCGCAAGCGCGGCAAGCTGCATGAGCTCAACATGCTGCTGCGCGGTGATCGCGACACCAGCTATCTTCCGGGTGCCAATATCGTTCCGTCGAACGTCCAATACGTCATGACGCTCGATGCCGATACGCGCCTGATGCGCGATGCGGTGACCAAGCTTGTCGGCAAGATGCACCACCCGATCAACCAGCCGGTTCTCGATCCGAAAACCAACCGCGTCGTCCATGGCTATGGCCTGATGCAGCCGCGCGTGACGCCGTCCTTGACGACCGGCAAGGAAGCCTCCGTCTTCCAGCGCGTCTTCTCCGTCGGCCGCGGCCTCGACCCTTACGTCTTCACCGTCTCCGACGTCTATCAGGACCTGACGGGCGAAGGCAGCTTCACCGGCAAGGGCCTCTATCACGTCGATGCCTTCGAGGCTTCGCTGAAAGGTCGGATCGACGAGAATTCGGTGCTCTCGCATGACTTGCTCGAAGGTTCGTTCGCACGTTGCGCCCTCATCACCGACGTGGAACTGGTCGAGGACTTTCCGGTCCGCTACGAGGTTGAAGTCTCGCGTCAGCATCGCTGGGCCCGCGGCGACTGGCAGCTCCTGCCTTATATCCTCGATCCCAAGCGGGGCGTGACCGCGCTCGGCCGTTGGAAGATGGTCGACAACCTGCGCCGGTCGTTGACCCCGATCGCCTGGTTCTTCGCTTCCGTGCTTGGCTGGTACTTCATGGATCCGCTCGGCGCGCTGATCTGGCAGATCCTGCTGATCTTCTCGCTGTTCGTCGCGCCGACCCTCAGCCTGGTCACCGGCCTGTTGCCGGGCTCCACCGACATCGTCCCGGGCGCGCATTTCTATTCCGTCTGGTCGGACATGCGTTCCGCCAATGCGCAGGTCGCGCTCCGCGTCGTCTTCATCGCGGATTCCGCCTGCATCATGACCGACGCGATCGCCCGGTCTCTCTACCGCCTGTTCTTCAGCCGCAAGCTGATGCTGGAATGGCGCACGGCCGCTTCGATCCAGTCGAGCGCGCAAGGGAGCCCGCAGGATTACTACAAGACGATGTGGCATGCGCCGGCGATTGCCGTGCTCAGCATCATCCTGTCGGCCATGCCGGGCGACAATGCGTTCCTGGTCGGCATCCCGTTCGCCGTGCTGTGGATTTTCTCGCCGCTCGTTGCCTGGTATGTCAGCCAGTCGGCCGAGACCGAAGACCGGCTGTTCGTGCCGGAGCCCGTGTCCGTCGAACTGCGCAAGATCGCCCGCCGCACCTGGCGGTATTTCGAGACCTTCGTGACCGCGGAGCAGAACTACCTGCCGCCGGACAATTTCCAGGAGAAGCCTAACCCGGTCATCGCCAAGCGCACGTCGCCGACCAATATCGGCGTCTACCTGCTGTCGACGATCTCGGCGCGGCATTTCGGCTGGATCAGCTTCACCGACACGGTCGAGCGCATCGAGCAGACGATCTCGGCGGTTGAAAGAGCCGACAAGTTCCGCGGCCACATGTACAACTGGTATCATACCGATACCCTGCAGCCGCTGATGCCTCGCTACGTCTCGTCGGTCGACAGCGGCAACTTCGCCGGCCACCTGATCGCCATCTCGTCGGCCTTGCGCATCTGGGCCGAGGCTCCTTCCGCGCACCTCCAGGGCAATCTCGACGGCATCGGCGACGTTTCCGGCATCCTGGCCGAAACGCTGAAGGCTCTGCCGGACGATCGCAAGACCGTGCGCCCGCTGCGCCGCCGTCTGGAAGAACGTATCGTCGGCTTCGGCAACGCGCTTGCCGCGGTGAAGCGCGAGCATGAATTCGCATCGATCCGGATCATCAACCTCGCCGTGCTTGCCCGCGATATCCAGAAGCTCGCGGTCAACCTCGACCAGGAAGTCCGTTCGGCGCAGAGCGACGAAGTCACCCGCTGGACCGCGTCTCTCGTCGCTGCCTGCGAGGCGCATATCGCCGACAGCGTCTTCGACAATGCCAATATCGAATCGCTGCGGGAGCGGCTCGGCGTGTTGCGCGACCGAACCCGCCGCCTCGCTTTCGCGATGGATTTCAGCTTCCTGTTCCGCAAGGAGCGCCGCCTTCTGTCGATCGGTTATCGTGTCGAAACCAACGAGATCGACGAAGCCTGCTATGACCTGCTCGCATCCGAAGCGCGTCTGACCAGCCTGTTCGGGATTGCCAAGGGTGACCTGCCGACCGAGCACTGGTACAAGCTCGGCCGCCAGGTGGTGCCGATCGGTGCGCGAGGTGCTCTGGTTTCCTGGTCCGGCTCGATGTTCGAATACCTCATGCCGCCGCTCGTCATGCAGGAGCGCCAGGGGGGCATCCTCAATCAGACCAACAATCTGATCGTGAAGGAACAGATGAACCACGGCCGCCGCCTCGGCACGCCATGGGGCATCTCGGAGGCGGCGTTCAACGCTCTCGACCATCAGATGTACTACCAATATTCGAACTTCGGGGTGCCGACGCTCGGCCTCAAGCGCGGTCTCGGGCAGAACGCCGTCATCGCTCCCTATGCGTCGATCCTGGCCAGCCAGTACGACCCGATCGCTGCCTCTGAAAACCTCACCGAACTGCGCTCGCTCGGAGCGCTCGGGGTGTTCGGCTTCTACGACGCGGTGGACTTCACGCCGACCCGCGTACCGGAAGGCAAGCGCTACGCGGTGGTGTTCAACTACTATGCCCACCACCACGGCATGTCGATCGCCGCGATCGCCAACGTCGTGATGAACGGCCTGCTGCGCGAGCTCTTCCATTCCGACCCGACCATCGAGGCTGCCGAACTGCTGCTGCAGGAAAAGGCGCCGCGCGATATTCCGGTGATGAGCGCCAAGCACGAAGAGACCCCCGGCAAGGGCCAGGGCGAACTGTTGCGTTCGGAAATCCGCACCATCACCAACCCGGCCACCAAGGACCGGGAACTGGTGCTGCTCTCCAACGGCCACTACTCGGTCATGCTCACCGCGACCGGCTCCGGATATTCCCGCTGGAACGGGCTGTCTGTCGCCCGCTGGAAGCCCGATCCGACCGAAGATCGCTGGGGCCAGTTCCTGTTCCTGCGCGACACCACGACCGGCGAATGGTGGTCCGCCACCGCCGAGCCGCGTCGGATCGAAGGCGAAAAGACAAGGGCGATCTTCTCCGACGAACGGGCGGAATTCCACAAGACGATCGGCGACCTCACGAGCACGGTCGAATGCATCGTCGCCAGCGAACACGATGCCGAAGGCCGCCGCCTGACGCTGCTCAACATGGGTACGGAGGATCGCTTCATCGAAGTGACCTCCTATATGGAACCCGTGCTGACCACCGAGGACGACGACAACGCCCATCCGGTCTTCCAGCGGATGTTCGTCCGCACGGAAATCGGCCGCCGCGGCGACGTCATCCGCGCCTGGCGCAACAAGCGCGCGCCGAACGAGCCGGACATGGTGATCGCCCATCTGGCCGCCGACAACGCCGGTTCGGCTCGCCCGACCGAATTCGAGACAGATCGCCGCAAGTTCCTCGGCCGCGGCCGCACGCTTTCGGAAGCTGCTGCCTTCGATCCCGGCGCGACCCTGTCGGGCACCGACGGCTTCACGCTCGACCCGATCCTGTCGCTTCGCCGCGTCGTGCGCGTGCCGGCCGGCAAGAAGGTGAGCGTCATCTTCTGGACGATCGCCGCACCCAGGCGCGAAGAGCTCGACCAGGCGATCGAACGTTATCGCCATCCGGATGCCTTCCAGACCGAGCTCACGCAGGCCTGGACGCGCACGCAGGTACAGATGCGCCATCTCGGCGTCTCGTCGCAGGATGCGGCGGCGTTCCAGCACCTGGCGCGCTATCTCATCTATCCGGACATGCAGCTGCGCGCCGACCAGGCGACCATACACGCAGGCATGCAGCAGCAGTCGTCGCTCTGGCCCTCGTCTGTTTCGGGGGACTTCCCGATCTTCACGCTGCGCATCAACGACGACAACGACATGCCGGTTGCCAAGGAAGCGATGAGCGCCCAGGAATATCTGCGCTCGCGCGGCGTCGTCACCGATCTCGTAATCTTCAACGAGCGGGCGGCCTCCTACGCGCAGGAGATGCAGCAGGCGCTCGAACATCTTTCCGAGAGCGCCCGCCGCCTCAGCCAGCAGGAAGGCCAGCGCCAGCATGTCTTCTCGCTGCGCCGCGACATCATGGACGACGAGGGTTCGGAAGGCCTGATCGCCGCATCCCGCGTGGTTCTGCACGCCCGCAACGGCAAGATCAGCGACCAGCTCAACCGCACGGCAACGATCTTCGCACCGCCGAAGGACCAGCAGATCGAGGTCGATCGTCGTCCGCTGCTGAACGGCGAGATATTCCAGCCTCCGGCTCCGATCGAGGCACCGGCGGATCTCGAGTTCTGGAACGGTTTCGGCGGTTTCACCAAGGACGGCAGCGAATATGTGGTGCGCCTGCACGGCGGCCAGTCGACGCCGCAGCCGTGGATCAACATCATATCCAACGACAAGTTCGGCTTCCACATTTCGGCGGAAGGGTCAGGCTTCACCTGGGCCAAGAATTCCCGCGACTACCAGCTGACGACCTGGACCAACGACATGGTCATCAACCGTCCCGGCGAGGCATTCTACATCGCCGACCGGGATAACGGCGCCGTCATGACGCCGTTCGCGGTCCTGTCGCGCAAGCCGGAGGTTAAGTTCGAAGCCCGGCACGGCCTTGGCTATTCGGTCTTTTCGAGCGAGGAAGAAGGCCTGAAGATCAGGCTGACCCAGACGGTCGATCGGACGCGGGCGGTAAAGCTCTCATCCATCCTTCTCCACAACGGCGGTTCGGAAACCCGCAGGCTGCGCATCTACGGTTATGTGGAATGGCTGCTCGGCGCCAATCCGGCTCGCTCCATCCCGTTCATTCTCTCCAGCCGCGACGAGGAAACGGGGACGCTTTTCGCCACCAATTCCTACAGCATCGACTACCGCCGCTTTGCCTTCATGGGCATGAAGGAGACGCCGGTCGGCTTCACGGCGAGCCGCCGCGAATTCATCGGCCGTTTCGGTTCGGTCCAGATGCCGGCGGCTGTGATGTCCGCTTCGGCGCTCAGCAACGCCCTCGATCTCGACGGCGACCCCTGCGCGGCACTCGCCTACGACATCGAGCTTGCGCCGGGCGAAGAGAAGACGGTCACCTTCTATCTCGGCGATGCCGATACGAAGGAAGAGGCGCAGGCGCTGGCGGCCCAGCTGCGCGGCGAGGAGTTCGCTCCGATCCTCGAGGCGAACCGCGACTTCTGGACCGGCTTTACCGGCCGCCTGAAGATCTCGACGCCTGACAAGTCGCTCGACAACATGGTCAACCACTGGCTGCCCTACCAGGCGCTCGGCTGCCGCATCATGGCCCGGACCGCCTTCTACCAGGCATCCGGCGCCTTCGGCTTCCGTGACCAGCTGCAGGATACGTTGGCCTTCCTGGTGCACGAGCCGTCGCTCGCCCGCCGCCAGATTGTCAACGCGGCTTCGCGGCAGTTCAAGGAAGGCGATGTGCTGCACTGGTGGCTGCCCGGCTCCGGCGCCGGCGTCCGGACGATGATCTCCGACGACGTCGTCTGGCTTGCCTACGGTATCCACCAGTATGTCTCGGTAACAGGCGACGCATCGCTGCTCGACGAGGAGCTGGCGTTCATCGACGGTCCGGTGCTCGAAAAGAACAAGCACGACTCCTTCATCCAGCCGACGGTCTCGACCGAGACCGCCACCATCTACGAGCATGCTGCAAGGGCGCTGGACCTGGCGATCACCCGCACCGGCGACAAGGGCCTGCCGCTCATCCTCGGGGGCGACTGGAACGACGGCATGAACCGCGTCGGCATCGGTGGCCGCGGCATGAGCGTCTGGCTCGGCTGGTTCCTGGCCGCGGCGCTGCGCAACTTCCTGCCCTATGCGGAGGCCCGCAAGGACAAGAAGCGCATCCAGCGCTGGACGGATCATATCGAGACGCTCAAGCAGGCGCTCGAAAAGGCCGGCTGGGACGGTACCTACTATCGCCGTGGCTATTTCGACGACGGCTCACCGCTCGGCTCGAGCACCAGCGACGAATGCCGCATCGATTCGCTTGCCCAGTCCTGGAGCGTGCTCTCGGGCGAAGGCGATCCGGAACGCGCCGCCCAGGCCATGGATGCAGTGCTCGAAAAGCTGGTCGACAGCCAAGCCGGCATTATCCGGCTCTTCACGCCGCCGTTCCAGGATACCCGCAAGGACCCGGGCTATATCAAGGCCTATCCGCCGGGGATTCGCGAAAACGGCGGCCAGTACACCCATGCGGCGATCTGGGTCGTCCTGGCGCTGACAGCGCTGAAGCGGGGCGACGATGCCTGGAAGTGCTTCCAGATGCTGAACCCGATCAACCATGCGCTGGACCGCGACTCGGCCGAAACCTATCGCGTCGAACCCTATGTCGTCGCGGCAGATGTCTACGGTCACGGTTCCCATACGGGGCGCGGCGGCTGGACCTGGTATACGGGTTCTGCTGGCTGGCTCTACCGCGCGGCGACCGAGGGCATTCTCGGTATCCGCCGCCAGGGCGACCGGCTGTTCGTCAATCCGGCCCTGCCGAGCGACTGGGATGGCTTCACTGCCGAACTGACCATCGACGACACGGTGCACAAGATCGCCGTCGAGGGCGGTAAGGTCACCATCGACGGTCAGGCAGTCAATGAAACGGAAGGTTTCCTCCTCGGCGGAGCCGTGGCCAAGCGTCTGCCGGAACCGGCCAGTAGCTGAGCCTTCGGTCGACCCGGGAAACTGAAACCGACAAAAGAAAACCCGCCGCCATGCAAATGGCGGCGGGTTTTTCATTGAAGGCTCCTTTAGAGCGTTTCCCTGTTGGATTGAAGCATTCTGTTGGCTCAAACGGAGTCGAATGGTCGTCCGGCCGGCGCGCGTCGTAGCCCGGTCCTACGGCCAAGCCGGCCGGACGATCAAGCGGCCCGTTTCAGCCAACCCGAAGGGCCGGGCATCTTTCCGCCAGGATCAAAGGCGATCGGCTCGGACGTACCGTCAGGTATGCCCGTCGGCAATCGCCTTTGCCCCGACGAAAACCTGCTCCGGCAGAATGCTTCAATCCAACAAGGAACGCTCTAAGCGATCAGGTGGGCTGTGCCACCGACACGACAGGGTCCGCCGCCTCGTCGTCGTCGGTCAGGATGCCGCTTGCCTTCAGCAGCGAGGCGAAGCGTCCGCCGCTCGCGCTGAGTTCGTCGTAACTGCCCATTTCGGCGACGCGTCCGTTCTCCAGGAAGATCACCTTGTTCGCATCGCGGACGGTGGAAAGCCGGTGGGCGATGATGAAGGTGGTGCGGTTTTCACGGAGGCGGTCTATGGCGGTCTTGACGCGAGCCTCGGTCTCGACGTCCAGCGCACTGGTAGCCTCGTCGAGCACGAGGATCGGGGCGTTCTTGAGGATGGCGCGGGCAATGGCGATGCGCTGGCGCTCGCCGCCGGACAGCCGGTTACCGCGCTCGCCGACCGGAGTCTCGTAGCCGTTCAACCGCGTTTCGATGAACTCGGCAGCGGCGGCGGCTTCCGCTGCCATCGCGATGTCTTCCTCGCTTGCGCCTTCGCGGCCGAGGCGGATGTTCTCGCTGATCGACCGGTTCAGGAGGCCTGCATCCTGGAAGACGGTGGCGATGGAATGGCGCAGCGATTTCCGCGTCACCTTGCCGATGTCGATGCCATCGATCAGGATCTTGCCTTCCTGGGGGTCGTAGACACGCTGCAGGAGGTTGATGAGCGTGGTCTTGCCGGCGCCGGTCGGGCCGACGATCGCCACGGTCTCTCCGGCTTTCGCCGTGAAGGAGACGTTGTGGACGCCCTGGCTCGTGCTGGCAAAGCCAAAGGAGACATCGCGGAATTCCACATCGCCGCGAACCTCGCCGAGGTCGGCGGCGTCCGCCGGCTCGGCGCGCTCTTCGACGGAATCCTCGAGGAGGAAGAAATCCTCGAGCTTGGCGCGCGCTTCGAAGATCTGGGTCGCGAACTGGCGCAGGAGGTCCAGGCGGCCGATCAGCAGGTTGGCGAAGCCGATGAAGGCCACGACGTCGCCGACCCGGATTTCGCCGCGCTGAACCAGAAGCGTGCCGATGACCAGGATGACGCCCATGGACACCGTCGAGGCGGTGCGGTTGAGCGCGCCGGCCAGAGCCCACCAGTCGAGCACCGGATACTGGGCGGCCAGCAGGTCCTTGGTATAGTCCTTGAGCGCCTTGGTCTCGGCCTCGATGCGATTGTAGCTGTGCAGCACCGATACGTTACTGATCGCGTCGCTCACATGCGAAAAGACCGTGTGGTAATGGTTTTCGACCGACGCCTGCCCCTCCTTGGTGCGGTTCATCACCGTCACCCCGATGATCCAGTAGAGGATGCTCAGCACCAGAAGGACGAGGCTCAGCCGCCAATCCATCGAGATCGCCGTGGGGACCAGCAGGACGAGCGCCACGGCGGTAGCGAGGTGAGTACGCATGAATTCGAGCCACAGGCCGAACAGGCTCTCTGCCGCACGCAGCAGGGTGTGCAGCGCATGGGATGTGCCGCGGGTGTGGTGCCATGCGAGCGGCATGGAGATGATTCGTCCGAAAGCCTCTGTCAGCAGCGATGCGCGTCGGCCATGGGCGAGCCTGTCCGCCTCACGAGCGACAAGCACATAGGCAACGGTATTGAAGACACCGAAGCCGGCCCATAACATCAGTACCGGCGTGACGGTACTGCCGGACGAAATGGCATCGATGATCCGGCCGAAAAGGATCGGTTCGGCAATGGTGATGACGGCAAGCACGATATTGGCGATGACGACGGCGCCGACGCGCCATTTGTTCTTCGCCAGATATTGGAGCGCTCGTGCGTAAACCTGGAACAGCGTCAACTGGCGCAACCTCTTTCAAGTGGAGCCGCCATCGGGGCGGCACCGGTAATCTAGTGATCGGAAACGGCAATTCCGCGACGGAAGCCGGAGATAATACTCTTCTGCCAGAAATGTTTCATGGAGGGCAAGGCTTCCCGCATTCAGTGTCTTGAACCAACCGACGGCTTATTGCACAAAGCCGTCAAGGGCTAGATTTCGCGGTATACCTTCAAAGAATGATAACTATGCTAATCGATTGTGCATAAGGGAAGTTACTGAAATTTAAGATAAAGACAAGAATCGCCCGGAGAGAACGCGGCGGGGAGCAAGCCTTGAACATTCAGCTGGTCGTGCAACTCTTGGTACTCGTGGGGGAAATCAAGACCGAAGTGGAGCTGACGGCCCGGCTCGAATCTGTGCTGAAGGCCTATGGATTCGAATATTACGGACTGGTCATCCGGCCGCGCTCCCTTCAGAATCCGGACGGTCTTGTCCTGGCCGGCCGGTGGCCGGAAGGCTGGCAGGAAATCTACGAAGCCCGCAAATATGCCCTGGTCGATCCGACCGTCCGGATGCTCAGCATCGCGCAAAGACCCTTCCGCTGGCGGGATGCTGTCCTCAGGCTGCGGAACGATCCGCATCGGCAGCGCATGCAGCGGATGATGCAGGAGGGGACACGTCACGGCCTTCAGGACGGCTACGTGTTTCCGGTCCATGGCCGCAACGGCCTGCTCGGCAACATGACGCTCGGTGGCCGCCCGGTGGATCTCTCGCCCGCTGAAATGGCGCTGTTCGAGGCCGCCGCCAAGAAGGCGTTCTGGCGCTTTCTGGACCTGCGCGGACAGGCGGAAGAGCTGGAGGCCGTCGCAAAGGTGGATACCCAGCTTACCCGCCGCGAGATGGAAGTCATCGTCCTGCTCGCCGACGGCCTGACCTCCAACGAGGTCGCGAAGTCGCTCGATATCTCGAGCCATACGGTCGACTGGTACATCAACGGGCTTCAGGAGAAGCTGCGCGCCAAGAACCGCCAGCATGTGGTCGCTTCGGCATTTCGCCTCGGCCTGATTGCCTGAGCGATTGGTCTTCTTGCGACACATCCGGTCTCCCCAAGAAATTGCGCTTGCCTGATTAAGGCAATACTGATTTCTTTGCAGTGCAGCATTACTTTCGATGGCGCCTGAGGAGATCCGTCTTGCCTATTTCCAAGATCTTAGTTGCCAACCGCTCCGAAATAGCGATCCGGGTCTTCCGTGCGGCCAATGAGCTCGGCATCAAGACTGTTGCGATCTGGGCGGAGGAGGACAAGCTCTCGCTGCATCGGTTCAAGGCCGACGAGAGCTATCAGGTCGGCCGCGGCCCGCATCTTTCCAAGGACATGGGACCGATCGAAAGCTATCTTTCGATCCCGGAAGTGATCCGCGTCGCCAAGCTTTCCGGCGCCGACGCCATTCATCCGGGCTACGGCCTGCTCTCCGAAAGTCCGGAATTCGTGGAGGCCTGCAACGATGCAGGCATCATCTTCATCGGGCCCCGACCGGACACGATGCGCCAGCTCGGCAACAAGGTCGCGGCGCGCAACCTGGCGATTTCCGTCGGCGTGCCGGTGGTGCCGGCAACCGAGCCGCTGCCGGACGATATGGCCGAAGTCGCCAGGATGGCTGAGGAGATCGGTTATCCGGTGATGCTGAAGGCATCCTGGGGCGGCGGCGGGCGCGGCATGCGCGCCATCCGCGATCCGAAAGACCTCGCCAGGGAAGTCGTGGAAGCCAAGCGCGAGGCGATGGCCGCCTTCGGCAAGGACGAAGTCTATCTGGAAAAACTCGTCGAGCGCGCCCGGCACGTGGAGAGCCAGATCCTCGGCGATACCCACGGCAATGTCGTGCATCTCTTCGAGCGCGACTGTTCGATCCAGCGTCGCAACCAGAAGGTCGTGGAGCGAGCCCCGGCCCCCTATCTGTCGGAAGCCCAGCGGCAGGAACTGGCCGCCTATTCGCTGAAGATCGCCGCGGCGACCAACTATGTCGGCGCCGGCACGGTCGAGTACCTGATGGATGCCGATACCGGAAAATTCTACTTCATCGAGGTGAACCCGCGCATCCAGGTCGAGCACACGGTGACGGAAGTCGTCACCGGCATCGATATCGTCAAGGCACAGATCCACATCCTCGAGGGGTTTGCGATCGGCACGCCTGAATCCGGCGTGCCGGTCCAAGCTGACATCCGCCTCCACGGCCACGCGCTGCAATGCCGCATCACCACCGAAGATCCGGAGCACAATTTCATCCCGGATTACGGCCGCATCACCGCCTACCGATCGGCCGGCGGTTTCGGGATACGTCTGGACGGCGGCACGGCCTATTCGGGTGCGATCATCACCCGCTATTACGATCCGCTGCTGGTCAAGGTAACGGCTGCCGGCACCACGCCGCAGGAGGCGATCGACCGCATGGACCGGGCGCTGCGGGAATTCCGCATCCGCGGCGTCGCCACGAACCTGACCTTCCTCGAAGCGATCATCGGCCATCAGAAATTCCGCGACAACACCTATACGACGCGGTTCATCGATACGACGCCGGAATTGTTCGAGCAGGTCAAGCGGCAGGACCGTGCCACCAAGCTGCTCACCTATCTTGCCGACGTCACCGTCAACGGCCACCCGGAAACCAAGGGCCGGCCCGTGCCTTCCGAGCACGCCGCAAAGCCTGTCCTGCCCTATATCAACGGCCCGATCCCGGACGGCACCAAGCAGCTCCTCGACACGCTCGGGCCGAAAAAATTCGGCGAATGGATGCGCAACGAGAAGCGCGTGCTGATGACCGACACGACGATGCGCGACGGCCATCAGTCGCTGCTGGCGACCCGCATGCGCACCTATGACATCGCGCGGGTGGCGGGCGTCTATGCGCGGGCGCTGCCGAACCTGTTCTCGCTGGAATGCTGGGGCGGGGCGACGTTCGACGTTTCCATGCGCTTCCTCACCGAAGATCCGTGGGAGCGCCTGGCGATGATCCGCGAGGACGCGCCGAACCTGCTGTTGCAGATGCTTTTGCGCGGCGCGAACGGGGTCGGCTACAAGAACTATCCCGACAACGTGGTGAAGTATTTCGTCGCCCAGGCCGCAAAGGGTGGTATCGACCTGTTCCGTGTCTTCGACTGCCTCAACTGGGTCGAGAACATGCGTGTGTCGATGGATGCGATCCAGGAGGAGAACAAGCTCTGCGAGGCGGCGATCTGCTATACCGGCGATCTCCTGAACTCCGCACGACCGAAATACGACCTCAAATATTACGTTTCTCTGGCCGAAGAGCTGGAGAAGGCGGGCGCGCATATCATCGCGCTGAAGGACATGGCCGGCCTGCTGAAGCCGGCCGCGGCGCGGGTGCTGTTCAAGGCGCTGCGCGAGGCGACAAGCCTGCCGATCCATTTCCATACCCATGACACCTCGGGCATCGCGGCCGCGACGGTGCTTGCGGCGGTGGATGCGGGCGTCGATGCGGTCGATGCGGCGATGGATGCGGTGTCCGGCAATACGTCCCAGCCCTGCCTCGGCTCGATCGTCGAAGCGCTCTCCGGCTCCGAGCGGGATCCGGGCCTCGATCCGGAATGGATCCGCCGCATCTCCTTCTACTGGGAAGCGGTGCGCGGCCAGTATGCCGCCTTCGAAAGCGACCTCAAGGGACCGGCCTCGGAAGTCTATCTGCACGAAATGCCGGGCGGCCAGTTCACCAACCTCAAGGAACAGGCCCGTTCGCTCGGGCTTGAAACCCGCTGGCACAAGGTCGCCCAAACCTATGCGGACGTGAACCAGATGTTCGGCGACATCGTCAAGGTGACGCCGTCCTCCAAGGTGGTCGGCGACATGGCGCTGATGATGGTCAGCCAAGACCTGACGGTTGCCGATGTCGAGAACCCGGCCAAGGACATCGCGTTTCCCGACTCCGTCGTATCGATGCTCAAGGGCGATCTCGGCCAACCGCCCGGCGGCTGGCCCGAGGCGCTGCAGAAAAAGGTGCTGAAGGGCGAGGCGCCCTATACGGCGGTGCCCGGCTCGCTTCTGGCCCCGGCCGATCTCGACGCCGAGCGCAAGGCGATCGAGGACAAGCTGGAGCGCAAGGTCAACGATTTCGAGTTCGCCTCCTACCTGATGTACCCGAAGGTCTTTACCGACTTTGCGCTGGCTTCGGACACTTACGGCCCGGTCTCGGTTCTGCCGACGCATGCCTATTTCTACGGCCTCAAAGACGGCGAGGAGCTGTTTGCCGATATCGAGCGGGGCAAGACGCTTGTTGTCGTCAACCAGGCGATGAGCGGCACGGACGCACAAGGCATGGTGACCGTGTTCTTTGAACTCAACGGCCAGCCGCGCCGCATCAAGGTGCCGGACCGGGCGCATGGGGCTTCCGGCAGTGCGGTGCGCCGCAAGGCAGATATCGCTAATGCCGCTCATCTCGGCGCGCCGATGCCGGGCGTCATCAGCCGCGTCTTTGCAACGACCGGCCAAGCCGTGAAAGCCGGCGATGTGCTGCTGTCCATCGAAGCGATGAAGATGGAAACCGCGTTGCATGCGGAGAAGGATGGCACGGTGGCCGAGGTCCTCGTCAAGGCCGGCGACCAGATCGACGCCAAGGATCTGCTCATCGTCTATGGCGGCTGATTTCAGCCGCCTTCCCCAGCTGCCCGAACTTTCCAGCCGAGCCCCTCGCCAAAGATGAGCATCAGGTCGGCGCCGTACTTCAGGATTGCGCCGGGCCTCATGCCGGCCGCGTGGCAGTCCGGCCGCGAACTTTTCTATTCGTTGTGGGTTTCGCCTGGATACAATTTGTGAGAGGGAGGGCTTGTTCGCGGCGTTGCAAATTCAATCGATTTAAATATGTTCGCGGCGATCAAGAGGAACATATCCATGGACAGTCGCGCACCCTCAAACGCTTCCTCCAGCTCCCGAGCCTTCTTCACCCGCGAAAGGGCGGGCGTGTCGCTGCTCTTCCTGATGAACGGCTTCATGATCGGTGCATGGGCGCCGAAAATCCCGGAATTCGCGAGCCGACTGAGCTTGAGCGAAAGCGCGCTCGGGCTGATGATCCTGACTTTCGGGCTCGGATCGCTGCTGATGATGCCGATTGCCGGCAGCCAGATTGCCCGCTTCGGATCGAGCCAGGTTTCCAAATATACATCCGTGCTTTTGACCCCGACATTGCTTCTGCTCACCTGGGTCGGCGGCATCTGGTCCGGTGCGGTCGCCATATTCCTGTTCGGTGGCCTGATCGGGGCCATGGACGTGGCGATGAATGCCAATGCGGTCTCGGTCGAGAAAAACATGCGCCGCGCGATCATGTCGTCCTGCCACGCCTTCTGGAGCCTCGGCGGATTGCTGGGATCGTCGACGGGCGGTTTTCTGATCGAACATATCGGCGTTTCCGCCCATGCCATTCTGGTCACGGTGCTGGCCGCGCTGATGATCGTCGCTGCCTGGCGGACCGTCCTGCATGATGCCCCGCATCCGGACGAAGCCAGGCATGGCGGAAGCCGCCTGCCGCGTTCGCCACTGCCCTGGCTGATCGGCATCATGGCGCTGTTCTGCATGATCCCGGAAGGCGCGATCCTCGATTGGGGTGCGCTTTATCTTCGCAACGAGCTCGCGGCTTCAGTCACGCTGTCCGGCTTCGCCTTCGCGGCCTTCTCGCTGACCATGGCGGCGATGCGTTTTGCCGGGGACCTGATCCGCGACCGTTTCGGCGCGGTGAAAACGCTGCGCGTCTGCGCCGTCATCTCGATCTTCGGCCTGCTGCTGATCGGCTTCGCGCAGAATGCGCCGATGGCGATCGCCGGCTTTGCGCTGACGGGCGTCGGCATATCGAACATCGTGCCGATCGCTTTCTCTGCGGCCGGAAACCTGCCGGGCATGGCGGCCGGTGTCGGCCTTTCGGTGGTCACGACCATGGGTTACTCCGGCATCCTGGTCGCGCCTTCGGCCATCGGCTTCATTGCAGAGCATACCGGCCTTGCGATCATCTTCGCCGGCCTCTCGGCGCTGATCGTCGTGGTGCTTATACTCTCGCCTCTGGCCAAACATGCGGACACGGCGCATCACTAGGTGCGTCAGCCTGCCGGGCTGGAACAGGTAAGGTCGGTGCGATAAAGTGAGTGTCGCGGCGGTTGACAAGCCGCGAGCCATACGCCACCTGAAAGGCGCTTCATTCCCAAGCCGACGAGACTTCCGATGACCGCACCCATCGACTACGACCCGAAACCGCGCCGCGCCACAGTCGCCGTCGATGTCGGCGGCGTCATCGTCGGGGGAGGCGCGCCAGTCGTCGTGCAGTCGATGACCAATACCGATACCGCCGATATCGACGGAACGGTCGCCCAGGTCGCGGCTCTCTACAAGGCCGGTTCGGAAATCGTGCGCATCACCGTCGACCGCGACGAGAGTGCAGCAGCGGTGCCGAAGATCCGCGAACGTCTGCTGCGGCTTGGCATGGACGTGCCTCTGGTCGGCGATTTTCATTATATCGGCCACAAGCTGCTCGCCGATCATCCGGCCTGCGCGGAGGCGCTCGCCAAATACCGCATCAATCCGGGCAATGTCGGCTTCAAGGACAAGAAGGACAAGCAGTTCGCCGACATCATCGAGATGGCGATCCGCTACGACAAGCCGGTTCGCATCGGCGTCAACTGGGGTTCGCTCGACCAGGATCTGCTGACCACGCTGATGGACCGCAATGCCGCAAATGGTTCGCCGCTGTCGGCTCGCCAGGTCATGCATGAGGCGATCGTCCAGTCGGCGCTGATTTCCGCCGAGCTTGCCGAACAGATCGGCCTGCCGCGCAATCGCATCATCCTGTCGGCCAAGGTCAGCCAGGTGCAGGACCTGATCGCCGTCTATTCGATGCTCACCGAGCGCTCCAACCATGCGCTGCATCTCGGCCTCACCGAAGCCGGCATGGGCTCCAAGGGTATCGTAGCCTCTTCGGCCGCCATGGGCTATGTGCTGCAGCACGGGATCGGCGATACGATCCGCGTTTCGCTGACGCCGGAGCCTAACGGCGACCGGACCCGCGAAGTGCAGGTGGCGCAGGAACTGCTGCAGGTCATGGGGTTCCGCCAGTTCGTACCCGTCGTCGCCGCCTGTCCCGGCTGTGGCCGCACCACCTCGACGGTGTTCCAGGAACTCGCCCAGAACATCCAGAACGACCTGCGCAAGAACATGCCGGTCTGGCGCGAGAAATATCCGGGCGTCGAAGCGCTCAACGTGGCTGTCATGGGCTGCATCGTCAACGGCCCGGGCGAGAGCAAGCATGCCGATATCGGCATTTCGCTGCCGGGCACGGGTGAAACGCCGGCAGCCCCTGTCTTCATCGACGGCAAGAAGGCGCTCACCCTGCGCGGCGTGAACATCGCCGCCGATTTCGAGAAGCTGGTCATCGACTATATCGAGCAACGCTTCGGCCAGCGCACGGCTGCCGAATAATCGCATGAGCCGGTTCTGGTCGCCGATCGTCAGCACGCTGAAACCCTATGTCGCGGGCGAACAGCCGCGCATCGCGAATCTCGTAAAGCTGAATACCAACGAGAACCCCTACGGGCCGTCTCCAAAGGCGGTCGCCGCGATCCAGGCGGCGGCGGACGATGCTCTTCGGCTTTATCCGGATCCATCGGCAACGGTGTTGCGGGAGGCGATCGCGGCGCGTTTCGGGGTGCAGGCGGATCAAGTGTTCGTCGGCAATGGTTCGGACGAGGTGCTGGCGCATACGTTCCAGGCCTTGCTGAAACACGACAGGCCGCTGCTTTACCCGGACATTACCTACAGCTTCTATCCGACCTATAGCCGGCTCTACGATATCGACGTGGTCGAAATCCCCCTCGATGAAGGCTTCCGGATCAAGATCTCCGACTACGACCGCCCCTGCGGCGCGATCATCGTCCCGAACCCGAATGCGCCGACCGGCGTCGGTTTGTCGCTTGCGGAGATCGAGGCGCTGGTGGCCACGCATCCGGACGCGCCGGTCGTGGTGGACGAGGCCTATATCGATTTCGGCGGCGAGACGGCCGCGAGCCTGATTGCCCGTTATCCAAACCTTCTCGTCATCCAGACGCTGTCGAAATCCCGGTCGCTTGCCGGCATGCGCGTCGGTTTCGCGCTCGGCCAGCGGCACCTGATCGATGCCCTGGAACGGGTGAAGGACAGTTTCAATTCCTATCCGCTCGACCGGTTGGCGCAGGTTGCGGCGACGGCCGCGGTCGAGGATGTCTCGTGGTTCGAGGCCTGCCGGCAGAAGATCATCGCGACGCGCGACCGTGTCAGCGCTGAATTGTTCGCGATGGGTTTTGAGGTTCTGCCGTCGCAGGCGAACTTCGTCTTCGCCAGGCATCCCAGTTTGCCGGGCGCAGACGTCTATTTAGCCCTGCGGGCCGAAGGCGTGCTGGTCCGCCACTGGAACAAGCCGCGCATAGCCGACTATCTGCGCATCAGCATCGGCACGGATGCCGAATGCGACCGGCTGCTCGAAGTCCTGAAAGGCCTGCCGGCCGCCGGCTGATCCGCCCGTTTTTTCGCTCTAGCGGATTTCTTCGCCGGGTGTCTTGATTGGCAGCGTTCTCGCCCGCCTTCCGGTCAATAACGAAGATACGCCGGCCTCCTCGTTATTGCCGCAATTCATGGTAAATGAGATGGCACCACTGACGACGGGGACGTTTATTTACATGCTCAAGAAAATCGCAATCGTCGCACTTTGCGCGACCTATCTTTCTGCCTGCACCACGACCGATCCTTATACGGGCGAGCAGAAAATTTCCAACACCACCGGCGGCGCTGCCATCGGCGCAGGCCTCGGCGCGCTGGCCGGCGGCTTGACCGGCGGACGCCATGCGGGCCGCAACGCGCTGATCGGCGCCGGTATCGGCGCGCTCGCCGGCGGCGGGATCGGTGCCTATATGGACAATCAGGAAGCGGAACTGCGCGCCCAGCTGCAGGGCACCGGTGTTTCGGTGACCCGCGTCGGCGACCGCATCATTCTCAACATGCCGTCGAACATCACGTTTGCCACCGACCAAGACCAGGTGATCCCGCCCTTTTACCGGACGCTCGATGCCGTCGCGATCGTGTTGAACAAGTTCAACCGCACCTTGATCGACGTGAACGGCCATACGGACTCGACCGGCAGCCTGCAGCATAACCAGGCGCTCTCCGAACGCCGCGCCGCTTCCGTCGCGAACTATCTCGGAAGCCGTGGGGGTGTGGACCAGCGCCGCATGTCGACGATGGGCTTCGGACCGTCGCAGCCGGTTGCCTCCAACGCGACCTCGGATGGCCGCGCGCAGAACCGCCGTGTCGAAGTGGCGATCGCACCGATCACCCAGGGCTGATCAAAAAAAGGCTGATAAGGAAGGCGAGCCGTTCAGATGCGGCTCGTCAGCAGCTTCAGGCCGGCGACGCTGTAGAACACCGCCATCGTGCCTTCGACCCAGCGCCGCGCGGCCTTGTAGCCGCGTAGTGCATGGGACGTCGAAAACACCAGCGCATAGGTGGTGAAGATCAGCATGCTCGAACTCATGCAGACGGCGATGATCAACAGGATCGCCGAGGTCGGCGCATTGTCCGGCAGGCCGAGCGAAATGATCGCCAGCCAGGCAAAGATCGCCTTCGGATTGGTGACGTGGATCGCGTAACCGCGCAGCCAGAGCTGGCGGGCGGTATAATTCGTTTTCGAATTGCCGAGGGCGACCTTGGAATCCGGCAGGCGCGCGGACTTGTAGGCCTTCCAGGCCAGGTAGATCAGATAGATCCCGCCGAGCACCTTCATGATCTCCAGGGCAATCGCATAGTTGCGGAGCAGTGCCGCAAGACCGAGCGCTGCGGCGCAAGCCCAGGTGAAAGAACCGCAGGCGATGCCGAGCGCTGTGATCAGGCCGGCGCGGCGGCCTTGCGAGATCGAGGTGCCGATGATGGCGAAATTGGCCGGGCCCGGGCTTGCGACATTGATGACATAGGCCACATAGGCCGGCCACATGTAGGGCAGATAGCTCAGGACGTCCGGCATTCTCGTTTCCTATCCTTTTCAGTTTTCCCGGCTGGCGATGAAGCGCGCCGTCTCCTGCAGAATGGACGCCTTTTCGCCGTAGGGCGCAAGTAGTTCCATGGCTTCCTTCGTCAGAACATCGAGCCGGCCTTCCGCCCATGTTATACCGTGCAGCGCCACGAGCGTGCCCTTGCCGCGTCCCGCATCCTTGCCGGTTGCCTTGCCCATGGTTGCCGCATCCGAAGTCAGGTCGAGCAGATCGTCGGCGAGCTGGAAGGCAAGGCCGATCTTCTGGCCGAACAGCCGCAGCCTTTCGCGATGCTCCGGTTCAGAGCCTGCGATGATTGCCCCCGCCTCGCAGGCAAAGCGCAGCAGCGCACCCGTTTTCATCGCCTGCAATATGGTGATGCCGGCCTCGTCGGGGGGCGATTTTTCGGCGGCGAGATCGAGCGCCTGGCCGCCCGCCATGCCGCCCGGTCCCGCAGCGCGGGCAAGTGAGAGAACGAGTTCCGTCTTCAGCCGGTCGGCGAGTTCGGTTTCCGGCGCGGCGATGATATCGAAGGCGTAGGTCAGCAGGCTGTCGCCTGCGAGGATCGCAGTCGCCTCGTCGAAGGCCTTGTGTACCGTCGGCTGGCCGCGGCGCAGGTCGTCGTCGTCCATGGCCGGCAGGTCGTCGTGGATCAGCGAATAACAATGCAGGCATTCGAGTGCGACGCCGACCCGAAGTGCTGCATCCGCCGGCCCGCCCAGCAGGGCCGCACTCTCTCGCACGAGGAAGGGCCGCAGCCGCTTTCCGCCGTTCAGCGAACCATGCCGCATGGCCGCCATCAGATGCGTCGGGCGGGTCATCTCGTCGGGAAGAGGGGTATCGGACAGGAGAGACGAAAGCAGGGCTCCCGTCTCGGCGGCGCTCTGCCGCAGGCGTGTTTCGAATGCCGTTTTCGCGTCCGTCATGGCCGCTGTTTGGCATGCCGAGTGTTTGCTGGCAACGGCGATTCACCAGGACACGCGAAGTTTTCGGCGCCAGACTCGCCTTGGCCACGTTGAACGGTTATGAAACTCAAAACGAGGGACGAGTGCGATATTGGACATCACACCCGAACAGCAGGTGCAGGAGGAGGAGCCCGTGAGGCCCCGCTGGCGACGGCGCCCGGTTTCCGGAACTCTGATCCGCCGGATCGTGCTCATCGCGGTCGCGCTGGTGGTGTTGCCCTATCTGTTGATCTTCGTCTACGCGCTGCCGTTCACCCGCCCGGTCTCGACGCTGATGCTGTCGGAGCTCGCGCTGTTTCGCGGATACGACCGGCGCTGGGTAAGCCTCGAGGAGATTTCACCCAACCTCGTCCGATCGGTCATGATGTCGGAGGACGGCCAGTTCTGCTTCCATGGCGGCGTCGACTGGAACCAGATGCGTGGCGTGGTCGAGGATGCGCTCGACGGCGAGGCGACGCGAGGCGCGAGCACTATACCGATGCAGACGGCCAAGAACCTGTTCCTCTGGAACGGCCGTTCCTTCATCCGCAAGGGGCTGGAACTGCCGTTGGCGATGGGTGCCGATTTCGTCTGGTCGAAGCGGCGGATGATGGAGATCTATCTGAACATCGCCGAATGGGGGCCGGGCATCTATGGCGCGGAGGCAGCGGCGCAATATCATTTCAAGGTTCCGGCTTCGAAACTGAGCGCCCGGCAGGCCGCACTTCTGGCCGTAGCACTTCCCAATCCGATCACCCGTGTCGCCGGCAAACCGAGCCGCGGCGTGCAGCGGCTGGCCGGCGTTGTCGAGAGCCGAGCGCGCGGTTCTGGCGATTACATCAAATGCATTTATGATTGAGGTCTATCGATTTCATTGGTCGCGTCCGGGTAAGCCCATTATGAGGCTGAATGAACCAACCGGAGATGTGGCGCATGGAAAAGCTTACCCTTTATATCGGTAACAAGAATTATTCCTCCTGGTCCTTTCGCCCCTGGATCGCGCTGACGGCGGCGGGCATTCCCTTCGAGGAAGTGCTGATCCCCTTCGACTTCCCCGCCGGCAATCCGAAATTCAAGCCGATCTCGCCGACCGGCAAGGTGCCGGTGCTGCACCAGGGTGATATTCGCGTCTGGGAATCGCTTTCGATCATCGAATACGCCGCCGAGCTTTTCCCTGACAAAGGCATCTGGCCGAAAGTCGCCGCTGACCGCGCCGTTGCGCGGTCCATCTCGATGGAGATGATTTCCGGCTTCCGGGCGCTGCGCAACGCCTGCCCGATGAACATGCGCCGGCCGAAGGCGAAGATCCCCCTCGCCGAGGGCGTGATGGACGACGTGGCCCGCATCGAGACGATCTGGCGCGAACTCCGGGCGAAGTCCGGCGGGCCGTTCCTGTTCGGCAAATTTTCCGGAGCGGATGCGATGTTTGCGCCTGTCGTCAACCGTTTCGACGTCTATGACCTGACGACGGATACGGAGACGCTTGCCTATATGGCGGCGATGAAATCCCATCCGGCCTGGCTCAAGTGGCAGGAGGCCGCACTGGCCGAAACCTGGATCGTGCCGGAGGATGAGGCTTAAGCCGCATATTTCTCAAAAAATCCCGGCAGGGACTGGTCAAAGCCCGGCAGGGCATGTATAAGCCGCCCAAATTTCCGAGATCGAGACATGTCCAATCGGCCTCAGTTCCGGCCGGGGATTATGTTTTGCACGCAAGTGGAGTAACGAAAATGGCTGTACCGAAGAGAAAAACGAGCCCGTCGAAGCGCGGTATGCGCCGCTCCGCAGACGCACTCAAGGCTCCGACCTATATCGAAGACAAGAACTCCGGCGAACTGCGCCGCCCGCACCATGTCGATCTGAAGACCGGCATGTATCGCGGTCGTCAGGTTCTGACGCCGAAGGAAAACGCATAAGCGTTTTTCGTTCTATTGCATCAAAGGTCGGCTCCGCCGGCCTTTTTTGTTGCGCGTAGAACTTGTTTTGCTGCGCCAAGACTTGCGAAAGCAAGGCAAGCACGTACAGTCCGGCCATATCGACTGGAGTCCGAGACCATGCTTGCTGCATTGCCGCTGATGATCATCCCGTTCATTCTCTATAACCTGGGCATGCTCGGTATTCTGGGCGGCGGTGGGGTCGCGTCGCTCGGCAACGTCATCAGCTCGCTTCAGATGCTGTCGGGTGCCGTCTGGACCATGACGCTCGGCGACGTGATCATCGTCATCTCGCTCGTCTTCCTGTTCGTGGAAATCCTGAAAGCCAGCCGCAACGGTCGCGGCTCGCTGATCAACCACATGCTGTCGATGCTGGTCTTCATCGCCTATCTGGTTGAATTCCTGCTGGTGCGGGATGCCGCGACGCAGATCTTCTTCATCCTGATGACGATCACCTTCGTCGACGTCATCGGCGGCTTCGCGGTAGCAATCCGCGCAGCCGGCCGCGACGTGTCGATCGGGCTCTAACCGCCCTTCGGGTCTTAGAGATTATCGAGGCGGCTCTGCAGGTTGCGGAGCTGTTCCTTCAGCTCGTCGATGTCCTTGGCGTCGGTCTTCTTGGCGGCAGGTGCCGAGGGCTGTCCCGCAAAAGGAGAGAACATCTGCATGGCCTGGCGGAACATGTCCGTATTGCGGCGCACCTGTTCCTCCATCATCTGGATCGGCATCTGCAGGTTCTTGCTGAGCGGCGTATCGCCGAAGGCGCGCGTCATCTGTTCGCGCATCTGAACCTGCTGGTCGGTGAAAGCCTGCATCGAGTGTTCGAGGAAGGTCGGAACCACCATCTGCATCTGGTCGCCGTAATAGGAAATCAGCTGCCGCAGGAAGGAAATCGGCAGCAGCGTGTTGCCGGTCTTCGATTCCTGCTCGAAGATTATCTGCGTCAGAACCGAATGGGTAATGTCGTCGCCGCTCTTGGCGTCCTGTACGGTGAATTCCTCGCCCTTCTTCACCATCTTCGCCAGGTCTTCCAGCGTCACATAGGTGCTGGTGCCCGTGTTGTAGAGGCGCCTGTTGGCATATTTCTTGATTATGATTTCGCCTTCGGTCTTCGCCATGATTGCCTCCTGCTCCCGTCAATATGGTTTGGTCATTATCGATTGGCATGCTTCTCCCGACAGGAATGTAAGCCTAAATGACGAGGACTTACAATCGATTTGTGCGGCGCGGCGACGCGTTTATTGCGCAGCAAACCCGTGAAATCTAACGGGCATTTTCGAAACGCCCGACAGGTCCGCCGCGGCGTTCGGCTGCCGTTTGACTCTCGGCTCAAGCTTTGCCAGTCTCGCAGACAAATAACGGATAAGAGGAAACGTCCATGTCCAATCCATCCATCGTAATCGCAGCCGCTGGCCGCACGGCCGTCGGCTCCTTCAACGGCGCCTTTGCCAATGTCCCGGCGCACGAACTCGGTGCGGCGGCGATCAAGGGTGCGCTGGCGCGCGCCGGCGTCGAGGCGGCCGAGGTGGACGAGGTCATCCTCGGTCAGGTCCTGCCCGCGGGCGAGGGCCAGAACCCGGCCCGGCAGGCGGCCATGAAGGCCGGCGTGCCGAAGGAAGCCACCGCCTGGGGCATCAACCAGCTCTGCGGCTCGGGCCTGCGCGCCGTTGCCCTCGGCATGCAGCAGATCGCTCTCGGCGATGCCAAGATCATCGTTGCCGGCGGCCAGGAATCGATGTCCATGGCTCCGCATTGCGGGCACCTTCGCGGCGGCGTGAAGATGGGCGATTTCAAGATGATCGACACGATGATCAAGGACGGCCTGACCGACGCGTTCTACGGTTACCACATGGGCATCACGGCGGAGAATATCGCCCGCCAGTGGCAGCTCTCCCGCGAGGAGCAGGACCAGTTCGCCGTATCTTCCCAGAACAAGGCGGAGGCCGCGCAGAATGCCGGCCGCTTCAAGGACGAAATCATCCCCTACATCATCCAGACGCGGAAGGGTGACGTGACCGTCGAGAACGACGAGTATATCCGTGCCGGTGCGACGCTCGATTCGATGGCCAAGCTGCGCCCCGCCTTCGACAAGGAAGGTACGGTGACCGCCGGCAACGCCTCGGGCCTCAATGACGGTGCGGCCGCTGCGGTGCTGATGACGGAAGCGGAAGCCGCCCGCCGTGGCATCACGCCGATGGTTCGCATCGTGTCCTGGGCGACCGCCGGCGTCGATCCGCAGATCATGGGCACCGGCCCGATCCCGGCTTCCCGCAAGGCGCTCGAAAAGGCGGGCTGGAAGGTCGGCGATCTCGATCTCATCGAGGCCAACGAAGCCTTTGCCGCGCAATCCTGCGCCGTCACCAAGGATCTCGGCTTCGATCCGTCGCTCGTCAACGTCAACGGCGGGGCGATCGCGATCGGCCATCCGATCGGCGCATCGGGTGCCCGCATTCTCAACACGCTTCTTTTCGAGATGAAGCGCCGCGGCGCCAAGAAGGGCCTTGCCACGCTGTGCATCGGCGGCGGCATGGGCGTCGCCATGTGCCTTGAGGCCATGTAATACCGTTGGATGACTGTGGATAATCCCGCCGAGGTTGCAAAACTTCACGGCGGGCCTATCTCCCCGACGAAAGCATGTCAAACTAGGTAAGTATCCGTTCACATAGAAGGATCGGATCACAACGCAAAGGGGAAGATCGCATGAGCAGGGTTGCATTGGTTTCGGGAGGAACGCGTGGGATCGGGGCAGCCATCTCCGTCGCGTTGAAGGCGGCAGGTTATCGTGTCGCGGCAAATTTTGCGGGCAATGAGGAAAAGGCAAAAGCCTTCCACGACGAGACCGGGATTCCCGTCTTCAAGTGGGATGTCTCCAGCTATCAGGGCTGCGTCGACGGAATAGCAAGAGTGGAGGCCGAACTCGGCCCGATCGAAGTGCTTGTCAACAATGCGGGTATTACCCGTGACGGCATGTTCCACAAGATGACGCCCGAACAGTGGAACGAGGTGATCGGCACCAACCTGACCGGCCTCTTCAACATGACGCATCCGATCTGGAACGGCATGCGCGAGCGCGAATTCGGCCGGGTCGTCAACATCTCGTCGATCAACGGCCAGAAGGGCCAGATGGGTCAGGTGAACTATTCGGCAGCCAAGGCCGGCGATCTCGGCTTTACCAAGGCGCTGGCCCAGGAAGGCGCTGCAAAGAACATCACCGTCAACGCCATCTGCCCCGGCTATATCGCGACCGAAATGGTGCGGGCGGTGCCGGAAAAGGTGCTGAACGAGCGGATACTCCCCTTGATCCCGGTCGGACGCCTCGGCGAGCCGGAAGAGATTGCCCGGTGCGTCGTATTCCTCGCTTCCGACGATGCCGGCTTCATCACCGGGTCGACGCTGACGGCGAATGGCGGCCAGTTCTTCGCGAGCTGATCTTCACCGTTAACCTTTGAGAGGGTTTCGGCGCATCGTGGTGCGCCGAAACGGTCGGTCTCTATGGTTAACGAATTGTTATTGCACGATATATTGCGGTGAACAAACCGCGAAACCGGTGATGTCGCCGATTCGTCGGCGATTCGTTCCGGCTTTGGCCAACGGTTAATGCAACGGTCTCTCAGAGCAAAACAAAACCGGCGCCGATTGCTCGGGCACCGGTCCTGAGGGACTGGATTGTTGCTCGCGGTTAGCGGCAACGCGCCTCGTAACGGCGGCCGTAACGGTCGCGATAGATGCAGTAGCCGCGGCGTTCCGAGGACTGGCCGATCGCAGCGCCGACAAGGCCGCCTGCAACCGCACCAACTGCCGCGCCACCCCAGCTATTCGTCACGGCGCCGCCGATAACGGCACCCGTGCCGGCGCCGATTGCGGTGCCGCGTTCAGTTGCAGTACAGGAGGCGAGCGTGGCGATCATGCAGCCCGCAATCAGAATCTTCTTCATCATGTCAGTTTCCCTTCCCTTTGGTACACACGGCTACGCCGCTTTTAGATCCTGCCCATCAGCAGCAGGATAATGATGATAAGCACGACAAGGCCCAATCCGCCCGACGGACCATAGCCCCAGCCTCGGCTATAACCCCAATTCGGCAACGCGCCAATGAGTAGCAGAATGAGGATGACGAGCAACACGGTTCCGAGCATGGTTTTCTACTCCGCTAGATAATCCGGTATGGATTTGGCGAGGAAACGTAGCGCCGTGATTTTTGTTCCATCGGCATGCAAACGTGTGCTCTCATGTGGTCAAACTGCGTCAGCCAATGTTAACGGCACCTGAACGATTCACTTCCGACGGCCCTCGCCGCGCCGATTTTCTTGCGGGTCTGTCCTGGTTGTACCTACCATATCTTGTGAGAACAAATGGCGAAGACATGGATGTCTGTGATTCGTCGGCGATTCGTTCCGCGTTTGGCCTGAATCTTAATTCCGTCTTCGAACGAGGGCGGAGCGATCTAAATCGGTTGATAAAACATTAACCATATCAATGGATTGACTCTTGCGATTCTTCGTGAAAGCGCAGCTTCGGGATGAATCCTGCAATTGTGTGCCTCCAATCGCGATGCAGATTCAGGATGTCGTGGGGAAGTGCGGAGTCGCATCAACATATAGCAGTGAACAAAAGCTGAATCGTCTGGAGTCTGCGATTCGTCTCCGATTCGTTCGCGTCTGTTCCTTCACGCTTAAAATTCGAAACGTCGAGCGTTGATACGCCGCCCTCGGCGATCATTCCGCTGCCGCAAAACCATTCTTCAGGCTTGCGTTTGCCCACCGAGATCGCCATGTGTTGCGTGGCTTTTAGTTTTGGGCGACGGCGCGAGACTTGAGGCTTATGTGATGCGCGGAACCAGGCTTTGAATTTCCAGCCCATGATGCTCAGCGGGCGCGGCGTCACCGCCGTCCTCGGACCTACCAATACCGGCAAGACCCATTATGCCATCGAGCGCATGGTGGCGCATGGCACCGGTGTGATCGGCCTGCCGCTCCGGCTGCTGGCGCGCGAGGTCTACACGCGCCTTGTCGAGAAGGTCGGTGCCTCCCAGGTGGCGCTCGTCACCGGTGAGGAAAAGATCACACCGCCGAACGCGCGCTTTTCCGTCTGCACCGTCGAAGCCATGCCACGCGAGACCAAAGCCTCGTTCGTCGCAATCGATGAGGTGCAGCTCGCGGGAGATCTCGAGCGCGGCCACATCTTTACCGACCGCATCCTGCATTTGCGCGGCCGCGATGAAACGCTACTTCTGGGGGCGGCGACCATGCGGCCCATTCTCGAAAAGCTGCTGCCGGGAATAACCGTCGTCGAGCGGCCACGCCTCTCGCAGCTCTTCTATGCGGGCCAGAAGAAAATTACCCGCCTGCCGCAGCGCTCCGCAATCGTGGCGTTTTCGGCCGACGAGGTCTATGCGATCGCCGAGCTTATCCGCCGTCAGCGCGGCGGGGCGGCAGTGGTGCTGGGCGCGCTCAGCCCGCGGACCCGCAACGCACAGGTCGGCCTCTACCAGTCCGGCGACGTCGAATATCTCGTTGCGACGGATGCGATCGGCATGGGGCTCAATCTCGACGTCGATCACGTGGCATTCGCCCAGGATCGGAAGTTCGACGGCTATCAGTTCCGCAGCCTCAATCCGGCAGAACTCGCGCAGATCGCCGGCCGCGCCGGGCGGCATGTGCGGGACGGGACGTTCGGCGTGACCGGGCAGGTCTCGCCTTTCGAGGACGAACTGGTCGAACGAATCGAAAGCCACCATTTCGATCCCGTCAAAGTGCTGCAATGGCGCTCGAAAAACCTCGACTTTTCGTCGCTCAAGGCTCTGCGGGAAAGCCTGGATGCCTCACCGACCCTGCAAGGATTGACGCGGGCGCTTCCTGCGACCGACAGCCAAGCCTTTGATTATCTTTCGCGTTATCCCGAAATCAAGGATATCGCTACAACGCCCCAGCGGGTCGAGAAGCTCTGGGAGGCCTGTGCCCTGCCGGACTATCGTCGAATTGCGCCGGCACAGCACGCCGACCTTATTTCGACTCTTTTTTCCGATCTTGTACGCTTCGGGACGGTGAATGAAGAATTCATGGCGGAGCAGGTTCGCCGCGCCGACCGCACCGATGGTGAAATCGACACATTATCGGCCCGCATAGCGCAGATCCGGACCTGGACCTACGTCTCTAATCGCCCTGGTTGGCTTGCCGATCCGACACACTGGCAAGAAAAGACACGGGAAATAGAGGATAGGTTATCGGACGCGCTACATGAAAGGTTGACGAAACGCTTTGTTGATCGCAGGACATCTGTGCTCATGAAGCGCCTGAGAGAGAATGCGATGCTGGAAGCTGAAATCAGTGTGAATGGCGATGTCTTTGTAGAGGGACATCACGTCGGGCAATTGGCCGGTTTCCGGTTCACGCCCGTTTCGGGAACCGAGGGACCCGACGCCAAGGCGGTGCAGGGTGCCGCTCAGAAAGCGCTGGCGCTCGAATTCGAGGCGCGGGCTGCGAGGCTCTATGCCTCCGGCAATAGCGATCTTGCGGTCGGTTCCGACGGGTTCGTGCGCTGGCTCGGCGAACCTATCGCCCGTCTTGCGCCGACCGAGCATGTCATGCGGCCGCGCGTCATCCTGCTCTCCGACGAGCAGCTGACCGGCAATGCGCGCGAACATGTGCTCGCCCGCCTCGAGCGCTTCGTCAATCATCACATCGCCACGGTTCTGAAGCCGCTCGACGATCTGTCGCGCGCCGAAGACCTGCAGGGCCTTGCCAAGGGCCTCGCCTTCCAGCTCGTCGAAAGTCTCGGCGTGCTGTTCAGGCGCGACGTCGCGGACGACGTGAAGTCGCTCGATCAGGATGCGCGCGCCTCGATGCGTCGCTACGGCATCCGTTTCGGCGCCTATCACGTTTTCATGCCGATGCTTTTGAAGCCGGCTCCGGCGGAGCTCATCACGCTCCTCTGGGCGCTGAAGAACGACGGCCTCGACAAGCCCGGTTACGGCGATCTCATCCCGGCGCTTGCCGCAGGACGCACTTCCGTGGTCGCCGATCCGACGTTCGAGCGGATGTTCTACAAGCTTGCGGGTTTCCGCTTCCTCGGCAAGCGTGCCGTGCGGATCGACATCCTTGAACGGCTTGCCGATCTCATCCGTCCACTTCTGCAGTGGAAGCCGGGTTCGACGCCGCGTCCGGAAGGGGCATATGACGGCCGCCGCTTCACGGCTACGACCGCGATGCTCTCGATTCTCGGCGCGACGCCCGACGATATGGAAGAAATCCTCAAGGGCCTCGGATATCGCGCCGACGCAGTAAAGCCGGAAGAGGCGCAGGCATTCCTGGCGGGCCAGGATGCAGGTTCCGTCAACGCCGTTCCGGCAGTCGCTCCTGCTTCGGCAGGAGACGCGCCGGAAGCCTCCGACGGTGACGACGCCGATGCGAGCGACGCTCCAGCCGAGACAACGGCAGAAGCGCCGTCGGCCGAGGCTGCGCCTGAAGCCGCCCCAGCAGAGGCCGTGGCTGATGCTGCGCCGGCTGAGACGGCTACTGCAGAAGCGGTTGCTTCGGAAGAGGCTCCGGCTGAGCAGGCTGCGGCTGGAGACGTCACCGACGAGGCAAAGGCTGCCGAGGCTGGAGAGCCGAAGCCGGTCCTGCTGTGGCGTCCGGGCGGCGGCCGTGAAAACAACCAGCGCGGCGGCCGGCCCCAGCATGGGGATCGTCGCGGCCATGGCGGCCAGCGCAACAATGCCGGTGGCGAAGCCGGTCAGCCGGCCCAAGGCCGTCGTGATGAACGGCGCGACGGTGGCGAGCGGCGTGATGCGCGCCCGGCCGGCGAGCGCAGCGGTGGCGAACGCAAGGACGGCGGCAAGCCGAACCGCGACAACAACCGTCGCCCAGACAACAACAATACCAACAATCGCGGGGGCGATCGTCCGAACCGCGGGGAGCGCCACGAAGGCGGTCCTCGTCCGGATCGCAACGACCGCGGCAAAGGGCCGCAGCCCGCCCGTTTTGAGGCAAAGCCGCCGCGCAAGGAAAAGCCGATAGATCCCGATTCGCCCTTTGCAAAGCTCGCAGCTCTCAAGGAGCAGATGAAGAAGTAAGGCCCATGACGGAAAAACAGCCACAATCCGGTTCGCGTCAGCGCATCGACAAGTGGCTGTTTTTTGCCCGCATGGCGAAGTCGCGGTCGATCGCCCAGGATATGATCCGTTCAAACCACGTGCGGGTGAACGGCGATCTGGTGTCCCAGCCGAGCTCCCAGGTGAAGCCGGGCGATCGCATCGATCTCAAGCTTGAGCGTCGCGACCTCGTGCTGGTGGTGAAGACCGGCGGGGAAAGGCGGGGTCCTTTCGAAGAGGCCCGGCTGCTCTATGAAGATCTCAGCCCTCCTCCTGAAGAAACCAAGAGGCTGACGTTGTTCGAACAGGCGCAACGCGCGCAGGGAAGCGGCCGACCGACGAAGAAGGAGCGCCGCGAGACCGATCGGCTGTTTCCAGGTATCGACGCCGACCTAGATTAGAAAAAACGACCCGCTGCGACTAGGTTTTCAGCACGGATATCCTTGCTAAGCAAAGCCAAAGGCTTTACCTGACTGTCGAAAAGCTGGATCGCCTACCTCCTGTCATTTTTGCAGTTGGGTTTTCGCCTCTCCCGGCTTTCCGGTGTGCCGGCGCTTCCCATCCGTCGACGTGCCGCTGATCCGCGATAGTCCTGGAGTGCCGCATGACGTATGTCGTGACCGACAATTGTATCCGCTGCAAATATACCGACTGCGTCGAGGTCTGCCCGGTCGACTGTTTTTATGAAGGCGAAAACTTCCTCGTCATTCATCCCGACGAGTGCATCGACTGTGGCGTCTGCGAACCAGAATGTCCCGCCGAGGCGATCAAGCCGGATACGGAGCCAGGCCTCGACAAATGGCTCAAGATAAACACCGAATTCGCTCAGATCTGGCCCAATATCACGGTCAAGCGCGATGCGCTGCCCGAGGCCAAGGAAATGGACGGCGTTGCCAACAAGTACGAGCAGTATTTCTCCGCCGAGCCCGGCAAGGGCGATTGAGATTTACCGCGACGGAATGGCTCGGAAGCGGTTTCGAATCACTTTGCCTTTTTGTTGGGCAGAGCGCGGCTGTAGCGCTCTGTGCACCTGCAAAAGCAAATTATTGATTTCCGCACTTTTTTGTGGTAGACAATAAGAACTGTTCCACAAGGCGGCACGTGCGTGCCCAAAAAACATCACGAAAGCAACAGACCACCCAAAACGCGGTTTCCGTGACATTGCAACGCTTGAATGTTGTCGGTCGCAGTACCCCGATGGGTGTTTTTTCGCTCGCGTTGGTCGGACCAGTATGGAGTGACCCGACGGTTTCCCCCGTCTCATCCGGGCCTGACAGACCCGGTTCCCCCGACCCGGCAATGGGTGAGTAACAGGGAGTTTGTGAAACGAATGACGACTCAGCAGAAAAAGACTTCTCCCGCACGCCAGGGCTTCAAGACTGGTGAATCGATTGTATACCCCGCTCATGGTGTAGGCACTATCTCTGCGATTGAAGAGCAGGAAGTGGCCGGCATGAAGCTTGAGCTTTTCGTAATCGATTTCGAAAAGGACAAGATGCGCCTCAAGGTGCCAGTCGCAAAGGCCGTCAGCATCGGCATGCGCAAGTTGTCCGAAACGGATTTTGTCGAGCGCGCTCTCAAGGTTGTTCAAGGCAAGGCCCGCGTGAAGCGCACCATGTGGTCGCGCCGCGCCCAGGAATATGATGCAAAGATCAATTCCGGCGATCTGATCTCGATCGCAGAAGTGGTCCGCGACCTCTATCGCGCCGACAACCAGCCGGAACAATCCTATTCCGAGCGTCAGCTTTACGAAGCCGCCCTCGACCGCATGGCTCGTGAAATCGCTGCCGTCAACAAGATGTCCGAAACCGAGGCCGTCCGCCTTGTCGAGGTCAATCTCGCCAAGGGTCCCAAGCGTGGCAAGAACATCGAGGAAGATGAGGCGCAGGAAGAAGCGGCCTGATCATCCAATCATGGTTCTCTCAAAAACCCGGCCTTCGCGCCGGGTTTTTTATTGGAACTTTTTGCCTGCCTCCGCGTTAACCCGCCGGAACGGCGAACTGATGTGCGTCGGTTTGCGTTCGGGACAGCTAAGTGCGGGGCGGAAGATCGGTCTCTTGAGCCGGTTGTGAATCCCCCGCGGAACTCAAGACGAGGGGAGCAGAAGCGGCAGGACATTCATTCCATCATCGTTCGGGCTTGTAGCGTGCACGGTGTCCCTGGTTTGTGCCTCGCTGTTTTTGTCGGATCAGACCGTTCACGGAGAACACGATGACAGCCATGTCCGCAGACCGCACGATGATCAAGATAGCAATGTCCGCTCCATATCTCGCCCGGGAGGAGGAGCGCGATCTGGCGGTCCGCTGGAAGGACGATCAGGACCAGGATGCCCGAAACCAGATTGCCCTTGCACATATGCGTCTCGTGATCGCCATGGCCTCGAAGTTCCGTGGCTTCGGATTGCCGATGAGCGACCTCGTTCAAGAGGGCTATGTAGGGCTGCTCGAAGCGGCGGCAAGGTTTGAACCGGCCCGCGACGTGCGTTTTTCCACTTATGCCAGCTGGTGGATTCGCGCCTCGATGCAGGATTACATTCTTCGAAACTGGTCGATCGTGCGAGGCGGCACCAGTTCCGCCCAGAAGGCGCTGTTCTTCAATCTTCGCCGGCTGCGCGCCAAGCTCGCCCGCGGCGATTCCAATCTCACCGCCCGGGCAATTCACGAGGAGATCGCGGTGGCGCTCGGTGTCAGCGTCGCCGATGTCCAGACCATGGATGCCCGCCTTTCCGGCAACGATTCCTCGCTGCAGGCGCCGTCGATCGCCGGCGATGCGGATAGCGGCGAACGGCTCGACATGCTGGCGAGCGCCGAACCGCTGCCGGATGAGCAGGTTTCCGGGATGATCGACGGCGAGCGCCGGCTGAAATGGCTGCAGGGCGCGCTCACCAAGCTCAACGACCGGGAAAAGAAGATTATTCGTGCCCGCCGGCTGACCGACGACGGCGCGACGCTCGAAGCGCTCGGCGCAGAACTCGGCATTTCCAAGGAGCGCGTGCGGCAGATCGAAAGCAGGGCTATCGAAAAGCTCAAGTCGGCGCTGGTGTCGGCCAATCCGCAGATGGCTGCGGCCGCCTGCTGAGGCGGCGCCCCTACCTCATTCGGAAATGATCTTGAACTTCTGGCCCGGGGAGATCGTCCCCCCGGCCGGCAGCGCGTTGATCAGCTTGAAGAGATCGAGCTTGCGATCCGTGCCCATCATGCGCGCCGACAGCGATGCGATGGTGTCGTCCCTGGTCGCCGTGACGATGCGTACCCGCAGCGGCTTCAGCGCCGCGATTTCCTGAGGCGTCATCCGGCGGAACGTCGAACGCAGGATTTCGGCAGTCGTATCGAGCGCCGGGCTGCCCTTGGGCACCGCCGTCAAGAAGCGGAATATCTGATTGTCCACGCGGATGACGGTGACGTCGAAATCCCAGCGTTCGGCGGAAGCCCGTGCGGTTGCCGCAGGCATGCCGTTCACCTGGATCTCCCGCACCGTCTCCGGCTGCAGGCCCGCGACCCAGCCGCTCGTCAGATAGTTCGGCAGATTGTCGTTGTCGCCCGCCGCAACGCCGTCGAAACGGATCGCCGTTTCGCCAGGGCCGGTCGCCAGCACAGCTTCCACCTTGTTGTCGATCCGGAAGTCCGGCGGTACGTCGAAACGGATGCCGAGGCCGCCATGCAGAAAAGTCTGGCCGCGGACGTAGCCCTCCTGGGGGCTGTCGCCATAAAGCAGGCCATCGATGCCGGCGATGTAATAATCACGGCCCTTGTCGCCGACGGTGCCTTCCTGGCCGAAATTGCGGGCATGGCGGCGGGCGAGATCGACGCGCTGGGTGGAATTCGGGTGGCTCGACAGGAAGTCTAGGCTCTGGTCGCTGTCCGGATCAACCGCCGAATAGCGGGCATAGGCAGCCATCGAATCCAGGAAGCGCGCGGCCGCGTAGGGGTCGTAGCCCGCTTCGCCGAGCATCCGCACGCCGATCACGTCGGCCTGCAGTTCCTGTTGGCGCGAAAAGGCGGCGAGGCGGAGCTTGCCGCGCGCAAGCGCCTGCTTGCCGGCGAGATCGCTGGAGAGGACTTCGGCGACGACGCGGCTCGCAATCACTTCCGCCTCTTCGCGGCGCTGGCGCTCGATGCCGTGGTTGGCGGTGACGTGACCCATCTCGTGGGAGAGCACGGCCGCGACTTCCGATGCGTCATTGGCAAGCGCCAGAAGGCCGCGCGTCACGTAAAGATAGCCGCCCGGCAGTGCGAAGGCGTTGATCGCCGGTGAATTCAGGATCGTGATGCGGAAGGACTGGTTGGGATTTTCCGAAACGGCCGTCAGCGCGCCGGCGATGCGGGCGACCAGCCGCTCGGTCTTGGCGTCGCGATATTCGCCGCCATAGCTCGCAACGATGCGCGGATGCTCGCGCGCGCCCATCTGCGCCCGCGGATCGTTCTTCTGCACCTCATCGACGATTTGCGGCGAGTCGGAAGGAGAGACATTCGGGGTATAGGCCTGGTCGAAGAGCGACTGGCAGCCGGAAAGGATCGCACCGCTGAACAGCAGGGCGCCCAAGGCCCGCCGACCGGGCAGGGCACGGACAATCGCCCAGACAGCCGGGATCGCTGTGTCGCGCCTCATCGTCCTCGTCTTCCGCACCATCATTCCCAAGGTCCGCCATCCGGCTTGGCAGAGGTCCTCTCGATCCAAGCCGGCTCCTTCTCTATGTCGCTTAGCGATTTTCGCGTCGAATGCACAGATGCTCTTATTGAAATATGTCTTGCTGGTGCGTTTGCAATGAAAATCCCCGCTACGTTTCCGCGATGCCATCGCGGCACGTCCAAATTGTGGCGAGTTCCATAACGGTGTGGCCGTCCCCGTCGCCAAACGTGATCGCTCAAATAGTGACTTGCAAATTGCAAGTCACTTGTGCCACAAGGCTACGTCTTCCCGGAGAAGGAACTCATGAAACGGACAGGTCCCATCGATACCGGATGCCCGGTGTTGCGCAGTCTCAAACATGTCGGCGACGGCTGGAGCTTCCTGGTCCTGCGCGATGCATTAGGAGGTGCGACACGTTTCGACGAATTCCAGCGCAACCTCGATATCGCCCCAAACATCCTGGCCAGCCGGTTGAAGTCGCTTGTCGAATCCGGGCTGATGGAACGACGGCGCTACTCCGAACGGCCGCCGCGGGACGAATACCACCTCACGCAGCGCGGCCGCGACTTCAAGCCTGTGATGCAGGCCCTGCTTGCCTTCGGCAACCAGCATTTCGCGCCGGAGGGGGAAAGCGTGGTGATCGTCAACAAGGAGACCGGCGAGCCGGCCGAACCGGTGATGGTCGACCGTCGGAGCGGCAAGCCGCTCAGCGATCCCGTCTTCACCCACGCGGCCGGTCCGGCTGCGAGCGAACGCATCCGCCGTCGATATCCATCCGTAAACCAGTTATTGCAGCATAGAGAGGCTGATCGATGAGTGCCGTGACCACCGAAGCCGTCGAGGCGGTGCCTACCTTCGACGACGCCATCGCGGCACCGATCGATCCGCGGACCCGGCAGCTGCTGCAGGATCCGATCCTGCCGATGCTGATCCGGCTCGCATGGCCAAATATCCTGATCATGCTCGCCCAGGCATCGACAGGCCTCATCGAAACCTGGTGGATTTCGCATATGGGCACCGCGGCACTGGCGGGCATGGCGCTCGTCTTTCCGGCCGTGATGCTGATGCAGATGATGTCCGCCGGTGGTTTCGGCGGAGCCATTTCCTCGGCAATCGCCCGCGCGCTCGGCAGCGGCCGGCGTGACGATGCCGACCTGCTTGCCTGGCATGCCGTCGTGGTCAATGTCGCGATCGGGCTGTTGTTTTCGGCGGTCATGCTCGCCTATGGCCGGCCGATCTATCGGGCGCTCGGCGGCGAAGGTGCGGAACTCGAGGCGGCACTCGTCTATTCCAACGTCGTGTTCGGCGGCATGATCTTCGTCTGGCTGATGAACGGTCTCGCGAGCGTCGTGCGCGGCACGGGCAACATGCTGTTTCCGGCCCTGGTCACCTGCGTCGGTGCTGTACTCCTCGTGCCCGTATCGCCGCTTCTCATCTTCGGCTTCGGCCCGTTCCCGGGGCTCGGCATTGCCGGCGGCGGTCTTGCCATGGTGCTCTACAGCTTCGGCGGCACGGGGGTTCTTGCCTGGTATATCCTCTCCGGCCGCAATCTCGTGCGCTTCGGCGTCGGCCCGCTCCGCTGGACGATGTTTCGCGATATCGTCCGTCTCGGAGCGGCGGCTGCGATCAATTCGGTTCTCACCAATGTGACCATCGGCCTCGCCACGGCTCTGGTGGCGACCAAGGCGGGTGTCTCGGCGGTTGCCGGTTTCGGCACCGGCGCCCGGCTCGAATATCTGTTGATCCCGGTGATCTTCGGCATCGGGGCGCCGATGGTGGCGCTGGTCGGCACCAATATGGGCGCCGGCCAGAAGGATCGGGCGATGCGCATAGCCTTTACCGGCGCCGCGATTGCCTTCGTCATCACCGAGATGATCGGCCTGATCGCGGCGATCTTCCCGGTTGCCTGGATCTCGCTGTTCAGCGAGGAGCATGGCGCCATCGATGCGGGCGTCGCCTATCTGCAGATCGTCGGGCCGGTCTATGGCTTCTTCGGCGCCGGGCTGGCGCTCTATTTCGCCTGTCAAGGGGCGGGCCAGCTGCTCTGGCCGCTTGCCTGTGGTTTCCTGAGACTTGCCATTGCCGGTCTCGGGGGCTGGCTGGCGCTGGAGCTCACCGGTTCGCTGAACGGATTGTTCTTCGCGCTGGCGGCCGGTCTGGTCGCCTATGGCGGAATACTGTTCCTCGCCATCCGCTCCGGCGCCTGGTTTCGCGGAAAGGCTGCCTGATCAGCCGGAGAGAAATTCGGCGAGTGCCGGAATATCGCGCCGGACGAGGAATTCCTCGGCCCGCGCCTGCAGCAGGATCTGGCCGTGGTCGATGAAGATCGCATGGTCGGCTAACCGGCCGACCTCATCCGGATCATGGGTCACGATCAGCACCGTATTGCCCGTCTCGCGATGCAGGTCGATAAGCAGGTTGGCCATCGAAAGCCTGAGCCCGGGATCGAGCGCGGCGAACGGCTCGTCCATCAGCAGAACCGTTTTTTTGCGCACCAGGGCCCGCGCGAAAGCGGCGCGCTGCCTTTCGCCGCCGGAAAGCGTCCCCGGCGTCCGCTTCTCAAAACCGCCCAGCCCGACGCGTTCCAGCGCCTGCGATATTGCGGCCCGGTCATTGCCGGAAAGTCTGAGCGAAGGGCTGATGCCGAGGCCGATGTTGGCGGCGAGGTCCAGATGGGCGAAGAGATTGTTGTCCTGAAAGACCAGCGATACGGGGCGCTCGGAGGGATGTTTTTCCGTCACGTCCCCGCCCGCGATCAGGATACGACCGCGGTCCGGCGTCTCGAAGCCGGCAACGAGATTGAGGAAGGTCGATTTGCCGGAGCCGGATGGACCGGTAATCGCCGTCACGGCGCCTGCCGGCAAAGCACAGTCGAAGCGGAATTCCCGGGCGCCGAGCTTCAGTTCAACCTTGTCCAGCGCGATGCCGTCAGTCATGGCTTGTTTCCCTCCTGCCGGCAGTGCCGATCATCGTCAGTGCCAGGCAGATGATGCCGAGGATGAGCGCCAGCCCGTCCGCATCATTGGTTCGATAGCTGGATAGCCGGCTATAGACAAGCCAGGGGAGGTTGGTGAGCTCGCTGGAGCCGAACAGCGCTACCGCGCCGAGATCGCCGAGCGACAGCGCCATGGCGAAGGACAGCGCCGTCAGCAGGGGCATCGCCAGAACCGGCAGGTCGATCCTCCAAACCCGCGAAAAGCCGGAAAGGCCGAGGCTTGCCGACAGCCTGCCTGTCCGCTCGCGATGCGTTTCGACGGCCGGGGCCAAAACGCGCATCACGAAGGGAAGCGCCATCAGCATGTTGATGATCGCGACCAGCGCCGGGGCGAAGCGCGCCACATCGCCGAACGGGCGCAGCATCAGGAACCAGCCGGTTCCGAGCACGACTGGCGGCACGAGCAGCACCAGCGAGGACATTCCACCCAAGGACACGGAAAACGCCCTGGCCGTTCCGGCGGGCCTCTTCATGTCTGCAATTGCCTCGCGCCCGGCAATGATAGCCAGGGAGGTCAGCACGGCCAGCAGACCGGCGGAAAGCGCGATCGTGAAACTGGTCCAGGCGGCGCGCAGAAAGGTGGCGCTGCTGAGGAGGCTCCAGAGATTGGCCCGAGCGCCCGCAGCGACGATCGAGGCGAGCGGCAGGATCAGGAAGGCGGTCGCGAGCAGAATGGCGAGCGTGTCCCAGAGCCGCGCCGGCACTGTCCGGCCGTCGAAGCGGCGGGTGGCCCGGCCTGTCGTGATGCCGCTATCGTCTGGCGCCGGGAAAAGCGAAATCGCGACCAGGATCAGCGCCGTCGTGCCGATCTGCAGCAGCGACAGCGCGATCGCGCGGGGCGGATCGAAGTCGAAACGCAGCGACTGATAGATCGCGACCTCGAGCGTCGTCGCGGCCGGCCCGCCGCCGAGCACCAGGACGAGCGTGAAGCTCGTGGCGCAGAGCATGAAGATCAGGCCGGCGATGCCGGGAATGACGCGCCGCGCCGCGGGCCATTCGATGAAACGGAAGACGGAAAACGGTTTCATTCCGAGGCTGGAGGAGAGGAGCCAATATTCCGCCGGCAACCGTTCCAGTGCCGCGAGCAGCAGCCTTGCGGCGAGCGGCAGGTTGAAGAACACATGGGCCAGCAATATGCCGGAAAGGCCGTAAATGCTGATCGGCTGTTCGAGTCCAAGTTTCAATAGCAGGCTGTTCATTACTCCCTGCCGTCCCCAGATGCCGATCAGGCCGAGCGCACCGATCAGCATCGGCAGGCCCATCGGCAATGCCATCAGCCGGATGACCCATACTCGGCCCGGAAAGCTTGGGCGGCGTGCAAGCGCGAGAGCAACGGGAAGCGCGAAGATGACCGACAGCAGCGTCGAAAGAACCGCCTGCAGCAGGGTGAAGCGCAGGATTCGCCAGGTATAGGCGGTGAACAGCCGGCTCTGGGTGTCACCGGCGTCCCAGGAGAGAAGGGCGGCGACTGCGATGCCGACGAAGAAGGCGATTCCGACAAGGCTCAGCAGCCCCCAGCCTATCCCGCGTCTCCGCTCGGCTCGCGTCAGCATGGGATCAGTTCATGCTCATGGCGGTCAGCCATTCGTCGATCCACGCCTGCCGGTTCTTGGCCACCTGGTCCGACCCCATCAGGAAAGTCTTGGTCGGCTGCACCAGCTTGTTGAAAGCGTCGGGGAGCGGCTGGGAGGTCTTGGCGGCCGGCATCATCCAGTTGGTGGTCGGGATGACGTCCTGGAATGCGGGCGACACCATGAATTTCAGGAACTGTTTCGCCAGATCCTTGTCCTTCGCCCCCCTCAGCATGCCGGCGACCTCGATCTGGATGTAATGTCCTTCGGAAAAGGAGGCGGCCTGGTAGCGGTCCGTCTTCTCCTCGACCATGTGATAGGCCGGCGAGGTCGTGTAGGAAAACACCATCGGCACTTCGCCCTTGGTGAACAGGCCATAGGCCTCCGACCAGCCTGGCGTGACGGTCAGCACGCGTTTCCGGAGCTTGGCCCAGGCCTCCGGTGCCTGGTCGCCATAGATCGATTTCACCCAGAGCAGCAGGCCGAGGCCGGGCGTCGACGTGCGCGGGTCCTCGATGGCGATCTTCTGTGCCGGATCGCCCTCCACCAGTTCCTTGAGGCTTTTCGGAGGGCTCTTCATTGCCTGGCTGTCGTAGACGACGGCGAAATGGCCGTAATCGTAGGGAATGAACGTGTCGTCGCTGTAATTGCCCGGCACCTTGGCCCCGGAGGCGTCGAGCCCATGCGGCTCGAACAGGCCGGTCGCCTTCGCCTCGGAGATCAGGTTGGTATCGAGGCCCAGCGCGATATCGGCGTCGGTGCCGGGACCCTCCAGCTTCAGGCGGGTGAGAAGCGCCACGCCATCGGCGACGCCGACGAAGTTGAGCTTGCAGGCGCAGGTCTTTTCGAAGGTCTCCTTGACCTTAGGTCCTGGACCCCAATCGGAGATGAAGCTCTCATAGGTATAGACGGTCAGCGTCTTTTCCTGCGCTTCGGCGGGCGCGGACAGGGAAAAGGCGGCCGTGGCCGCGAATATCGAAAGAATGATGCTGCGCATCAGCGTTCCTCGTTTTGGTGACAAAGGGGAATAGGCGCTGATGAAGAGCCGTCTAATCCCTCCGCCGGTGTTAACCGGATCAGGTTCCGCGGGTTGGCCAAAGGCCTCTCAGCCGCACGAAAACGCGCGGCACCCCGTTAGAGCAGGATCAGATTTAGCGGCGAGGGAGATAGCTGGCAAGAGGCGGTCTGCGACCGGCTCAAGGCGAATTCTACGGGAGCAACATGCTCAGTGGTTCTGCGGAAAAACTTTCAGTTCACGCGGCACGATCGCCATGCCGCCGAGCCGGTTGGCAACGGCGTAGTCGATCGTCTTCTCGACGACATCGGGCATGACCGGTTTCGTCAGGACGCCGAGCGAGCCTTTGACGCCGGCTTTCACGTCGTCCGGATTACCCGTCATGAATACGACGGTAATGCCGTATTGCTCGGCAAGCTCGCGGCCGATCTCAGGACCGGTTCGCCCGTCCGAAAGATTGACATCGACCAGGGCGATATCGGCATAGGCGGCGAGTGCGAGGGCGTGTTTGCGGGCATTGGCAAAACCCGCGACTTTGAGGCCCATGGCTTCGATCGTCTCAGCCACATCGAGCGCGATCAGAAACTCGTCTTCGACAATCATAACTCTCTGATTCATCGCCTCAGTGGCCAGCCGACGACGCGTAACATTTGTCAGCATTGGATGTCCCCATTCGGTTGATCGGTTCCCGGCAGGCCGATCCGTCTCCGGGACATTTCGACCACTATTCATACCCAGAACGTCTCGGGACATCATATGTTCCGGTCCGCGACAAATATTTTTATAGCTAACTAATTGTTAAGCTTAACAAATCTAAAATCAGCCCTCGATTTCCTCACGTAGCATTTCGAGCTCGAGCCATTCTTCTTCCATTTTGCTGATGTTTTGGCGAAGCTTTTCCATCTCAGCGGCCAGCTTGTTGAAGGCGGCGGGATCCTTGGTGAAGAGGTTGGGATCGGCCATCTTCTTCTCGCGGGCGGCGATCTCGGCCTCGGCTTTCGCCATTTCCTTCGGCAGGTTTTCAAGCGCGAATTTCTGCTTGTAGGAAAGTTTGCCTTTGCCCTTCTGGACGTCAGCGGTGGGTGCCGAAGATTCGGTCCTTGCCTTGTCGGCCTTTTCCGCACGGCGCCGTTCTTCCTGCGCGCCTTTCCGCTGCGCCAGCATATCCGAGTATCCGCCGGCATATTCGATCCAGCGGCCATCCGGTGCGTCCGGATTGGCGGGGGCAATGGTCGAGGTCACGGTGCGGTCGAGGAAGTCGCGGTCGTGGCTGACGAGGATGACGGTGCCGGTGTAGCCGGCGACGATTTCCTGCAGCAGGTCCAGAGTCTCGATGTCGAGGTCGTTGGTCGGTTCGTCGAGGATGAGCAGATTGGAAGGCCGGGCCATGATGCGGGCGAGCATCAGCCTCGCGCGCTCGCCGCCGGACAGGTTCTTGATCGGTGTCCTGATCTGTTCCGGCTGGAACAGGAAGTCCTTCATGTAGCCTGCGACATGCCGCTGCTCGCCGTTGACCAGCAGCGTCTCGCCGCGGCCGTCCGTCAGATAATGGGACAGCGTGTCCTCGGGGTTCAGGTCCTCGCGCTTCTGGTCGAGCGTGGCGATTTCCAGGTTGGTGCCGAGCTTGACGGTGCCGGTATCGGGCGCCAGCTGGCCGGTCAGCATCTTCAGCAGTGTGGTCTTGCCGGCGCCGTTCGGGCCGACGAGGCCGATGCAGTCGCCGCGATGCACGCGGATGGAGAAGGGCGCGACGATCGGCCGATCGTAGCTCTTGGTGATGTTTTCGGCTTCGATGACCAGCTTGCCGGATTCGCGGCCTTCGCTGACGCTCGCCTGGACCGTGCCCTGCGGTCCCTTGTGGCCGCGGTAATTGCTGCGCATCGTCTGCAGCTCGCCGAGGCGGCGCATGTTGCGCTTGCGGCGCGCCGTCACGCCATAACGCAGCCAGTGTTCCTCGCGCTCGATCGCCTTGCCGAGCTTGTGCTGCTCCAGCTCTTCGGCCTCCAGCACCTCGTCACGCCAGGCTTCGAACTCGCCGAAACCGCGGTTGAGGCGCCGTGAGGTGCCACGGTCGAGCCAGACGGTGGCATTCGAGACCTTTTCGAGGAAGCGACGGTCATGCGATATCACCACCAGCGCGCTTCTGGTCTTGCGCAACTCGTCTTCCAGCCATTCGATGGTCGGCAGGTCGAGGTGGTTGGTCGGCTCGTCGAGCATCAGGATGTCCGGCTCAGGCGCCATGACGCGGGCAAGTGCTGCACGGCGGGACTCGCCGCCGGAGAGCGTGTTCGGGTGTTCCTGGCCGGTGAGACCCAGATGTTCGAGCAGATAGGTGACGCGATAGGGATCGTCGCCGGGGCCGAGGCCCGCTTCGGCATAGGCCTGCACCGTCGAATAGTCGGCGAAATCCGGTGCCTGTTCGAGATAGCGGATGGTCGAGGACGGATGGCGGAACACTTCGCCCGATTGCGGTTCGACCATGCCGGCCGCGATCTTCATCAGCGTCGATTTGCCGGAACCGTTGCGGCCGACGAGGCAGATGCGGTCGCCCGGCTCCACCTGCAGACCCGCGCCGGCCAGCAGCGGCGCGCCGCCGAAGCTCAGGAAGATATCGTCAAGTTTCAGGATAGGGGGCGCCAATAGCTTAGGCTCCTGTCATGTCATAGGGGCGGGCAAGGATCATGGCCTTGCCTTTCCTCAAATGGAATTCCACCTGGCCTTCCGCAACGTTCGAGACGGTGCGCGAGGAGCCGAAGGGGAGCGAGAAGTTGTCGAGCGGATAACGTGCGCCGATGATGTCGAGCCCTTCCAGGTCGGAAAACCCGATGACGGAAAACAGCGAACCCTTGGGCAGGTCCAGAGTCTTGGTGCCTGGCAGCAACGGCACGGCCTCCTCGTCGCCCGACGTAAGCATGATGTCGAGGTCGCGTTCGGCCAGGCTCATAGCGTGAAAGAGATGCTGAAGCGCATGGTCGCTGCGCTCGCCGCCGAGCGCGCCGGCAAAGATCAGTCTTGTTGCACCGCCTTCGACGGCTTCGGCCGTCGCGATCTCGCCGTCCGTCTCGTTCTTGGCCGGCGGGAAGGCCTGCCGCTCGACCTGCGGAAACTGCGCGATCAGCGCGGCATCGGAGGAGTCGAAATCGCCGACCCAAAGCTCCGGTTCGACGCCCAGCGCCGCTGCATGGCGCATGCCGCTATCGGCCGCAATGAAGCGGCTGCCGGCAACGGTGTCCCGCAGGCGGTCGGTGACGGTGAGATTGCCGCCGAGCAGAATGGTGAAGGTCGAATGGCTCATGCGCATTGCCCATAGCGCAAAGCCGGCCGAAAGGGAAAGCTGTTGCACCGCCGGGGATGAGCTTTTAGTTTGCGGCGCTTAATTGATCAGGATGCCGAGATGCAGTTTCAGGGTACAGCGGACTATATTGCCGACAAGGATCTGATGGTGGCGGTCAACGCCGCGATCCGGCTCGAACGTCCGCTGCTGGTCAAAGGCGAGCCGGGCACCGGCAAAACCGAACTGGCGCGGCAGGTCGCCGCCGCCCTCGGGCTCGATCTCATCGAGTGGAATATCAAGTCCACCACCAAGGCGCAGCAGGGGCTTTACGAATACGACGCCGTCTCGCGGCTGCGCGACAGCCAGCTGGGCGACGAACGCGTCCACGATGTCGCGAACTATATCCGCCGCGGCAAGCTGTGGCAGGCCTTTGCCTCCGACAAGAAGCTCGTTCTGTTGATCGACGAGATCGACAAGGCGGATATCGAATTCCCGAACGACCTGCTGCAGGAACTCGACCGCATGGAGTTCCATGTCTACGAGACCGGCGAGATGGTGCGCGCCAAGGTCCGGCCAATCGTCATCATCACCTCCAATAACGAGAAGGAACTGCCGGACGCCTTCCTGCGCCGCTGTTTCTTCCACTATATCCGCTTCCCGGACGTCGATACGCTCGCCCGCATCGTCGAGGTTCATTATCCCGGCATCAAGCAGACGCTGGTGCGCAATGCGCTGACGCAATTCTACGAGATCCGCGAGATGCCGGGCCTGAAGAAAAAGCCCTCGACCTCCGAGGCGCTGGACTGGATCCGGCTCCTGGTCTCCGACGATGTCGATCCGTCGGATCTGCGCGGCGATGTCAAGAACGCGCTGCCGAAGCTGCATGGCGCGCTCCTCAAGAACGAGCAGGACGTGCATCTCTTCGAGCGGCTGGCCTTCATGGCGCGGCGGGAGCGGTGAGCGGAAGATTATGCTCCCATTGACGCCGGGAGTAGCAAGGCGTATTTGAACTCCCGAGAATTCGTGGTGATTTGGCCGGCCGGCTTGCAGCCACGTTAAAAAAGTCGCTAAAGGGCCGCGAGAAGATGTCTTCCCACGGACCGGTCGCGATTTATTTTGCCGCCGGTTTTATTTTTGTTGGGTTGAGACATGCCGATCAAGATTCCCGATACGCTGCCCGCATTCACGACGCTCGTTTCCGAAGGCGTGCGGGTGCTGACCGAAACCATGGCGGTGCGGCAGGACATTCGTCCGCTGCAGATCGGGCTGCTCAATCTCATGCCGAACAAGATCAAGACCGAGCTGCAGATGGCGCGCCTTGTCGGCGCCTCGCCGCTGCAGGTCGAGTTCTCGCTGGTCCGCGTCGGCGGCCACAAGGCCAAGAACACGTCGGAAGATCACCTCCTGTCCTTCTACGAGACCTGGGAAGAGGTGAAGCACCGCAAGTTCGACGGCTTCATCATCACCGGTGCGCCGATCGAGACGCTTGCCTTCGAGGACGTCACCTATTGGGACGAGATGCAGAAGATTCTCGACTGGACGGCGACCAACGTGCATTCGACCATGAATGTCTGCTGGGGCGCGATGGCGGCGATCTACCATTTCCACGGCGTGCCGAAATACGAACTCAAGGAAAAAGCGTTCGGCGTCTATCGCCACCGCAACCTCGTGCCGTCCTCGATCTATCTGAACGGCTTTTCGGACGACTTCCAGGTTCCGGTGTCGCGCTGGACCGAAGTGCGCCGCGCCGACATCGAAAAGCACCCGGACCTCGAAATCCTGATGGAATCCGAGGAAATGGGCATCTGCCTGGTGCATGAGAAAGCCGGCAAGCGGCTCTACATGTTCAACCATGTGGAATACGACTCCACCTCGCTGGCTGACGAATATTTCCGGGACGTCAATGCCGGCGTGCCGATCAAGATGCCGCACAACTACTTCCCGCATAACGACGACACGCTGACGCCCTTGAACCGTTGGCGCAGCCATGCACATCTTCTGTTCGGCAACTGGATCAACGAGATCTACCAGACGACCCCTTACGACCTGGAGAAGATCGGCACCGAATAGGCCTCGACGCGATGTTCATTCCCTTCTTCCTTCACCTCAAAGAAGCGAAAGTCCCGGTGACGCTCCGGGAATTTCTCGACCTTCTCGAAGGCATGGAGGAAGGGATCGCGGATTTCGACGTGGAGGCCTTCTATTTCCTCGCCCGCACGGCGCTGGTGAAGGACGAGCGGCATATCGACAAGTTTGACCGGGTGTTTTCGTCCTATTTCCGCGGACTCGAGGCCGTCTCCGGCGAGCCGGGCCTGGATGTCGCCAATATCCCTGAAGAATGGCTGCGCAAGCTCGTCGAAAAGCACCTGACGGACGAGGAGAAGAAGCTCGTCGAGTCGCTCGGAGGTTTCGAGAAGCTGATGGAGACGCTGCGGAAGCGGCTGGAGGAACAGAAGGGCCGGCATCAGGGCGGCTCGAAATGGATCGGCACAGGGGGCACCTCCCCTTTCGGGGCCTATGGCTATAATCCGGAAGGCGTGCGGATCGGCCAGGACCAGTCCCGCCATCGCCGGGCGGTAAAAGTGTGGGACAAGCGTGAGTTCGCCGACTTCGACGATAGGGTCGAGCTCGGCACCCGAAACATCAAGCTTGCGCTGAAGCGGCTGCGCCGCTGGGTGCGGGAAGGGGCGGTCGAGGAACTCGACCTGCCCGGGACGATCCGCTCCACCGCCGAACACGGTTATCTCGATGTGCAGACCCGGCCCGAGCGGCGCAATGCGGTCAAGCTCCTGATGTTCTTCGATGTCGGCGGCTCGATGGACGATCATATCCGCGTTGTCGAGGAACTATTCTCGGCCGCACGGGCCGAATTCAAGCATATGGAGCATTTCTACTTCCACAACTGCCTCTACGAAGGGCTGTGGAAGGAGAACGGCCGCAGGTCGGAGCGGACGCCGACGCTTGAGCTGATCCGCAGCTATGGCGCCGACTACAAGGTGATCTTTGTCGGGGATGCCTCGATGAGCCCCTATGAGATCACCCATACGGGCGGTTCCGTGGAGCACTGGAACCAGGAACCTGGAGGGGCCTGGATAGGGCGCGTCACCGAGCATTTCCGCCGCTGCGTCTGGCTCAACCCGGTGCCCCAGGACCGTTGGAGCCATACAACGTCGATCGGCATCATGCGGCAGCTGATGACCGACCGCATGTTCCCGCTGACGCTTGGCGGGCTGGAACAGGCGACGCGCGCCCTCACGCGCTAGAGCCTTTTTCTTCTCCGCGCCGTTGCGGCCTGCAGCCAAATCGCGCAGGTTGCCGCAAACATATCGGTGGAGGAGCAATCTCATGGCGGACCAGAATTTCGAAGTTTTCGGCACCACGGAAAAGGGCGAAACCGTCTATCGTGTCCGGATCTCCGGCGGCGGGCTCACCGCGAGTGTCATCACCTGGGGTGCGGTGATCCAGGACCTCAGGCTCGACGGCCATCAGCCGCCGCTCGTGCTCGGCTTCGAACGGTTCGAGGATTACCTGAACCATTCTCCCTATTTCGGTGCGACGCCGGGCCGTTCGTCCAACCGTATCGGCGGTGGCCGCTTCGTGCTGGATGGGAAGCAATATCAGCTGGAACTGAACGAGCGGGGCGTGACCCATCTCCATGGCGGCTCGGATGGCATCGGCCGCAGCAACTGGACGATCGTCGAACATGCCGCCGACAAGGTGGTGCTGCGGATCACCGATCCCGACGGCCGTGCCGGTTATCCGGGAAACTGCACGGTCACGGCGACTTACCAACTCAAGAGCGATGGCGTTCTTTCCGTCGTCTACCAATCCACCACGGATCAGCCGACGCTCGCCAATATCTGCCAGCATACCTATTTCAATCTCGACGGACGCGAGGATGCGCTCGATCACGACATCATGATCGCCGCGGACCATGTGCTGGTCTTTGACGACAAGCAGGTGCCGACCGGCGAACTGATGGCGGTCGCAGGCACGCCTTTCGACCTGCGCGACATGGGGCCGATGAGGCGGTTCGACGGCGATGCCCAGGTCCTGTTCGATCACAACTTCTGTCTGTCGCCGGAGCGAACGGCCAAGCGTTCCGTGGCTCTGGCGCGCAGCATCCATTCCGGCGTGTCGCTGGAAGTCCGCACCACCGAGCCGGGCGTGCAGCTCTATGCCGCCTTCAAGCTGCAGCAGATCCCCGCAGAGGGCCTCGATGGGCGCCGCTACGGTCCCTTCGCCGGGTTCTGCCTCGAAACCCAGGTCTGGCCGGACGCCATCAACCATGCCGATTTCCCAAATGCCGTGCTGCGCCCGGGCGAGGTGCTGCTGCAGGAAACCGACTATGTCTTTTCAAAGCAATGATCGCCGGCCTCGTCCGGATCGGGATTATCTGCGCCTGAGCAAATAACCGTTATCATGGAGGCCCGCCTTGCTTCGGCGTCCATGTAAAATTGGTAAGGCGCAGATTTCATTTGCAATTTTATCGTTTCGTGAGGGTTCCGAAACCAAGTTACCACTTGCCGTTCTACATTGTGGAACGTAGTAAGATTTTGACATTAGTTAAATTTCAACGGATTTCAGCATAGTTTTCTTCAGGATTGGCATTGCCGCCCGCCGGGCGGCTGCCCTCTGCTTTTGCGGAGCACAGTTCGAGGGATATATGAACGAGATCAGCATCAGGAAGCCACTGTCGAGAAGGCTTACCTTCTTCGGTTTTGCAGCCGTGCTTTTCGCGAGCGTCGTGATCGGCGGGCTTGCCTGGGAACGGCAGTCGAGCATGACCGAGCAGGCGCTGCAGACGGAACTCGACAGCGATCTCGCGGTCATCCAGGACGACATGGCCGCCCAGGGGCGTGCCGCATCCGCGCTCGCGCTGACGATCGCATCCCTGCCGGAGACCTCCCCGCTCATCCTTGCCAACGATCGGCAGGGCCTGCTCTCGCGCTATTCCAATATGAAGACCGTGAAGGAGGCGAGCGGCCTCGAAATGATTACCTTCGTCGGAGCGACGGCCGACGTCGTTGCCCGCGCTCACGATCCCGATGTCTTTGGCGACAACGTCAAGGCGCGTCGCAAGATGGTGGCGACCTCGCTCAGCGACAAGAAACTGGTTGTCGGCATCGAGACCGGCCGCACCGCAGTCAGCCTGTTCGCAACCGCGCCGGTCGTCAGTGACGGCAAGGTCATCGGTGTCGTGGACGTCGGGCTGAAGCTCGTCGATGCCTATTTCTCCCGGCTGACCAAGGAAGTGAACGCCCATGTCACGCTCTACACCCGGGGCGCCGACAAGTTCGACAAGCAGGCCTCCACTCATGGCGGCAATCCGATCCTGACGGTGCCGGAACTGCAGGAGGCCTATGACAAGGGCGTCGTGCGACGCTACGCGGATATCGGCGGCAAACATTATGCCGTCGAGGCGGTGCCGCTTCTCGACTTCTCGGGGACCAAGGTCGGCGTTCTGGAAATCGCATCGGATATCACGCCGCTGGTCGCTGCCAGCGAAGCCGCATTGTGGATGACCGCACTCGGCACCGTCGTCGTTTCGATCCTGTCGCTGATCGGTTTCCTGGTCTTTGCCCGGTCGCTCGGCGGCACCGTTCGTCGCCTGACCGTGACGATGACGAAACTTGCCGCCGGTGACCTCACCGCCCAAGTGGACGGCCAGGAGCGCCAGGACGAACTCGGTGCGATGGCCAGGGCCGTCCAGGTCTTCAAGGCATCCGCCGAGGAGAATATCCGGCTCGAACAGCAGGCATCCGAGGCCCGCGAGGCGCAAGAACACCAGCGTCAGCGCCAGTCGGCGATCGACAATGCCAAGGGCGAGGACCTGCGCGCCTTCGTGCATGCCATCGAGGAAGGCTTCAACCGGCTTGCCGGCGGCGATCTGACAGTCCGGATGGACCAGGCGGTTGCGACGGAGTTCGAGCCCATCCGCGCCAAGTTCAACAGCTCGGTCGGCAATCTCGAAGAGGCGATCGGCTCGGTCGTCGGAGCCGTCGGCACGATCCGCGCCGGCCTCCAGGAAATCTCGATCGCCTCCAACGACCTTGCCAAGCGCACCGAACAGCAGGCCGCCAGCCTCGAAGAGACGGTAGCGGCTCTCGGCCAGGTGACGTCGGCCGTCAACGACAGCGCCAGCGGCGCAAGCCGTGCCCAGGGCGTCGCGTCGCTTGCCCAGCAGAAGGCCCAGCGCGGCGGCGAGATCGTTGCCAGTGCGGTCGCCGCCATGGCGGCGATCGAAGGCTCGGCCGAGCAGATCAACCGCATTATCGGCGTGATCGACGACATCGCCTTCCAGACCAATCTTCTGGCTCTCAATGCAGGCGTGGAAGCCGCCCGTGCAGGCGAAGCCGGCCGCGGATTCGCGGTCGTCGCGCAGGAGGTCCGTGGGCTGGCCCAGCGCTCGGCCGATGCCGCCAAGGAGATCAAGGCACTGATCTCGACATCGTCCGCACAGGTCAAACAGGGCGTCGAGCTCGTCACCGCCTCTGGCAAGTCGCTCGATGACATCGTCGGCGAAGTGGCGCAGATGAGCACGTTCGTCAACACGATCACGTCAAGCACCAGCGAACAGGCGATGAGCCTGCGCGAAGTGGCGGCCTCCGCCGACCAGATGGACAAGGTGACCCAGCAGAACGCCGCGATGGTGGAAGAAACCACCGCCGCCGCCCAGAGCCTGACGCAGGAAACAGACAGCCTCGCCGACATGATGGCCCGCTTCAAGACGAAGGCGGGGGCGCCCTCCCAGAGCTATGCTTCCGGCGGTTATCGCTCGCGCGCAGCCTGACCGGGCTTTTCCGAATTGACGACACCGCCGGCCGCAAGCCGGCGGCGTTTGCCGTTTTAAGGCTATGTCGGCTGGATCATGCGGCGCAGTTCACCTTCGAGCAGCGCCATGTTTACAGGTTTCCGGATGATCGTCCGGTTTCTGAAACTGTGGTGATCATCAAGCTGCTCATATCCGGTGCAGAACAGGAAGGGCACGCCATGGGTCTGCAGCCACTCCGCAAATGGGTAGACGGGTTTTCCCCCGAGATTGACATCGAGGACGGCGAAGTCGGGAAGTTCCGAGCCGTCGACCAGGCGCATGGCTTCATCGGCGGTCGCCGCCGGTCCGACAACTTCCCAGCCGCGCGATTCAAGTTCGCTGCAGAGCTCCATGGCGACGAGGGTCTCATCCTCGACGACGAGAATGCGGCCCGCCGAGCCGGTCTCCGACGACCTGGACGCGACCTCCTCGCCGGGAACCGAGCCGCTCGAAATATCGGGACGGTAGACGGATCGAGGCAGCACCGCGACAAGGCACATGCCGGTCGCAGGCCAGCTGATGTCGAGTTTGCCCGCCAATTGACGGGTGGCGACCTCGGTCACCAGGGTCGAGCCGAAACCCTTGGATTCCGGCTTCCGCACCGCCGGCCCGCCGGCCTCGGTCCAGCGGAGTTCCAGTTCCTGTGACGGCAGGATGCGCCATGAGACATCGACACGCCCTTCGGCGACCGACAATGCCCCGTATTTGACGGCATTGGTGGCGAGCTCGTGAATGAGGAGGCTGACCGGCTGCACGGCATTGGGAGTAAGAGTGATGGCGGGTCCGCCGATCATCAGCTGGCTGATGCTCTGATAAGCCCGGGTTTCCTCGGTGAGGACCGCAGCGAGGTCTCCGCCCTGCCAACGGTTCTGCGCAAGGAGCGAATGGGCGCGGCTCAGCGCCGAAACGCGGCCACGAACGGCGACGATGAACTCCTCCTTGGTCTCGGCGCGTGTCAGGGAGACCAGCGCTTGCACTACTGCCAGGGCGTTCTTGGCCCGGTGATCGACCTCGCGGGCCAACAGCTGGCGGGAATCCTCGTTCGCCTTGCGTTCGGTAATGTCGCGCAAGATGACAGTTGCCAGCTTTCCGTCACCGATCTGTACCTGCGAGATCGATGCCTCTACCGGGAATTCCTCGCCATTGGCGCGCAGGCCGCTGATCGCCCCCAGCGCGCCCATCCGGCGGTTTGTAACGCCGGTCTCCTTGAAGAGGCGGATATGTTCGGCATGCCCATGCCGAAACCGCTCGGGGATGAAACGTTCGATCGGCGAGCCGATCGCATCCTTGCCCGCGACGCCAAACATGCGCTCGGCGGCCGGGTTGAACAATACGATTCGCTGGCCCTCATCGACGGTAATCAGTGCGTCCATTGCCGATTCCACGACCCCCTCCATGCGTCGCCGGCTTTCCAGCAGAGCATCCTCGGCGGCCTTGCGCTCGGTGATGTCGCGCAGGATGACGGTGGCAAGGCGTTCGCCGCCGATCTCCACCTGCGAGATCGACGCCTCGATCGGAAACTCCTTGCCGTCGGCCCGCAAGCCGCTGATCGCACCGAGCGATCCCATCTGGCGGGTGGTTACCCCGGTTTCGGTGAAACGATGAATATGCGCCGCGTGGGTCGGACGATGTCGTTCCGGCATGAAGCGGGAGATATGCTGGCCAAGCGCCTCGTTGGCAGACAGGCCGAACATGCGCTCTGCCGCCGGATTGAACAGGATCACCCGTTGTTCGTCATCAATGGTGATGATCCCGTCCATTGCAGAGGCGACGATGCCCTCGAGCCGTTGCATGGTTTCCACGGCGGTTTTCTGACTGAGCTTTTTGTGGTGCGGGCGAGATTCCATGACGGTACATCCCCAATTCAACCCCCGAATCACTGGCGCAACATCGCCAGGATAGTTGCAATCAGTATTCCATCTCCCGCATTTGGTGAATATGCGAAAGTCATCAAATTCATGGGGAAATCAGGTGGGACGGAAGCCTGCTTCGCAGTCGTCGAGGGAGATGCCGAGCCCCCAGGCGTCATATCGAGATCGGCTTTATAAAATCTTGAAGAGGAGATTTGGAGCGGGCGAAGGGATTCGAACCCTCGACCCCAACCTTGGCAAGGTTGTGCTCTACCACTGAGCTACACCCGCTCATCAATCCACCGGTCCGTGGTAGTGAAGCTTGACCGTGGCGTCGTGGCTCGTTGCCGGCGACGGGCGCTATATGGCCCAGTCCTTTTTCAAATGCAACAGGGAAATGACGATTGGCGTGAAGAAAAATTGCGATCCCGTCAAAGCGCCTGCAAACCGCCGGTTCCGTCCGGAACCGGCGGTTGGTTCATTGTCAGGAGGCCGGGCAGGCCGCTCCGGACTTCATCCAGGCACTGATGAGTTCGCCGAATTCGGCCTGTGTGCCCGGCACCGGTTCGCGTCCGGCACCCGGATTCCAGCCCCAGCCGACCAGTTCGTCATGCGCCATGTGCTCGACGATCTGATCCATGGTCTTGCCGCCGTTGCGGGCCGGGTCCTTGATCTGCTGGCAGATCTGCCCGAGCGATTTGCCGACCCAGGCCATTTCGATCGGCGCCAGATGCCAGGCGGGATTGCCCGGAATGCTCTTGATCGTGTCGGCCTGGCCGACGACGGGCGTGTTTTCCGCGCTGTGGCAGGTGGTGCACTGCATGCCGGGCAGGCCCATGCCGCCATCGCCCCGGAAGACCGGAGGCTGGTGCGGACGCATGTTGGCGCCCTGCAGCGGCCGGTCGGTTGCCGGGTGACAGTTGACGCAGCGCGGGTGCTGGATGACCTTGCCGGCCTCCTGGAAGAGCGCCACGGAGCGTTCCCGCTCGCTGGCGATCGACTGGAAGGAGGCGGCGGGTATGAGCGTCTTGGCGTCGGTCTTGGCGTCCTGGGCGACCGAGGCGGGCGACAGCGCGGTGCCGGCGCCCACGAAAAGACAGAGGGTAGCGACGCCGGTGATAGCGAATTTCCAGTTCATCGGGCTTTGATCCTCAGGCCGAAACGATGTTGACGATAGGCAGTTGCCGGACCGGCGCTCCCGTCAGGCGACGCCAGGCATTGGCAACCGCCGGACCGACAGGCGGCACGCCGGGTTCGCCGACGCCGCTCGGCTTTTCGCTCGACTTGATGATCTCCACCGCCACGTCCGGCATCTCGTTGATGCGGATGGAGCGGTAGTCGTGGAAGTTCGACTGCATGATCTTGCCGCCCTTGGCCAACGTCACCGCGTCGAAGAGAACCGCGCCGAGGCCATAGCCGATGCCGCCTTCCATCTGCGCCTTGATGACGTTCGGATTGATGGCGACGCCGCAATCGACCGCACACCAGACCTTGTGAACGCGGGGTGCACCTTCCGGTCCGATCGAGACCTCGACGATCTGGCCGACGAAGCTGCCGAAGCTTTCGACCACCGCAACGCCGCGGGCGCGGCCTTCCGGAGCCGGTGAACCCCAGTTCGCCATTTCAGCAGCCTTCCTCAACACGCCTGCATGGCGTGGCTTTTCGCCAAGCAGCGCAAGCCGTCCCTCGACCGGATCCTTGCCGATCTTCTGGAAGAGTTCGTCGACGAAGGTCTCCACTGCAAAGCCGGTATGGGTGTGGCCGACCGATCGCCACCAGAGCGGCGGGATGGAGAGCTGGACGTTGTGGGCGCTGACTTTCAGGTTGGGGATCGTGTAGGGCAGGTTGGAGGCGCCTTCGACCGAGGTCTCGTCGAGATCCGCCTTGCCCATGATCGACTGGCCGACGATCACCTGTTCCCAGGCCGTGATCTGGCCCTGCGCATTGATGGCGCCGCGCATCCTGTGGGCATACATCGGGCGGTAATAGCCGCCGCGGATGTCGTCCTCGCGGGTCCACATGTGCTTCAGGGGACGGGTCCGATCAGTTGCGGCATAGACGGCTGCCGCTTCCTGTATGTAGGGCGAGCCGAACTGCGCCTTGCGGCCGAAACTGCCGCCGGCGAGCTGGGTGTTCACCCTGACCTTCGCTTCGTCGAGCCCGAGGATCTTGGCGGCGACCTCCTGGTCCATGCCCGGGAACTGCGCGCCGTTATAGATATCGACCGATCCGTCATCCGCCTTGATGAAGACGGCGTCGAGCGGCTCCATCGGTGCATGCGCCAGGAAGGGGAAGACGATCTCGGCCTCCACAGTCTGCAGGCCGGGCGCCTTGAAGGCGTCGTCGAGATTGCCCTTGTTGGTGGCTTCCAGTCCCTTTTCGCCGAAGAGTTTCCGGTAATCGGCCGAGAGTTCCTCCGAGGAGCGGGTCTCCGCCTTTGACAGATCCCATTCGATGCTCAGCGCATCGCGGCCCTTGAGCGCCGCGAACGTGTTGTCCGCATAAACGGCAATGCCCGCCGGCACCTGCTTGATGTCGACCACGCCCTGCTCCTTGCGGGCTTCGGCATCGTCGAAGCTCTTCACCGTTGCGCCGAAATGCTCGGGGTGGGCGACGACGGCGATCAGCAGGTTGTCCGGCGTGATGTCGAGCGTGAAGATCGACGTGCCGTTGGTCTTGCCGTGGGTGTCGAGCTTCGGCAGTTCCGTCCCGATCAGCACGAAATCCTTGGGGTCCTTGAGTTTCGGCTCGGCAGGCGGCGTCTGGCGTGCCGCCTTCTCGGCAAATGCGCCAAAACCGCTCTCCCTGTTGGAGGCGGCATGCTTGATGCGGCCCTTCTGGACGGTGATCTCGGAGACCGGCACCTTCCAGTCTTCGGCGGCAGCGGCGACCAGCATCGCCCGCGCAGTGGCGCCTGCCTTGCGCATCTGCTCGTAGGAATTGGCGATGGCGCTCGAACCGCCGGTGCCCTGCAGGCCGAACATCAGGTTGGCATAAACCTTGTTGTCGGTCGGCGAATGGACGGCGCGCATCTGGCTCCAGTCGGCATCGAGTTCTTCTGCCACCAGCGTTGCAAGCCCTGTGAATGGGCCCTGGCCGAATTCGATGTGCTTGGAAAGCACGGTCACGGTGTCGTCGGTGCCGATCTTGACGAAGGCGTTCATCGGCGCAAGCGCCGGATCGCCGCCGGCATGCACGCCGGTCGGCGCAGCGGAGAGCATCTTTGGCGCGATCGCCACTCCGATGACGAGGCCGGAGCCGGCGAGGAAGCCGCGGCGTGTGGTGTTGATGTCCTGGATGGTCATCGCTCAGCCCTCCATCGAATTGGCGGCGTTGTGGATCGCCGCGCGGATGCGATGGTAGGTGGCGCATCGACAGATATTGCCGGTCATCGCGCCGTCGATATCGGCATCCGTCGGCTTCGGCACCATCTGCAGCAGGGCGACCGCCGACATGACCTGTCCGGACTGACAGTAACCGCATTGCGGCACGTCGAGGCCCGCCCAAGCAGTCTTGATCGCATCGGCTTCCTTGCCGGAAACACCTTCGATGGTGACCACGTCCGAACCCTCGATAGTCGCGATCGGGGTCACGCAGGAGCGGCGCGGCATGCCGTCCAGGTGGACCGTGCAGGCGCCGCACTGGGCGACGCCGCAGCCGTATTTGGTGCCGGTGAGCTTTTCGAAATCGCGGATGACCCAGAGAAGCGGCGTGTCGGGGTCGCCGTCGAACGTTCTTTCCTGTCCGTTGAGCGTGAAGGTGACCATGAGGCAGACCTTTCAGATGAGAAGCCGGGCGCTGCGCCGGCACTGGAGATTGAGCGGCTGTTATCGGCCGGGGCCGATATCGAGGGCGCGGAATATCGCGCCGAAATAAACTTGAGTTAACTGGAGAAGTTATTGTTTATCAACTGGCTACGGTCGGCCGACGGAATTGCCGGATGCCGGTTCTCCACATCGTAAAATGGTTGCACCGTCATATCAGGTCAAGCGCTTCACGAGATCGTGTGAGCTTGCCTTGGCCGAGCGGAACATTGTGGTTATGATCATAGTCCGACCGCCCGCCAACAGAGCCAATTCCATCAGCATGACCGAGACACAGCCGAAAACCGCCGAGGATCTTTTCCGTTTCCTCGACAGCCTGGATATTCCCCATTCGACCAAGACGCACCCGCCGGTTTTCACCGTGGCGGAATCCGAAAGCCTGCGTGACGAAATCCCCGGAGGCCATACCAAGAACCTGTTCGTGAAGGACAAGAAGGACCAGTATTTCGTCCTGACGGTCGAGGAGCGCGCGACGGTCGACCTGAAGACCGTGCACAAGGTGATCGGAGCATCGAGCCGCGTCTCGTTCGGCCGGCCCGAAATGCTCCTGGAATATCTCGGCGTGGTTCCCGGTTCGGTGACGGTATTCGGCGCCTTCAACGATACGGGTCGAAATGTTACCTTCGTGCTCGACGAAGACCTGATGAAGCACGACATCATCAACGGCCATCCGCTGTCGAATGATGCCACGACGTCCATTGCCAGCGGCGATCTTATCCGCTTTCTGGAGGCGACCGGCCATGCGCCGCTTGTCTTGAAAGTGACAGACTGACATACGATCTTTGCAGCCTAGATGGCAAAGATGCGAAAGCGTTCCCGGGAGAACATTCATGAGCGGCAGCAATAACCCCTATGGCGGTTCCTACGGCGGGCAGATGACTGCTTCGGCAAGCTTCGGAGCGGCTCCGGCGGCATCGGGTCCTGCTGGGGGTTACGTATCCGACACCAGCACCGCCGGCTTCACCAAGGACGTGCTCGAAGAATCGCGCCGCCAGCCGGTGCTGGTGGATTTCTGGGCGCCCTGGTGCGGTCCCTGCAAGCAGCTGACGCCGGTGCTCGAAAAGGTGGTCAACGAAGGCCAGGGCCGGGTCAAGCTCGTCAAGATGAATATCGACGATCATCCGTCGATCCCGGGCCAGCTCGGCATCCAGTCGATCCCGGCGGTCATCGCCTTCGTTGACGGTCGCCCGGTCGACGGCTTCATGGGCGCGGTGCCGGAAAGCCAGGTTCGCCAGTTCATCGACAAGCTCGCCGGACCTCCGGGCGCCGAAGATGCGGCCGAGATCGAGGGAGCCCTCGCGGAAGCCGAGGCCTTCCTGGTCGCCGGCGATATTCAGGACGCGGCCCAGCTCTACGGCGCCGTCCTGCAGGCCGATCCGGAAAATGCCAAGGCTGCCGCCGGAATGATCCAGTGCCTGATCGCGATGGGCGAGACGGCCCGTGCGAGCCAGATGCTTGCCTCCCTTCCGGAAGAGCTCGCCAAGGAACCGGCGATCCAGGCGGTCGCCAAGAAGCTCGAGCAGATCGAGGAAGCCCGCAAGCTCGGCGATCCCGTGGCTCTCGAGCGCCAGCTCGATGCCAATCCCGACGATCACGACGCCCGTCTGAAGCTCGCCAAGATTCTCAACGTCCAGGGCGAACGCGACAAGGCTGCCGAGCACCTGCTGACGATCATGCGCAAGGACCGCACGTTCGACGACGATGGTGCGCGCCGCCAGCTCCTGGCATTCTTTGATGTCTGGGGACCGAAGGACCCGGCGACGATCGCCGCCCGCCGCCGACTGTCCTCCATTCTGTTTTCGTGAGCCCGGCACTGTTTTTGTAAGCCAGGGCCAATCCTCGAGGATTGGCCTTGCGTTCTCCGGTGGGCGCCCCACATTATTCGGAGCGGCGAATCTTTGGTCTGAGCTGGTGATCGTCTGGGAGTGTCGGACCCATGCATGTGGGAAATGCGAGATATCTGAAGCGCGAGGATCTGCCGGAGACGGTCCCTGTATTTCCTCTTACCGGTGCGCTGCTTCTGCCCGGTGGACAGCTGCCGCTCAACATCTTCGAACCACGCTATCTCGCCATGTTCGACGCGGCGCTTGCCGGTGACCGGCTGATCGGCATCGTGCAGCCGTCGCTGCTCGAATCCGGCGAGGCCGCCGAAGGTCCGCGTGCTCCGCTCTCGACGGTCGGCTGCATCGGCCGCATAACATCATTTGCCGAAACGGGCGATGGCCGATACATCACCTCGATCAGCGGCATCTGCCGCTTCCGGCTCATCGAAGAGGTGGGCCAGGGCCATCCCTACCGCACCTTCAAGATCGCGCCGATGATGACCGACCTCTCCACCGAGGACGACGAGAGTACGGTCGACCGCGCCGAGTTGCTGCGCGTCTTCCGCGCCTATCTCGACGCCAACAAGCTGGAGGCGGACTGGGAAAGCGTCGAGCGCGCCGGCAACCGCACGCTGGTCAATTCGCTGTCGATGATGTCGCCCTTTGGACCAGCCGAGAAACAGGCTCTTCTCGAAGCGCCGGACCTTCGGACCCGCGCCGAGACGCTGATCGCCATCACGGAAATCCTGCTGGCGCGGGATTTCGGCGATTCCGACACCATGCTTCAGTAAAGGTCCCGGGTCCATGGACGAGAAACTCAGCAAGGTCGATCCGAAACTGCTCGACCTGCTCGTCTGCCCGCTCTCCAAGACCCGGCTGTCCCTCAATCGCGAGACCAACGAGCTGATCTCCCAGAAGGCGCAGCTCGCCTACCCGATCCGCGACGGCATCCCCATCATGCTGATCTCCGAGGCCCGCAAGATCGAGGACTGAGGTTTGCCCCTCATCCGCCTGCCGGCACCTTCTCCCCGCTTGCGGGGAGAAGGACGCAAGCCGTATCCGCCTCGCTCCCATTTGCCGAGCTGCACGTCGCTGGGCTTCGTTGCTTGAACACGTCGGTGCGGCATAACCCCTTCGCCCCGCGTGCGGGGAGAAGGTCGCGGCAGCGGGATGAGGGGCTCTGGGCGCGGGCTTAAATTGTTTGACCCGTCAACAGTTTCGGACCGCCTTCGCCGCTCTTGCCCGCTGCCTGGTCGATGAAGAAGCTCTTCAGCTTTGGCATGCGTTCGACGATGCCCAGGCCGAAGTCGCGGGCGATGCGGATCGGGGTGACGTCGTTGGAGAACAGCCGGTTCAGCACGTCGGTCGTGACCCCCATGCGGAACGTATCGAAACGCCGCCAGGACTGGTAACGCTCCAGCACGTTGAGCGCGCCGATATCGAGGCCGAGACGATCGGCTTCCACGACGGTTTCCGCCAGCGCCGCGACATCCTTGAAACCGAGATTGAGGCCCTGGCCGGAGATCGGGTGGATGCCGTGCGCCGCATCGCCGGCAAGGGCGACGCGCGGTGCCACGAAGGCGCGGGCGAGCGTCAGGCCGAGCGGGAAGGCGCGTTTGCCGCCGACTACCGTCAGTTCGCCGAGCTTGTGGCCGAAACGGCGCTGCAGCTCTTCCTCGAACACCAGGTCGTCGGAGGCGACCAGCCGGTTGGCCTCGTCCGTGCGCTCCGTCCAGACGAGCGAGGAACGGTTGTTGGTGAGCGGCAGGATGGCAAACGGGCCGGACGGCAGGAAATGTTCTTCCGCCACACCTTCATGCGGCCGCTCGTGGGCAACCGTCGTGACGATGCCGGACTGGCCGTAATCCCAGGTGACGGTCTTGATGCTGGCCATGTCGCGCAGTTTGGAGCGCACACCGTCGCAGGCGACCAGGAGGCGCGTCTCGGCCGTCGAGCCGTCGGAGAGTGACACGGTGCAACGGCTGCTGCCGGACTGGAAGCCGGTGGCGGAAAGCCCGTGGCGGATGGTGATGCCGAGGCGTTCGGCAGCACCGCGCAGTGCTCTCACCATGGCGACATTCGGGACCATATGGGCGAACGGCCTGCCTTCCTCGATTTCGCCGTCGAAGGTGAGGAAGACCGGCCGCACCGGATCGGACGTGCGGCTGTCGGTAACGATCATCCGGTTGATCGGCTGGGCGTCCACGGCGATCTCGTCCCAGACGCCGATGACGTCGAGCATGCGCGTCGCGGCGGCGATGATGGCGGAGGCCCGCTCGTCCTTTTCCCAGACGCCGGCAGGAGCCGCCTCGATCACCTCGACCTGAAGATGCGGCGCCGCCTGCTTGACCGCGACAGCGGCAGCGAGACCTACATAACCGCCTCCTACAACCAGCATGTCCAGCATTTGCCTAAACTCCCGTGAGACTTGAGAATATCATGTCCTGGATATAGATCATCCTGACGCCGCTTCCTATCACCGGAGTTCGTCATAATGTCGCGCCAGACCGAATCCCCCTCCGCCATGGAACAGCTCATCGCGACGCTCGACCTCGAAAAGCTCGAGGAAAACATCTACCGCGGCACCAGTCCCGATGTCGGCTGGCAGCGGGTATTCGGCGGCCAGGTGATCGCCCAGGCCCTGATGGCGGCCCAGCGGACCGTGGAAGTCGATCGTTTCGTGCATTCGCTGCATGCCTATTTCATGCGCCCTGGTGATCCTTCCGTTCCGATCCTCTATCAGGTGGAGCGCATCCGCGACGGGTCAAGCTTCACCACCCGCCGGGCAGTGGCGGTCCAGCACGGCAAGGCGATCTTTGCCATGTCCGCCTCCTTCCAGGTGGAGGAGGGCGGTTATGAACACCAGATCGACATGCCTTCGGTGACGCAGCCGGAGGATCTGATGGGCGAGAAGGAGTTCAAGGAACTCTTCCTCAAGAAGGCGCCGGAGAACGTGCGCCGCTACTGGAGCCGGGAGCGGCCGATCGAAGTGCGTCCCACCTCGCTCGTGCACTACCTCACCAGGGACAAGCTCGAACCGCGGCAGGACATCTGGGTCCGGACCGTCGGCGAGGTGCCGTCCGACCGCCGCTATCAGGCAGCCGTGCTCGCCTATCTCTCCGACATGACGCTGCTCGACGCGTCGCTCTATCCGCATGGCACGTCGATCTTCGATCCGACGCTTCAGGCGGCGAGCCTCGACCACGCCATGTGGTTTCACAAGCCCGCCACATTCGACGATTGGCTCCTCTACACGCAGGACAGCCCGAGCGCCTCCGGTGCCCGTGGAATGACCCGCGGCAGCATTTACACCCGTTCTGGCACACTGATCGCGTCGGTCGCCCAGGAAGGACTGATTCGGAAAAAGGCAAATGATTAATAGTTGTGCAAATTTCCAATTTTGCACAAGTTTTAGACGTGTTTGCGCCATCCAAATGCCCGTTTTTTGAGGCCGGCGTTCTAAGTCTTTACATTTCAATAACTTATAGGCGCCATCGAAACTGGCACGCCCCTTGAATGTATCTCGTCAGTCGCTGTCATGATCTTGACGTCGATGAGGAGAGTCGGCCTTGGCCGAGGACAAACAAAGGATGGGAAAGCCAGATGAAAATCGTGATGGCCATTATCAAGCCGTTCAAGCTGGATGAGGTGCGCGAAGCCCTCACGGCTGTCGGTATCCAGGGCCTGACCGTGACCGAAGTCAAAGGTTACGGGCGCCAAAAGGGACACACCGAAATCTATCGCGGTACCGAATACGCCGTAAGTTTTCTGCCAAAACTGAAGATCGAAATCGCAGTCCCCTCCGACCTCGTCGAAAAGGCCGTGGATGCGATCGCTTCGGCCGCCAAGACCGGCCAGATCGGCGATGGCAAGATCTTCGTCTACTCGATCGAGCAGGCCGTGCGTATCCGCACCGGCGAAACCAACACAGAAGCGCTTTAAAGCACGGCTGACAGGGGAGTTTTTAAGCTATGCAATTTAACAAGATTTCCACTCTCGGACGCCTGGGTGCCGCTAGCGCGGCGCTCCTCGCTCCGGCCGTCGCTTTTGCGCAGACGGCTGCCGCACCGGCGGCTGAAGCTGCAGCCGCAGCTCCGGCCATGACGGTCGACAAGGGCGATACGACCTGGATGCTGATTTCCTCCATTCTCGTCCTTCTGATGATCGTGCCTGGCCTTGCACTTTTCTACGGCGGTCTCGTTCGCACCAAGAACATGCTTTCGGTTCTCATGCAGGTCATGATGATCGCCGCCGTGGCGATGATTGTCTGGGTTACCTACGGCTATTCGCTCGCCTTCACGGACGGTGGCTCGATCAACAGCTTCGTCGGCGGCTTCTCCAAGATGTTCCTTGCAGGCGTCGACACGACGACGATGTCGGAAAGCTTCACCAAGGGCGCTGCCATTCCGGAACTCGCCTTCGTTTGCTTCCAGATGACCTTCGCAGCCATCACCCCTGCGCTGATCATCGGTGCATTTGCCGAACGCATCAAGTTCTCGGCAGTCATCCTGTTCACCATCCTGTGGCTCACCTTCATCTACTTCCCGATGGCCCACATGGTCTGGTTCTGGGGCGGCCCGAGCGCCTATTCCGGCCCGACCGGCCTGATCTTCGGCTTCGGCGCGATCGATTTCGCAGGCGGCACCGTCGTCCACATCAATGCTGGTATCGCAGGTCTCGTCGGCGCCATCATGGTCGGCAAGCGTACCGGCTTCGGCAAGGACATGATGGCTCCGCACTCGATGACGCTCACCATGGTCGGCGCTGCGCTCCTGTGGGTCGGTTGGTTCGGCTTCAACGCCGGTTCGAACCTCGAAGCCAATGCCTATGCAGCCCTTGCAATGATCAACACCTTCGTTGCCACTGCTGCCGCCATCGTCGCCTGGGCTCTCGTTGAAACCTTCGCTCGTGGCAAGGCTTCGATGCTGGGTGCTGCTTCGGGTGCCGTTGCAGGCCTCGTCGTGATCACCCCGGCTGCCGGCTTCGTCGGCCCGATGGGCGCTATCATCATGGGCCTGATCGTCTCGCCGGTCTGCTACTTCTTCGTCTCGACGGTGAAGAACAAGTTCGGTTACGACGATACGGCTGACGTCTTCGGCGTACACGGCGTCGGTGGCATCATCGGTGCCATCCTCACCGGCGTGTTCGTCAACCCGGCTCTCGGCGGTGCGGGCATCGTCGACTATTCGACGGCTGACTTCGCTGCCAGCTATGCCGGCACGGCAACGCAGGTCTGGGCTCAGTTGAAGGGCGTGATCGTCACTCTCCTGTGGTCCGGCATCGGTTCCGCGATCCTCTACAAGATCGTCGACCTGATCGTCGGCCTGCGCGTCACGGTCGAAGCCGAGCGCGAAGGTCTCGACCTCGCTACCCACGGCGAAGCCGCTTACCACTCCTGATCGACGGCTTGCGGCGGCGGGTAACCGTCGCCGCAGCAGATCATGCCGCAGCTTTTGGAAGCTGCATTCGCCCGGGCCTCAGCCCGGGCTTTTTTGTGCATGTTTTCAGCCTTCTTGCGGCCCGTCGTGGTTAAAGGGACATTAACCATCAACGCGCTATTCTCTTTTGGAATTGCGTGAATCAGCTCTCACCTTGCCGATTCGCGCTCGTAGTTGCGTTTCAAGGACGGCGGGCAGACACGATGGGCAGAAGCAGTTCAGCGGCTATGGCAAACCGGTCCACCCGCCTGGTGCTCACCGCCTTCGTATGGCGCCAGGCGCTGGCACTCGTCGGTTTCGGCATCTTCCTCGCCCTGGCGCTGGCGGTTGCGGCACTGGCGACCTGGAACGTCGCCGACCCGAGCTTCTCCTATGCGACCGACAATGCGCCGACCAATATTCTCGGCTTTCCGGGTGCGGCCTTTGCCGACCTGATGATGCAGTTTCTCGGGCTTGCCAGCCTGGTCGCCCTGCTGCCGGTGCTTGCCTTCGCCCTGGCGTTGATCGCCGGCCGCAAATACGACCGCGTTCCGGCCCGCCTTGCGGCCTGGGGCGGCGGCACGCTGCTCGCCTCCGCGACATTGGGCTGCTTTCCCGCCCCGCTCACCTGGCCGATCCCGAACGGCATCGGCGGCGTCATCGGCGACATGATCCTGCGGTTCCCTGCGCTGTTCGTCGGCGCCTATCCGACGGGTACCGTGGCGATGGTGCTCGGCTCCCTGTTCATCATTCCCTGCGCCTGGCTGATGCTGTTTGCCTCCGGCCTCGTCGGCGAAGCCCTCGAGGAGGATGCCGAGGACGACGACCAGCCGGTTGCGGCGGCAAAAACCCGTTCCAAACGCGAGGAGATCCAGGAGGAGGACGACGAGGACCGGTTTGCCGGTTTCCTGGCCTTTGGCGCCATCGCTCACTACTGGTATATCGCCCAGGCCAGATTGCGGCGTCTTGCCGGCATCAAGCCGCGCAGCCGGATGGATTTCGACCAGCCCTACGATTTCAACGAGGACGAATTCGGCACGCTGAACGAACCGGTCCGCGCTCGATCGGCATCCGTAGTCCCCGGCCGTCGCATGGAGCCCTCGCTCGATGGTCCCGCCGAGCGGGTGACCTCGCCGCGTCGGGTGGTGGCAGCGCCGCCGATTTCCAGCCTTGACGAAGACGACGACTACGATCCGCCCTTCGACCGCGACGACATGCCTCCGCGGCCGGCCGGCATCCTGGCCGATGACGACGAGGACGATGATGCGCCGTTCGTCGCCTCGCGCGCACCGCAGACCGTCAACGGCGTCCGCGTCCAGCAGCGTGTCGCCCCGTCGGCGGCACCTCCGAAGCCAAGTGCCCGTGTGGCCCGCGAAGCCCAGGGCTCGTTCATCGCCCCCGATGGCTTCCAGCTTCCCTCCGTACATCTGCTGAACGAGCCGAAGGCCGTTGCCCGCGACGCCTCGCTGTCGGCCGATGCGCTGGAACAGAATGCGCGGCTGCTCGAAGGCGTCCTCGAGGATTTCGGCGTCAAGGGCGAGATCATCCATGTGCGCCCCGGCCCGGTCGTCACGCTTTACGAACTCGAGCCCGCACCTGGCATCAAGTCGTCGCGGGTCATCGGCCTTGCGGACGACATTGCCCGTTCGATGAGTGCGATCGCCGCCCGCGTCGCCGTCGTTCCCGGCCGCAACGCGATCGGCATCGAACTGCCGAACCGCACCCGCGAGACGGTCTATCTGCGCGAGATGATCGGCAGCAAGGATTTCGAGGGCAGCAAGGCGAAGCTCGCCATGGCGCTCGGCAAGACGATCGGCGGCGAGCCTGTCGTGGCCGACCTTGCCAAGATGCCGCATCTGCTTGTCGCCGGCACCACCGGTTCGGGCAAGTCGGTCGCCATCAACACCATGATCCTCTCGCTTCTCTACCGCTACACGCCGGAGAAGTGCCGCCTGATCATGATCGACCCCAAAATGCTCGAACTCTCCGTCTATGACGGCATTCCGCACCTTCTTTCGCCTGTGGTCACCGACCCGAAAAAGGCCGTCGTGGCGCTCAAGTGGACCGTCCGCGAGATGGAAGAGCGCTACAAGAAGATGTCGAAGATCGGCGTGCGCAATATCGACGGCTTCAACAGCCGCGTCGAGCAGGCGCTGGAGAAGGGCGAGGTGCTGACCCGCACCGTGCAGACCGGTTTCGACCGCCATACCGGCGAAGCCATGTACGAGACCGAGGAATTCGATCTCCAGCCGATCCCCTATATCGTCGTCATCATCGACGAAATGGCCGACCTGATGATGGTCGCCGGCAAGGATATCGAAGGTGCCGTGCAGCGCCTGGCGCAGATGGCTCGTGCGGCCGGCATCCATGTGATCATGGCGACCCAGCGCCCGTCGGTCGACGTCATCACCGGCACGATCAAGGCCAACTTCCCGACCCGCATCTCCTTCCAGGTGACGTCGAAGATCGACAGCCGCACGATCCTCGGGGAACAGGGTGCCGAACAGTTGCTCGGCATGGGCGACATGCTCTACATGGCCGGGGGCGGCCGCATCCAGCGCGTCCACGGGCCTTTCGTCTCCGATACCGAGGTGGAAGACATCGTCGCCTACTTGAAAACTCAAGGCCAGCCCCAATATCTCGATGCGATCACGGCCGATGACGACGAGGATGGTGACGGTGCCGGGCCGGCCGGCATGTCCAATCTCGCAGACTCGGACGACCCTTATGACCAGGCGGTGGCGATCGTGCTGCGGGACGGCAAGGCGTCCACGTCCTACGTCCAGCGCCGACTCGGCATCGGCTATAACCGTGCCGCTTCGCTGATCGAGCGGATGGAGCAGGAGGGGTTGATCGGGCCGGCCAACCATGCCGGCAAACGCGAAATCCTGGTGCCGACCGAGGGCGACATTCTCGAACGGTAAGGCTTTCGTGATCGCCAGGGGCCGGCCATCAAGCCGCCGCCTTTGGTGCGGAGGAGTAACGAAAGGAGACCAGAATGAAGAACGAAAAGACCATCCTTTCAAACACTAGTGCTGGCGCGCTCGGCCGCCGGCAGTTTTCGCTCGGGCTTGCGGGCCTGGCGGCGGCCGCGTTTGCGCCGGATCTCGGCTTTGCCCAGAGCTCCAGCAGTGCGGCGGCCCAGAAGATCGCCGACCATTTCTCCTCGGTCAAAACCATGATGGGCGAATTCGTGCAGTTCGGCCCGCGCGGCGAGCAGACCGGCGGAAAATTCTTCATCGAGCGCCCAGGCAAGCTGCGCTTCAATTTCGAGGATCCGTCGCCGATCCGCGTCATCGCCGACGGCAACAACGTCGTCATCGGCAATATGAAGCTCAAGACCTGGGATATCTACCCGCTCTCAAAGACGCCGCTCAGCCTGCTGCTCGCCAGCCGCATCGACCTTGGCAACCAGATGGTCCGCGACGTCAAGCAGGAGTCCGACCTCACCACGATCGTGCTCGGCAACAAGACCGTGTTCGGCGATTCGACCATCACCATGATGTTCGATTCCAAGACCTACGACCTGCGCCAGTGGACGATCACCGACGCCCAGAACAAGGACACGTCGGTGATGATCTACAACGTCCAGAACGGGGTCAATCTCGACGATAAGGTCTTCATCATCCCCTATGAGGACGTCCGCAAGGGTTGATCTCTGCTGGGCCTGAAATCAATGAAGGGCTGCGCTTGATTGCGCGGCCCTTTTCGCTTCTCAGCGACGCCAAAATTTCCTAAAGCTCGCGGCAGAGCCCGAGGGAAATCATGACATTTTCGATCACGACCTGGAATATCAACTCCGTGCGGCTGCGCATGCCGATCGTCCAGCAGTTCCTCGTCCGCCACAAGCCGGACATTCTCTGCCTGCAGGAAATCAAGTGCCAGGAGCCGGAGTTTCCGCTGCAGCCGCTGAAGGACCTCGGTTACCAGCACATCATCATCCACGGCCAGAAGGGCTATCACGGCGTCGCCATCGCCTCGAAGGTGCCGCTCCTCGAAGACCACCGCCAGAACTATTGCAATGTTGGCGATGCCCGGCACATCTCGGCGCTCTTCGAGCGCGGCTCGCGGCGCATCCGGCTGCATAATTTCTACGTACCCGCGGGGGGCGACGAGCCGGACCGGGCGATCAATCCGAAATTCGGCCACAAGCTCGATTTCATCGAGGAGATGAAGGCGCTGAAGGCGGACGCCATGCCCGGCATTTCCTCCATCCTCGTCGGCGACCTCAACATCGCGCCGCTGGAGCACGACGTCTGGTCGCACAAGCAGCTCCTGAAGATCGTCAGCCACACGCCTGTCGAGACCGAGGGGATGAAGGAGATCATCGCCCGTGGCGGCTGGCTCGACCTGATGCGCCAGCACACGCCGGAGCCCGAGAAGATCTATACGTGGTGGAGCTACCGCGCCAAGGACTGGGAAGCGGCGAACAAGGGTCGCCGGCTCGACCATATCTGGTCCTCGCCCGACCTCGGCCCGTTCCTCGACCGCATCGACGTGCTCAAGGAAGCCCGCGGCTGGAACCAGCCTTCGGACCACGTGCCGGTCACGGCGGTGTTCAAGTTCTGAGATTGGTGGATCTATCGCGATACGCTGCGGGGCGGTGGCCCCCTCATCCGACCCTTCGGGCCACCTTCTCCCCGAGGGGAGAAGGGGAGAGGTGCCGTGCCGCTCCCGTCCTCCTCTCCCCTTGGGGAGAGGGTGGCCGAGCGTTAGCGGAGGCCGGGTGAGGGGGTTGCGGGCTCGGCTAAATTAAGAAGAAGCCTCAGGCGAACCGGTCCTGCATCGCCGCCGCCGCCTTGGCGAGGCTGGCGATGTTGTCGCGGATGCGGCTTTCGATCACCCGGCCGACCTGCGGATATTCCTCAAGCAGGCGGTGGAACAGCGAGCGGCTGATCTTCAGGGCTTCGGAATCCTCGGTCGCAATGGCGGTGAACTTGCGTTCCACCATGGTCACGAGCGCCAGTTCTGACAGCAGCGTGCCGGGACCGACGGTCGCTTCGACCTTCAGCTCGCCGTTGCGGTCGGCCATCAGCAGCTCGAAACGGCCTCTTGCGACGATGAAGGCCGATTCGGCCGGGGACTTTTCCCGAAACAGCTGCTGGCCGGTCGTCACCTGCCGCCGCTCGGCGCCGAAGGCGACGAGGCGCAGCTGGTCTTCGTTCATGTCCCGGAACAGCGGGACCTGCGACAGCAGGCGGATATCTTCGGTCAGCGACATCAGGGCCCTTTACGGTACGATCTTGTAGCCGCCGTTTTCGGTGACCAGGATCTCGGCGCTCGACGGATCGCGCTCGATCTTCTGGCGAAGACGGTAGACATGGGTTTCCAGCGTATGCGTTGTGACGCCGGAATTATACCCCCAGACCTCTTCCAGCAGCACGTCGCGGGTGACGACCTTCTGGCCGGCGCGGTAGAGATAGCGGATGATCGCCGCTTCCTTTTCCGTCAGGCGGATCTTCTTGCCGTCCTCTGTGGTCAGCAGCTTCTGGCTCGGCTTGAAGAGATAGGGGCCGACCGTGAAGGTGGCGTCCTCGCTCTGTTCGTACTGGCGAAGCTGGGCGCGGATGCGGGCGAGCAGCACGGCGAAGCGGAAGGGCTTCGTCACATAGTCGTTGGCGCCGGCTTCCAGACCAAGGATCGTGTCGGAATCGGTGTCGTGGCCGGTCAGCATGATGATCGGCGCCTTGAAGCCGTTCTTGCGTAGGAGTTTCACCGCCTCGCGGCCGTCCATGTCGGGCAGGCCGACGTCCATGATCAGCAGATCGATCTGGGCGTTCTTGGCGGTCTGCAACGCCTTGGCCGCATTTGCTTCCTGGAGAATTGCGAACTCTTCGTAAAACGACAACTGCTCGACGAGCGTTTCACGCAGATCGTCATCGTCGTCCACCAGGAGTATCGTGCGCGCTGCCATGCGTTCTTGCCTTTCGTCTCGCCGTTGCGTTCTGACTGTCATTGCCAGTCAATCGAAGCGCATTTAGGGCTCCTCGATCTAAATCCCAACGTGCTATGAATTCAAACGAAATCATATTCAAAGCAAAACCTTGTGAGAGAAATGCAACGTTTTCGCGAGGGAAATCACAAAAAGACCGCTGTCGTCACCGTCCGGATCGCACCGCGCGACCGGCGCCGGGCGATCGTCTCCTTCGGCGGCATCACCGTGCGGGCGGCACTCGGGCGGTCGGGCACCGCGCCCTTCAAGCGGGAAGGGGACGGTGCAACGCCGATCGCGGCGATGCGACTGCTTAAGGGCTATGTTCGCGGGGACCGCGTGACGCTGCCTCCAACATCACTTCCTATCACGCGCATCGGCAAAGACTTGTTGTGGTGCGACCAGCCGGAGCACCCGTCGTACAATCGCCCGGTGAAGGCACCGTTCCGGCCAAGTCATGAAGAGATGATGCGGGCCGACGGGCTGTATGACATCTGCCTCGTGCTCGACTGGAACATCACCTCGCGAGCACGCAACCGCGGCTCGGCGATCTTCTTCCACCTTATCAAGCCCGGCTACGAGCCGACGGCCGGCTGCATCGCCGTCAGCCTCCTGGATATGAAGCGTTTGCTCCGCTTCATGCGCAAGGGGACGGTGGTCAAGGTGCTCGGTTAGGGCCTGAAACGAAAATGCCCGGCGCTGAGGGCCGGGCATCTCGAAGTCAAAATTGAAAGACGCTTATTTCCACTCGCGGATATCGACGAAGTGACCCGCGACCGCAGCTGCGGCGGCCATGGCCGGCGAGACGAGATGGGTGCGGCCCTTGTAGCCCTGGCGGCCCTCGAAATTGCGGTTGGAGGTCGACGCGCAGCGCTCGCCCGGCTTCAGGCGGTCGTCGTTCATCGCCAGGCACATCGAGCAGCCCGGCTCGCGCCATTCGAAACCTGCATCCTTGAAGATCTTGTCGAGACCCTCGGCTTCCGCCTGTTCCTTAACGATGCCGGAGCCCGGGACAACCATGGCGGACACGGTCGGCGCGACGGTGCGGCCTTCGACAACCTTGGCTGCGGCGCGCAGGTCTTCGATGCGGCCGTTGGTGCAGGAGCCGATGAAAACGCGGTCGATGGCTATATCGGTGATCCTTGTGCCGGGCTTCAAGCCCATATACTCCAGGGCGCGCCATTTGGAGGTGCGCTTGGTTTCGTCCTGGATATCGTCCGGGTTCGGAACGGAACCTTCAACCGAGATGACGTCTTCCGGCGAGGAGCCCCAGGAGACGATCGGCGGCAGGTTGGCGGCGTCGAGTACGACCACCTTGTCGAAATGCGCGCCTTCGTCCGTCTGCAGCGTCTTCCAGTAGTCGAGCGCCATATCCCAGGCCTTGCCCTTCGGGGCGCGCGGCTTGTTCTTGATATACTCGAAGGTCTTTTCGTCGGGCGCGATCAGGCCGGCGCGGGCGCCGCCTTCGATCGTCATGTTGCAGACCGTCATGCGGCCTTCCATGGAGAGCGCGCGGATCGCCTCGCCGGCGAATTCGATGACGTGGCCGGTGCCGCCGGCGGTGCCGATTTCGCCGATGATGGCAAGGATGATGTCCTTGGCGGTGACGCCCGGCGGCAGCTGGCCGTCGACGCGCACCAGCATGTTCTTCGCCTTCTTCTGCACCAGCGTCTGGGTGGCGAGCACATGCTCGACCTCGGAGGTACCGATGCCGTGCGCCAGCGCGCCGAATGCGCCGTGCGTCGACGTGTGGCTGTCGCCGCAGACGATGGTCATGCCCGGCAGGGTGAAGCCCTGTTCCGGACCGACGATATGGACGATGCCCTGGCGGACATCCTTTTCCGAATAATATTCGACGCCGAAGTCATGGGCGTTCTGGGCAAGCGCTTCCACCTGGATGCGGCTTTCCTCGTTCTTGATGCCTTCGTGGCGGTCGGCCGTGGTCGGGACGTTATGGTCCACGACGGCAAGCGTCTTTTCGGGAGCACGGACCTTGCGGCCGGCGATGCGCAGGCCTTCGAACGCCTGCGGCGACGTCACTTCGTGAACGAGGTGACGGTCGATGTAGAGAAGACAGGTGTGGTTCTCGTCCTCGGAAACGACGTGGTCGTCCCAGATCTTGTCGTAAAGGGTGCGGGGTGCGCTCATGGCTGCTGTCCGTAAAGCTGACTGAAACAGAAAATGGGTGTCCGGCAGCACGAGCCGCCGCAAGCTGAACAATCAGCTAAGTCGGTCGCAAAGCGCCCCGGATACTCGCGCAAAAAACCGTGCCGGCAGACGTTTGTGGTCCTGCAGCACGACGATATGGTTCGCGAGGCATCCGAATTTCGATCCCATGGCCGCTGCAATAGCAGTTTCCGAAGAAATCGGCAATCGAATTGCTTCGCAGAAAATCCGTCGCATCTCTGTCATAAAGCTTTCGCGGAAACGTGGTTGATCTGAGTTTCCATAACGGAGGAATGCCTGCCATGTCCGCACCCATGCAAGACCAGCTCAGCCGCATCAAGGAAGAGATCGCCGACAGCTTCGATGAAGAGCTGGAACTGCAGATGGAAGAGGACCGGCTCGACGAGCTGGTCGTCGAGGGCATGTCCGAGCCTGCCGAGGCGACGATCGACCGCCGGATCTACTTCCGCGAACTCTTCCGCCTCCAGCATGAGCTCGTCCGCCTGCAGGACTGGGTGCAGTACAAGAAGCTGAAGATGGTCGTGCTGTTCGAAGGCCGCGACTCGGCCGGCAAGGGCGGCGCCATCAAGCGCGTCACCCAGCGCCTCAACCCGCGCGTCTGCCGCACGGTCGCCCTTCCGGCCCCGACCGAGCGCGAACGCAGCCAGTGGTATTTCCAGCGCTACGTGCCGCATCTGCCGACCGCCGGCGAAATGGTGCTGTTCGACCGCTCCTGGTACAACCGCGCCGGCGTCGAGCGCGTCATGGGCTTCTGCACCAAGGACGAGCTGGAAGAGTTCTTCCGCTCTGTGCCGGAATTCGAACGGATGCTGGTCCGCTCCGGCATCATTCTCGTCAAATACTGGTTCTCGATTACCGACGAGGAGCAGGAATTCCGGTTCAAGATGCGCATTCACGATCCGTTGAAACAGTGGAAACTGTCGCCGATGGACCTCGAAAGCCGCGTCCACTGGGAAGAATATACCAAGGCGAAGGAAGAGATGCTCCAGCGCACCCACATTCCGGAAGCGCCGTGGTGGGTGGTGCAGGCCGTCGACAAGAAGAAGGCGCGGCTGAACTGCATCGCCCATCTTCTCGCCCAGGTGCCTTACGAGACCGTGCCGAAGGAGCCCATCGACCTCCCGGGCCGCGTCCGGAACGATGATTACATCCGTCATCCGGTACCGGCGGACATGTACGTTCCGGAAGTCTATTGAACCACACACTGCGCCCTGCCGTCGTTGACGTCGCGGGGCGCAGACAGAGACTGAAACGGGAGGCGGATTTTGGGCCGCCTCACCGCTCCGTTCTTCTCCGCAAACGCCCTTCCATGCCGCGCAGGGCCAGCGACAGGCCGATCGTCAGCAGCAGGTAGATATAGGTGACGATCGAATAGGTCTCGAAGAAGCGGAAGGAGCCGGCGGCATAGACCTTGGCCATCTGGGTAATGTCGGCGACGCCGAGGACCGAGACGAGCGAACTATCCTTCACCATCGAGACGAAGTCGTTGGAAAGCGGCGGCAGGATCACCCGCATCGCCTGGGGGAAGACGATCAGCCGGAAACGCTGCCAGCGGGTGAGGCCCAGTGCCTTTGCTGCTTCGATCTGGCCGATATCGACGGCCTGGAACCCGGCACGAAAGATTTCGGCGATGAAGGCGGCATAACCTATCGTCAGGGCGATGATCGCCCGCCAGAGCAGCGAGACGTCGCGCACCAGAAGCGCCTCGGCCCAGCCGCTCTCGATCAGCGGCGCCAGCGCCCAATTGTAGAGCGTCACGAAGGCCGGCGCGCCGACGAAGGCAATGTAGAAGAGCAGCACGAGGATAGGGATGCCGCGGATGAGCTCGATATAGAAACGCGCCGCCTGCCTCAGCACGACATTGCCGGAAAGCCCCGCCAGCGCGATGCCGAGCCCCAGCAGCGTCGCCAGGAGAAAGGCGGCGAGCGTCACGCCGACCGTGATGCCGATGCCCTTGGCCACGACATTGAAGACTTGGGAATAAAGGTCGTTGAGGGCGATGACCGCCGCCAAGCCGAGGCACAGTATCGCGAAGGCGACCAGCCACCAGGGGAAATCCTGCGGCTGGGACGTGCTGCGACGCGAAGGCGCCATGCCTTTACTGACCCATCTTGTAGTCGAGGAACCACTTCTTGTTCAGCGCGTCCAGCGTGCCGTCGACCTTCAGCGCGGTGATCGCCGCGTTGACCGGCGAAACGAGATCCGAACCCTTCTTGAAGATGAAGCCGAAATCCTCGGTGCCGAGCGGCTGGCCGATCAGCTTCAAGGAGCCGCCGGAAGCCTTGACATAACCTTCGCCCGCGGTGCTGTCGGTCAGAACCAGGTCGACGTCGCCCGCCTTCAGCGCCTGCACCGTCGCGCCGAAGGTCTCGAAGAGCTTGATCCGCGGGTTCTGCTCGTTGCCGTCGAGGATCTCGTAGACCGCGGTATAAAAAGGGCTCGTTCCGGCTTGTGCGCCGATCAGCCCCTTCTCCAGCGCGGCAAAGCCCTTGGCGTCGGTGAAGCGCTTTTCGTCGCCACGCACCAGCATGAGCTGCTGCGAACGCATGTAGGGGTGGGAGAAGTCGACCTTCTCTCGGCGATCGTCCTTGATGGTGATGCCGGTCATGCCGATGTCGTACTGGCCGTCCGAAACCGCCTGGATCATCGCGTCCCAGCTCGTGTTCTGATATTCGACCTTGACGTTCAGGCGCTTCGCGATCGCATTCATCGCGTCGTATTCCCAGCCGATCGCCATGCCGCTTTTGGGATCGACGAATTGCAGCGGCGGATAAGCGTTTTCCGTGACCACGACAACCGTGCGGCCCTTGAGATCCGGCAGTTCGGCGGCCCCGGCGGCGGGTGCAATGGCAAGGGCGGCAAGGCCGGAGATCAGCATACGGCGTGAGAGCATTGTGGCACTCCTGACAAATGGCTGGCGAATCCCTCTCATGAAAAGCCGGCCGATAGCAAGCGGTCGCCAGCGGGCATCTTTTTCTTGCCGCGCAGGAGGGGGTCCTCTACATCCCCCTCACCGAAATACGCCGCTTTCTCTGCGGCAAATGCTTTGGAGTAAAAAAGTTGGTTCAGGAAAAAGAGCTAATTTCAAAGATCGTGTGGCGGCTTATGCCGTTCCTCGGTGTCCTTTATTTGATTGCCTATATCGACCGTCAGAACGTCAGCTATGCCAAGCTGGAAATGGTCGGCGCGCTCGGCATGAGCGAATATGCCTATGGTCTCGGCGCCTCGCTTTTTTTCGTCGGCTACTTTCTGTTCGAGGTCCCGAGCAACCTCTTCCTCAACCGGTTCGGCGCCAGCCGCTGGTTCGCCCGCATCATGATCACCTGGGGCATCGTGACCGTGGCGCTCGCCTATACGCAGAGCCCGACGATGTTCTACATCCTCCGTTTCCTGCTCGGCGTCGCGGAGGCAGGCTTCTTCCCGGGCGTCCTCTACCTGCTGACGCTTTGGTTCCCGAAGGATTATCGGGGCCGGATGGTCGGCCTGTTCATGATCTTCAGCGCACTCGCCAATGCGGTGGGCGCCCCGATTGGCGGCATGCTGCTTGATCTCAACGGGCTGCTTGGCCATGCGGGATGGCAATGGGTCTTCCTGGCAACCGGCATTCCGGCGGTAGTCGCCGGGATCGTCACTTTCTTTTATCTCGACGACACTCCGGAAAAGGCGAAATTCCTGACGGAGGATGAAAAGCGCTGGCTGCACGATCGGCTGGCGCGTGAGAATTCCGGAATGGAGGAGCATGCAGACAACGGATTCAAGGCGCTCGTCAATCCGCGAGTGCTTCTGATGGCGCTCTGCTATATCGGCTTTCCGCTCGCTGCCTACGGTCTCAGCTACTGGCTGCCGACGATCGTCAGGGGGTTCGGCGTCTCGAACACGACGAACGGCTTCATCAACATCATTCCGTGGGTGATCGTCGCGCTCGCGCTATGGGTGGTGCCGGCCGCCGCAGACCGGGCCGAGAACAAAACTCCCTATATTGTCGGTCCCGCCTTCGTCGGCGCGATATGCCTGGCGCTTTCGGCGCTCGTCACCTCGCCGACCTTGCAGTTCGCTTTCCTTTGCGTCGCAGCGGCCGGCATTTTTGCTGGTCAGCCGGTCTTCTGGAGCCTTCCCTCACGCTTCCTGAGGGGTGCTGGCGCAGCGGCCGGCATTGCGGCGATCAATTCGGTCGGCAATCTCGGCGGCTTCGTCGCACAGAACGTCGTCCCCTGGATCCGGGATTCAACCGGCAACAATATCCTGCCGATGGTCTTCCTGGCGGTCTGCCTTGCCGTCGCTGGCGTCCTCGTCATCATCGTCGGCCGAATGCTGGCGGCGAGACAGGCGGCCTCCGCCTGACCGGACGTTACTGCCATTGGTTCCCTCCGGGGAACCAATGGCCGCAAAACTGCCTCCTTCCGCCTCATCGCGGTTTCTCCTATGTCTTTTGCCAAGCCAGATCGAAACGCTTGGAGAAGATCGATGATACGAGCCTTGAAACATGCCGCTCTGGGTTGGCCCTGTTCGGAGCCGCGATGGGCACGCTGACCGCGCCGTCGCTGGCACAGGAGCCGGTGACGGCCGCCGCGGACAAAGACGCGCTTTTCACCAGCACGGACCCCAAGCTGCATGCCAACAAGCAGGTTGCCTACGGAATCGTGCGCGACCTGCTGGAAGCCAATCAGTGGGATAAGGCCGATCAGTATCTCACTGAACGTTATATCCAGCACAACCCGAATGCCGCGTCAGGGCGTGAGGGCGTGGTCCGCTATTTCATCGACGTCCTGAAGCGGAAGCCGAGCCCCATTCCCGGCAAGATAAAAACGCCGGTCGTCTTTGTCACAGCGGAAAGCGATCTGGTGACCGTGGGGACGGTGCGCGAAATGAAAGATCCTCGCGATCCTTCGAAGAGCTATACCAGCACCTGGTACGACACATGGCGTATCGTCAACGGCAAGGCGGACGAACACTGGGATTCTGCCGTCAGGAATTAACCTGTATCGCGCAACAAAAAAGGCGGCTCGAAGGCCGCCTTTTCCGTATTCGATATAAGAAGCTTATTCGGCAGAAGCTTCAGCAGCCTTGGCGGCTTCTGCGGCTTCAGCAGCTTCTGCTGCGGCCTTTGCTTCAGCGGCTTCCGCTGCTGCCTTTTCGGCGGCGAGAGCCTGGGCTGCTGCAACCTTCTCGGCTTCGATACGTGCCTTCTCTTCGGCAACGGCCTGACGCTCGGCGTCGTTCAGCTTGCGGGCGCGAACGCCGGTGTCTTCAACGATACGAGCCGACTTGCCGCGACGATCGCGCAGGTAATAGAGCTTGGCGCGACGGACCTTACCGCGGCGAACGACTTCGACGCTTTCGACCATCGGCGAGTAGACCGGGAATACGCGCTCGACGCCTTCGCCGTAGGAGATCTTGCGAACGGTGAAGCTTTCGTTGATGCCGCCGCCGGAACGGGCGATGCAGACGCCTTCATAAGCCTGTACGCGGGTACGGTTACCTTCGGTAACCTTGACGTTGACGCGGAGCGTGTCGCCGGCGGAAAATTCCGGAAGCGTGCGCTTGGCTGCAATCTTGGCGGCCTGTTCGGCTTCCAATTCCTGGATGATATTCATCGTCTCAAACCTTTGGTTCTTCTGAAACAGCCAGAGCGCTCGGGTCTATCCCTTTGGTCAAAGCCTTGGGGATTTGCCTTTTCGGCAGAGCGAATTCGCCATTCTTTGTTGCTGGTCGACGGGATATTTCCCATTTCCGGGTGGGCCAATACACGAAAGACATGGGTTTGTCATCCCGTTGATTGCGATTTTGTGACGAAAAAGCCCGCTATTGCCGTGTTTCGCCGAAGCCGCTATCTGATGGCCAGGGATGAGGAAACATCAATGACAATCACAATGATAGCCCTGCTTGCCGCGGCGGGCTTCCTGTCCGGCGCGGTCAACGCGATCGCCGGCGGCGGGACCTTTCTGACCTTCGGGGCTATGACGCTTGCCGGCATTCCGCCGATCCTCGCCAATGCGACGTCCTCGATCGTACAGTTTCCGGGCTACGTCACTTCGACGATCGCCTACTGGGACGAGATTTCCAGCCGCTGGCGCAGTGCGCTTGTATTGGCGCTCGTTTCGGTCGTCGGTGCCTTCGCCGGCGCTTTCCTGCTGCTGTCGCTCGACAATCCGTCCTTTCGCGCACTCGTGCCTTGGCTTTTGGCGGCAGCGACGGCGGTGTTTGCCGCAGGTCCCTGGCTGAAACCCAAGGCATCGGCGGAGCGCCCGGCCAATTCTCCCGGTTCCGTCATCGGACAGTTCCTGACCGCGATCTATGGCGGGTTCTTCGGCGCAGGCATGGGCATCATGATGCTCGCCGTGCTCGGCGTCACCACCGGCGGCAGCTACCACCACCTCAATGCGCTGAAAAACCTGCTGGCGATCCTGATCGCGGCCGTCGCCATCATCGTCTTCGTCGGCGGTGGCGTCATTGCCTGGCCGGAAGCGCTGGTGATGATCCCGGCCGGCGCGCTTGGCGGTTATGCCGGCGTTTGGATGGCGCGGCGGGTGCCACAGGCTGTGCTGCGCTGGTGCGTGGTGGCCGTTGGGTTCGCGCTGACGATCTATTATTTCGTGACGGGCTGAGCGGCGCCCCCTCACCCGGCCTCCGCTACGCTCGGCCACCCTCTCCCCAAGGGGAGAGGAGGAAATAGCGGAGTGGCGGCACAAATATCTTCTCCCCTCGGGGAGAAGGTGCCCGAAGGGCGGATGAGGGGGCTGCTTTGGCTTATAACAAATCCGGCCGCCGCTCGGCTGTCAGCTTCTTCGCCTCTTCCAACCGCCATTTCTCGATCGCCGCATGATTGCCCGAGGTCAGCACGGCGGGGATTTCCCGGCCTTCGAACACCTGCGGCCTCGTGTAGTGCGGATGTTCGAGCAGGCCGTTCTCGAAGCTTTCATGGGTACCGGACAGCGCATTGCCCATGACGCCCGGCAGGATGCGCACGACCGCGTCGAGCAGCGTCAGCGCCGCCGGCTCACCGCCGGACAGAACATAGTCGCCGATCGACACTTCTTCGAGATTGCGGCCATCGATCACGCGCTGGTCCACGCCCTCGAACCGGCCGCAGACGATCACCACGCCGTCGCCGGCCGCAAGCTCGCGCACCTTCTCCTGGGTCAGCGGTTTTCCGCGCGGGCTCATCAGAAGACGCGGGCGGCTGTCATTTTCAGAGACACTGTCGATCGCCTTGGCGAGGATATCCGGCTTCAGCACCATTCCCGCGCCGCCGCCGGCCGGCGTGTCGTCCACCGTGCGATGGCGGTCCTGCGCAAAATCGCGGATCTGCACCGTGCCGAGCGACCATTGCCCGCGCTCCAGAGCCTTGCCGGCCAGTGAAAAGGCCAGATGTCCCGGAAACATTTCCGGGTAAAGCGTCAGGATGGTGGCGCGGAAGGTCATTGTGGCTATTTGCCCTTTTTGGGCAGGCCCGGTGCCGGGCCGTCGTCTTCCGGGTTCTCGGCAAGGCCGGCGGCCTGCGGATCGATGACGATCTTGCCGCCTTCGAGGTCGATCTCCAGCACCGCGGCCTCGGAAAAGGGGATGAGGGCAGGCCGGCGACCGGGGCCTTTCAGCTCCAGCAGATCGCCGGCGCCGAAATCGTAGACGGCGCTCACCGTGCCGTAGCTCTTGCCCTCTTCGTCGACCGCTTCGAGGCCCTCGAGGTCGGCATAATAGAATTCGTCTTCCTCGAGTTCGTCGTCGGGCAGGTTGTCGCGCTCGATGAAAAGTTCGAGGCCGGCCAGCGCTTCGGCCGCGTTGCGGTCGTTGATGCCACGGAAACGGACGATTGCGATGTTCTTGGCCTCGCGGATTTCGAGGATTTCGAAGATCCGGCCGTCCTCGCTATGCAGGTTTCCGTAGTCGCCGAGCGCGGTCGGATCGGCGGTATACGTGCGCACCCGCACCTCGCCCCGGAGACCCTGGGCGGCGCCGATGGTCGCCATCAGAACGGGATTTTCGAGCTTGGTCATGAGGGTCGTGATCTCGGTTGTCGTGCGCTCATTTAAGCGTTGCGCGATCAAAAGCAAACAGCAAAACGGGCAGCGCGTTGCCGCGCCGCCCGTCGTTCAGGAAAGAATGGTCGCGAAGCTTATGCTTCGGCGGCAGCGGCTGCTGCTTCTTCGGCCTTCTGGGCGCGTTCCTTGATGCGTTCCTGGGCCTTCTTGCCCGGCTGGCCCTTGCCAGGGTTGTTCTTGGCTTCGCGCTGGGCAATGCCGGCCTCAGCGAGGAAGCGCAGAACGCGGTCGGTTGGCTGGGCGCCGTTGTCGAGCCAATGCTTGATGCGGTCGGCGTTCAGTTCGACGCGCTTGGCATCGTCCTTGGCGAGCATCGGGTTCCAGGAACCGAGCTTCTCGAGGAAGCGGCCATCGCGGGGCGAACGGGCGTCAGCAACGACGACGGTGTAGTACGGACGCTTCTTGGAACCGCCGCGGGCGAGACGAATTTTCAGGGACATTGCAATTACTCCTAGGTTATTCTGGACCGCCGTCAGCGGGCCGGGGTTCTTGTTGCACCCGCCGTCAGGCGGGCTGATTCATGCTGTCTTCGTGCCGACGTGTTCGGCGGCAATGGCTTCATGGTGCCGGATGACTTCCTTGATGACAAAGTTCAGGAACTTCTCGGCGAAATCCGGGTCCAGATGCGCTTCCTTCGCTAGGCGGCGAAGTCGCTCGATCTGGAATTCTTCGCGCGCCGGGTCGGCCGGCGGCAAATCGTACTGGGCTTTGAGGACGCCCACTTCCTTGGTGCAGCGGAACCGTTCCGCCAGCATGTGCACAAGCGCCGCGTCGATGTTGTCGATCGACTGGCGATAGCTTGCAAGTTTCGCTTTGACCTCGGGGTCAACCATCGGCATGTCCTCCCTCACTTCTTCTTGGGCAGGCCCGGAAGACCGGGGAAACCGCCGCCGAGGCCGGGCAGCTTGGGCGTACCAAGTCCCGGCATGCCACCGCCCGGCATGCCCGGCATCGAGCCCGGCTTGAAGCCTGCGGCCTCCGCCTGCTTCTGCAGCGCTTCGAGCTGTTTCGGATCGAGCTTGGAAAGGTCGGGCATGCCGCCCATTCCACCCATTCCGCCGCCCATGCCGCCAAGACCCATCTTCGAGGCAAGGCCACCCATCATCTGCTTCATCATGCCGCCCTTGCCCTTGCCGCCCATCATTTTCATCATGTCGGCCATCTGGCGGTGCATTTTCAGAAGCTTGTTGATTTCGGCGGCATCCGTGCCGGAGCCGGCGGCGATGCGCTTCTTGCGGCTGTGCTTCAGCATGTCGGGATTGGCGCGCTCGGCCCTGGTCATCGACTGGATGATGGCGATATGGCGTGCGAACGTCTTGTCGCTCATTCCGGCGGCCGAGAGTTTGTCCTTCATGCCGCTCATGCCGGGCATAAGCCCCATGATGCCGCCCATGCCGCCGAGCGACTGCATCTGCTTCAGCTGTTCGGCCAGGTCGTTCAGGTCGAACTTGCCCTTGGCCATCTTCTCGGCCATGGCGCGCGCCTTGTCGGCGTCGATATTTTCCGCAGCCTTCTCGACCAGCGAGACGATGTCGCCCATGCCGAGAATGCGGTCGGCGATGCGGCGGGGATGGAATTCCTCCATCTCCGTCATCTTTTCGCCGGTACCAATCAGCTTGATCGGCTTGCCGGTGACAGCGCGCATCGAGAGCGCCGCGCCGCCGCGGCCGTCGCCGTCCATGCGGGTCAGCACGAGGCCGGTAATGCCGACGCGCTCGTCGAAATTGCGGGCGAGGTTGACGGCGTCCTGGCCGGTGAGCGAGTCGGCGACCAGCAGGATTTCATGCGGGTTGGAGCGGCGCTTGATCTCCGCCATCTCCGCCATCAGCGGCTCGTCGATATGGGTGCGGCCGGCGGTGTCGAGGATGACGACATCATGGCCGCCGAGCTTTGCGGCCTGCACGGCGCGGGCGGCGATCTCGGTCGGCGACTGGCCGGCAATGATCGGCAGCGTATCGACGCCGGTCTGGACGCCGAGCTGGCGGAGCTGTTCCTGGGCGGCCGGGCGGCGCGTGTCGAGCGATGCCATCAGCACCTTCTTGCGCTCGCGATCGGTCAGCCGCTTGGCGATCTTGCCCGTCGTCGTCGTCTTGCCGGAGCCCTGCAGGCCGACCATCATGATCACGACCGGGGCGACCGCATGCAGGTCGATGCCGACCCCTTCGGAGCCGAGCATCTCGATCAGCTCGTCATGGACGATCTTGACGACCATCTGGCCGGGCTTGATCGACTTCAGGACTTCGGCGCCAACGGCCTTTTCGCGCACCTTATCGGTAAAGGAGCGCACGACTTCCAGCGCCACGTCCGCTTCGAGCAGGGCACGGCGAACCTCGCGCAGAGCGGCGGACACATCCGCTTCGCTCAATGCGCCACGGCCGGTCAGTCCACTCAAGATGGAGCCAAGACGGTCCTGGAGGCTTTCGAACATCGTTTCTTCCTTCTCGCGTTTCGGATGACCGAAACGTCGGGTTCTCATCCGCCAAAAACAAGAGACAAAGCCAAAAAGCACCCGAGGGCGCAACGCGCTGTCGGGTGTTGACCTCCGGGCTCAGTCTATCGGCCCCGGTCGGCGGCTCCAAGTCGTAACTTGTCAGCAGATGGGCGGGCTTAAACAGCAAGCGGGTGGGAAAGTCAAGGCTGGCACGTCGACCTTGCCGCCCGCTTGCAGGGATATTCATTTCGACTATACTGAATATCCCTGCAGCGCTCCATCGGAGTGGATAGCCGTGTCTCTTTATATCCGTGACGACAAGGTCGATGCGCTGGCAAACGAGGTCATGCGGCGGCTTGGCACCAAGACCAAGACGGAGGCCGTGCGCGTGGCGCTGGAGAACGAGCTGAAACGGGTCGGCGAGGAGCTGTCTTTGGAGGAGCGCGTGAAACGGCTGCAGGACCGCGTCGCCGCTCGCATGGGGCCGCATGCCGTCGATTTCGATGAAAAGGCCTATATGGACGAGATGTGGGAAAGCTGATGTTTCTCGACGCATCGGCCGTGGTCGCCGTACTGACTCGCGAAAAAGAAGCCGAGGCCTTGCTTGCCAAGATAACCGGCTCCAGCCAGCTCATCCACTATTCATCGGTAACGATGTTCGAGGCGGTGATCGGAATTTCCCGAAAGACCGCAATCAGCCTTTACGGAGACCAGCGCCCCACTCCGCCTGAACTGATCGCGCAAGCGCAGCAGGACGTGGAAGAGTTCATGCTGAGTATCGGTGCCATTGAAGTCGCCTTTCCACATGGCTTGCATGTTGCGGCCCTCGAAGTGGCGCGAACCTATGGCCGGTTCGTCGGCCATCCGGCCAAGCTCAATTTCGGTGACTGCTTTTCCTATGCCGCTGCACGAGTGCTGAAACTGCCGCTCCTTTTCGTCGGCAACGATTTTTCCAGGACGGATATCGAGGTCGCGTAAATGTGTCCCCTCCCTCCGCAACGTCTCTTCCCACGTGCGAGAGGGCGCTGCTAGATAGCCATCATGAATCGACGAAAATTCCTGAAATGGTCCGGCATCGGTGCGATCGCCACCCTCGTGGGCGGGTTCGCGGCAAGGGGAGCCATGGCTGCCAACAAGTATTATTCCGGTCCGGTCTCCGATCATTTCGACGGAACGTATTTCTTCAATCCGGGTGGCGAGGAGCCGCGGGGCGGCCTCGACCTGCTGCGCTGGAAACTCGGCGGCAACAATATCGCCTGGCCGGACAGCTTTCCGAGCCCGTTTCCGCAGGCGGTGCCGGAAACACGCGTCTCGGGCGATCGGCTGACCGTTACCATGGTCGGCCATGCGGCGATGCTGATCCAGGTTGCCGGCCTCAACATCCTGACCGATCCGGTCTGGGACGATCGCGCCAGCCCGGTGCGTTTCGCCGGTCCGAAGCGGGTCAATCCGCCCGGCATCCGCATCGGCGACCTGCCGCCGATCGATGTCGTGCTGGTCACCCATAACCATTACGATCACATGGATCTTGAAACCCTCTGGGTTCTGCAGGGCCGCGACAAGCCGCATTTCGTCACGCCGCTCGGCAACGACGCGCTGATCCGTTCGCGTATCGAGGATGCGAAGATCACGGTGATGGATTGGGGCGGCCGCGAGGATATCGGTCCTAGCATCGTCCTGCATTGCGAGCCCTGCCATCACTGGTCGGCGCGCGGCGTAGGCGACCGGCGCATGGCGCTCTGGGCCGCCTTCGTTTTCGAAACCCCGGCTGGCAAGATCTACCATATCGGCGATACGGGCTTCCACCAGGGCATCAATTACCGCGCCGCGCGGGAAAAACACGGAGCTTTCCGGCTCGCCAACCTGCCGTTCGGCGCCTACGAACCGCGCTGGTTCATGCAGGCGCAGCACCAGAACCCGGACGAGGCGGTCGAGGGCATGCTTCTCTGTGACGCGGCTTTCGTCGCCGGTCATCATTGGGGCACGTTTGACCTCACCGACGAGGGGATTGAGGAGCCGTTGGCGGCGCTTCATGCCGCTCTCGACGCACGCCGCATTTCGCGCAGCCGTTTCCGGCCGATGCGGCCCGGCGAAGTCTTCGAGGTACCGGCGATTTCCGTCTGAGGACACCGGAACTGTTGCTGAAACGCGACAAATGGCCCGGATCAGCGAAAATTTCAGTCTCTGCCGCTGCAAGCGCGCGGTTGTCCAACGTGCTGATTTTGCATAAAAACATGATTTTTATAGTCATGTTTTGTCAATCTTCCTTGGATTCATTCCAAATCATTGATGTTGAATCATTTTTTAGGTGGCGCTAAACGCGGCCCGATTGGTCGGGCAGGTCCCGACCCTGGGGTTACGGACTTGGATATAAGCCTTATCGAGCAGTTGCAGCAGACCGAGGAGGGGAAGCTGCAGCGGTTCTTTCTTCGGCGCCTGCGCAACAGGGAGGATGCGGCGGACGCGACACAGGAGACCTTTCTGCGGCTGCTGACGGCATCGCCGAAGGAGGATCTGCGCAATCCGCATGCCTATCTTTTCCAGGTCGCCCGCTCCGTCGCCCATGGCATCACCGCCCGGCTGATGCGCGACAGCTCGCTTTTCGGCGATGAGTTGGACCAGACGCAGGTTGCCGACGACGCGCCGAGCCCGGAGCGCGTGGTCGCCGCCCGCCAGCAGCTCGGGCTTCTGATCGAGACGATTTCCTCCCTGCCGCCGAAATGCCGGGTCGTGTTCGTGCTCAGCCGTCTCGAAGGACTTTCCAACGGAGAGATTGCGGAGAAGCTCGGAATCTCCCGGAACATGGTTGAAAAACACATCATCCGTGCACTCATGGCTTGCCGTCAGGCCCGCCTTGCGGCATTGCCTCCCGCCGGGGGGATTGCGCATGACTAAGGTTTCAGACCAGGCGCGTGAGGATGCAATTGCGGAGGAGGCGGCAGGCTGGGTCGCGCGTCTCGGATCCCGCGACGCGACCGATGCCGATCGCCGCCGCTTCGAACTCTGGAAAATGCAGGATCCGGCTCATGCGGCCGCCTTTGAAGAGATGAGCTCTCTCTGGGGCGATCTCGCAGCGGTACCGCAAACGGTCGCGCCGCGCCGGCGCCGGGTGGTCGGCGGTGGCATTGCCGCCCTGCTTCTGATGGGCTGTCTTGGCATCATCGCCAACGAGACCGGCCTCATCGCCCGGTATCGTTCGGATTTCTACACGCCGGTCGGCGTCATCCGGCGCATCGACCTCAATGACGGGTCGGTGGTGACGCTCAACACCGATAGCGCAATCAAGGTGCGATATGGCCGGACCGAGCGCCGGATCGTGGTCCTGCGCGGCGAAGCCTTTTTCGAGGTGACCCCGAACCCGGCACGGCCTTTCGTCGTCAGCGGCGACGAAACCCAGGCGATCGCGCTCGGCACCCGCTATGCGGTGCGGGTCGGCGAGCGCGACGAGGTGATGGTCGAGGAGGGGCATGTGGCGGTGACCGCCGGCTCCCAGCGTGCGGTGCTCGAAACCGGAGGCACCGCCCATCTCGGCGCGGATGGCCGCCTGACGACCGGCTCCGGCGATGTCGCCGATCTGACGAGTTGGCGCGGCGGCAAGCTGGTCTTCTCCGGCCGGCCGCTCGGTGAGGTGCTCGGCCAGATCGGCCGTTACCAGCGGGGCCGCATCATGGTGCTCGACGACCAGGCCTCGCAGCTGCGGGTCAGCGGCGTCTTCGCCGTCACCGATGTCGATCAGGCTTTCACGGCGCTGCAGGAGAGCCTGCCGATCCGCATCATCCGGGTTTCCGACTGGATCACGCTGGTCCGTTCGCGCTGAAGACATGCCCATCGTAAAATTGACTCAAGAAATCATCTTTTTTCGAAAACCGACGTCAGGAGTTGGAGCCCCGTTTCACTCATAACCACCAGGGGCCGCGACAAGCGGTCACGATGTTTGAGTGCAGGGGGTTGAAATGAGTTTGAGGGGGCCGCTTTTTTCGCGGCATGTCCGGATCGCGCTTGGCTGCGCATCCTGGCTGGGCGGCATGGCTCCGGCCGTCGCACAGCAGCCGGCGCAAGGCGTTCAATCGCAGCAGGTCGCCGTTTCCATTCCCGCCGGGCCGCTTGAAAACGCACTTCTCGCACTCGGCCGCCAGACCGACCTGCGTCTCGTCTATCGCAGCGAAATCACTGCCGGGAAGACGACGGCCGGCGTGACCGGTTCGCTGACGCCGCCTGCCGCCCTGTCGCGGCTGCTCTCCGGCACTGGCGTTTCCTTCCGGTCAAGCGGCGGCAATACGGTGACGCTGGAGGCTGCAGCTGCGGGTTCGACGGCGAGCCCGCCGGATGCGTCGGATGATACGACGCTCGCGCCGATCGTGCTTCGCGACGGGGATAGCGAGGGCGTGGATACGCCTTACGAGACTGCGGGTTCCACCAGCTACATCACCGCCGAGCAGATCGAGCGGTTCCGCGGCTCGACGGCCGGCGATATCTTCAAGAACACGCCCGGCGTCATCTCCGCCAACAACCACAACGGTGGCGCCGTCAACGTCAATATCCGCGGCCTGCAGGGCCAGAACCGCGTCCGCGTTGCGATCGATGGCACGCAGCAGACCACCACGACCTGGCGCGGTTACGCCGGCGTCGACGACCGCACCTATATCGACCCGGACCTGATCGGCGGCGTCAGCATTTCCAAGGGCCCGTCGGGCGGCGCTGCCGGCGCCGGCGTCAACGGCGGCGTCGTCGGCATCCGAACGCTCAATGCGAAGGATATCGTCGAGGACGGCAAGGAGTATGGCGGCCGCATCAAGATCGGCGCGCAGGACAATACGACGTCCGATTTCACCATCAATGCCATGACCCAGCAGGCCGAATCCGCCGACTTCTTCGATTTCGAGAACGGTACCGGTTCGTTCGTGCTCGGAACGGTGCAGGACAATTTCGATTTCGTGACCGCCGGAGCACGCCGCTATCGCGGCAACTATTTCGCCGGCAATGATGGACCAACGATCTATAACACCAACGGCTTCACTGATGATCTTTCGTTCACGAAACCCGGTCACGAGGTATTCAATACATCGAGTGAATCCACCTCCTTCTTGGCCAAAGGCACGATCCACCTCGATGAGGACCAGAGCCTCGAGCTCGGTTATGTCCACTACGAAAGCACGTTCGGCGAGGCGATGCCGTCGATACTTTTCAACCAGATCGATGTTTACCGCCAGGCCAATCTCTCGGATGTGACGACGGACACATTCACCGCTCGCTACCGCTATAACCCGAGCGACGCGATCGATCTTAAGATCAACGCCTGGATGAGCATCGTTGACCAGACGAACATCGCGACCAGCTACGCCTTCTATCTGCCGCCATGGATCACCCCGGGGACGCGCCCGCCGGCCGACGATCCGCGATATGCAACGACCCATACCTATGGCGGCGACGTATCGAACACGAGCAAGTTCGATACCGATTTCGGCGCAGCCAGTTTGAACTACGGCGTGTCTTATCTGCTGGAAGACATTGACTCGAAACCCTATTGCAGCCGCGCCTATGCCACCGATGCTTGCGGTATCCCGATGAAGCCCAGCATTGGTTCACGCAGTATCGGCAGCGTCTTCACCTCTGGCGAATGGGAGGCGACGGACTGGCTAAAGTTCAATGCTGGTCTGCGCTATGATCATTATTGGCTGAAAGACGACGGTATTACGACCAAGACCGGCATCCGTGAGAAGGATGGCGGTCGCCTCAACCCCTCCATCAGCGCAACCATCGAGCCTCTCGACGGCCTGCAATTTTATGCGCTCTATGCAGAAGGCGTGCGACCGCCCACCATGCGCGAAACCATGGGGAATGACGGCAACGTCAAACAAAATCCATACCTCAAGCCGGAAGTGTCGCAGAACTGGGAAGTCGGTATCAATCTCAGCAGGGACGGGTTAATCACCGACACGGACTCCGCCCGATTGAAGCTCTCCTACTTCAACAACAGCTATACCGATTACATTTCTCGCGTCCCTAACATTGTACCGCCTCCGATTCCGCCTGGAACCGAAGCCTTCACGTTCGAAAACCTGGAAAAGGCAAGTTTCTCGGGTATCGAGCTTTCGGCCTCCTACGATTTCGGCATGTTCTTCGTCCAAGGTCAGATGACCTACTACACCGACTACGAGTTCTGCCGGAGAGGTTCTCCTTGCTCCGGCGAAACGGTGAGCAACGATTATGCAGCCAACCACATGCCGCCCGAACTGATGAAAATCCTAACCGTCGGCACGCGGCTTTTCGAGGACAAGCTGACCGCTGGCTTTCGCGTTACCCAAGCGGGTAAGCGCCTCTCGCCGGTCACCCAGGGTGCCCGCCAATATACCGGCATGTGGGTGCCCTATACGACCGTCGATGCCTTCGCGACCTATAAGATCACGGAAAACTTGACATTCGACCTCCAGGCCGAAAACTTGACCGATCGTTTCTACATTGATGCCCTTGATGGCTGGAACCCTGCGCCGGGACGGACGATCCGGGCCTCGTTGACCGCCAAATTCTAAAAATATTCGAAACGGAAGACATATGCAGATCGAACTCGAAACCCCCGCCGCGCCGACCCGCATCCAGCGCCTCAAAGCCCTGACCGACGCCACCCATGAGCGCCTCGACACGCGCATCATGGCGGCCGATCCCTTCGCCAGCCGCGAGCGTTACGCGCTGTTCCTTTCCGTGCAGCACCATTTTCACGCCGATGTCGATCCGCTGTTTACCGATCCGCGGTTGAACCGCCTCGTCCCCGATCTTCCGAGCCGCGTCCGGCTTGAAGCGCTGCGGCAGGATATCGCCGACGTGACCGGACGCGAGCCGCCCGTTCTCACCGCCGGAACCGGTGGGCTCACTATCCCGGCCGCACTCGGCTGGCTCTACGTCGCCGAGGGCTCGAACCTCGGCGCCGCCTTCCTCCTGAAGCAGGCGGCAAGGCTCGGCCTGTCCGAAGAATTCGGCGCCCGCCACCTCGCCGGCCACCCCGCCGGCCGCGGCCTGCACTGGCGCACCTTCGTCGCCGCCTTCAACGGGTTCGACATGTCCGAGGCGGAGGAAGCGGACATGGCCGAAGGCGCCAAGGCGGCGTTCCGGCGGGTGCATGTGCTGGTGGATGAGTTTTTCGTGTGATGGGCGCCGGTTTCCCCGCCATGGCGTTAGGGCGATTGCACGTGGGTCGCGAGGCGGTGCGGCATCCCTAAGTCTCCCCCTTGTGGGGAGGGTGCCCGGCAGGGCGGGAGGGGTGTTGATGCGGAACCAAGTTCCCTCCAACCCTGCCTGGGTTGAGCCACTCGTCTCAACCCGTCCTGCGGACCCCCACAAGGGGGAGGGGCTCCACGCACCGCCCCATCCCCTCATATGCGAACGTCCTGCCAAGGCGGGGGAGAATGGAATCCACATCCTACGCAGTTGAGTGTTGGAATTCCAAGAGAGGGGGCGTGACCCACAATGCTCCGCCGGAATGTTTCGCGAGACGCTCGCGGCGGCTAAGGCCGGTGCCACGCCAAGGGCATTGCCTCACCCCCACTGGTAATTCCCTGCCTTTTCCGCCATATACAGCCCGATAAGCGGGCAGATGGCCCGGAATGGATTAATGTCATGACGGAACTGGTGGAATTCGCGCGGATGAACGGGCTTGGCAACAAGATCCTGGTCGTCGACATGCGCGGACGCACCGACATGGTGACGCCGCAAGCCGCGATTGCGCTGAATGCCGATCCCGCCACCCAGTTCGACCAGATCATGGCTATCCACGATCCGAAGGCTCAAGGCACCGATGCCTGGGTCGACATCCTCAATTCCGACGGTTCGAAGGCGCAGGCCTGCGGCAATGGCATGCGCTGCGTCGTGCAGGCGCTCAGCGCCGAGACCGGCCGCAAGACCTTTACCTTCCAGACCGTCGCCGGCATCCTCAATGCCGTCGAGCATGAGGACGGCACGATTTCGGTCGACATGGGCAAGCCGGTCTTCGAATGGGACCGCATTCCGCTTGCCGAGGAATTTTTCGACACCAGCCGGATCGAGCTGCAGATCGGCCCGATCGACGCGCCGATCCTGCATTCGCCATCCGCCATGTCGATGGGCAACCCGCATGCCATCTTCTGGGTGACAAGCGATCCGATGAGCTTCGACCTCGAACGGTTCGGGCCGCTGCTGGAAAACCATCCGATGTTTCCGGAAAAGGCCAATATCACGCTGGCGCAGGTCACCTCGAAGTCGTCGCTGCGCACCCGCACCTGGGAACGTGGCGCCGGCCTGACGCTTGCCTGCGGTTCGGCGGCCTGTGCCGCCGCCGTCTCCGCCGCCCGTACCGGGCGCACCGGCCGCACGGTGACGATCGACGTCGCCTCCAGCCCGGTCCGCCAGCCGCTGGTCATCGAGTGGCGCGGTGACGATCACGTCGTCATGACCGGTCCGGCCGAGTGGGAATGGTCCGGCAAGGTCGATCCGACTATCGGAACCTTTACCCGTGACACAGTGCAGGATGCCGACGGCCCGGAGGCTCGGGTCAATTGAGCGGCGTCGAGGTCATCACCTTCGGCTGTCGGCTCAACACCTATGAATCGGAAGTGATGCGGGCAGAGGCCGAAAAGGCCGGGCTCAACAACGCCATCCTGGTCAATACCTGCGCCGTGACCGGCGAGGCCGTGCGCCAGGCCCGCCAGGCGATCCGCCGGGCGCGGCGCGAAAACCCGCATGCCCGCATCATCGTCACCGGCTGCGCCGCCCAGACAGAAAAAGACACCTTTGCCGAGATGGCCGAAGTCGATGCCGTGCTTGGCAACGAGGAGAAGCTGAAGAGCTCGTCCTATCAGGCTTTGCCGGATTTCGGCGTCTCGGCGGAAGAGAAACTCCGTGTCAACGACATCATGAGCGTGCGCGCCACCGCGCCGCAGATGGTGAAGCATATCGACGGCCATGTGCGCGCCTTCATCCAGGTGCAGAACGGCTGCGATCACCGCTGCACCTTCTGCATCATCCCCTATGGCCGCGGCAATTCCCGCTCGGTGCCGATGGGCGCCGTGGTCGACCAGGCCCGGCGGCTCACCGAAAGCGGTTATCGCGAGATCGTGCTGACCGGCGTCGATGCCACCAGCTATGGCGCCGATCTCCCCGGCCAGCCGTCGCTCGGGCTTCTCGCCAAGACGCTGCTCAAACAGGTGCCGGAGATCCTGCGCCTTCGCCTGTCCTCGATCGACAGTATCGAGGCGGACAGACACCTCTGGGACCTGATCGCCGACGAGCCGCGGTTCATGCCGCATCTGCATCTGTCGCTGCAGCATGGCGACGACATGATCCTCAAGCGGATGAAGCGCCGCCATTCGCGCGCCGAGGCGCTCGCCTTCACCGAACAGGCGCGGCGCTTGCGGCCCGAGATCGCCTTCGGGGCGGATATGATCGCCGGTTTCCCGACCGAGACCGAAGAGATGTTCGAGAATGCCGCGACGCTTTCGGAAGAGGCCGGCATCTCCTTCCTGCACGTCTTCCCCTATAGCCCGCGCTCGGGCACGCCGGCTGCCCGCATGCCGCAGGTCGATCGGGCTGTCGTCAAGGACCGGGCGGCGCGGCTGCGCGCGCGCGGCGAGGTGCTGCATCGCGTCCATCTCGACCGCATGGTCGGCACCGAGCAGGCGATCATCGTCGAGAACAACGGCATGGCGCATACGGAAAACTTTTCGCTGGTGGCCGTGCCTCGCCTCGTTCCCCGCGAGTTCAAGCGCGTTATGATTACCGGCCATAACGGCAAACATCTGGAAATGCAGGTCACGTCCGCCCTTGTCCCATCTCGGGCGGCGTAACCGGAACAGGTTCTCATGGCATTGGGCTTCATCAAACGCGTCTTCACCTTCGGCAAGCCCGCCGAGGAACCGGTTCCCGATGCCGGAAGGCCGGAGGACGTTGCCGCCATCCAGGCGGAACTGGAGCCGAAGTCGCGCGACGAAGACCTGCCGGTTTCGCCCGTTGATCCTGTCGCACCGGCTGAGATCGAGACGGCTGGTGGGCCGGTTTCGGATGTGGCGGCAGAAAATGTCGATCTGTCTGAGGTGGAGACTGCCGACGACGACGAGACGGCGCTGCTTTCCGGTGTCGAAGCCGCATCCGATATCGGCATGGTGCCACTGTCGCTATTGCAGGCGGAAGCGGAGGCCGAGGAAGACGCCGTTGGATCGGCGGAAGCACCCCCCTCTGTCCTGTCGGACATCTCCCCCTCAAGGGGGGAGATCACGGATGAGCCGCCTCTTTCCCATTCTACCGACAGTGTTGCTGCTGCGGACTCGAAGTCTGTTTTAGGGCAAGGAGCTACCCACGATTCGATCTCCCCCCTTGAGGGGGAGATGTCCGGCAGGACAGAGGGGGGTGAGGCGCGGTCTGCAGAGCAGAGCAATCGATCCAGTGAATCGATTGCAGCAACGAACGCCCTGAGCCAAAGCGAAGGGCTGGAGCCGCCGCCCGAGCCCACCCTCCCCAGAGGTTTCTCCACCGCCCGCCCGGAACCCACGCCCGAACCCGTCGCCCCCCAGCCGAAACTCACCTGGTTCCAGCGCCTGCGCGCCGGCCTTGCGCGCACGTCGTCGCAGCTCACCGGCCAGATCAGTGCGCTCTTCACCAAGCGCAAGCTCGACGACGACACGCTGGAACAGCTCGAAGACCTGCTGATCCAGGCCGATCTCGGCGTCGAGACCGCGATGCGGGTCACCGGCGCGCTGTCTTCCGAGCGTTACGGCAAGGACGTCACCGGCGAGGATGTGTCGCGGATCATGGCGGCCGAAATCACCAGGGTTCTGGCGCCAGTCGCAAAGCCGCTGGCGCTCGACCTCAATCACAAGCCGCATGTCATCCTCGTCGTCGGCGTCAACGGCACCGGCAAGACCACGACGATCGGCAAGCTGGCGGCAAAACTGTCAGGCTCCGGCCTCAAGGTCATGCTCGCCGCCGGCGACACGTTTCGCGCGGCCGCGATCGAGCAGCTGAAGATCTGGGCGGACCGCACCGGCTCGGGCTTCATCGGCACCAAGCTCGGCGCCGATGCGGCTGGGCTTGCCTATGATGCCTACGAGCAGGCGCGTGCCAACAAATCGGACGTCCTGATCATCGATACCGCCGGCCGGCTGCAGAACCGCACCGAGCTGATGGCCGAGCTCGAAAAGATCGTCCGCGTGCTCGGCAAGCTCGATCCCGACGCGCCGCATACGGTGCTGCAGACGCTGGACGCCACGACTGGCCAGAACGCCATGAACCAAGTCGAGATTTTCCGCAATGTTGCTGGCGTCAGCGGCCTGATCATGACCAAGCTCGACGGCACGGCGCGTGGCGGCATTCTCGTGGCGATCGCCGCCAAGCACAAGCTGCCGGTCTATTTCATCGGGGTCGGCGAGGGTGTAGACGATCTCGAACCCTTCGAGGCGCAGGATTTTGCGCGCGCCATTGCCGGGATTGCCCATTGATGCCACAAATCTGCCTTGGCATCCGCGCAGGGCCAAGGCAGGATTAAGCAGGTTTGACCATTATATGAAATTCGAAAGCGACACGACGCCCACCGCCGCCGACCGGCACCATCCGATGCTGAAGCTCGCGCTTGAGCTCGGGCCGCTGCTCGTCTTCTTCTTCGCCAATCTGCGCGGAGAATGGCTTGCCGCGACTTTTCCGTGGCTTTCGGTGCTCGGCGGCCCGCTTTTCATCGCCAGCGGCCTGTTCATGCTCGCGACCGTCATTTCGCTTGTCGTCTCGAAGATCGTTCTCGGGCACCTGCCCATGATGCCCTTCATTTCCGGCATCGTCGTGCTTGTCTTCGGCGGGCTCGGCATCTGGCTGCAGGACGAGCTGTTCTTCAAGATGAAGCCGACCATCATCAACACGCTGTTCGGCGTCGTGCTGCTCGGCGGCCTGCTGTTCGGCAAATCGCTCCTCGGCTATGTGTTCAATGCGGCCTTCCAGCTCGATGATGCCGGCTGGCGCAAGCTCACCATCCGCTGGGGTGTGTTCTTCCTGTTCCTTGCAGTCCTCAACGAAATCGTCTGGCGCGGCGCGAACGCCTATTACCTGCCCGACGTCAAGGCGGCGGATAACTTCTGGGTCGCCTTCAAGGTCTGGGGTACGATGCCGATCACGCTGATCTTCACCATGACGCAGATGCCGCTGATCATGCGCCACACGGTCCAGGACCCGGCAGGCGAAGCCGAGGTCGAAAAGTGACGGCAGCGGATTTCTCCCCATCGAGTTCGTCCTCCCGGCGCTGGCTTCTCGCCGCGCTCGTCCTGTTTCTGCTCCAGATCGCCATTCTCTACGTGATGGGACGCATTCCGATCTGCGAATGCGGATATGTGAAGCTCTGGGAAGGCGGGGTGAATACCAGCGGCAATTCGCAGCATCTCTCCGACTGGTACACGCCCTCGCACATCATCCACGGTTTCCTCTTCTACGGTCTCGGCTGGCTGATCCTGCGCCGTGCGCCGCTGACGGCCCGGCTGTCGCTGGCGGTGCTGATCGAGGCAGCCTGGGAGATCGCCGAGAATTCGCCTCTGATCATCGACCGCTACCGCACCGCGACCATGGCGCTCGGTTATACCGGCGACAGCATCCTCAATTCGGCGATGGACACGGTCTTCATGGCGCTCGGCTTCTTCGCCGCCTCGCGCCTGCCGGTCTGGCTGACGATCGCGATCGCGATCTTCTTCGAGCTTGCGACCGGCTACATCATCCGCGACAACCTGACGCTCAACGTGCTGATGCTCGTCTGGCCGGTGGATGCGGTGCGGGTGTGGCAGGGCGGGCTGTAGGTTTCGGCTGCGGGCGAGGAAAAAAACCCCTCCCGGCCTGCCGGCCACCCTCCCCACAAGGGGGAGAGAGACCAAGCCGCGATGCTCGTGTCAAACCATAGACCTCGATTGTTGGCTCAAGATCGCCGCTTGATCGAAGATATGACTACTCTCATTATTGAAGACATCCCTGTTCACGACGGGGAACTGCGAGCAGGCGGTATATATCCCTCCCCCTTGTGGGGAGGGTGCCCGGCAGGGCGGGAGGGGTCTTTAACCGGAGACGATTTAACCCACCCATGAAAAATGCCCCCAACAGCGTCAATGCTTTGCGGACATTCACTTCCCCGCTCGTCCCCGGCTATCCGAAACCACCCCATAATCACCCCGTCATCGGATGGGAGACCGGGTTCGCGAACCGGCATCCTCGTCCAAGGGTTTTCGGACCCCGGTTTCCGGTGATGGTTGCGAAGGCGATAGACGAGGGCTCGGCAATCCTCATTCGACCGCCGAAAGCAGCCGGGGCAGGCACAAACCACCTACCTCCCACATACCCGATACCGCCTGCCCCATTCCCAAAGCAAAACCGCGCCGGAGAAGACGTCCGGCGCGGCCAAAACTGCTGGCGCTTAATCAGCCCTTCGCCGAAGCCTTCTCGATCGCCGGCAGGAGATCCTGCGTCAGGCTGCGAGCGTCGAAGGGACCGACCTTCTTGTAGAGGATCGTGCCGTCAGGCGCGACCAGATAGCTTTCCGGAATGCCGTAGACACCCCAGTCGATCGCCGCCTTGCCGTTCGGATCGACGCCGATCGCCTTGTAAGGGTTGCCGAGTTCGCCGAGGAAACGCAGCGCGTTGTCGTTGCGGTCCTTGTAGTTGATGCCGACGATGGTGAGCCGGCTATCGTTCGCCAGCTCCTTCAGGATCGGATGTTCCTGCCGGCAGGGCACGCACCAGGAGGCGAAGACGTTGACCAGCGTCAGCTTGCCGGTGATCGCGGCAGACGTCAGTGCTGCGGTGTTCGAGCCCTCCAGCGGTGGAAGGGCCAGCGACGGCGCCTTCTTGCCGATCAGGGCGGAGGGAATGGCCGAGACGTCACGGCCGTTGACGTCCTGGTCGTAGAGCATCTTGCCGGCGACGGCGGCAAAACCCAGGAAGATCACCAGCGGGATCAGCGGCAGTGCATAACGCGCCAGGCTTTTGCGCGCGGCGGGCTGGTTTTCGGTCTCGATGCTCATCCCGCGTCACCTGTCGGCTGGGCGGAACGGCGGCGGATGCCGGAGGCTTCGAGCTCGGCCAGTTCCTGCCTGCGGGTGCGACCGTCCAGCCAGGTCCAGGCGATCAGACAGAGGATGACGATCGCCGTAACGGCATAGGACATGGCGATGTAGAAGGTATGGGTCATGGTTTTACGCCTCCCGCCCGGCCAAACGCGCGGCCATGCGGCGCTGGGCGGCGACGCGGCGGCGCCAGATCTCGTTGCGCATCGCCATCACATGCAGGGTGAAGAACAGCAGGGTGAAGGCGATCGCCATGATCAGCAGCGGCCAGAGGAATTCCCGGTCGATGGTCGGGCCGCCCATGCGGATGACGCTTGCCGGCTGGTGCAGCGTATTCCACCAGTCGACCGAGAACTTGATGATCGGGATGTTGACGAAGCCGACGAGGATCAGCACGGCCGAGACGCGCGCCGCCCTCGACGGGTCGTCCATGGCGCGGTTGAGCGCGATCAGGCCGAGATACATGAGGAAGAGCACGAAGACGGAGGTGAGGCGCGCGTCCCAGACCCACCAGGTCCCCCACATCGGCCTGCCCCAGAGGGAGCCGGTGGCGAGCGCGATCAGCGTGAAGGCGGCGCCGAGCGGGGCTGCCGCCTTGTGCGACACGTCGGCGAGGGGATGGCGCCAGACCAGCGTGCCGATCGCCGAAACGGCCATGACCGTGTAGCACATCATCGACAGCCAGGCGGAGGGCACATGCACATACATGATGCGCACCGTAAGGCCCTGCTGGTAATCGCCCTCGGTGGTGAAGCTGAGATAGAGCCCGATCGCGAACAGGATCGCGGTGGCCGCCGCCATAAAGGGGAGGATGCGGGCCGCCAAAGCCAGAAACCGCGTCGGGTTGGCCAGGTCGCTGAACTTGCTGATGGCGAGGCTGTCGGTCATGGGCACTTTCTAATCTGCGCGCGGAAAAGCAGCTTGATCCCGGTCAACCCGATCCGATTCAACCTGATCCTGATCAATCCGATTCTAGTCAATCGCCGGCATTGCGCAACGCCAGTGCCGCACCGAGCGGGCCGAGCACGGCAAAAAACATCGTGATTGCCACCAATATCAAGAAAGGCGGCATAAACGGGGCAGGGTCCTCGACAGCCGCATAGGAAGCGCTGACCCCGAAGATCAGCACGGGGATCGCGAGCGGCAGGACAAGGATCGAGACGAGCAGCCCGCCACGCGGCAGGGCGACCGCGACCGCCGCGCCGACCGCGCCGATGAAGGTCAGCGCCGGCGTGCCGACCAGCAGCGTCAGCATGGTGGCGCCGATCGCCACCTCGTCCATGTTCATGAACAGGCCGAGCAGCGGCGAGGCGATCACCAGCGGCAGGCCGTTGCCGAGCCAGTGGGCGAGGCATTTGACCAGCACGGTCAGGACGAGCGGATGTTCCTGCATCAGAAGAAGGTCGAGCGACCCGTCCTCGCGCTCGGTCTGAAACAGGCGGTCGAGGCCGAGCAGGGCCGACAGCAGCGCGCCGATCCAGACGATCGCCGGGCCGATGCGGGAGAGAAGGTTGAGATCCGGGCCGACGGCGAAGGGGATGACGGCGACGACGGTCATGAAGAAGAGGACACCGATCAGGGCGCCGCCGCCGGCGCGGACGGAGAGTTTGAGGTCGCGGAGGAGGAGGGCTGTCATGATCTGGCCTCTCGCCGGGGTTTACCCCCCTCTGCCCTGCCGGGCATCTCCCCCTCAAGGGGGGAGATCGGCAAGGCGCAAGACCTTCGCCAAACGTTGACCGCTTGGGCAGCGGAGAGCGCAGATTTCATATTGATGACGATATTTATGCTGGTGATGGTACGTCGAGACCTAACTTGGGGGCAGGACGGCAACTCCATCCGATCTCCCCCCTTGAGGGGGAGATGCCCGGCAGGGCAGAGGGGGGTAGCCACAGGCAGGACGATCACCATCTTCCCTCCCCAACACCCGCAAACCCCGTCATCCGCAGTTCCTTGGCATTCTCCAGCCCCAGCGGCTGATGGGTCGCCGCCAGTAAAATACCGCCAGCCGCAAGATGCGCCTTGATCAGCTCCGTGAACACACCCTCCGCACTCACATCGAGCGCCGCAGTCGGCTCGTCCAATATCCAGACCGGCCGATACGCGACGAGCAGCTTGGCAAACGCCATGCGGCGCTGCTGGCCGGCGGAGAGATAACCGAAGGGAAGATGGACGATACCCCCGAGGCCCACGGCGTCGGCGGCCTCGCCCGGCGGGATACCCTTGCCGTCCTGCGTGTCGCCGAGGAAGTCCTTCCAGAAAGCGAGATTCTCAAAGACCGTCAACTCAGCCTTCATCGCATTGCGGTGGCCGAGATAATGGCAGGCCTCGGCGGCGCGCATGCCCGAATCGGCACTGTCCGAAATCCCGGTGACGCGACCGGTCTCCGGGCGCAGCAATCCGGCCACGACCCGCAGCAGGGTCGATTTTCCCGATCCGTTGCGGCCGGTCAGGACCAGGCTTTCACCGGCTCCGAGGTCAAAGGAGATATCCGTGAAAATCAGGTCTTCGCCGCGCCTCGCGCTCAAATTTTCGGCGACAAGCCGCATGCGGGAGACCTTCATTAAGATTTTAATCATCGCGATCCGAAAATTTATTCGGAATGCGCGTCAAGCGTCTGGAACCCTTCTTAGAAATTATCTATAAGCACTGCAACCACGCCAGCGGCCGGCGTGATTTCAATCTTCCGCCGAACCTGAAGATCCCAAAAAATCTTCTCGTGCGGACAGCGGAAATGGTCGTACCCGCATCCTGATGTGCATGAAGTGCATAGGCGTCCGCACGCGCGTGTTGGCTCTTTAATCAGCGGGGTTTATTCCGTGGCTAAGTCTCTCGACAGTTTCAATTGTCGCTCCATCCTTACCGTAGGCGGTAAGGATTACGTTTACTACAGCCTTCCCAAGGCTGAGCAAAACGGTCTTGCCGGCGTCTCGAAGCTGCCCTTCTCCATGAAGGTGCTGCTCGAAAACCTGCTCCGCTTCGAAGACGGCCAGTCCGTCACCAAGGAACAGATCCTTACCGTTGCCGAATGGCTGAACAACAAGGGTCTCACGGAAGCAGAAATCGCCTACCGTCCGGCCCGCGTGCTGATGCAGGACTTCACCGGCGTTCCCGCCGTCGTCGACCTTGCCGCGATGCGCGACGCGATGGTTTCGCTCGGCGGCGATCCGGAAAAGATCAACCCGCTCGTTCCCGTCGATCTCGTCATCGACCACTCGGTCATCGTCGACGAATTCGGCACCCCGACCGCGTTTGCGAAGAACGTCGAGCTCGAATACGAGCGCAACGGCGAGCGCTACCGCTTCCTGAAGTGGGGCCAGCAGGCGTTCAAGAATTTCCGCGTCGTTCCTCCGGGTACCGGCATCTGTCACCAGGTCAACCTCGAATATCTCGGCCAGACGGTCTGGACCAAGGAAGAGGACGGCGAAACGATCGCTTATCCAGACACCTGCGTCGGCACCGATTCGCACACCACGATGATCAACGGCCTCGGCGTTCTCGGCTGGGGGGTGGGCGGTATCGAAGCGGAAGCCTCCATGCTCGGCCAGCCGGTCTCGATGCTGCTGCCTGAGGTCATCGGCTTCAAGCTCACCGGCAAGCTGAAGGAAGGCGTCACCGCGACCGACCTCGTGCTGACCGTCGTGCAGATGCTGCGCAAGAAGGGCGTGGTTTCCAAGTTCGTCGAATTCTTCGGTCCGGGCATGGACAACATGCCGCTCGCCGACCGTGCGACGATCGGCAACATGGGTCCGGAATACGGCGCGACCTGCGGCTTCTTCCCCGTAGACGGCGAAACCATCAACTACCTGACCATGTCCGGCCGCACGCTTGAGCGGATCGCGCTGGTCGAGGCCTATTCCAAGGTCCAAGGCATGTGGCGCGAAGGCGACGGTTCCGACCTCGTCTTCACCGATACGCTCGAACTCGACCTCAACGACGTCGTGCCTTCCATGGCCGGCCCGAAGCGTCCGGAAGGCCGCATCTCGCTCGACAAGATCGCTTCCGGTTTCGCCGGTTCGCTCGATACCGAGTACAAGAAGCCCGGCCAGCTCGACAATCGTTACCCGGTCGAGGGCACGGATTTCGATCTCGGCCATGGCGACGTGGCGATTGCCGCGATCACGTCCTGCACCAACACCTCCAACCCGTCGGTGCTGATCGCTGCCGGCCTTCTCGCCCGCAACGCGGTTGCCAAGGGCCTGAAGTCGAAGCCGTGGGTCAAGACCTCGCTTGCACCGGGATCCCAGGTCGTCGGCGAATACCTTGCCAAGTCCGGCCTGCAGGCCGATCTCGACAAGCTCGGCTTCAATCTGGTCGGCTTCGGCTGCACCACCTGCATCGGCAATTCCGGCCCGCTGCCGGCGCCGATCTCGAAGACGATCAACGACAAGGGCCTGATCGCCGCCGGCGTGCTCTCGGGCAACCGTAACTTCGAAGGCCGTATTTCTCCGGACGTCCAGGCGAACTACCTCGCCTCGCCTCCGCTCGTCGTCGCCTATGCGCTGGCCGGTTCGGTCCAGAAGGATCTGACCACGGAACCGCTCGGCGAAGACCAGAACGGCAACCCGGTCTTCCTCAAGGACATCTGGCCGACCTCGAAGGAAGTCCAGGAATTCATCCTGAAATACGTCACCCGCGAACTTTACGAAACCAAGTATGCGGACGTCTTCAAGGGCGATGCGAACTGGCAGGCGGTCAAGGTTCCCCCGGGCCAGACCTATGCCTGGGACGACAATTCGACCTATGTGCAGAACCCGCCCTACTTCGTCGGCATGGGCAAGACCGGTTCCGGCCTCAAGAACATCAAGGGCGCCCGCGTCCTCGGTCTCTTCGGCGACAAGATCACCACCGACCACATCTCGCCGGCCGGTTCGATCAAGGCTGCTTCGCCGGCCGGTGCGTACCTGACGGGCCATGGCGTCGGCGTTGCCGACTTCAACCAGTACGGCACGCGTCGCGGCAACCATGAAGTGATGATGCGCGGCACGTTCGCCAACATCCGCATCCGCAACTACATGCTCGGCCCGAACGGCAAGGAAGGCGGCTACACCTTCCACTATCCGTCCAAGGAAGAGATGTCGATCTACGACGCGGCCATGAAGTACAGGGAAGAGGGCGTTCCGCTGGTCATCTTCGCCGGCGTCGAATACGGCAACGGTTCGTCGCGCGACTGGGCCGCGAAGGGCACCAATCTTCTCGGCGTCAAGGCGGTCATCGCCCAGTCCTTCGAGCGTATCCACCGCTCGAACCTGGTCGGCATGGGCGTCGTTTCCCTTCGTCTTCGAAGAGGGCACGACCTGGGCCAGCCTCGGCCTCAAGGGCGACGAGACAGTCGAGATTCTCGGTCTCGAAGGCGACATCAAGCCGCGCGAATGGAAGACCGCCAAGATCACCTACGGCGACGGCACGGTGAAGGAAATCAACATCCTCTGCCGCATCGATACGCTCGACGAGGTCATCTACATGAACAATGGCGGCATCCTGCAGACCGTTCTGCGCGACCTCGCTGCCTGATTTGGCAAGTTCTCCCCCTGGTCTAGCCAGGGGGAGTTTCCCCTTATGCTCATGCTTTTTCTCCCTCATTCCTGTGCTCGTCACAGGAATCCAGCCAGCCCAAGTCTTTGGGCTGAAAAGAGTCTTCCGACCCGATAGACATCGGGTCACTGGATTCCTGTGACAAGCACAGGAATGAGGGTGGGTGGTGTCTTCTGTCCCAACCAAATCGCGACGCCGGCTCATTTTGCCAGGCAACTATCCAAACACCCAAGGTCCCTTGCCCTTGACCGTCGTCATCCTCATCGGAATGGCCGTCACCGTTTTCCTGACATCGCTGCTCTCGGGAATTTTCGGCATGGCGGGCGGGCTTATCCTGCTCTGGGTGCTGCTTTTCCTCTTTCCCGTCGGTACCGCGATCGCCATCCACGGCGTCATCCAGACGGTCTCGAACGGGTCGCGCGCCTGGTTCTCGCGCGCCTATATCGACTACCGCATTCTCGGCATCCTGGGCCTCGGGCTCGTCATCTCGAGCATCATCCTGCTGATCGTCGACTATCAGCCGGATCTCATCGTCGTGTCGATCGCCATCGGGCTGATGCCGATCCTCGTCTGGATGCCGGTCTCGAAACTGCGGCTCGATGCCTCGAAACCGCTGCATGCACTGGCCTGCGGGCTGATCGCCGGAGCGCTGACGGTCGGCGTCGGCGTGTCGGGGCCGACGATCGACATTTTCTTCATCCGCACGACGATGGACCGGCGCAAGGTGATCGCCACCAAGGCTGCGGTACAGGTCGCCTCGCATGCAACGAAGGTGGTGTTCTACTGGAATGCGGCCTCTGACCTGCCGGCTGCCGAGTGGATTGCGGTGCTGGTCGCGGCGCCGATCGCGATCCTCGGGGCGCGGGCCGGCAACGACATACTGCAGAAGATGACCGACCAGAATTTCCGCGCCTGGACGCGTTGGATCGTCACCGGCGTAGGTGCCGTTTATTTTACTCAAGGCCTGCTCAAACTGATTTGACCTCGGCGCGTTTTTCGCGAAGTTTGATGTCCAGGGAAACGCATTCGGAAACCGATCAAATATCCGGTCTTCACCCCTTCGTGACTTTCTCTTGAGGGGGGCTGGTGGTTACTTTCCGCCATCCCGTGCGTTAGGCCCTTGATCGCCGCGAGCAATCGTGGATAACAGTTGCCCTGATAAAAAGGTCTGCCACCCATGCCCTCTCGTTTTCGCTCCGTACTCCTTGTTGCGGGCCTGTTCTATGCGGGCGCTGCATTTGCAGGAGAGGTCAGGGCGCCGAAGGGCGTGATCGAACTCTTTACCTCCCAGGGCTGCTCCTCCTGCCCGCCGGCCGACGCCGCTCTGGGTGAGTTGGTGGCGCAGGGAGACATGGTCGTGCTTTCCTACCATGTCGATTACTGGAACTATCTCGGCTGGACCGACACACTGAGTTCCAAGGAAAATACCGAGCGTCAATATGGTTATGCCAAGACGCTGGGCCGGAGCGGGGTCTATACTCCCCAGGCCGTCATCAACGGCCGAGATCATGTCAAGGGCACCGACCTCACGATCATCAACGACAAGGTGAAGGCACTCGGCCAAACCGGCAAGGGGCTCGACGTCCCGGTCACCGCGGCGATGCGCGGCGACGAAATCGAAATCGAGATCGGCGACGGCAAGGGGCAGGCTGACGTCGTCGTCGCGTATTTCACAAAGCGCCAGCTGGTGGATGTCACCAAGGGTGAAAACAGCGGCAAGACGATGGAATATTGGCACGCCGTCTACGACGTGCAGTCGGTCGGCACCTGGAACGGCCAGAGCATGAAGCTGACCCTGCCGGGCAAGCTGATGGGCAAGTCGAAGAAGGATGGCTGCGCGATCCTGCTGCAGACATCCGGCCCGGGCGGCGAGCCTGCGGCAATTCTCGGCGCGACCGTGCTGATGGCAGGCCGCAAAAAATACTGACCGCGGGTGCGGTTCCTAGCTTGCCTGATTGTGCGTGAACTCTTGTTGGCGGCCCGATCCAATAACATTGGGGGGCTGGGGGTAAGGGTCAATGCACCAGACCGGGCCATATGGCGCTGAAAACGGCGCCAACCAACGATGCCAATCTCGCTTCGAAATCGGGCACTCTTTTGTTCGAAATGGGGCAAGAATAAAATCGTGACGGTTCGTTCCGGGCGAATTGCCGGGTTGATTTTTACGGCCTCTCGGGCACACTGTCACATCTCTGACATTTGACGATTTGGGAGTCTTGATGACAGATCAGCCGGATTTACCCGGGAGCCAGAGACCCCGGGACGCAGCCGTCGTCGTCGATCTCAGTGAATATCGGCAGAACCGCGATCCCGCACCGGTCACCTTCCACCGGCGCGAACTCGATGCGATTTTAAGGATTTACGGCCGAATGGTCGGCGAGGGGGAGTGGAAGGACTACGCGATCGACCATCTCAAGGACCGGGCCGTGTTCTCCGTCTTCAAACGCTCCGGCGAAAGCCCGCTCTTCCGAATCGAAAAGAACCCGAAGCTCGCTGGCAAGCAGGGCGCCTACTCCGTGATGAACACCCATGGCATGATCATGAAACGCGGCCATGAACTGCCGCAGGTGCTCAAGGTGTTCGACAAGGTGCTGAAACTGATCGACTGAGGCGGCGTTCTATTCGGTGAACAGCGAGCCGGGATAGACGCCAGGATCCGGATCGGTTTCATTGCCCTCGCCGAGCGAGACCTGCATCAGCACCGTATCTTGCCACTTCCCGTGCTTGAAGCCGGTGCCCTTCAGGGTGCCCGTCAGTTCGAAGCCGAGGCCACGATGAAGGCCAACGGAGGCGGGGCTTGCACCGCCGATGACGGCGACCATCTGGCGGAAGCCCAGCGCTTCGCAGCGCACCACCAGTTCCTTGAGCAGCGCCTTTCCGACGCCCTTGCCGCGCGCTTCCGGTGCCAGGTAGATCGAATCCTCGACCAGCCAGCGATAGGCCGGGCGGGTCCGGAAGGCGGATGCATAGGCATAACCGAGGAGCGTGCCGTCTTCCTGTTCCGCTGCGATATAGGGGTAACCCTTGGCGCGGATCGCCTCGAAACGAGCCGTCATCTCCGCCTGGTCCGGCGGGGTGAGCTCATAGCTTGCGGTGCCGTTCAGCACGCTGTCGCGATAGATATCGGTGATGGTCGGAAGATCGGCGGGGGAGGCGTCGCGGAGATGGAATGTCATTGAGATTCAGGCCGTTGAAAGGAATGGCCGAAGACTATGCTGCGGCGCGAAGCCGGGCAATAAAAAAGGCGGCCCGGAGGCCGCCTTTTTCGTGTTCGCATTCCTCGAATTAGTTGTTCCGGTTGCCCAGGAACTGGAGGAGGAACGTGAAGAGATTGATGAAGTCGAGGTAGAGGGTCAGAGCGCCCATGATGGCCTTGCGGCCAGCAACCGCGACGTCGTCGCCGTCAAAGTACATTTCCTTGATCTTCTGCGTATCGTAGGCGGTGAGGCCTGCGAAGATCAGCACGCCGATCGCGGAGATCGCGAAGCCGAGGGCCGAAGACGCCAGGAAGATGTTGACGATCGAGGCGATGATCAGGCCGAACAGGCCCATGATCAGGAACGAGCCCATGCCCGACAGGCTTCTCTTCGTCGTGTAGCCGTACAGCGACAGGGCGCCGAAGGAGGCGGCCGTGATGAAGAACGTCTGCACGATGCTCTGCGAGGTGTAGATCAGGAAGATCGACGAGAGCGAGAGGCCCATCAGGGCCGCGTAGCCCCAGAAAGTGGCCTGTGCCGCGCCGACGCTCATCTTATGAACGCGGAAGCTCAGGAAGAACACCACTGCGAGCGGCGCGAGCATCACGACCCAGCGAAGCGGCGAACCGTAGATCGCAGCGCCAAGGCTGGTCAGCAGGATGCCGTTCGGAAGCCGGGCGACAGCTGCGGCTGCATCGGTCGTCGTTGCGAGGGCCGAGATACCATAGGCGGCGATACCGGTGATAGCCAAGCCGACAGCCATCAGGTTGTAGACCTTCAGCATGTAGGCGCGCAGGCCTTCATCGATCATCGCGCCGGACTGGGCGCGACCCTGCGCCACCCGGGTCTGGTAGTTGTTAAAGTCAGCCATTGTTTCCTCTTTAAGCTCCGGAATTATTCACGGTGTCGGGCCCCCTTTTTACGGACCCAGGCGCCGCTGCGGAGCTCCAGCAAGCCTGCGCATAAATATGATGCGAGATCGCTTCACATACAAGAGGTGCGACAAGCGAAAAACGCAAGCTGTCGGGCCCCTTTAGCAACCTATGGGACGTTCTGACGGGATTTTGATCAGAGAGTTAACGAGAAATACTACCTCTGGGAGAATTAGAGCTCGCGCAGCACCGGCGCGGCCTTCTGCCCTAATATGCGCCATGTGCCGGCGAGGCCTATTCCAACGGTCAAAACCAGAGAAACGGCGAGCGTCAGCACCGCAACGTCGGGCAGGAAGACCGACTGGAGGCGCATGATGCGGCTGACGACGAACCATGCGGAGAGGCCGCCGGCGAGAAGCGCGAAGAGCGCCGTCGCCGTTCCAAGGATCATGTATTCGTAGCTGAACGCGCGCATCAGCATGCTGCGCGTGCCGCCGAGTGTCTTCAGGATGACGGCGTCATGGGTGCGTGCGCGGTTGCCCGCCGCGAGCGCGCCGGCAAGCACCAGCACGGAGGCGATCAATGCAACGGCCGCTGCGGCCCGGATCGCGGTCGCAAGCTGGCCGACGAGCTGATCGACGATATCGATCGCGTCCTTGACCCGAACGCTGGTTATAGTCGGATAGGCGTTGGTGACGGCGCGCAGGATCGAGGCTTCCTGCTGGGCGGTGGCCGAAGGATCGCTGAGCGTGGCGAGCCAGGCATGCGGTGCGCCCCGGAAGGTGTTGGGCGAAAAGACCATCACGAAATTGATCGAGAGCGATTCCCACTCGACCTTTCGGAAATTGGCGATGCGGGCGGTGATATTGCGGCCGAGCACGTTGACGGTGACGGTATCGCCGATCTTCAGGCCGAGTTCGCCGGCCTCTTCCGCCGAGAAGGAGACCAGCGGCTCGCCGGTATAGTCGGCGCTCCACCATTCGCCCGCCGTCAGCGCGGAATTGGATGGCAGCTTGTCCTCGTAGGTGATGCCGCGGTCGCCGCGCAGCACCCAGCGGCCGGCGGGAGGCACGTTCATCTGGGTCACGTCCTGGCCGTTGAAGGCGAGGATTCTTCCGCGCAGCATCGGCACCTGGGTGATCGCACCCTCCGGCGCCTGCTGTTTCAGGATGTTGACGAAACCGTCGCGCTCCGATCCCTGGATGTCGACGAAGAAGAAGTTCGGCGCCTGCTGGGCGATGCTGCCGGTCAGCTGGCGACGCATGTTGCCGTCGATCAGCGCGAGCGTCACGAGAAGGGCAAGGCCGAGGCCGAGCGACAGCACGACCGACGGCGTCAGCGCGCCGGGCCGGTGGATATTGCCGATCGCCAGCCGCAGCGCCGGCGAGTTGACCCGCGGACTTCTTCTGGCAAGCGCGGCAATCAGCGCTGCCACGAGGCGCAGAAGCACAAAGGCTCCGGCGACGGCGGCGAGGAAAACGGAGGCGATGAAGCGTTCTTCCGCAGAGACGATCGCGAGTGCCGCCAAGGTGGCGAGCGCCAGACCGGCCGCGAGAAGATAGGGCCAGGAGGGAAGGCGGGTGTTGTCGAAGCTCTGTTCGCGGAAAAGCGCGGTCGCCGGCACTTCGCGGGCATGGCCGAGCGGCAGGACCGCGAAAGCGAAGGTGATCAGGATGCCGAACAATGCGGCGAGCGCGAGCGCCGAGGGGTAGAAGGTGACTTCCTTCGGAACCGGCAGCACGCCTTCGAGGAATTGCAGCGCGACGAAGGGCGAGACGGCGCCGATGACGAGGCCGATCAGGATGCCGATCACCGCAAGCAGCATGATCTGGATGAGATAGATCATCGTCACCACCGAGGCCGGCGCGCCGAGGCATTTGAAGGTGGCGATCGTGGTGCGCTTGGCGTCGAGGAAGGCGCGCACGGCATTGGCGACGCCGACGCCGCCGACGATCAATGCCGTCAGGCCGACCAGCGTCAGGAATTGCGAGAACCGATCGACGTTTTCGGTGAGCGAAGGGGCCGCGCGGTCGCTGGTGCGCACAGACCAGCCGGCGCTCGGAAATTCGCGATTGGCGCGGGCGGCGAGCGTCGAGCGGGTCGAGGGATCATCGAGCCGCACCTTGTAGGCATGTTCGACGAGACTGCCGGTGGTGATCAGGCCGGAGGCCGCGAGTGCCTCGCGGCTGACGATCAGGCGCGGCGCAAAACCGAAACCGTCGGAAAGCGCGTCGGGCTCGGCGGTGATCGTGCCACGCAAAGTCAGTCGGGCATTGCCGAGCAGAAGCTGGTCGCCGTCCTTGAGGCCGAGGCGTTCCAGCAGAAGCGGTGCCGCCAGCGCGCCAAATGTCTCTCCCTGCCTGCCAATAAGGTCGGGCAGCGGCGCGGAAGGTTCGGCGCCTAAACTGCCGTAGAGCGGATAGGCGTCGTCCACCGCCTTGACCTCGACCAGCGCCTGCTCGGTACCGTCAGGCTTGCGGGCCATGGAGCGCAGGCTGGTGGACAAGGAGACCTTGCCGAGGCTGGTGAGGAACGCGCGTTCCTGGTCGGTGGCTTCGCGGTTGTTCAGTTCGAAACGGATGTCGCCGGCAAGGATTTCCTGGCCCTGCGAAGCGATGGCGCCGGTGATGGCGCGCGATACCGAGTTGACGGCCGCAATCGCCCCGGTGCCGAGCGCGATGCAGGCGAGGAAGATGTAGAAGCCGGCAAGCCCGCCGCGCATTTCGCGCAGCGCCAGGCGGAAGGAAATCGAGAGGCGCGGAAAGGCCTGCCTCATGCGGAGACCGCCTGGACCGGATGATGGGCGGTGGCGCTGTCGCCGACGATCTCGCCGGAGCGGACGCGGATCTGGCGCGAGCAGCGGGCGGCAAGCGCGTTGTCATGGGTGACGAGCAGCATGGTCATGCCGCGCTCGGCCTGTTTCGAAAACAAGAGGTCGGCGATCTGCCGGCCTGTCTCGGTGTCGAGATTGCCGGTCGGTTCGTCGGCGATCAGCACGGAGGGCGAAGGGGCAAGGGCGCGGGCGATCGCGACGCGCTGCTGCTCGCCGCCGGAAAGCTGGCCGGGATAGTGGCTGAGGCGCTCGCCGAGTCCGACGGCGGTGAGTTCTCGTTTGGCGATCTCGAAAGCGTCCCTGACGTTGGCGAGTTCGAGCGGAACGGCGACGTTTTCGAGCGCCGTCATGTTGGCGATCAGGTGGAAGGACTGGAAGACGATACCGATATTACGGCCGCGGAAATCGGCGAGCCGGTCTTCGGAAAGCGCGTGAAGGGGGGCGCCGTTGATGACGATCTCGCCGCTGTCGAGGCGTTCCAGCCCGGCCAGGACCATCAGAAGCGTCGACTTGCCGGAGCCCGAAGGCCCGACGATGCCGACGGCCTCGCCTGCGCGGATTTCGAGGTCGATCTGCTTCAGCACATGCACCGAGGCTGCCGCGCTGCCCAGGGTCAGATCGGCCTTCTTCAGCGTGATGATGGTTTTAGTCAAATCGAACCGTCCTATATAGGCGTGAAGCGTAACCCGAACACCGCGTTGCGGTAGCGCACAATCTAGGAGACGGATCGTGAGTTTTAAAGCAAGCCTGCTTCACTTCATTGTCATGTCCGCATTGGCACTGGCTGCGTTGCCGGCTGCCGCGCAGGACAAGGCAATCCAGCTCGTCGGTTTCGGCGACAGCCTGATGGCGGGCTACCAGCTTGCTCCTTCCGAGTCCTATACTGCACAGCTCGAGGCGGCGTTGAAAGCCGCGGGGCAGAATGTCGTGGTCGCCAATGCCGGCGTTTCCGGGGATACGACAGCCGGGGGCCTGTCCCGCATCGACTGGTCGGTGCCCGACGGCACGGACGGCGTGATCCTCGAACTCGGTGCCAACGACGCGCTGCGCGGCATCTCTCCCGACCAGTCGGAAAAAAATCTCGATGCGATCCTGGCGCGGCTGAAGGAACGGAAGATCCCGGTCTTCCTGATCGGCATCCTGGCACCCCCGAACATGGGCGGGAATTACGCCGAAAAGTTCAACCCGATCTACAAGCGGCTGGCCGACAAATACGCGGTGCCGCTCTATCCGTTTTTTCTGGATGGGGTCACGACGTTCTCCAACCTGCAGCTCTCGGACGGCATGCATCCGAACGCCAAGGGGGTCGCCGTGATGGTCGAAAAGACCATCGAACCTGTCAAAAGCTTCCTGGGGGCTATTAAGGATACGGGAAAATAACAGCTTGCGCGGAACCTCGTTGCATGATTCGCTGTTAGCATCTGCCAAAGATTCGAGGAGGTCCCTATGCCGAGACTTTTCACCGCCCTCGAAATTCCGCGCAATGTAGCGATGAGCCTGTCTCTCCTGCGCGGAGGGATCCCCGGTGCCCGGTGGATCGACGTGGAGAACTATCACATCACGCTACGCTTCATCGGCGACGTGGACGGCCGCACGGCGGACGAGATCGTCGACCGTCTCGACCGCATCGACCGGCCGGAATTCCAGGCGACGCTGACCGGGATCGGCTCCTTCGGATCGAAGAAACCGCATTCCATCTGGGCCGGCGTTTCACCCTCGCCGGAAATCTACGCGCTGCAGGCGGAGATCGAGCGGATCTGCCAGCGCATCGGCCTGCCGCCGGATCCCCGCAAGTTCACGCCGCATGTGACGCTGGCGCGTCTCAAGAATTGCCGGCTGGACGACGTGGTCCACTACCTTTCCGGCCGCGGCAACTTCTATACGGCGCCCTTCACGGTGCCGCGTTTCGTGCTGCTGTCGTCGAAGGAATCGGTCGGCGGCGGGCCTTATCTGACGGAGGAAATCTTCCCGCTGCAGGAAACGAGCTACGGCGCTGCCTATGCCGGCGACATGGAGCCGGCGAAAAGTCTCCTCTAAGCCGAAGCCGCCCTTTAGCCCGAAGGAAGGTGGGACGATGAACTACGAAAAGCTGGATACCGCGGGCGTCGAGCGCGAGTTCGCGACGCTTGACGGATGGGATCTGAAGCCGGAAGGCGATGCGATCTTCAAGAGCTTCAAGTTCAAGACCTTCATCGAGGCCTTCGGTTTCATGGCCGAATGCGCGCTGTCCGCCGAGAAGCTCAACCACCACCCGGAATGGTCGAACGTCTATTCGCGGGTCGACGTGCTGCTGACCACCCACGCGACCAAGGGGCTGACCGACATCGACTTCAAGCTTGCCCGGGCAATGGATAAGGCATCCTCGCGCCGCAATTGAACTTCATGGTCCAGAGCCCATATTGGACGGGCACACGTTGAGCGAACGGAGCGACCATGGACGACGTGAAGATCGGCGAAATTCTGCTGCCGGGTGACGAGGATACGCAAGACCGCCGCGAGCGGCAGGTTCGCGCCAAATTCTGGCCGACCCTGAAGCGGGCCGTGCGGCAGGTACCGTTCAGCCGCGACCTGATCGCCGCCTATTATTGCGCGATCGACCGGCGGACTCCGACGCGGGTGCGGGGCGTGCTGCTGGCGGCGCTCGCCTATTTCATCATGCCGATCGATTTCCTGCCGGACATGTTCGTCCTCGTCGGCTTCACCGACGATGTCGCGGTGCTCGCCGCCGCCTTCCGGATGATCCAGGGCCATATCGCCGACCGGCACTACGAGGCAGCCGATCTGGCGCTTTCGGACAATCCGGACATCGCCGACGGCGTCCGCGGCAAATAGTCTCAAGGGGCGCTATCCCTCCGAAGGATCGTCGAGAACTCGTCGCAAGCGCTCGAATGCGAGCCGGATTCGCGACTTCACCGTGCCGAGCGGAAGACCTGTCGCGGAGGCGATTTCCGAATGGGACTGGCCGAGGAAGAAGGCCGCCCGCACCAGTTCCATCTGTTCGCCGGGGATATCGGCAAGGGCAGCGCGCACCTGGGCATCGCGTTCCTCGCCTTCGAAGATCGTATCTGCGCCCGGCGTCTCGGTGACGAAGAACAGGGGTTCGTAGATGTCCATCTGCTTGTGCCTCTCCCGGCGTTCCGCGTCGATGCGGCGGTTGCGGGCGATCCGGAAAAGCCAGGTGGACAAGGAGGATCGGGCTGGATCGTAGAGGCCGGCGCGGTGCCAGAGAACGGCCATCACCTCCTGGACGAGTTCCTCTGCATCGTCGGGTCGCATCGACCGTTTTACCAGCCAGGATTTCAAACGCGGCCCATAATAATCGAACAGCACGGCAAAGGCTGCCTGATCGCGCTCATCGGCCACTGCCCTTACCAAGCCGGCGAAGTGGTCTCTTTCGTCTAAATCCATTTACGCTGCGCACAGTTTCCGATGAGATTCGCATCATATTCGACCATTCTAATGTCATTGTGAGAGTTAGGAAAAGGACAAACTCTTGCCCCAATCCTTGTGTCACTGATTGATTAAACGCATGGAAATTCTGCTGGTTGGGTCTTTGGAGGCATAGCGGCGAGTGCTATTCCTAGCCATCGATGGGCAAGGGCAGGAGATTCAGCAAATTCTAATGGTCTGGTTGACGGTTTGGTAACCAGGATCAAGTCAAAATGCGCCGAATCAGGATCATGCCTGGCAAGGCTTGCCCGCTCGGGCCGTTGAACGAACAAAACCGGCAGGAGACCATGTCTGTAAGAACAATCGCAACCGCATTGGCAATCTTGGCCGCAAGCGCCGGCCTCGCATCGGCTCAGGCGCCGAAGGCCACTGCCCCGGCCAAGCCGCAACAGGCCCAGGCACCAGCAGCAGCGGCCGCAGGTCCCACGCGCATCCAGCAGTTCAAGGCATGGGGCGCCTATTCCTACAAGTCGGGCGCCAGCAACGTCTGCTACGTGCTTTCGGTGCCGACTACCAAGGAACCGGCGAGCGTCGATCACGGCGATATCTTCTTCATCGTCTCGCAGCGGCCCGGCCAGAACATTTCCTACGAGCCGCAGGCGATGGTGGGATACGTGCTGCAGCCGAATTCCAAGGTGACGGTGACGATCGACAAGAAGAACTTCACGATGTTCACCAAGGACAAGGCGGCCTGGGTCGAGAACGCGGCCGAAGAGCCGGCGCTGGTCGCTGCGATGAAGACGGGCCAGAATATGAGCGTCAGCGCCGTTTCCGGCCGTGGCACCAAGACCTCCTATGCCTATTCGCTGCAGGGCATTGCAGCAGCGCTGAAGCAGATCGAAACCTGCAAGTAAGCGTCCTCGCGCAGCAAGAGTTGGAAGGCCGGTCCCGTGACCGGCCTTTTGCATTTCCTGAAGAATAGTGACGCGGCGGCTATTTGATGATAAAGCCCGCCTCAACGAAGGTCCGGCACATGTGCCCGATGGGCCGATACAGGTTTCACGCATTCAACATGCCCTGACTTTCCCGCTGGTCGAACGTGGGAAAGCTGCATGTGTTCGAACGGGATAGAAGAAATGTCAGTCTCAGAGGCTCTGGCGCCGGTCGCCATCAAGAAGCCGCTCGTCGCCAATCCGGATCTCTTCGGCACCAAGCCGTCGCTGATCGGGCTGACGCGCGAGGACATGGCGGCAGCGCTGAAGGAAAAGGGCGTATCGGAAAAGCAGGTGCGCATGCGCGTCAGCCAGCTCTGGCACTGGCTCTATATCCGCGGTGTCTCCGATTTCGACGCGATGACCAATGTCGCCAAGGACATGCGCGAGATGCTGAAGGCGCATTTCACCATCGCGCGGCCGGAGATCGTCGAGGAACAGGTTTCCAACGACGGCACCCGCAAATGGCTCCTGCGCTTCCCGCCGCGCGGCGCCGGCCGTCCCGTCGAGGTCGAGACCGTCTACATTCCGGAAGAAGGCCGCGGCACGCTCTGCATATCGAGCCAGGTCGGCTGTTCGCTCACCTGTTCGTTCTGTCATACGGGAACGCAGCGGCTGGTGCGCAACCTGACGGCGGAAGAAATTCTCGCCCAGCTGCTCTTGGCGCGCGACCGGCTCGGCGATTTTCCGGGTACCGATACGCCGCCCGGCGCCTTCGTGCCGACCGGCGACCGCAAGGTCACCAATATCGTCATGATGGGCATGGGCGAGCCGCTCTACAATTTCGAGAGCGTCAAGACGGCGCTGCTGATCGCCACCGACGGCGACGGGCTGTCGCTGTCGAAGCGCCGCGTCACGCTCTCGACCTCCGGCGTCGTGCCGGAAATCTACCGGACCGGTGACGAAATCGGCGTGATGCTGGCGATCTCGCTGCATGCGGTGCGCGACGACCTGCGCGACATGCTGGTGCCGATCAACAAGAAATATCCGCTGAAGGAGCTGATCGAGGCCTGCCGCAACTATCCGGGGCTTTCGAACGCGCGGCGCATCACCTTCGAATATGTGATGCTGAAGGACGTCAACGACAGCCTGGAAGACGCCAAGGCGCTGATCCAGCTCCTGAAGGGCGTTCCGGCGAAGATCAACCTGATCCCGTTCAACCCGTGGCCGGGCACCAACTACCAGTGTTCGGAATGGGCGCAGATCGAGAAATTCGCCGATTTCATCAACCAGGCGGGCTACGCCTCGCCGATCCGCACCCCCCGCGGCCGCGACATCCTCGCCGCCTGCGGGCAGCTGAAGTCAGAATCGGAACGGATGCGCAAGACCGATCGCCTCGCCTTCGAGGCGATGATGATCGCCGGGCACGGCGAGGACGATTGATGAGACCAGGCCGGCTTTGCCGGCCTTTCTGTCAGCGCGCCTGGGTGAAGAAGATCTTGGCGGCGAAGATCGAGAAGACGCCGGCGAAAGTGTAGTCGATGCCGCGCAGGACCTTCGGGTTGGCCTGCAGCCACCCCGAAAGCCAGTCGGCGGCAAGAACGACGATCAGGTTCACCGGCATGCCGATGACGATGAAATAGAAGCCGAAAAAGATCAGCTTGCCGGTGACGTGCGGATCGCCGGCGGTCACGAACTGCGGCAGGAAGGTCATGAAGAAGATGATGACCTTCGGATTGAGGATGTTGACCCAGAAGCCCGTCGAGATGTTGGCGAGCGGGCTGCTGGCGGTCTTTTCCACCTGCTCCACCGAAAAATTCGAACCGAAGCGGATCGCCTGGATCGCCAGCCACAGGAGATAGGCGGCGCCGCCGGTCTTCAGGATGAAGAAGGCGGTCGGCGAAGCGGTGATCAGAGCCGAGATGCCGAAGGCGACGAGCAGCGTGTGGCAGACGACGCCGAGGCTGGTGCCGAGCACCACGAACAGCGCCGGGCGTCGGCCTTGGCCGAGCGCGCGGCTGATCGACAGCGTCATGTCGGGCCCCGGCGTCAGGGCCAGAAGCAGGCCGGCGGCGGTGAAGGCAAGCAGGGTGGCAAGGCTCGGCAGGAATTCCATGGGCGCACTCGAATAGCCGGATAATGGATTTCTCCGTTTACCCGGCTTTCGAAGCCGTCACAAATCAATCTATCAACGGCCGTTGATGAATTCCTTTGATGCATCGGCGAAATCCGGGTGCCAGCGCGACAGCGGCGGACGGTTCTCGATGATGTCGCTGATCGCCCACAGCATGCGGCGCTCGTCGGTTGCCCGGTCCACGTCGTTGTCGGGGCACAGGATATAGAAATCGCCACGCTCCAGGCTGGTCAGCATGAATTCGACCGTCTGTTCCGAGGTCCAGGCGCCTGCGGGCTTTTCGATGCGGTCACCCTTGGTCAGGCCCGTGAAGACGAAGCCGGGGATGAGGAGATGGGCGGAGACCTGGCAGTTCGGCGTGTTGCGCAGCTCGTGCTGCAGCGCTTCGGTGAACGCCTTCACGCCAGCCTTGGCGACATTGTAGGCGGGATTGCCGGGCGGGGTGGTGATGCCCTGCTTGGAGCCGGTATTGATGATCAGCGACGGTTCGCCATGGGCGATCATCGCCGGCCCGAACGTCCGCGTGCCGTTGATGACACCCAGAAGATTGACGGCGAAAACGCTGTCCCAGTTGACCTGCGGACCGAATATCGAGCTGCCGGGGCTGATGCCGGCATTGTTCATCAGCACATGCACCCGGCCGAAGCGCTGGATGACGGCGCGTTCCAGCGCCTCGATCTCGTCCGGCTTCGACACGTCCGTGCCAATCGCGGCGACATCGGCTTCACCATCCTCTGCAAGGGCCACGACCTCGCGGGCTGCTTCGGCAAGCCGGTCGCCCTCCAGGTCGGCGAGGACGACGGAAAGGCCCATCCGGGCAAATTCCTTTGCGGCGGCGAGACCGATGCCGGATGCGGCACCGGTAATCACGGCGACATTATCCTTCTTCAGAGCGGGATGAGTGATGGTCATGGCAAGATTCCTCTATGACGCTGCTGTTCAAAGGTCGGGCGGGATATGGTACCCTCATCAGATAGTGTCAACATGACAGACAGGTCACACCGGAGAGCCTGATGGGCAAGATGACGTCGATTACGGTGGATGAGGAACTGACGGCTTTCATCGACAGACAGGTGAACGGCGGCAATTACAGTTCGGCAAGCGAGGTCGTGGAGGCGGCCCTGCGCTTGCTGCGGGACAGCGAAGACGGTATCGAAGCGATCCGCTCGGCGATCGAAGAAGGCGAGGCTTCCGGTGAGCCGCAGCCTTTCGATTTCGACGAATTCATCGAAAAGAAACGAGCCGCACGCGCCGAACGATGAAAACTCTGATCTTCGCGCCGAGGGCTGCTGCGGATATCGACCATATCTACGACTATACTGACGAGACCTGGGGCTACAGTCAGGCCGAAGAATATACGTTTGGGATAAGGGATTTTTGCAAAGGGCTCTCGCTGGGCGAGAGAAGCGGACGGAAGATCGATGGGATCAAGCGCGGATATCTGGCGCTTGCATACGAATCTCACTTCATCGTCTATCGGGAAACGTCCAAGACAATTTCCATCGTCCGCGTTCTTCATCAGCGGATGAATATCGCTCGCCATCTCTGACCGGCTTCACCCGGTTTTTCTTGCGTGCCTTCGGAAACTCGCTAAAAGTGCCGCATTCCCGACACGACGGCCTATCAAGGTCGCCACCACCCGCAGACGGACGTAAATCGACATGGCACTCCCGAAAGACGTAAAGAAGGTCGTTCTCGCCTATTCCGGCGGTCTCGACACCTCGATCATCCTGAAATGGCTGCAGACCGAACTCGGTGCCGAGGTGGTGACCTTCACCGCCGATCTCGGCCAGGGCGAGGAACTGGAGCCGGCCCGCAAGAAGGCCGAGATGCTCGGCATCAAGGAGATCTATATCGAGGACGTGCGCGAGGAATTCGTGCGCGATTTTGTCTTCCCGATGTTCCGCGCCAACGCCGTCTACGAAGGCGTCTACCTGCTCGGCACCTCGATCGCCCGCCCGCTGATCTCCAAGCACCTGATCGACATCGCCAAAAAGACCGGCGCCGATGCGATCGCCCATGGCGCCACCGGCAAGGGCAACGACCAGGTTCGCTTCGAGCTTTCGGCCTATGCGCTGAACCCGGATATCAAGGTCATCGCGCCGTGGCGCGACTGGGCCTTCAAGAGCCGCACCGATCTTTTGAAGTTCGCCGAGGAAAACCAGATCCCGGTCGCCAAGGACAAGATGGGTGAGGCGCCGTTCTCGGTCGACGCCAACCTTCTGCACTCCTCTTCCGAGGGCAAGGTTCTCGAAGACCCGGCCATCGAGGCTCCCGAATACGTGCACATGCGCACGATCTCGCCGGAAGCGGCGCCCGACAAGGCGACGATCATCAAGGTTGGCTTCAAGAAGGGTGATGCGGTTTCCATCAACGGCGTCGCCATGTCTCCGGCAACCCTGCTTGTGGCACTCAACAATTACGGCCGCGACAACGGCATCGGCCGTCTCGACCTTGTCGAGAACCGTTATGTCGGCATGAAGTCGCGCGGCGTCTACGAGACCCCCGGCGGTACGATCCTGCTGGCCGCCCACCGCGCGATCGAGAGCATCACGCTCGACCGCGGTGCTGCGCATCTCAAGGATGACATCATGCCGCGCTACGCGGAGCTCATCTATTACGGCTTCTGGTTCTCGCCGGAACGCGAAATGCTGCAGGCACTGATCGACAAGAGCCAGGAGCATGTGGAAGGCGAAGTGACGCTGAAGCTCTACAAGGGCAATGTCATGGTCATCGGCCGCGAGAGTGAAAAGTCGCTCTATTCCGACAAGCTGGTCACCTTCGAGGACGACCAGGGCGCCTATGACCAGAAGGATGCGGCGGGCTTCATCAAGCTCAATGCGCTGCGCCTGCGCACGCTCGCCAAGCGCAATCTCGGCAAGTAATTCCGAGGACTAACTGATTATCGAAGCCCGCCTGCCCGACAAGGGAGGCGGGCTTTTTTCATGCCCTACGGCTGGTGGCGAGGAAGCCGAAGAAGCCCAGGACGGCAAGGATATGCATGGTCGGAATGACGGTGCCGAAGGCGTGCAGCGGCAGGCCGATCGAGGCCGCCGCGACGCCGCCGACGAAACCCGCACCCATCTGGATAAAGCCCATCAGGGCGGAGGCCGAGCCGGCGATATGCGGGAAGGGGGCAAGGCCGGCGGTGATGATGTAGGGCGTCACGAAGGCGGTGCCGAAGGTGCAGATCGCCACCGGCCCCATGATCGACAGGAAGGAGGGTGGCAGCAAATAGATCGAAAGCGCCATGATGATGCCGCCGCCGCCGCTGAAGACGAGGCCGACAGCGGGGGCTTTCGCCCCGGGCAGCCATTTCGATATCAGCCGCAGGCTGACAGAGCCGATCAGGAAAAAACCGGACTGCATCAGCATGCCCATTCCGTATTCGGTCGGGGTCAGGCCGACCTCGTCGATCAGGATGAAGGGCAGCACCGCCGCCTGCGCGTAAAGGGCGCCGACGCTGCCGCCGAGGATGAGCGAGGTGCATAGAAAACGCGGCAGGACGACGATTTCCGCATAGGCCTGGAGGAGGCGCGCCGGCTGCAGCCGGCTCCTGTCCGGCACCGTGGTTTCCTTGAGGAAGACGATGGACAGGAAAACGAGGATCGCCCCGAAACCGACCATCAGGAAGAAGATCGATGTCCAGCCGAAGGCGGCGAGCGCCAGGCCGCCGATGGTCGGGCCGGCGGCCGGGCCGATCGCCAGGATGATGCCCATCGTGTTCATGATGCCGGCGGCTTTGGCGCCGGTGAACTGGTCGCGGACGATGGCGCGCGACACGGTGATTCCGACCGAGGCGCCGATGCCCTGGATCAGGCGGCCGACTAGGATCCACTCGACCGTCGGGGCGACGACCGAGATCAGCGAGCCGGCGAGATAGATGATCAGGAAGCTCAGCGAGGCGGTCTTGCGGCCGAAGGCATCGGAGACGGGACCGGCGACCAGCTGCGCCAGCGCAAAGCCCGCGAAATAGAGCGACAGCGACATCTTGATCGCCGCTTCCGTGGTGTCGAATGCACGCACCAGTTCCGGCATCGCCGGCGTGTAGATCGCCATGGAAATGGGGCCGATCGCCGTCAGGAGGGCACCGATGACCGTGGTTCGGCGCTCGCTCATCCGAGCGGGGACAGGCGGCATGTTATCTGCTTTCATCAGCTACAGTCTGCAGTGCGGCGGAAGGGACAGCGGCCTGCAGATTGGCGTTGAACAGCGCCAGCGCCTCGCGCAGGATCCGGTTGTTTTCCTCGCTGAGGCCCTCGGTCGCCTGACCGAGGATGGCGTTCAATTCGTTGCGGATCGAACCGATCATCTCGCTGGAAGTCGCCGTGAGGTTGACCCGCTTGGCGCGCCGGTCAGCGGAGCATTGCTGCCTTTCGACAAGTCCGAGTGCCTCCAGCTTGTCGAGATAGGCGCAGAGCGTCATCGGCTCGACGCCCATGCGGGCGGCGATGTCGAGCTGGCGGCTGCCGTCGAGAGCCGCGATGTTGATCAGGGCGCGGGCTTCCCCGGGCGTCAATCCCAGGCCTGCCTGGGCGATGCGGCGCTCGAAGGCGGCGCGCAGCAGCCGGGCGCTGTCGACGATCAGGAAACCCAGAATGTCCATATGCTTTTCAGCACCCTTCGCCTCATCCTCGAATTTCGTAAGGCACCCTTACTATCTTTCGGGTGCGAGGCAAACGGAAAAAGGGGGACTCTGGTTGCATTGACACGGGTAAAACCGAAGGCGAGATTGTCGCAGCCTTCCGACGGAGACCATCATGTCATCATCGCTGCTTGCCGGCACCTTTTTCGCGGCGCTTGCCTATACGCTCATTCCCGGGCCGGCATTCCTGGCGCTGCTCGGCATCGGTGCCGGACAGGGAAGGCAGGCCGGGGCCTTCTTCATGGGCGGGCATCTGGCGGGGGATATCCTGTGGTCCGGGCTGGCGCTGGTGGCGATCATCGGCGCAAAGACGGTCGGCACCACCCTCTTCGACATACTCGGGATTTTCTGCGGCCTGTATCTCGGCTGGATCGGCTGGAGCGCATTGCGGGCGAAGCCGAAGGAGGATGGCGGCGCGCTGGTGACGGTCGAAAAACCGCTCCGGCGCGGGTTGATCTTCGGCCTGACGAACCCCAAGGGATATCCGGTGGCGCTGGCGACGTTCACCGCGCTGCTCGCAAGTTCAGCCGATGCACTGGATTTCGGCGAACTGCCGCTTCTTCTCGCCGTGTCGCTGATCGGGTTCCTGACGGCCGACCTGGTGCTGATCGGAATTATCGGCGCCGGCGTGGTGCGGCGTTTCTATCGGAAACACGAGAGGGTGATCGTCCGGCTTTCCGGCCTGCTGTTCATCGGTTTTGCGGTGCAGGCGCTGTGGCACTCGGCACCGGGCCTGTTTGGCTACCGGCGGGCCTGAAGGCAGGATACGGCTAACCCTGGCCGATCAGACTTCGATGAAAGCCATGACCGCGCGAAGGACGTTGGCGCGGGGCGTATCGCCGAGCGACATGGCGATTTCAAGCTGGTTGCGGTAATAGTCGTGGAAATTGAAGCCGGTTTCGTCGGTGACTTGCGACAGGTCCATCAACTGTCCCTGTGCATCGATGGCGTGTGTTGGAAGTTCTTCGGACAGCGTTATGTATGTGTCCTGGTCGATCCTGCCGGCCTGATAGTTTTCAAGCGCGAGCGCGCGCAGATCGCGCGGGGTTATCGCCGAAAAATCAATCGGCGATTCATCCGCGTCGGGCACCTGAAAGGTGATCTGGCTCTGCCGACTTCCATGCTCAGAGGATTTCTCGACCTTGTTGTTTCGAGAATGGTCCCTTTGCAGTAAGTTGGCAGACCAGCGCAAGGAACTGATTTCCATGGCTATATCCTGTTTTCATCGGATACTGGGCCAAAAGTACCTTTGATTACTGCACTGCGTCAAATGGTTAATAACCGTTAATTATTGTGTATGATTTCTTGCTGAAAAGCGAAAATGGATGGGCGCATACCCATTCCCGCCGCCTTCTCCTATATGATTGGCGAAGCATCGTTACGAAGGAATATATATTCATGTCTTCTAATCTTCTGGTGAATTCTGCCCTGGTGGACTGGAACGGTCATCACGGCCTGCCGCGCTTCGATCAGGTGAAGGACGAGGACTTCGCTCCCGGCTTCGACGCGGCGCTTGCCGACCATGAAACGGAGATCGATGCGATCGCCAACAACCCGGAAGAGCCGACCTTTACCAACACGGTCGTTGCCCTGGAGATCGCAGGCGATGCCCTATCGCGCGTTTCGGCGCTGTTCTGGGGCAAGGCCGGCGCCCATACCAACGAGAATATCCAGGCACTTGAGCGCGAGATCGCGCCAAAAATGTCCCGCCATTATTCGAAGATCGGCATGAATGCGGCTCTGTTTGCCCGCATCGACACGCTCTGGGACAACCGCAAGGAACTGGGCCTGACGCTCGAGGAAGAGCGGGTGCTGGAACGTCACTGGAAGGGTTTCGTCAAGGCCGGCGCAAAGCTTGCCAAGGCAGAGCAGGAGCGGCTTGCCGATATCAACGAGAAGCTTGCCGGGCTTGGTGCCAGGTTCGGCCAGAACGTGCTGGGCGACGAGAAGAGCTGGTCGCTGAAATTGTCCGACGAGGCCGAACTCGGTGGCCTGCCGGCGTTCCTGCGTGATGCCATGGCATCCGCGGCCCGCGAACGCGGCGAGGCGGATGGCTATATGGTGACCCTGTCGCGCTCGATCATCGAGCCGTTCCTCACCTTCTCGACCCGCCGGGACCTGCGCGAACAGGCGTTCAGGGCCTGGGCGGCGCGCGGACAGAACGGCGGCGAGACCGACAATCTCGGCATCGTGCGCGAGACGCTGGCGCTGCGGGCGGAAAAGGCAAAACTGCTCGGATACGAAAATTTCGCGGCCTACAAGCTCGACAACACGATGGCGAAGACGTCCGATGCGGTGAATACGCTGCTCCGTCAGGTCTGGGACAAGGCGCGCTCCAAGGCGCTGGAGGAAGAGGCGAGCCTTGGCGGCCTGATCGCCGAGGAGGGCAAGAACCACGAAGTCATGCCGTGGGACTGGCGTTATTATGCCGAGAAGCTGCGGCAGCGGACCTTCGATTTCTCCGAAACCGAGCTGAAGCCCTATCTGCAGCTGGAGAAGATCATCGAGGCCTGCTTCGATGTCGCCGAACGCCTGTTCGGCATCAAGGCGGTCGAGGTGAAGGGTGTTTCGGCCTACCATCCGGATGTACGGGTCTTCGAGATCCGCGACAGGGACGGTTCTCTGAAGGCGCTGTTCCTCGGCGACTATTTCGCCCGGTCCTCGAAGCGCTCCGGCGCCTGGATGAACTCGCTCCAGTCGCAGCACAAGCTGCCGCTGAAGAACGGCGCGACAGGCGAGCTGCCGATCATCTACAACGTCTGCAATTTCGCCAAGCCCGCCGAAGGCAAGCCGGCCTTGCTGTCGATCGACGATGCCCGCACCCTGTTCCACGAATTCGGCCACGCGCTGCACGGCATGCTGTCGGATGTCACCTATCCGTCGGTCTCCGGCACCGGCGTCTCGCGCGATTTCGTCGAGCTGCCGTCGCAGCTTTACGAACATTGGCTGACGGTGCCGGAAATCCTCGAAAAATATGCCGTGCATTTCGAAACCGGCAAGCCGATGCCGAAGGCGCTGCTCGACAAGGTGCTGGCGGCCCGCACCTTCAACGCCGGTTTCGCAACGGTGGAATTCACCTCCTCGGCCCTGGTGGACATGGCGTTCCACACCCGGGGAGCGGTCGAAGATCCGATGGCGGTGCAGAGGGAAGTGCTCGACGAGATCGGCATGCCGGCCTCGATCGTCATGCGCCACGCGACTCCGCATTTCCAGCACGTGTTTTCGGGTGACGGCTATTCGGCGGGCTACTATTCCTACATGTGGTCGGAAGTGCTCGATGCAGACGCCTTCTCCGCCTTCGAGGAAACCGGCAACGCCTTCGATCCGGTCACGGCCCGCAAGCTCAAGAACAACATCTATTCCGTCGGGGGCTCGATCGATCCGGAAGAGGCCTACAAGGCCTTCCGCGGAAAGCTGCCCGACCCGAAGGCAATGTTGAAGAAAAAGGGCCTCGCGATGGTCGAGGAGCTTTCCGGCAGCGACGCCTGAGCGCGTCGCGATCCCGACCTTCCGGGATAGGCAGGGCCGCAGATTTGCCAATCATCGGCCTGTCATGCGGCGGTCGTAAAACCGTAGCGCCAGATCGCAACATCGATCTGGCGGCAGTCTCGCAGGGGTCGATCTGGCTCGGCGTGGCCATGGCCGTCATTGCAATCGTGGCGACCACCCTCCTGCCGCTCCTCTTGGCCCCCTTTTGAGGCGCAGCGGGCTGGTGGCGAAACTGCTGTCAACCATCATCGCGCTCACCCCTTTCGCAAATGCGAAAAACAGGGTATGAGGCCGCAAAACGAATTGGGTGCCGCCTCCCGTTGCCGCGCCAAGAGCTCAGAGATTCAAAACATGAAAATGCGAAATATCGCGATCATCGCACACGTCGACCATGGGAAGACCACTCTTGTCGACGAACTCCTGAAGCAGTCCGGCTCGTTCCGTGAGAACCAGCGCACCGTCGAGCGCATGATGGACAGCAACGATCTCGAAAAAGAGCGTGGCATCACCATTCTTGCCAAGGCGACGTCGATCGAGTGGAAGGGTGTTCGCATCAACATCGTCGATACGCCCGGCCACGCCGACTTCGGCGGTGAAGTCGAGCGTATCCTGTCGATGGTGGACGGCGCGATCGTTCTCGTTGACGCTTCCGAAGGCCCGATGCCGCAGACCAAGTTCGTGGTCGGCAAGGCGCTGAAGGTCGGCCTCCGCCCGATCGTCGCGATCAACAAGATCGACCGCCCGGACGGCCGCCACGAAGAAGTCATCAACGAAGTCTTCGACCTGTTCGCCAATCTCGACGCCACCGACGAACAGCTCGATTTCCCGATCCTTTACGGTTCCGGTCGCGATGGCTGGATGAACGTCAATCCGGAAGGTCCGAAGGATCAGGGTCTCGCCCCGCTTCTCGACCTGGTGCTGCAGCACGTTCCCGAGCCGAGCGTCGGTGACGAAGACGGCGCGTTCCGCATGATCGGCACGCTGCTGGAAGCCAACCCCTTCCTCGGCCGCATCATCACCGGCCGTATCCATTCCGGCTCGATCAAGCCGAACCAGGCCGTCAAGGTTCTCTCCCAGGACGGCAAGACCGTCGAAACCGGCCGTATCTCCAAGATCCTCGCCTTCCGCGGCATCGAGCGTACGCCGATCGACGAAGCGCATGCGGGCGATATCGTGGCGATCGCCGGCCTCTCCAAGGGCACCGTCGCCGACACGTTCTGCGACCCGTCCGTCACCGAAGCGCTGCATGCGCAGCCGATCGACCCGCCGACGGTCACCATGTCCTTCCTCGTCAACGACTCGCCCCTGGCCGGCACCGAAGGCGACAAGGTCACGAGCCGCGTCATCCGCGACCGCCTGTTCAAGGAAGCCGAAGGCAATGTCGCGCTGAAGATCGAGGAATCGGACGGCAAGGATTCGTTCTACGTGTCCGGCCGCGGCGAATTGCAGCTCGCGGTTCTCATCGAAACCATGCGCCGCGAGGGCTTCGAGCTTGCCGTGTCGCGTCCGCGCGTCGTCATGCACAAGTCCGAGGACGGCACGCTGATGGAGCCGATCGAGGAAGTCGTCATCGACGTCGACGAAGAACATTCGGGCGTCGTCGTGCAGAAGATGTCCGAGCGCAAGGCCGAAATGGCCGAGCTGCGTCCGTCCGGCGGCAGCCGCGTCCGTCTGGTATTCTTCGCGCCGACCCGCGGCCTGATCGGCTACCAGTCTGAACTTCTGACCGATACCCGCGGCACGGCGATCATGAACCGCCTGTTCCACGACTATCAGCCCTACAAGGGTGAAATCGGCGGCCGCACCAACGGCGTGCTTCTGTCCAACCAGGCCGGCGAAGCCGTTGCCTATGCGATGTTCAACCTGGAAGACCGCGGCCCGATGATCATCGAGCCGGGCGAAAAGGTCTATATGGGCATGATCATCGGCATTCACAGCCGAGACAACGACCTTGAGGTCAATGTCCTCAAGGGCAAGCAGCTGACCAACATCCGTTCTGCCGGCAAGGACGAAGCCGTCAGGCTGACCCCGCCGATCCGCATGACGCTCGACCGCGCGCTGTCCTGGATCCAGGACGACGAGCTGATGGAAGTGACGCCGAAGAACATCCGGCTGCGCAAGATGTATCTCGATGCCAACGACCGCAAGCGCTTCGGCAAGGCGAAAATCGCCTGATTTCGGCAGCATGCTCCGAGCCTTTCAAAACCCGGCAGAAATGCCGGGTTTTTTTCTGTGCCTGAGACCCGCCCGGTCTTGTCGCAAAGGTTAAAAACACGTTAACGTTGCCTCGTCGTCCACATGAGAAGTCTGTGGGCAATCCGCTGTACCCACATTGGTGGAATGGCGGATTGTCCGCATCAGGGCCTAGAGTAAACGTTATGAAAACGTTATCGATCGATGTCCGGCGGGCCGAACCGCAAGACGCTCGCGCCATTTCCGAGGCGCACCGCCAGGCATGGACCCAGGCCTATGCAGGCCTCATTCCCCACAAGCCGCTGACCCAGATGCTGGAGCGCCGGGGCGAGGCCTGGTGGCGCAAGGCGACCCGTGGCCCGGCTACGCTGCTGGTGCTCGATGTCGCCGACCAGGTCGCCGGTTACGCCACGATAGGTCTCAATCGCGCCCGTGCCCTGCCTTATGACGGCGAGGTCTACGAGATCTATCTGCGTCCTGAATTTCAGGGCATCGGCCTTGGCCGCCGCCTGTTCGGGGAAAGCCGCCGGCTCCTGAAGTCGCTCGGCTGCGAAGGTCTCGTCGTCTGGTGCCTGGAGGACAGCGAGCATGCGGCGCGTTTCTTCCGCCGGCACGGTGGCGTGGACCTTGCCGAAGGCATGGAGGATTTCGGCGGCACGCAGCTTCGCAAGATCGGTTTCGTCTGGTCCTGAACGGTCAACCTTCAACGCCCTGAATCTGAACGGTTTCTAATGTTGCGGCACGCAGTGCGGTTCAACATTGGTCTTAAAGGCTTGTTGCCTTGCAGCATGATTCCCGCTATCGACGCTTAACTTTGTCGAACCTCATCGGGGACCAGAATGCGTATCGATGCAATTTCCGTTGGCAAGAATCCGCCTGAAGACGTCAACGTCATCGTTGAAGTGCCGGTCGGCGGCCAGCCGATCAAGTACGAAATGGACAAGGAAGCCGGCGCTCTCGTCGTCGACCGCTTCCTCTACACGCCGATGACCTATCCGGGCAATTACGGCTTCGTACCGCACACGCTTTCGGAAGACGGCGACCCGATCGACGTCCTCATCTGCAACACCCGTCCGCTCGTTCCGGGCTGCGTCATCAACGTGCGCCCGATCGGCGTGATGATCATGGAAGACGACGGCGGCAAGGACGAGAAGATCATCGCCGTGCCGGTTCCGAAGCTGACCCAGCGCTACGACAAGATCAAGAACTACACCGACATGCCCGAGATCACGCTGAAGCAGATCGAGCACTTCTTCGAGCACTACAAGGATCTGGAGCCCGGCAAATGGGTGAAGATCGGCGGCTGGCAGAATGTCGACGTGGCAAAGACGCTGATCGTCGAAGCCATCGAGCGCTACAAGGCGAGCAAGTAAGCCGTCAGGCTTTCAGGGCCTTTTTGAATTTCTGTTCCAAATCCTCCGGGTCGCCCTCGATCCGGAGGATTTTTTTACGCGCGGTTTCGCCCGACAGGATCGAAATGGAGGATTTGGGGAGACGGAACGTATCGGCCAGCAGCAGGATCAGCGCCTTGTTGGCCTTGCCGTCCTCCGGTACGGCGGTGACGCGTGCCTTCAGGAACACCTCGCCATCGGCGGCGGTCTCAATGCCCTCGACAGCATTGCGGCCCGAATTCGGGGTCAGCCGGATTGCGAGCCGCAGATGGTCGGAATGCTTGCTGTAGGCGCCGCTCACGCAACCAGCGGATAGATCGACGTCCACATCAGCGAGCGAATGAAGAAGATGATCAGGAGCAGGATGACGGGCGAGATATCGATGCCGCCGAGGTCCGGCATGATGCGACGGATGGGACGCAGCGCCGGTTCGGTGACGGCGAACAGGAAACGGCCGATCGCGTCGACGAACTGGTTTCGCGAATTGATGACGTTGAAGGCATAGAGCCACGAGAAGATGGCGCTGGCAATCAGCACCCAGGTATAGAGGTTCAAGGCCAAATCGATGGTCTGAAACAGGGCGAGCATTAACGTCTCCATTTCTTTGTTGACAGACATGTAGACATTGGCGAACTAACGGGCAAGTGCCGTGCCCGCGCCTCATCCGATTCATGTTTAACGGGCGACAGGCGCGCTGCCGGCTTCCGGCTCCGCTGAAAGTATTGCCTCATGTCCATTTCTGCCTCGGGCGATCGTTTCGCCGCCTTCCGGCACGCATCTTATACTCGCTTCTTCTTTTCCCGACTTTTCGCGGCTTTTGCGATCCAGATCATCAGCGTCGCGGTTGGCTGGCAGATGTACGACGAGACCAGCAATCCGCTCTATCTCGGCCTGATCGGCCTTTTCCAGTTCCTGCCGTCGCTGCTCCTGATCCTCGTCACCGGTTCGGTCGCCGACCGCTATAACCGACGCGCGATCGTGGCGATCTGCATGGTGGTCGGGGCACTCTGCGCCGGCGCCCTTCTGGCGCTCACCGTCACCCATTCCTTTTCGCCCTGGCCGGTCTTCGGCATCCTGATCGTGTTCGGGATCGAGCGCGCCTTCATGGGGCCGGCGGTCCAGTCGCTCGGGCCGAACCTGGTGCCGGAACACGACCTGCCAAATGCGGTCGCCTGGAATTCCTCGTCCTGGCAGACGGCGGCGATCGTCGGCCCGGTGGCCGGCGGCCTGCTCTACGGCGTCAGCGCAGTTGCCGCCTATTCGATCGCTTTCGCCTTTCTCATCCTGGCGGCCGTGCTGGTGTTCACGATCCCGAAGCCCGCACAGCGCAAAGCCGTGGACAAGGTCAGCTGGGGCCAGATCCTTGCCGGTTTCAAATTCATCTCCGGCGAGAAGATCGTGCTCGGGGCGATCTCGCTCGATCTGTTCGCCGTGTTGCTGGGCGGCGCGGTGGCGCTGATGCCAATCTTCGCACGCGATATTCTCGAACTCGGCCCGTGGGGCCTCGGCATGCTGCGGGCAGCACCGGGCGTCGGGGCGATCATCGTCGCGATCTACCTCGCCTTCTATCCGATCCGTCATCATGCGGGTGTGGCGATGTTCATCGGCGTCGGGCTGTTCGGCTTCGGCACGCTGATCTTCGGCCTTTCGGCGACGCCCTGGCTGTCGATCTCGGCGCTGATGCTGATGGGAGCGTCCGACATGATCTCGGTCTATGTGCGCGAGACGCTGATCGCGCTGTGGACGCCGGACGAGGTACGCGGCCGGGTCAATGCGGTCAACATGGTGTTTGTCGGTGCATCCAACGAGCTCGGGGAGTTCCGCGCCGGTACGATGGCCTCGATCTTCGGCGCCGTGCCGGCCGTGGTGATCGGCGGTGTCGGCACGCTGGGCGTCGCGATCATCTGGGCCATGGGCTTCCCGAAGCTGCGCAGGATCGACAGCCTCGAGGCGCCGGACCGGGAAGAAAGATCGGTTCAGCCGGCCTGAAGCGCCGGCTGCCGAATATTTCTGATCTTTTCGCCATCCGCCTGCGCGCCGTCGGCCCGCGGCTCGAAGACGAGATCGAGGAAATTCCAGAGCCATTCCTTGAGCGGCGCGTCGAAGATCATCCGGCCCTCCAGATGGTCGCGGCCGGCCTGTGCATTCGGCATGGTGAAACGCTCGGCGCCATGCACGACCCAGCGCTGCATCATGGCGCGTGTCAGTTCCGCGTGGAACTGCAGGCCCCAGGCATTGTCGCCATAGCGGATCGCCTGGTTCGGATAAGCATCGCCTTCGGCAAGCAGTTGCACGCCGCGCGGCGTATCGAAGCCTTCGCGGTGGAAGTGATAGACCATTTTCGGCCATTTCATCAGCAGCCGGCCATGTTCGGTGGCGCGTAGCGGATACCAGCCGATTTCGGTGAGGCCGTTCTTCTCCGCCGCGACCGTGCCGCCGAGATGGCGCACCATCATCTGCGCGCCGAGGCAGATGCCGAGATAGGGCTTGTTCTCCCTGAGCGGAACGCCGATCCAGTCGATCTCCGTCTTGACGAACTGATCCGGATCGTTGGCGCTCATCGGCCCGCCGAAGATCACCGCGCCGGAATGATTGGCCATGGTGTCCGGCAGGGGATCACCGAGCACCGGTCGGCGGATATCGAGCGGGAAGCCCTTGTCGGACAGCATCTGACCGACACGCCCGGGCGACGAGCGCTCCTGGTGCAGCACGATGAGTACCGGAAGTTTTCGGGTTTGACGGGAAGGGAACATCAGCATTTCAACAATGTCCTTTAGTTTCCTCCCTCATCTCCTCCGGTTGCACGTGCGGCGGCCTGCTGGCGCTCCAGAACCCTGTCGCGAGCCGAAACGCCCAGAAGATCGGCGATCCTCCAGATCACGTGATCTTCGATCTCGCTGCGCTGACCGTCGGCATAGACGATATCCCAGAGGATGCCGAGAAGCTCGACGCGGTCTTCTTCGTCAACGAGATGTTTTCTAAGATCGGAAGTGAAGCGGTAATAGTCAACCGCCTCGCTGCCGGCCTGGTGCCCGACCTCGATCAGCGCCTTGAGGCGATCCTCGCTCAGGTCGTAACGTTCGCGCAGCAGGTCGCGAAACTTCTGCTGTTCCTGATCGGAGATGTTGCCGTCCGCCTCCATGACCTGGAAACAGAGTGCGACAAAGGCCACCCGAGGATCGTCGGGCGCAAATTCTTCCGTGTGGTGGGATCCGGTCAGAGTTTGGAGGAAGGCCTGAATGCGATCTAACATCTATCTCCAGGCCCTCGCCTTCTAGAATAGCCGGAGCCTGGTTGCGGGCTGCGCGGCATCGGGATCTTTCACACCCGGATCATCCGGCGGACGGCCGAAAAAGGGAACGGGCTCCTCCCCATTTTCAGGGGTTTTTCCGCCCTTCGAGGTCACATTCGCCGGGGCTGGTGTTTTTGCTGCAACAGCTAACTCCTTCTCAAGGGGCTTTGCCTCCTGCGGCGCCGGCTTGACCTCGACGAGGATCGGCTTGGGCGCCTCCTCGGCGCGAGGTTCGGGTTTTATCTCGCGGACAGGCGGCAGGCTGGCGATTGCTGTATCGGCAGCGAGTGAACCTTCCTCGACAGGCCCTTCGAGCTGGTCGAACGGCGCCTTCCACTCGAAGGCATCGAGGCGGCCGGTGACCGGGGAAAGCGGCAGCCATTTTTCCGAGACGAAACCATCGGCCACCCAGGCGGGATCGCGCGGTGCGCGCAACGCCTGCGCCATCCAGTGGCGGACGCGGCCCTGGTCGCCGGTCTCGGCTTCCTCGATATCGGCGAGCAGCAGGTAGACGGCCTCGCGCGGCTGCATGCGGGCGGCGGCTTCCGCCTTGGCACGTGCCTTCTTGAACTGCTGGGCATCGAGTGCGGCCTGGGCGACGGCCAGCAGCGATTCGATGTTGTTGGGGCGCATAGCCTCGAGCTTTTCAGCGCGCTTCAGGCGGTCGACGGTGCTGTCGCCGCTGCGGGCGCGGATATAGGCGCCGGCGATTTCCGGATGCGGCCCGAGCTTCCAGACGCCTTCGAGGGTGGATGCGGCCTTGCGGACATTGTCCTCGCGGAGCCAGGCCTTGGCGGCGATGACGGCGGCGGGCACCAGGTCCTTGGCGAGTTTCAGGGCCGCCATGGCATCGTCGCGGGCGCCCTTCGGATCGCCTTCCAGGCGGTCGTTTGCCTTGGCGGTCAGGAGCACGGCCTTCCAGCGTTCGGCCTGCGGCTTTTCGAGGATATTGGCCATGCGCTGCTGGTTGAGCAGGCGGATCGCATCGTCCCAGCGGCCGGACTGGCTGCGGGATTCGAGCGTCGCCTGGGCGGCCCAGGGCAGGTAGGGTGCGTGTTCGACGGCCTTTTCGGCATATTGGCGGGCGGCCTCGTTGGCACCGAGCCGGCGGGCTTCCATGTAGAGGCCGCGCAGGCCGAGTTCGCGGGTTTCCGGATCCTCGGCCATTTGCTCGAATTTCTTGCGCGCTTCGTCGTGCTTGCCTTCGATGAGCGCCGCCTGGGCTTCGAGGAGATGGATCAGCGGCTCCTGGTCGGCGCTGATCAGGCCGCGGGTGCGAAGGCTCATCTTGCGGGCAAGCAGCGCATTGCCGGCACCGGCGGCGATCAGGCCGGTCGACAGCGCCTGGTAGCCCCGGTCACGCTTGCGGGCGCGAAAATAGCGGCGGACGGAATAGGGCGAGGTCCAGATCACGCCGACGATCCACCAGAGCAGCATCGCTGCGCCGACCAGCGCGACCATGGCGGTGGCGGCCACCATCAGGCTGGTTTCGATCAGGTGGTCCTGCCAGGTGATGGAAATCAGGCCGGGGCGATCCGCAAGCCAGGAGAAACCCCAGCCGAGAGCCAGCACCACAACGAGAAAAATGAAAAGTCTGACCATCCGGTTCTTCCGTCCTCAGCCTTGGGTGCCGGCGACGGCGCGCGACAGCGTTCCGCCCACGAGATTTTCCACCTGAATGCGGGCATCGAGCTTCTGCTTGAAATCGCGCGAAACGGCCTTTGCCGGTTCCGGCAGCGCGTCCCATTCGCGGGCGGAGGCCTGGAGATCGCCGTTGCGCAGCGCATTCTCCATGCGGGCGACGATCGCATCCGGCGTTTCGCCCTGGACATCGCCGACCCGGCGGACCTTGACGACCGACATGGCGGACGAGAGCAGCCGGCCGGCAATGCCCTCGTTCGGGTCCCGCTGGGCGGTTGCTTCCAGCATCGCATCGGCGACACGGGGGAAGTCACGCTGCAGTTCGGCACGAGCGGGCACACCGGCGGAAGCGAACTTTTGGAGGTCGGCGACCGCCGGATCGTCGCCGGCGACTGTCTTGAAGGTCTGCAGTTCGGTCTCGAACGGGCCGCCGCGATCAATGCCGGCCTTGAGGGCGGCAGCCGCGACGGCGCGGGCGACCTGTTGTTCCGGGCCGCGATCGTTCAGCTTGGCCTCGGCCTGGTCCAGGCGCTGGGCGAGCCCGGAATCGGCGCTTGCGGCCGACTGGACCGTGGCGCGGAGCCGGTCGAGATCGGCCTTCAGAGCGGCAAGCGCCTGCTCGCTGGCGCCGCCCGATGCCCGGGGCGCTGTTTCAAGCGCCGCAACGCGGCTGGCGAGCGCGGCATCGGGCGCCGCTGCTGCTGCAGGCCGGTTTTTGAGTGCTGCGATTTCCTGGCGCAGTGCGGCGACCTCGGAGGAGAGGCCGGCCGTGCTGGAGGCGGCCGGGGCGGGCGTGGCGCCGGGCAGGTAACCGGCATATTGCATGCTGCCGGCCAGCAGCAGCGCGACGATACCGCCGAAAATGCCGGCGGCGATCAGCGTCGACGTGGCGGGGCTCGGGCGCTGAGGCGCAGCCGGGGTCGGTTCCGGTTCTGGGGCCACGGTCGCCGGATGCGGGTCGCTCTGGGCGGCGGCAGACCAGGGGTCGTCATAACGCGGCTCATCTGCGGCCGAAGGGCTGGATGCCGGTTCGTCCGTGGGCTCGGCCTTTGCCGGTTCTTCGGTGCTTGCGGAAACGTCTTCGGCAGGCTCGGTCGCGCTCACCGCTTCATCGGTGTCGTTGCTGCGGACGGGCTCGGCGACCACATCCGATTGCTCGGCCGTGAGGTCGATCGTGACCGGCTCCTTGTCTGTCTTGGATCGGCGGGGTGGTTGTTCCGGTACCATCTCGACCTCTTTTTGCATGCGCTCACAGGAAACTAGTGGGTGGGTCATCGGAAAGAAAGGGGCGGGCGGGATTTTGGCGCCACACATCGACTAAAGGAGTGCCAATACCCCATCCTCGTCAGGGTGGCTGGCGATCTTGATATTTCTATGGAATTCCCGGGGAATGATTTCGGCGACGTTGTCGCTGAGGCAAACGAACTGCACGGATGCAAGTTCCTTCAGGTGCGGTGCAGCGAAATCGCAGAATAGCCGGGCGTTTTCCCGGGAATAAAGAAGCACCGCATCCACGGGCGGATCGAGCAGGATGCTACGGATGAAAACCTCATCGTAGGCTATGGGTGTCATGTCGTAGACTTCGGACGTCACGAATGGGACATCATTCGTCCGCAGCCCTTCCTCGAATTTCGGTGAGCGCGGCTTGCCGGCGAGATAGAGCAGGGGCGCATCGAAAGTGGATGCATAGCCTGCAATGAGTTCGGCAAGCTCGGCCCCCGTTCCGGCGCCGGAGCGAATATTCCGGAAGCCGGCCTCTTCGGCCGCCTTCGCCGTCGTTTCTCCGACGGCGAAGAGGGTTTGGCCGAGATATGGGTTCAAGCGCTCGCCTAGTAGGGACAGCACTCGGACGGCTTCGGCGCTGGTGACGGCGAGCGCGGCATGCGGGCCGGAGAGCGCTGCCTCGGCGATTTCCGGATGATGGATCGCTTTGGTCAGCGGCAGCAGGACCGGCTGATGGCCGAGGTTCCGCAGCCGTTCGGCGGTCCGGCGGGCCGAATTTTCGGGGCGGGTGACGACGACCCGCATGGCTTTACGACCAGCCTTCGAAGAAATCGGCGCCGGCCGCCGCGCGGACGGCTTCGCCCGCCTGGCGGCCGAGCTTTTCCGCGTTTGCCCGTTTGCCTTCGGTCTCGATCGAATGTTCCTTGCGGCCATCCGGCGTCAGGATGAGGCCTGAGAACTTCAGATGGTCGCCCTCGCAGATGGCGTAGCCGCCGATCGGGGTGCGACAGGACCCGTCGAGTGCGGCCAGGAAGGCGCGTTCGCAGGAGACGGCGTCATAGGTCGGCCGGTCGTTGATCGGGTCGAGAAGCGCATCGATGCGGGCATCACTGACACGGCTTTCGACGCAGATCGCGCCCTGCGCCGGTGCCGGGGGGAAGTCGGCCGGGTCGAGCAGTTCGGTGACCACGTCCTGCTTGCCGAGGCGCTTCAGGCCGGCATAGGCGAGCAGGGTGGCGTCCACCTGGCCTTCGTTCAGCTTGCGCAGCCGGGTTTCGACCAAGCCGCGGAAGGTGATGACGTTGATATCCGGCCGGATGCGGCGGATCAGCGCCTGGCGGCGCAGCGACGAGGAGCCGACGGTGGCATGATCCGGAAGGGCGGCCAGCGTATGGGCCGTGCGGCCGATGAAGGCATCGCGAAAGTCCTCACGCGGCAGGTAGGCCGCAAGGCGCAGGCCGTCGGGGAGCTTGGTCGGCATGTCTTTCGAGGAATGCACGGCGAAATCGAGGTCGCCGGAGATCAGGCCTTCCTCCAGTTCCTGGGTGAACAGGCCCTTGCCGCCGAGCTCCGAAAGCGACCGGTCGGTGATCCGGTCGCCGGTGGTCGACAGCACGACGATCTCGAACATCTCTTCCGGCAGGCCATGCGCCGCCATCAGCCGCGTGCGGGTTTCGAAAGCCTGGGCGAGAGCCAGCGGGCTGCCGCGCGTGCCGATCCGGAAAGGTTTTGTTTGCATCCGCGTCATTCCGTTGTTACCGGAGGCTTTCGTAGACCGGTTTATCCGGCATCGCAATTATCGATAGGCCCATGGCGACCTTTCTTCGCATCCTCGGCATTGAAACTAGCTGCGACGAGACGGCGGCTTCCGTCGTCGCGCGCCATGAGGACGGCCGCGGCGAAATCCTCTCGGACGTCGTGCTGTCGCAGCTCGACGAACACAGTGCCTATGGCGGCGTTGTGCCGGAGATCGCGGCGCGCGCGCATGTCGAGGCGCTGGACGGGCTGATCGAGGAAGCGCTTACCCGCGCCAATGTCTCGCTCGACGAGATCGATGCGGTGGCGGCAACCTCCGGACCGGGCCTCATCGGCGGGCTGATCGTCGGGCTCATGACCGCCAAGGCGATCGCGCGGGCGGCAGGCAAGCCGCTGATGGCGATCAATCACCTCGAAGGCCATGCGTTGACGGCGCGGCTGACCGACGGACTTTTCTTTCCCTACCTGATGCTGCTCGTTTCCGGCGGTCATACCCAGCTGGTTCTGGTGCGTGGCGTCGGCGAATACGAGCGCTGGGGCACGACGATCGACGATGCGCTCGGCGAAGCCTTCGACAAGACGGCAAAGCTGCTGGGTCTTCCCTATCCCGGCGGGCCGGCGGTCGAAAAGGCGGCGCTGAAGGGCAATCCGGACCGGTTCTCGCTGCCGCGGCCGCTGGTCGGCGAAGCGCGGCTCGATTTCTCCTTTTCAGGGCTGAAGACGGCGGTGCGGCAGGCGGCGACCGAGATCGCGCCCTTGAGCGACCAGGATGTCGCCGATATCTGTGCCTCGTTCCAGAAGGCGATTTCCCGGACGCTGCGCGACCGCATCGGCCGAGGCTTGGCGCGATTCAAGCAGGAATTCGCGCATCTCGATGTCGATCGGGCGCTGGTCGTCGCGGGTGGCGTTGCCGCCAACCAGGAAATCCGCCGTACGCTGCAGGCACTCTGCATCGAAAACGGTTTCCGCTTCATCGCGCCGCCGCTGCGACTCTGCACCGACAATGCGGCGATGATCGCCTGGGCGGGGCTCGAGCGGATGGCGGAGGACATGCCGACGGATGGGTTCGATGTGGCGCCGCGCTCGCGCTGGCCGCTCGACAAGGATGCCAAGACCCTGCTCGGGTCTGGCAAGCGAGGAGCCAAGGCATGAGCACTCGGGAACGGATCGTCGTCATCGGCGCCGGCGCTTTCGGAACGGCACTTGCCGCCGTGATTTCGCTGGAAGGCCGGCATCCGGTGACCCTGATCGGCCGCGACCCTTCGCTGATGAGCGATCTGCGCGACGACCGGGTGCATGATGCAGTCCTTCCCGGCGTGCCTCTGCCGGATGCGTTGGAGTTTTCGGCCGAACCGGATGCGATCGGCGAGGCGAGCCTGGTGCTCTTCGCCATGCCCTCGCAGGCGCAGGCGGATGCGGCGCGGCATTACGGTCCCTATCTGGCGGAGGGCGCGGTGGTCGTGACCTGCGCCAAGGGCATCGACAGGTCTTCCGGCCGTTTGCTGACCGAGGTTCTGGAGGCGGAACTGCCGCATCATCCGGTTGCCGTGCTGTCCGGGCCGGGCTTTGCGGCCGATATCGCCCGCGGCCTGCCGACGGCGATGGCGATTGCCGCGGCCGATCGTGTGCTGGCGGAACGGCTCGCCACCGCGCTTTCCAGTCGTACGTTCCGCCTCTACGCCTCGACCGACCGGATCGGGGTGCAGCTCGGCGGGGCGCTGAAGAACGTGCTGGCGATTGCCTGCGGCATCATCGAAGGCGCAGGCCTCGGCGATTCGGCGCGTGCGGCGCTGATCTCGCGGGGCTTGGCGGAAATGTCGCGGCTGATCGAGGCGATGGGCGGCAAGGCGGATACGGTGCGGGGCCTGTCGGGCCTCGGCGATCTGGTGCTGACCGGCACCAGCCATCAATCGCGAAACCTGCGTTTCGGCATCGCGCTCGGCCAAACTGGCGGGAATTGGGGCGACCCCGCGGAAACGGTGGGCGGGCCGCTGGTCGAGGGTGCCTTTGCGGCCTCCGTCGCGGCGCGTCTCGGCGAAAAATTCTCCGTCGAGCTGCCGGTCACCAACGCGGTGGCCGATATCATCGACGGCAAGCTCGATATCATGACGGCCATGGAACAGTTGATGACCCGGCCGATCACCACCGAATAAGATCATTCCCCCAAAAAGCCCATGCAAGGAGAGACTGATGCTGTTTGCGTTTCTGTGCACCGACAAGCCCGGCCATCTGAACGTCCGGATGGAAACCCGCCCGACCCATGTGGAGCACCTGAACAAGCTCAATGCCGAGGGGGTTCTGAAGTTCGCAGGTCCGTTCCTTGACGATGACGGCAAGCCGAACGGCAGCCTCGTGGTCGTCGAAGCCGCCGACATGGCCGCTGCCCGCACGATCGCCGAAGCCGATCCCTATTATATGGCCGGCCTGTTCGAGAAGGTAGAAGTGAAAGCCTGGAACTGGGTCTTCAACAAGCCGGAGTGAGGCGACAGATGGCGTACTGGCTTTACAAATCCGAACCGTCCTCCTGGTCCTGGGAGCAGCAGAAGGCGGCGGGCGAAAAAGGCACCGAATGGACCGGCGTGCGCAACTATCTGGCGCGCAACAACATGCGGGCCATGAAGATCGGCGACAAGGGGTTCTTCTACCATTCGAATGACGGGCTGGAGATCGTCGGCATCGTCGAGGTCTGCGCGCTGTCGCATCCCGATTCGACGGCACAAGGCGATCCGAAGTGGGATTGCGTCGATATCCGCGCCGTGACCGACATGCCGAAGCCGGTGACGCTGAAGGACATCAAGGCGAACCCGAAGTTCGAGAAGATGTCGCTGGTGACGTCGATGCGGCTTTCGGTGCAGCCGGTGACCGACGAGGAATATTTCGAGATCTGCAAACTCGGCGGTCTCGACAATCCGCCGCGATCCCCGGATTGAGCGGATTTTGAAAACTGATCCCAGGTCCTTCGTCCTCGACAATACCGACCTCGTCAGCCCGCCGCATGTGCCGGAAATCAGGCTGCATCTGGCGAGCGAGGCACATGATCTCTGGCTGAAGACGGAGGAGGATCTGCAGGAGATCGGCCTGCCGCCGCCTTACTGGGCTTTTGCCTGGGCGGGCGGGCAGGGGCTTGCCCGCTATGTTCTCGACCATCCGCAAACGGTGGCGGGCAGGCGGGTCATGGATTTTGCGAGCGGCTCCGGACTGGTGGCGATTGCCGCGAAGCTCGCCGGTGCGGCCGACGTGCTGGCGGCGGATATCGATCCCTGGGCTGCCAGCGCCATAGGGCTGAATGCCGTGGCCAACGGTGTCGTGATCCGCTCCACCGCCGAAGACCAGATCGGCAGGGCGGCCGAGGCGGATGTGATCCTTGCCGGAGATGTCTTCTACGACCGGGAGTTTGCGGCGGCCCTGATCCCGTGGTTCGCGCGGCTCGCGGGCGAGGGGAAGCTGGTTCTGGTCGGCGATCCCGGCCGCAGCTATTTCCCGAAGGACCGACTTGAGCAGCTTGCCGTCTATCAGGTGTCGGTCACCCGGGCGCTGGAGGACAGCGAGGTGAAGAAGACGACGGTCTGGCGGTTTGCCCGATAGGCTTGTGGGCTCGCCGCTGAAGCAGCGATGGGACCGAGAGGATGTGAAAAGCCTCTCCGCTCGATCCCAACGGATGTTCGTGGTGGTCAAAACGAGAGCGTGGCGGCTCCGTCCTTGATCTCGGCATGCATTGCGCTTGCCCCCACGATAACGACGCCCTCGAGCAGGTCGCCCTCGTCGTAACCGCGCGATTTAACGCAGGGCGGGCATGCCCAGATCGTGCCGCCACGTTTCTGGAAATCGTCGATCGATTGTGCCAGCGGATCGAGCGGCGCCACATGGGTCATCCGTTGCCCGCCCTTGCGGACGAGATCGATCGCGGCGCTGGTCAGAAATACCGAGACCTTGAGCCCTGCAGTGATGCCGCCATTGGCAATCGTGAAGGCGACGGATGAAAGTTCGGAATCGATTCCCTTGGTGACGAGCACCACCAGTTTATCAGTTGGGGTTTGCATTGTATCCTCCCACGGTTGAGTTGACGTGCTCACTGTAGGAAGGCGGGCGAAACCTGTCTTTGGCCGAGATGCGTGAAGGCTTGTCCGAAAATCCTGACCTGACGCGTGGCGTGGCGCGGGACGACGTGCTGTCGGCTCTGTTGTCCACAATCCGCCTTTCAGGGTCATTGCAGTTCTGCTTCATGCCTTCCGGCAACTGGCAGACGGATGCCACACCCTCCATGGCGAACCTCTCGGGGAAGGCAATCGGCACGGTTCCGTTTCACATCGTCGCCGCCGGCCATTGCTGGCTGAAGATGGAAGGCCAGGAGGCGGCGCTCGAGCCGGGCGACGTGCTTGTCTTTCCCTTCGGCACCGGGCACCAGCTGGGCTCGGGGGGTGACGGCGCGATCGTCAACCCGACGCGGCAACTGCCGCCGAAGCCGTGGCGCCAAATTCCGGTCATTCGCCACGGTGACGACACGCAAGGGGTCAGGCTGCTCTGCGGCTATCTCCAGTGCGACGCGCTGAGCTTTGCGCCGCTGAGGCGCGCGCTGCCGAAACTGATCCATGTCAGGACGCGCGGTGCGAATGACGGAGACTGGCTGCGCTCGACCATCCGGCAGATGGTGGACGAGGTCGATATGCCACGGGCGGGCGGGATCTCCATGCTGCCGAGACTGACCGAAATACTGTTTATCGAGATCCTGCGCCACCAGATCACCATGGCCGAACCGCAGGCCGCCGGCTGGCTGGCGGCGCTGGCCGACGCGGCGCTGTCGCGCTGCCTGTCACTCATTCATGACGATCCAATGCGCGACTGGTCGCTGGGGGAACTGTCGACCGCGTCGGGGATGTCGCGCAGCGTGCTGGCGGAACGTTTCCAGACGATCCTCGGGACTTCACCTGTCCGATATGTGCGCGAGTGGCGCCTCTATCTGGCGAGCGTCGCTCTGGCAACGACAGGGCAGGCGATTGCCGCGATCGCCTACGATGCCGGATATGCGACCGAAGCGGCTTTCAGCCGTGCCTTTTCGCGAACGTACGGCACCCCGCCGGCGGCATGGCGTGCGATGGGCTGAAAGTGGCGAGACTTAAAGACGGGGTTGCCGCGTCGCGGTTCAGTTCCCACCGCGGATGACGCAGACGCCGAATTCGTAGGAGCAGGCGTCCGCGAAGCCGCGCAGGCCTGTGCCGACATCAATGATCTTGGCCTTGGGCGCAAGCACCACGCGGCCTTCCTGTCCTCGCCAGTAGTCTTCCGAGAAATAGCGCGAAAAATAGACGCCGAAATCGGGGATCGGGCGGGCCTGCAGCGCGCCGCTGAAAATGCCGAGCTTGCGAACGAACGATGCGGTGCCGGTATAGAAGACGCGGAAGCCTTCGACATCCGACATGTTGTCTGCCCGCTCGACCCAGCGATTGCTTCCAAGGCGGTAGACGCCGCTGCCAGCGTCGCTCCAGCCGTCGCGGGCGTTGGCGGCGGATGCGAGGGAGGCGAAAAGCGCCGCGGCGGCCAGGACAGGCTTGATGCGATTCGCGATCATGGCGAACTCCGGAAGATATGATTAACGAAACGTTATCATAAAACGGCTCCTCCCGTCCCGGCGGCAACGAAATCTTTCCAAATCGTAGTTAATGTGACCGCCGGATATGAACCGCGCCAGCCCTGAGAAAGCCACAATCGATTAAATTGGAAATCCGTTTGAATTGTTCTTGTCGTCCGACATCCGTGCGATTAAACCACGCCAATGATGCAATGCACATTTCTTCGGCACCGTGCATTGTTGGGCGCCCGCCCTTGATACCGCATACGACGCCGCGAGGTTCTGATGGCGAATGTGACAAATAACCGGCCCCTGTCGCCGCATCTTCAAATCTACAAGCCAATCCCCACCATGATCATGTCGATTGTGCACCGCATTACAGGCGGTGCGCTCTATGTCGGCACCATTCTGGTGGCGTGGTGGCTGATCGCCGCCGCCAGCGGCCCGGCCTATTACGACTGGGCCAACTGGGCGCTCGGCAGCCTTCTCGGCAAGCTCGTGCTGCTCGGTTATACCTGGGCGCTGATCCACCACATGCTCGGCGGCTTCCGCCATTTCATGTGGGACCTCGGCCACGGTTTCGAGAAGGAATTCTCCACCAAGCTCGCCATCGCCAATATCATCGCATCGCTCTGTCTGACCGTGCTGGTCTGGGTGATCGGCTTCCTCGTTCGGTAAGGTTCTCATCCATGGATATGCGTACCCCGCTCGGAAAAGTCCGCGGACTGGGCTCCGCCAAGGACGGCACCGATCATTTCTGGCGCCAGCGCCTGACGGCCGTCGCCAACGTGCCGCTGATGATCTTCTTCGCCATCTTCATGATCATCTATGCCGGAAAGCCCTATCCGGAAGTGATCGCCGCGCTGTCGAACCCGTTCGTCGCCGTCGTCATGGGCCTCATCGTCATCTCCGGCGTCATTCACATGAAGCTCGGCATGCAGGTGATCATCGAGGACTATGTGCACGGCGAATTCGCCAAGGTCGCGCTGATCATGCTCAACACCTTCTTCTCGATTTTGATCGCCGGGCTCTGTCTGTTCGCCGTTCTGAAAATCGCATTCGCAGGATAACCCGTCATGGCATCAGTCACCCCCATCGCCCAGAACGGCAAAGCCTATACCTATGTCGACCATTCCTATGACGTGATCGTCGTCGGCGCCGGTGGTGCTGGCCTTCGCGCCACGCTCGGCATGGCCGAACAGGGTTTCAAGACCGCCTGCATCACCAAGGTTTTCCCCACCCGGTCGCACACCGTCGCGGCACAGGGTGGTATTGCAGCGTCGCTGCAGAACATGACGCCGGACAGCTGGCAGTGGCACCTCTATGACACCGTCAAGGGCTCCGACTGGCTCGGCGACGTCGATGCCATGCAGTACATGGTCATGGAAGCGCCGAAGGCCGTCTACGAACTCGAGCATTACGGCGTGCCCTTTTCGCGCAATGAAGAGGGCAAGATCTACCAGCGGCCGTTCGGCGGCCATATGCAGAATTTCGGCGCCGGCCCGCCGGTGCAGCGCACCTGCGCTGCGGCGGACCGTACCGGCCACGCCATCCTGCACACGCTCTACGGCCAGTCGCTGAAGAACAACGCGGAATTCTTCATCGAATATTTCGCGCTCGATCTGATCATGTCGGATGACGGCAGCCGCTGCACCGGCGTCGTTGCGTGGAACCTCGACGACGGCACGATCCACCGCTTCGCCGCCAAGATGGTGGTGCTGGCGACCGGCGGTTACGGCCGCGCCTATTTCTCGGCAACGTCTGCCCATACCTGCACCGGCGACGGCGGCGGCATGGTGGCGCGTGCCGGCCTGCCCCTGCAGGACATGGAATTCGTGCAGTTCCACCCGACCGGCATCTACGGTTCGGGCTGTCTGATCACCGAAGGCGCGCGCGGCGAAGGCGGTTACCTCGTGAATTCCGAGGGCGAACGCTTCATGGAGCGCTACGCACCTTCGGCCAAGGACCTTGCCTCGCGCGACGTGGTTTCTCGCTGCATGACGCTGGAAATCCGCGAAGGCCGCGGCGTCGGCAAGAACAAGGACCACATCTTCCTGCATCTCGACCATCTCGATCCGGCCGTTCTGCACGAACGCCTGCCGGGCATTTCCGAGAGCGCCAAGATCTTTGCGGGCGTGGATGTGACCCGCGAGCCGATCCCGGTTCTCCCGACCGTCCACTACAACATGGGCGGCATCCCGACCAATTTCTGGGGTGAAGTCTTGAACGCCGACAGCAACAATCCGGAACGGCTTCTGCCGGGCCTGATGGCCGTCGGCGAAGCGGGCTGTGCCTCGGTTCACGGCGCCAACCGCCTCGGCTCCAACTCGCTGATCGACCTCGTGGTCTTCGGCCGCGCCGCCGCGATCCGCGCCGGCGAGGTGATCAACAAGGCCGAGCCGATCCCGGCGCTCAACATCGCTGCCTGCGACAAGATCATGGACCGCTTCGACCGCCTGCGGAACGCCAATGGCGGTACGCCGACTGCGGTTCTGCGCGACAAGATGCAGCGCACCATGCAGGACGATGCTGCCGTGTTCCGCACCCAGGAATCGCTGGAATCGGGCTGCAAGCGCATGTCGGCGATCTGGGGCGAGCTGAAGGACATCAAGGTCACCGACCGTTCGATGATCTGGAATTCAGACCTGGTCGAGACGCTGGAACTCGAAAACCTGATGGCGAACGCGATTGCCACGGTGGTCGGCGCGGAAGCTCGCAAGGAAAGCCGCGGCTCCCACGCCCGCGAGGACTACACATCCGGCCCGTTCGGCGGCCGCGACGACGAGAACTGGCGCAAGCACACGCTTGCCTGGGTCAGCGACAGCGGCGACGTCAAGCTCGACTACCGCCCGGTTCACACCGAGCTCATCGCCGAAGGCATCGATCCTTACAAGATCGAGCCGAAGGCACGTGTTTATTGAGGTAAATTGTGGCGCGCATTGATATCGTATCCTTGGCGGCGTTGGGGGTAAGCGTTTTGATGCTCGCCGGATGTTCGTTCATTTTCGTGAACGGCGTTGAAGGCGCGTACACCGCAACTGGAAAGCCACTTATTGGTAAGGTGAGCGCGCGCAACGAGCCGGGTGGGACGCTGGCTCTCGGTTCTCCCGATAAGCAAGAGTGCCAAGGACGATATACGGAACTGCGCTCCGGTATTTCCGTGCTCGGGCTGCAGGTCAAAAATGCGACTTACAAGGGTCGCCTCTATTGTCTTGATGGCCGAGCTGGAAGCTTTGAGCTGATTTCGGCACCACATGGACGAACGGGTTCAATTACGGGCGAGATTGGCGGCGAAGCCTTTCGGCTAGCGCTGATCGAACCGAAGAATGCAAGATGCGATAGCGATGAATGCCGATGGGGTCTTAAATGGACCTATGGAAACGAACTTAGGGATATGCGGACCTACAATAAGGTCGAGGCCGAACATATCGCCAGTAAAGCAATTCGGCCTGCCGGTCACATGTAAGGAAAACAAACATGGTTGAACTCGCTCTCCCCAAGAACTCTCAGATGACCGAAGGCAAGACCTGGCCGAAGCCGGCCGGCGCCAAGAACGTCCGGGAATTCCGCATCTACCGCTGGAGCCCGGATGACGGCCAGAACCCGCGCATCGATACCTATTACATCGATGTCGACGATTGCGGCCCGATGGTTCTCGACGGTCTGCTCTACATCAAGAACAATATCGACCCGACGCTGACGCTGCGCCGCTCCTGTCGCGAGGGCATCTGCGGCTCCTGCGCCATGAACATCGACGGCACCAACACGCTCGCCTGCACCAAGGGCATGGACGACGTGAAGGGCACCGTGAAGGTCTATCCGCTGCCGCATATGCCGGTCGTCAAGGACCTGGTTCCGGACCTCACCAACTTCTACGCCCAGCACCGCTCGATCGAGCCGTGGCTGAAGACGGTTTCACCGCCGCCGGCCAAGGAATGGAAGCAGAGCCACGAAGACCGCCAGAAGCTCGACGGCCTCTACGAGTGCATCCTCTGCGCCTGCTGCTCGACCTCCTGTCCGAGCTATTGGTGGAACGGCGACCGTTATCTCGGCCCGGCCACCCTGCTGCAGGCCTATCGCTGGCTGATCGACAGCCGCGACGAAGCCAAGGGCGAGCGCCTCGACAATCTCGAGGATCCGTTCCGGCTCTATCGCTGCCATACGATCATGAACTGTGCCCAGACCTGCCCCAAGGGCCTGAACCCGGCAAAGGCGATCGCCGAAATCAAGAAGATGATGGTCGAGCGTCGCGTCTGAGGCGTTCTCGACAATTTGATGCCTTATTCGGTCCCCGCGTCGGCGGGACCGGATGCATTGCAGCATTCTTCTTGATCGAGCATGCCGAATTGTTCCAGTACGACTTGATTAACCAAGGTGGTTTACGATAATTCGGTCTCAATTCAGTGGCATCGGTGGCGGGTCAAGCTGAAAGCAGGAGTTAGATGATGCAGTTCAGATACGTGGCGACGGGACTTGTTCTTGCCTTGGCACTGGCCGGTTGCCAGCGCACTTCCTATAGCCCCTATAGTGATCTGCCCGCCCAGCCTTCTCAGCCGGCGCCGCTTCAGGCGCAGCCCGTACCGTCCGTTCAGGGCGGACAGCTGCCGCCGCCTCCCGGCACCGCAGGTTCCTCCCAGTTTCCGAGCGCGCCTGGCGCAAATCCTGCCATGGCGTCGGCCAATGCGGCCGCACCACCTGCGACTGCGCTCGACATCAAGAAGGAAGCGATGGTCGGTAACTGGCGTGTGTCCAATTCCGGTTCGTCCTGCGACATGTTCCTGACGCTCACCAATCTCGGTGGCGGTTCGCGCGGCGGTACCCGCGGCTGCGCTGGCGAATTGACGGCCATGGGCTCCTGGGATGTGTCGGGCAAGATGGTGCAGTTCAAGAACCGGGCCGGCGACGTGATCGGACGGGTCTACAAGAGCGCCGAGAACCGCTTCGACGGTACGATGAACTCAGGCCAGCCGGTCAGCCTCAGCCGCTAGGCGGTTCCCCGCAGTATCCGAGGGCGTCCGGTTGGAACCCATTCCCGAATACACAACGAGCGTCGGTGAGGAGCTGAAGGCCCTGACCGTCTCGGGCGTGTTGACCGCCGACAGGGCCCAGCTCGCGGTTGCCGCCAAGCTCGACCATCTCTTGACCTGCCTTCGCGAGACGAAACCGGCCAAGAAAAAGAGCTCGCTCGGCTGGCTTTTTGCCAAGGGCGGCGGCCGGCCGCGCGAAATCCGCGGTCTTTACGTGCATGGCAGCGTCGGGCGCGGCAAGACCATGCTGATGGACATGTTCTTCAAGAAGGCCCCGACGACCAAGAAACGCCGGGCGCATTTCCACGAATTCATGGCGGATGTGCACAACCGCATCCACGAACACCGGCAGAAGCTGAAGCGCGGCGAGACCAAGCAGGCGGATCCCGTGCCGCCGGTCGCCGCCGCACTGTTTGCGGAGGCGGAGCTTCTCTGTTTCGACGAATTCTCGGTCACCGACATCACCGATGCGATGATCCTGGCGCGGTTGTTCACCGAGCTGTTCGGGCTCGGCTGTGTGCTGGTCGCGACCTCGAACGTGGCGCCGGACGATCTCTACAGGGATGGGCTGAACCGCGGGCTGTTTATGCCGTTCATCGCGCTGCTCAACCGCTATGTGGACGTGGTCACCCTCGATTCTCCCAACGACTACCGCATGCAGAAGCTCGCAAGCCTGCCGGTCTATGTGACGCCGCTCGATGCGCGCGCCGATGCAGCAATGGAATCCGCCTGGCATCAGGTGACCGACGGCGAGAAGGCGGCACCCGCCGAAATCCCGATGAAGGGCCGCAGCATCCATGTGCCGTCGGCGGCGGGTCGGGCGGCGCGTTTCGATTTCAAGGACATCTGCGGCAAGCCGCTCGGGGCGTCGGACTATCTGGCGCTCGCCGATCGCTTCGACGCCATCTTCGTCGAGCACGTTCCGCAGCTCGGGCCGGAGAAGCGTAACGAAACCAAGCGGCTCATCAATCTTGTCGATGCGCTCTACGACCACACGGTACGGCTCTACGTCTCTGCGGCAACGGCGCCGGAGCATATCCTCCTGGAGCGAAAAGGCACAGAAGGCTTCGAGTTCGACCGCACCGTCTCGCGTCTTTTCGAGATGCGCAGCCCCGATTATCTTGCACTGCACCAGGAAAACCGCCGCCGAGTTTAACGGTTTGGTGACAGAAATTCTTACGTTTACGTAAGAATTTTAACATCTAACCGATTGAAAAACTTGAGCGGAAAATAATCGATTGCCATTTTGGGCGGATGGCGGTATGCGGTCTGGCACATTGGTAGGCGAGCCGTAGTCTGCCATGGATTCGGATCTCGAAAGGAAGCTTTTCGATGGCGCGCAAGAAGATCGCACTTATTGGTTCTGGCATGATTGGTGGCACGCTGGCACATCTCGCCAGCCTGAAGGAACTGGGCGACATCGTCCTCTTCGACATCGCCGACGGCATTCCGCAGGGCAAGGGCCTCGATATCGCCCAGTCCGGCCCGGTCGAGGGCTTCAATGCCAAGCTTTCCGGCGCCAGCGATTACGCGGCCATTGAAGGCGCAGATGTCTGTATCGTCACCGCCGGCGTCGCCCGCAAGCCGGGCATGAGCCGCGACGACCTGCTCGGCATCAACTTGAAGGTCATGGAACAGGTCGGCGCCGGCATCAAGAAATATGCCCCGAACGCCTTCGTGATCTGCATCACCAACCCGCTCGACGCGATGGTCTGGGCTCTCCAGAAGTTCTCGGGCCTGCCGAAGAACATGGTCGTCGGCATGGCCGGCGTGCTCGACTCGGCTCGCTTCCGTCTCTTCCTCTCCGAAGAATTCAACGTCTCCGTCCAGGACGTCACCGCCTTCGTTCTCGGCGGCCATGGCGACACGATGGTGCCGCTCGCCCGTTACTCGACCGTCGGCGGCGTTCCGCTCACCGACCTCGTCAAGATGGGCTGGGTCACCAAGGAGCGCCTCGAAGAAATCATCCAGCGCACCCGTGACGGCGGCGCCGAGATCGTCGGCCTGCTGAAGACCGGTTCTGCCTATTACGCCCCGGCCGCCTCGGCGATCGAAATGGCTGAATCCTTCCTCAAGGACAAGAAGCGCGTTCTCCCGGCTGCCGCCTATCTCTCCGGCCAGTACGGCGTGAAGGACATGTATGTCGGCGTTCCGACGATCATCGGTGCCGGCGGCGTCGAGCGCATCATCGAAGTCGAGTTCAACAAGGACGAAGAAGCCGCCTTCCAGAAGTCCGTCGGCGCTGTTGCCGGCCTCTGCGAAGCCTGCATCAACATCGCGCCCGCTCTCAAGTAATCGACGCGCTGAAGTCATCGAAACAGGGATAAACCCATGAACATTCATGAATATCAGGCCAAGGCTCTGCTGAAGGGCTATGGTGCGCCGGTTGCGGAAGGTGTCGCGATCCTAAAGGCTGAAGAGGCCGAGGCTGCTGCGAAGTCGCTTCCCGGCCCCCTCTACGTCGTCAAGAGCCAGATCCATGCCGGCGGTCGCGGCAAGGGCAAGTTCAAGGAACTCGGCCCCGACGCCAAGGGCGGCGTTCGCCTGGCCTTCTCGATCGAGGAAGCCAAGGCGCATGCCAAGGAAATGCTCGGCAACACGCTGGTGACCGCCCAGACCGGTGAAGCCGGCAAGCAGGTCAACCGCCTCTACATCGAAGACGGCGCCGACATCGCCCGCGAACTCTATTGCTCGCTGCTGGTTGACCGCTCGGTCGGCCGCGTCGCATTCGTCGTTTCGACCGAAGGCGGCATGGACATCGAAGCTGTTGCCCACGATACCCCTGAAAAGATCCACACGATCGCCATCGATCCGGAAGCCGGCGTAACTGCTGCTGACATCGCTGCGATCTCCAAGGCTCTGGAACTCGACGGGGCTGCAGCCGAAGACGCCAAGTCGCTCTTCCCGCTGCTCTACAAGGCCTTCAACGAGAAGGACATGGCTCTTCTCGAGATCAATCCGCTGATCGTCATGAAGAATGGTCACCTGCGCGTTCTCGACGCCAAGATGTCGTTCGACGGCAACGCGCTGTTCCGCCACGACGACGTCAAGGCGCTGCGCGACGAGACCGAAGAAGACGCCAAGGAAATCGAGGCCTCCAAGTGGGATCTCGCTTACGTGGCCCTCGACGGCAATATCGGCTGCATGGTCAACGGTGCCGGTCTCGCCATGGCGACGATGGACATCATCAAGCTCTACGGCAAGGAGCCGGCTAACTTCTGCGACGTCGGCGGCGGCGCCGGCAAGGAGAAGGTCGCTGCGGCCTTCAAGATCATCACGGCGGACCCGAAGGTCGAGGGCATCCTCGTCAACATCTTCGGCGGCATCATGCGCTGCGACGTCATCGCCGAAGGCGTTGTCGCGGCAGTGCAGGAAGTCGGCTTGAAGGTTCCGCTCGTCGTGCGCCTCGAAGGCACCAATGTCGAGCTCGGCAAGAAGATCCTCAACGAGTCCGGTCTCGCCATCACGGCGGCTGACGACCTTGACGACGCGGCGAAGAAGATCGTCGCGGCGATCGAAGCCTAACCTGGAAGGACCGGAACCAATGTCTATTCTCGTCAACAAAGACACCAAGGTCATCGTCCAGGGCCTGACCGGGAAGACCGGCACCTTTCATACGGAGCAGGCGCTCGCCTACTACGGCACCAAGATGGTGGGTGGCGTTCATCCCAAGAAGGGCGGCGAATCGTGGTCGTCCGGCGTCGACGGTACGTCGCTGCCGATTTTCACCTCGGTTGCCGAAGCCAAGGAACGGACCGGCGCCGACGCGACCGTGATCTACGTTCCGCCGGCAGGTGCAGCAGACGCGATCATCGAAGCCATCGAGGCCGAAGTCCCGTTCATCACCTGCATCACCGAAGGCATTCCGGTCATGGACATGGTCCGCGTCAAGGCTCGCCTCGACCGCTCCAAGTCGCGCCTGCTCGGCCCCAACTGCCCGGGCATCCTGACGCCGGAAGAATGCAAGATCGGCATCATGCCGGGCTCGATCTTCCGCAAGGGTTCGGTCGGCATCGTTTCCCGTTCGGGCACGCTCACCTACGAAGCCGTGTTCCAGACCTCGAACGAAGGCCTCGGCCAGACGACGGCTGTCGGCATCGGCGGCGACCCGGTCAAGGGCACCGAGTTCATCGACGTCCTGGAAATGTTCCTGGCCGACCCGGCCACGACCTCGATCATCATGATCGGCGAAATCGGCGGTTCGGCTGAAGAAGACGCGGCGCAGTTCCTGAAAGACGAAGCCAAGAAGGGCCGCAGCAAGCCGATGGCCGGCTTTATTGCAGGCCGTACCGCACCGAAGGGCCGCACCATGGGCCATGCCGGCGCAGTGGTTTCCGGCGGCAAGGGCGATGCGGAATCGAAGATCTCGGCGATGGAATCGGCAGGCATCAAGGTGTCGCCTTCTCCGGCCCGTCTCGGCAAGACCTTGGTTGAAGTCCTCAAGGGCTGACGCCACATAAAGGACACTCGCCGCCGATAGATAGGTGGCGATTGATCCGACAAGCTTCGGACAGGCGAAGCGCCATATGCTTCGCCTGTCCATGTTTTGCGTCTCTCAATTTTGTGGGCGCGTGACCGCCAAGCGCGGTTCGGTACCAAGACGAAGACCAAGAAAATGCGGAGGCCGGAGACATCTTCGGTTCCGATTACGTCAGGAGGCGGGCGCGGCGCCCGCAGATAACCATGGCACGGCAAGAAGCCAACGAGCAGTTCCTCATCACCTCTTTCCTCGACGGACAGAACGCGGCCTATATCGAGCAGCTTCATGCCCGGTATGAAGACGACCCGACATCCGTCGCGCCGGAATGGCAGGCCTTCTTCAAGGCACTCGCCGACAACCCGGACGATGTGAAGGCGGCGGCGAAGGGGGCATCCTGGCAGCGCAAGAACTGGCCGATCACGGCCAATGGCGAGCTGGTTTCGGCGCTCGACGGCAACTGGCCGCTCGTCGAAAAGGCAATCGAAACCAAGGTCAAGGCGAAGGCGGAAGCAACTGCTGCCGCGACCGGCAAGCCGGTCAGCGAAACCGATGTGCTGCAGGCGACGCGCGATAGCGTCCGCGCCATCATGATGATCCGCGCCTACCGCATGCGCGGCCACCTGCACGCCAAGCTGGACCCGCTCGGCATTGCCAGCGCGGTCGACGACTATAACGAGCTTTCTCCGACGGCCTACGGCTTCACCGAAGCCGACTACGACCGCAAGATCTTCATCGACAACGTGCTCGGCCTCGAACACGCGACGCTCCGCGAAATGATCGAGATCCTTGAGCGGACCTATTGCTCGACGCTCGGCGTCGAATTCATGCATATCTCCAATCCGGAAGAGAAGTCCTGGATCCAGGAGCGCATCGAAGGCCCTGGCAAGGGTGTCGAGTTCACCCCGGAAGGCAAGAAGGCGATCCTTTCCAAGCTGGTCGAAGCCGAAGGTTACGAACAGTTCCTCGACGTCCGGTTCAAGGGCACCAAGCGCTTCGGCCTCGACGGCGGTGAATCGCTGATCCCGGCGCTCGAACAGATCATCAAGCGCGGCGGCCAGGAAGGCCTTGAAGAAGTCGTTCTCGGCATGCCGCATCGCGGCCGCCTGAACGTGCTGACCAACGTCATGCACAAGCCGCACCGCGCCGTCTTCCACGAGTTCAAGGGCGGTTCGTTCAAGCCCGACGAAGTCGAAGGTTCGGGCGACGTGAAGTACCATCTCGGCGCTTCGTCGGACCGTGAATTCGACGGCAACAAGGTTCACATGTCGCTGACGGCCAACCCGTCGCATCTGGAAATCGTCAACCCGGTCGTCATGGGCAAGGCCCGCGCCAAGCAGGACATGCTTGCCAAGGCCTGGGACGGCGACATCATTCCGCTGAAGGAACGCTCCAAGGTTCTGCCGCTGCTGCTGCACGGCGATGCCGCGTTTGCGGGCCAGGGTGTCGTCGCCGAAATCCTCGGCCTTTCGGGCCTGCGCGGCCACCGCGTCGCCGGCACGATGCACGTCATCGTCAACAACCAGATCGGCTTCACCACCAATCCGGCCTTCTCGCGTTCGTCGCCCTATCCGTCCGACGTCGCCAAGATGATCGAGGCGCCGATCTTCCACGTCAACGGCGACGATCCGGAAGCGGTCGTCTATGCCGCCAAGGTCGCCACCGAATACCGGATGAAGTTCCACAAGCCGGTGGTCATCGACATGTTCTGCTACCGCCGCTTCGGCCATAACGAAGGCGACGAGCCGGCGTTCACGCAGCCGAAGATGTACAAGGTCATCCGCGCCCACAAGACGGTCGCGCAGATCTATGCGGACCGCCTGATCGCCGAAGGCCTTGTCACCGACGGCGAATTCGAGAAGATGAAGGCCGACTGGCGCGCACATCTGGAAACCGAATTCGAAGCCGGCCAGAGCTACAAGCCGAACAAGGCCGACTGGCTGGACGGCCAGTGGTCGGGCCTGCGCTCGGCCGACAATGCCGACGAACAGCGCCGTGGCAAGACCGCCATGCCGATGAAGGAATTGCGTGAGATCGGCCGCAAGCTTGCGACCATTCCGGAAGGCTTCAACGCCCACCGCACCATCAAGCGTTTCATGGAAAACCGCGCCCAGATGGTCGAGACCGGCGAAGGCATCGACTGGGCCATGGCGGAAGCCCTGGCATTCGGCTCGCTTGCCGTCGAAGGCACCAAGATCCGCCTTTCCGGCCAGGATTGCGAACGCGGCACGTTCAGCCAACGCCACTCGGTTCTCTACGATCAGGACACGGAAGAGCGTTATATCCCGCTCGCCAACCTGTCGCCGACCCAGGCCCGTTACGAAGTCATCAACTCGATGCTTTCGGAAGAGGCGGTCCTCGGCTTCGAATATGGCTATTCGCTCGCCCGTCCGAATGCGCTGACCCTCTGGGAAGCCCAGTTCGGCGACTTCGCCAACGGTGCGCAGGTCGTGTTCGACCAGTTCATCTCGTCGGGCGAACGCAAGTGGCTGCGCATGTCCGGCCTCGTCTGCCTTCTGCCGCATGGCTATGAAGGCCAGGGTCCGGAACACTCCTCGGCTCGCCTTGAGCGCTGGCTGCAGATGTGCGCCGAAGACAACATGCAGGTCGCAAACGTCACGACGCCGGCGAACTACTTCCACATCCTGCGCCGTCAGACGAAGCGCGACTTCCGCAAGCCGCTCATCCTGATGACGCCGAAGTCCCTGCTGCGCCACAAGCGGGCCACCTCGACGCTTGCCGAAATGGCCGGCGAGTCTTCCTTCCATCGTCTGCTCTGGGACGATGCGGAAGTCATCAAGGATGGTCCGATCAAGCTGCAGAAGGACGCCAAGATCCGTCGTGTCGTGCTCTGCACCGGCAAGGTCTATTACGACCTGCTCGAAGAGCGCGAAAAGCGCGGCATCGACGACATCTACCTGCTGCGCATCGAACAGCTTTATCCGTTCCCGGCCAAGGCCCTGATCAATGAGCTTTCCCGCTTCCGCAACGCGGAAATGGTCTGGTGCCAGGAAGAGCCGAAGAACATGGGTGCATGGTCGTTCATCGACCCGTACCTGGAATGGGTTCTGGCGCATATCGATGCCAAGTATCAGCGCGTCCGCTACACGGGCCGGCCGGCAGCGGCCTCGCCTGCAACGGGCCAGATGTCGAAGCATCTCGCACAGCTCGAAGCCTTCCTCGAAGACGCGCTGGGCGGCTGAGGGGTAAGGCGGATGGCCTATTTTCACCTGAAGCTCGTTCCGCCTCGGCCGAGTTTTCCGCATGACGCAACGCCGGAGGAAATGACGGCGATGCAGGCCCACGCCGCCTATTGGCATGGCCATGCGGAAACCGGCGCCGCGATCGCTGTCGGTCCCGTCTTCTCGGAAGGCGGGGCTTTTGGCATCGCGGTGGTGGAGGCTGCGGATGCGGCCGCCGCCCAGGCGCTCGGTGACAACGATCCGGTGATCAAGGCGGCTTTAGGCTTCCGCTTCGAAACGTCTCCCATGCCATCCATCATTCTTCGGACGTCTGCGGCGGGTGCCGCGGCCGCCGTCTAAACGAAAACAACCATTCAGGAACTTACACAATGGCCACTGAAATCCGCGTCCCAACCCTCGGAGAATCCGTCAGCGAGGCGACCGTCGGCACCTGGTTCAAGAAGGTCGGCGACACGGTCAAGGCCGACGAGCCGCTCCTCGAGCTCGAAACGGATAAGGTGACGGTCGAGGTTCCGTCGCCGGCTGCCGGCGTCCTGACCGAGATCGTCGCCGCCAACGGCGAGACCGTCGGCCTCGGCGCCCTGCTCGGCCAGATCGCCGCAGGTGCTGCTGGTGCCGCGACCGCCGCCCCGGCTGCAAAGCCCGCGGAAGCCGCACCGGCCAAGGCTGCCGAACCGGCTGCTCCGGCACCGGCCGCCGCTGCCGCCACCTCGATGCCGCCGGCTCCGGCTGCCGCCAAGATCGCTGCGGACAGCAACATCTCGACCGCCGATATCGATGGTTCGGGCAAGCGTGGCCAGGTCCTGAAGGGTGATGTGATCGCCGCCGTCGCCAAGGGCATTTCCGCTCCGGCCGCCGCGCCTGCTGCTCCGGCGGCACCGCGCCCGGTTTCCTCGGCTGACGACGCATCCCGCGAAGAGCGCGTGAAGATGACGCGCCTGCGCCAGACGATCGCCCGCCGCCTCAAGGACGCGCAGAACACCGCCGCCATGCTGACCACCTACAACGAGGTGGACATGAAGGCGGTCATGGACCTGCGCAACCGCTACAAGGACGTGTTCGAGAAGAAGCATGGTGTGAAGCTCGGCTTCATGGGCTTCTTCACCAAGGCCGTCACCCACGCGCTGAAGGAACTGCCGGCCGTCAACGCCGAGATCGACGGCACCGACATCATCTACAAGAACTACTGCCATGTCGGCGTCGCCGTCGGCACCGACAAGGGCCTCGTGGTTCCGGTCGTGCGCAATGCCGACCAGATGTCGATTGCCGAAATCGAGAAGGATATCGGCCGCCTCGGCAAGCTCGCCCGTGACGGCGCGCTTTCCATGGCCGACATGCAGGGCGGTACGTTCACCATCTCGAACGGCGGCGTCTACGGCTCGCTGATGTCCTCGCCGATCCTCAACGCGCCGCAGTCCGGCATTCTCGGCATGCACAAGATCCAGGACCGTCCGGTGGTCATCGGCGGCCAGATCGTCATCCGTCCGATGATGTATCTGGCGCTCTCCTACGACCACCGCATGGTGGACGGCAAGGAAGCGGTGACCTTCCTCGTGCGCGTCAAGGAAAGCCTCGAAGATCCGGAACGCCTGGTTCTCGATCTCTAAGACGGGAACGAACCTATGGAAACGCTCGGGGTCACCGCAACGCCGTACATGACGCTGCTGGCCTTGAGCGTTGTCCTTCTGGTCTTCCATGTCCTGCTGCAGGGTACGCTCTCCACCCGCGAACTCGGCTCGGAGTGGAATGCCGGGCCGCGGGACGCGGGGCTGGCACCGAAGGGCAGGTTCGCCGGCCGCGCGGAGCGGGCATCGAAGAATTTTCAGGAAACCTACCCGGCCTTCGTCGGGCTTCTGCTGGGCGTCGCCTTTGCCGGCGACGACGCATCCGGGTGGGGGCTGATCGGCGGCTGGATCTGGCTTGTTTCGCGGGTCGTCTATATTCCGCTCTATATGGGTGGCGTGCCCTATATCCGGTCCCTCGTCTGGACGGTGAGCCTGATCGGGCTTCTCGCCATGACCATCGCGCTGTTCCGGTGACCCCATGATCGCGTCCTTGAAAACATGGCTTCCGATTTTCTGCCTGGTGCCGAGCATGGCCGTGGCGGCGGAGCGGTGCGCGATCGAGAAGGCGGTCTTCGTCGAGGCGGAAGCCGGAACGGTGCTCGCCTTCAAGCCGGTCGGTTCGGATGCGGCTGTGGTCAGCCACCTCTTCACGATCACTGGGGCCAAGCTGAAGCTCGACGGCAACGTGATGTACGACGAGGAATCCAGGCGCCCGGGCGGCATGGTGACGAACAACTGCCCGCAGGGCGATGCGACGGGCGCGGAGCTCAGGGCCTGCACCGTCTGGACCGGGGTTCCCTACGCCCTTGATGTGGCGACCGGCCATATCGACATATTGGGCGCGGCGAATACCCCGGCACCGGACGCGATCCTGATGCCGGGTTTCGGCCCGGCGATCCGCCATTCGGCGCTGTGGGGCAAGAGCGGTCTCAGGCAAGTGCCCTGGGATCTCTACGAATTCAAGGAATGCAAGGCGGCGTGAGCGAGGCTCCTCCGCGGGTTATCAAGAGAAGGATTTGTGATGGCATATGATCTCGTCGTAATCGGAAGCGGCCCCGGCGGTTACGTCTGCGCGGTAAAGGCCGCCCAGCTCGGCCTCAAGGTCGCGGTCGTGGAAAAGCGCGCCACCTATGGCGGGACCTGCCTCAACATCGGCTGCATCCCCTCCAAGGCGCTGCTGCACGCCTCCGAAATGTTCGCCCACGCCGCCCACGGCATGGACGCGCTCGGCGTCGAGGTCTCGGCTCCGAAGCTCAACCTCGAAAAGATGATGGCCCACAAGGACGCGACCGTTAAGTCGAACGTCGACGGCGTCTCCTTCCTGTTCAAGAAGAACAAGATCGACGGTTTCATCGGCACCGGCAAGATCGTCTCGGCCGGCAAGGTCTCGGTGACCGGCGACGACGGCAAGGTCCAGGAACTCGAAACCAAGAACATCGTCATCGCCACCGGCTCCGACGTTGCGGGCATTCCGGGCGTCAATGTCGAGATCGACGAGAAGGTGATCATCTCGTCCACCGGCGGTATCGCGCTTGAAAAGGTGCCGCAGCATCTGATCGTGGTCGGCGGCGGCGTCATCGGCATGGAGCTCGGCTCAGTCTGGTCGCGCCTCGGCGCCAAGGTCACCGTCATCGAATATCTCGACAAGCTGCTCGGCGGCATGGACGGCGAAGTCTCCAAGCAGTTCCAGCGGATGATGGCCAAGCAGGGCATGGACATCCGCACGGATGCCAAGGTCACCGGTGTCGAAAAGACCGCCACTGGCGCCAAGGTCACCTACGAGCCGGTCAAGGGCGGCGACGCCCAGACGCTGGAAGCCGATGTCGTGCTCATCTCTACCGGCCGCAAGCCCTACACGGCGGGCCTCGGCCTGGAAGAAGCGGGCGTCAAGCTGGACAACCGCGGCCGCGTCGAGATCGATGGCCACTTCAAGACCAATGTCGAGGGCATCTATGCGATCGGCGACGTGGTCAAGGGGCCGATGCTTGCCCACAAGGCGGAAGACGAAGGTGTGGCGATGGCGGAAATCCTCGCCGGCCAGCACGGCCATGTGAACTACGACGTCATCCCGAGCGTCGTCTATACCCAGCCGGAAGTCGCTTCCGTCGGCAAGACCGAGGAAGAGCTGAAGGCTGCGGGCATCGCCTACAAGGTCGGCAAGTTCCCGTTCACGGCGAACGGCCGCGCCCGCGCCATGCTGGCGACCGACGGTTTCGTGAAGTTCCTGGCCGACAAGGATACCGACCGGGTTCTCGGCGGCCATATCGTCGGCTTCGGCGCCGGCGAGATGATCCACGAGATCGCCGTGCTGATGGAATTCGGCGGTTCCTCGGAAGACCTCGGCCGCACCTGCCACGCCCACCCGACCATGTCGGAAGCCGTCAAGGAAGCCGCACTCGCGACCTTCTTCAAGCCGATCCATATGTAAGAATGAACTTCAGACCCAAAGGCCGTCGGATCCTGTGATCCGGCGGCCTTTGCCGTTTATGGAAAGGCGCATTCAGCCGCCGGCCATATTGCCGCAGCGCTTATCGAGTTTACCGATGGCGGCAGTTGCATATTAATGTGAGGCACGATCCAGGATCGCGATGGCACTCATGATGCAAATGTCTATGACGCCTACCAAAACAGCGCCCCGCCTGCCGGACCCGGCACTGCCCCTGGCAGATTGGGCGGATCGCTATGAAATCGTCGTGCCGGCAAGGGAACTGACGGCAATCGAGGCTGCCAGGCTTGCGCTCGGACATTTCCCGCGTTGGGCGCGGGTCCTGATGGCGATCAGAAACGCGGCGGTCGCGCCTTTCGGCCTCAAGTCGTCGGGTACCATTCGCCGAACACGGTGGAGATGATCGGCCTGTTTCCGGTCCTTTCCCAGTCGGCACACCAGGCGGTGCTCGGGTTCGATGACCATCATCTCGATTTCCGCATCGTCGTCGATGTCGATGACAGTCCGAAAGGCAAAACGGTCGGCGTCACCACACTGGTGCGGCGCAAGATCCTGTTCGGCAGGATTTACATTGCCGTCATCACACCGTTTCACAACTTGATCGTTTCGGCGATGCTTTCGAACGTGGGGAAACGGCTTGCAGGCTCTGAAGCCCGGTAACTACGGCGTGTTTTTGCCAATCATCAATTCCAGGATTAAATCTTGGACAGGACCGCCACTTTCGCTTGAGCATCATACGAATGGCCCTAGACTGACTTCCATCGTCCTAACCTTCTGAAAAAGGTCAAGAAAATGGTTTCATCCTTTTCCGTGCCGCAACGTGTCCTGCATTGGTTGATGGCACTTCTGATCCTCTTCAACCTGATCTTCTCCGAGGCGATGGAGACCTATGGGCGGGTTTTCTTCGGCGGCCAGACGCCGACGCCGGAACAGGTCGGCGCTGCCAATATCCACGCCTATGTGGGGATCGCCGTGCTGGTGCTCGCTGTCGTCCGGCTCTGTCTGCGGTTCTTCCAGGGCGTGCCGCCGGAGCCGGAGCAAGAGCCGCCGTTCCTGCGGGTGGTGGCGAAGATCAGCCATTGGGCATTCTACGCGCTATTCTTCGTGATGCCGTTTGCGGGGATCGGCGCCTATTATTTCGGAAACAAGACCGCTGCCTTCGCGCATGCAGGGCCGATGAAGCTGCTGATGTGGGCACTGATCGTCGCCCATATCGCAGGCGCGCTGGTGCACCATTTCTACTGGAAGACCGATGTGCTGAAGCGGATGACGAGTGGTCGATGAAGGATGGGCGGCGTCAATTGACAGCCATCACCTTGAAGCCCTGTTTCCGGATGAGCTCGACGAGGCCTTCCTCGCCCGGCAGGTGCAGGGCGCCGACGGCCATGAAGGCGCCGCCTTGGCCGAGGATGGGTGCTGCCCGATCGGCCATCACATGGTTGCGCTTGCTGACGACGAGGTTCTCGAAGTCGCCGTAACCGGCTTCGTCCTCGGTGCCATCGGGTGCCACGGCCTTCAGCATCGGCATGGCAAGGCCGATGTCGCCGGAGAGATAGACTTCGGTCAGCGTCTCGAAGACATCGTCGACGCGCTTGCCGAGCTTGATGGTCTCGATCAGCGACTTGAGATGCAGTTCTATCGGGATGGCGTTCAGCGCCGCCGCCTGCTCTTCGAGCGTTTCCAGCCCCTTGACCGGCTTGCCTTCGGCGGTGGCCTGCTCGGCGACCTTCTTGTCGAGGAAGGCGACGTTCTGCGCCTTGCGGGCGAGCTCGCACGCCGGCACCGAGACGAGCGCCATCAGCATCCACGGCCGCATGCGCGAGACCGCCGAAAGCGGCACCCCGCGGGCTTTAAGTCCGGCTTCCAGCAGCGCGACGTCGTCCTTCGGCAACAGCGAGTCGATCGTGCTGCCGTCCGTCAGCATCATCAGTTCGGGCTTCGCCAGCATCGCGGCCATGGCCTTCTTTTCGTCGATGACCTCGTCGGATTCGATGATGATCGTTTTCGCCTTGGAATGGGCTTCGGCGGCGCCGAGCGGCATTTTCAGAACCCGCGGATCGGAGACGTGCATGGTGCCGAGCAGGTAGGATGGCGCCAGCCCGTCCTTCTCGATCTTCCAGAAGATGCCCTTGCCGTTCGGCACCTTGGCGGCTTCTGCGACGATCTGGTCGTAGAGCGGTGACTTTTCTGCCTTCATCTCTTCGAGGAGGTTCCGGCCGTCGCATGCGGGCGTTTCCGCGCGCGCAGGGGACAGTGACCCGAGGACGAGAAGGAGAGAGGCAAGCGCCACGACGTGGGCCGCGGCGATCAGCCAAAGCACGAAACCTTGGGCGCGCTTCATGAAAGCGCCGGTGAAAGAGGCAAAGGCGGGAGTCATCATGTCATCCGTCCGGAGAGGTTGCCGGGATATTAGCGATGCCGGCTGCACAAGCGCTTAACGCATTTGGTTAAGACTTCGTTCAGGCGCGGGGATGGGCGCGGTCGTAGACTTCCAGCAGTCTCGACGAATCGACGCCGGTATAGACCTGGGTCGTCGAAAGGCTGGCATGGCCGAGCAGTTCCTGGATGGTGCGCAGGTCGCCGCCGCCGGCAAGCAGGTGAGTGGCGAAGGAATGCCGCAGCGCATGCGGCGTCGCGGTTTCCGGCAGGCCGAAGGCGCTCCGGAGCTTCTGCATTTCCCGCTGGATGATCGCCGGCTGCAGCGGGCCGCCGCGGGCTCCCCTGAAAAGTGGCTTCTCGGTTTCAAGATGGTAGGGGCAGAGTTTCTTGTAGGTCTCGACCGCGTCGAACACGACCTGCAGCAGCGGCACGAGGCGCGTCTTGCCGCCCTTGCCGGTGATCCGCAGAGTTGTCGCGCCCGGCGTCAGGTCGCTGGGCCGGAGGCCGAGCGCCTCGGAGATACGCAGGCCGCAGCCATAGAGCAGGGTCAGCACGGCGGCATCGCGGGCGGCGATCCACGGCTCTTCCTGCAGCTGGGCACCTGTGGTGACGAGGTTGAGCGCCTGGCGGTCGGTCAGCGGCTTCGGCAGGGATTTAGGCTGCTTCGGAGCCCGGATGGCGCCGGCGGCTGCGGCGTTCACCAGGCCCTTGCGCTCGAGATAACGAAGAAATGAACGAAGCCCGGCGAGATGCCGGCCGAGCGATCGGGCCCCGGAACCATCGCGGCGGCGCGATGCCAGGAAGGCGCGCAGGTCGGCCGGACGCAGGGTGTGGATATCGGAGATTTTTGCCGGGCCTGCCAGATGTCGGGTCAGAAACGTCAGAAACTGCCGCGTATCGCGCTCATAGGCATCGAGCGTGTTCTCCGAAAACCGGCGTTCGTTTGCCAGGCTCTCCAGCCATTCGCGGCGTTTCTCGGTCAGATCGGGTGCGGCGATAATCAGCAGCTCATTCACTGTCGGCCCCGTTGAATTTGGATTGGTTGCGCCCCAGATTGCTCTGGACGGCGTTACAAAATCCCTAAGACTGCCTTAGTCGTGGGTAACGATGTCATCGTTCGATCATACGGGGCTGCCATACCAAGCAGGTCCTGCCTGCGGGAGTTTCTATGGCGCGCCGTGATTCTACGACCACTTTTGGACAGTTCGCGGAAACAATCGCCCTCGTTTCACAAGGCAGACCCGGTCACATCGTCGATACGCTGATTGCCGAACGCGGCCAGCGGATCGTCCAGAATCCGCTCTGGCCGGTGATGCGGCCTTTTCTTTACACGCTGCTGCGTTATGGACGAGCGATCAGGTTCGCCAACGACATCTCGACGCTCAGCGGCTTCCAGTGCTTCGAATACATGAGCGATCTCCTGAAGCTGGATGTGACGGTCGCCAATGCGGAGCGCATTCCCGAAAAGGGAGGCTTCATTCTCGTCAGCAACCATCCGACCGGGATCGCCGACGGGGTTGCCGTCTTCGACCTGCTGAAGTCGCGCCGGCCGGACATGATGGTGTTTGCCAATCGTGACGCGGTGCGCGTCAATCCCCGTTTTTCCGAGATGATCATCCCGGTCGAATGGCGGGAGGAACACAAGACCAAGCTCAAGGCCCGCGAGACGCTGGTTCTGACCAACAAAACCATCGAGGACGGCAAGGTCATGGTGCTGTTTCCCTCGGGGCGCATCGCCTATTGGGCGGATGGCCGGCTGAACGAGCGGCCGTGGAAGACATCCGCCGTCAGCCTCGCCCGCAAATACAACCTGCCTATCCTGCCGATCCATATGCGGGCGCGCAATTCCGGCCTGTTCTACTGGTTCGCCAAGTGGTCGACGGAGCTGCGCGACATGACGGTGTTCTACGAGCTGCTGAACAAGAAGGGCGACCATTTCGATTTCACCGTCGGCCGGATGATCCCGCCGAGCGCGCTGGATGGCGATATGACGGAAGTCACCAAGGCGCTGGAACAGCACACGGTGTTCGAGCTTGCCGCGGATGGCGATGCGACCTTCAAGCCCGCCGAGAAGGCGCAGACGGCGTCGGCGGCGTGAGGACATGGGTGTCGTGATTGCGCCGCTCGGCGATCCGCTTACCGGTGACATCGTTCAGCTGGCCGAGGCCGCCAGGCAGGAAGGCTATAACCATATCCTGCGGATTGCCGAGGAATGGTCTTCGGGGACCAATCGGTTCGAGCGACGCGGCGAAAGCCTGCTCGGTGCCCATGATCAGAACCTGTTGATCGCTGTCGGAGGGATGACGCTCGAACCGTCGCGGACTGACTGGCTGCGGATGCGCCGCTTTTATGTGTCGCAGCCATACCGGGGCAAAGGAGTCGGCAGGCGTCTGGCCGAGCGGCTGCTCGGACATGCCCGCTCCTTCACCACGGTCGTGACGGTCCATGCCGGCAGCGACGATGCCCGCCATTTCTGGCAGGCCATGGGATTTCAGCCGCTGACCGGTGAGAGCTATACGCATACGCTGCGCCTCACTTGAGCGTCAATCTTTTCATCCCGCGCTTCGGCTAGGAATAGCGCATGCTGCTTCGCTCGATGTTTGCCGCCAACTACCGCTCGCTACGCTCGATCCGGATGGATCTGGCCGGCGTCAATCTGTTCATCGGCGAGAACGGCGTTGGCAAATCCAATCTCTACCGTGCCCTGCAGCTGGTGCAGGCGGCGGTGCGCGGAAATCTGGCTTATGAGATCGCTGCCGAAGGCGGCATGGCGTCGGCGCTCTGGTCTGGTCAGCGCCGTCAGGAGAAGAATTTCCGCATCAAGCTTGAGGTCGAGGTTCTTGACGAAGAGCGGGCTGTGACGTTCCGCTACCGGGTCGAGGCGGGGCTTCGTCCGCCTATCGATGCGGCGGGCTTTGCCTTCGAGCCGCAGGTGAAGGAGGAGGAGCTTGTCGTTGAAACCGGTTCGCGGCCGGTGACGATGATGAAACGCACCGGGCCGGGGATCATGGTGCGCGGGACTAGCGGTCGGATGGAGGAGTATCCCGAAAAGGCGATGACCTCAGAAACGGCAATCGCGCTGCTTGGCGATGCCGGCCACTATCCGGAAGCCGGCGCCTTTCGGCGATTGATCGACGGCTGGCGGTTCTTCCATGGTTTTCGAACCGATCGGGATTCCACCCTGCGGCAGCCCTGCCTTGCCGTTACCTCGCCGCTGCTCGATCAGGACGGTGGTAACATGGCGGCGGTGTTCGCGACGCTCGTGCATACCCGCGGGGACACGGTGGAGCTCGACCAGGCCGTTGCCGCAGCTCTCGGCGGGGCGAAACTGTATGTGCCTGAGCCGAATGAATATGCCGAATTCGGCCTGGTCTTCCCAGATTTCCCCAAACGGATTTTTCAGCCGCGCGAGCTTTCCGACGGGCAGATCCGTTTCCTCGGGCTTGCGGCGGCGTTGATGTCCTATCGCCAGCCGCCGCTGATCGCGCTCAACGAGCCGGAGGCGAGCCTGCATCCGGACATGCTGCCGCCGCTGGCCGACATGATCGCGCAGGCCGCCCGCCACAGCCAGGTCTGGATCGTTACCCATTCGGAACTGCTCGCCTCCGCCGTCGAGGAGCGTTGCGGCACGCGGCCGCGGCGGGTGATCCGCAAGGAGGGCGCCACCTGGATCCAGGGCATGCGGCTGACGGGCGTCATCGACGACGAGGACGGCGATGAGTAATCCTGTTTAGGGTTCCCTTTTGTTCCGGGTTTGGGCATGGTCGCCGCCCATGGGCATAGATTCGTCCGATCTCTTCGGTTCGCTGTTTGAAGCGCCGTCATTGGTGAGGGTGGTGCCGGTGCTGGTGCCGCTGCCGGTGCCGGTCGCCTATAGCTATGCCGTGCCGGAAGGTGTGCATGTGGAGCCCGGTTCGGTGGTTCAGGTGCCGGTCGGCCCGCGGCAGTTGATCGGCGTCGTCTGGGACGGCGACAGTGACGACAAGCTCGATCCGAAGAAGCTGAGGCCGCTGACCCTCGTCTTCGATTGCCCGCCGCTTTCCAAGGAGATGCGCGATTTCGTCGACTGGGTGGCGAGCTATACCCTGTCGCCGCCGGGGCTCGTGGCGCGCATGGCGATCCGGGCGCCGGCCGCGCTCGATCCAGAGCCGATGGTCGAAGGCCTGCGCTATCTTGGCGGCCAGCCGGAGCGGTTGACGCCGGCGCGCGCCCGGGTTCTCGATCTTGCCGGTGAGGAAGAAATCCCGTGGACCCGCAGCGGGCTGGCGCATGCCGCCGGCGTCTCGATGAGCGTCGTCGATGGACTGACCGCGCAAGGCATATTCGAGACGGTGTTCCTGCCCCCGCCGCCGGTCGTGGCGAGGCCCGATCCCGATTATATCAGCCCGCGCATCGAGGGCCCGCAGAAACAGGCGTCCATGGAGATCCTGGAATCGATCCGGGCCGGCGGGTTCTCCACCTCGCTGATCGACGGCGTGACCGGCTCGGGCAAGACGGAAGTCTATTTCGAGGCGATTGCCGAAACATTGAGACGCGGCAAACAGGTGCTGATCCTGCTGCCGGAGATCGCGCTGACCTCCAGCTTCCTCGAACGCTTTCAGGAGCGGTTCGGCGCCAAGCCCGGCGAATGGCATTCGGATCTTGCCCCGCGCATGCGCGAAAAGGTCTGGCGCGGCGTGGTGACCGGCGAGGTGAAGGTGGTGGCAGGCGCCCGTTCGGCGCTGTTCCTTCCCTTCGAGGATCTCGGCCTGATCATCGTCGACGAGGAGCACGACCCCGCCTACAAGCAGGAGGATCGGGTCTTCTACAACGCGCGCGACATGGCGGTGGTGCGCGCCCGGATCGGCGATTTTCCGATCGTGCTGGTCTCGGCGACGCCTTCGGTGGAAAGCCAGGTCAACGGTCTTGCCGGCCGCTACAACACCGTGCACCTGCCGACCCGGTTCGGCGATGCGGCGATGCCGGACCTGCATCTCGTCGACATGCGGCGACATCCGCCCGAGCGCGGCGGCTTCCTGTCGCCGGTGCTCTTGCGGGCCATGAAGAAGACCCTTGAACGGGGCGAGCAGTCGCTGCTGTTCCTCAACCGGCGCGGTTATGCGCCGCTGACGCTCTGCCGCGTCTGCGGCCACCGGTTCCAATGCCCGCAATGTTCGAGCTGGCTGGTGGAGCACCGGTTCAAGAGCCAGATCCAGTGCCATCAGTGCGGTTACTCGGAGCGAACCCCGGAAGCCTGCCCGGAATGCGGCACGCTGGACCATCTGGTTGCCTGCGGGCCGGGCGTCGAGCGCATTGCCGAGGAAGTCGAAAAGCATTTTCCGGACGCGCGGACGATCGTGATGTCGTCGGACCTGCTCGGCGGTGTCAAGCGCATGCGCATCGAGCTGGAGGCGATCGCCAAGGGCGAGGCGGATATCGTCATCGGCACGCAGCTCGTCGCCAAGGGCCACAATTTCCCGCTGATGACGCTGGTCGGTATCGTCGATGCCGATCTCGGCCTGTCCAACGGCGATCCGCGCGCGGCGGAGCGCACCTTCCAGCTTCTGAGCCAGGTGACGGGCCGGGCCGGGCGAACCGGCCTCAAGAGCCATGGCCTGCTGCAGACCTTCCAGCCGCAGCATCCGGTGATGCAGGCGATCGTCTCGGGCGATGCCGGGGCCTTCTACGAGCGGGAGATCGCCGAACGGGAAAAGGCGATCCTGCCACCCTTCGGACGGCTGGCCTCGCTGATCGTCTCCGCCGAGACCCGCGCGGATGCGGAAACCCATGCTCGAGGCCTCAGGGCCGCCGCGCCAAAAGTCACCGGCATTTCGGTGCTGGGGCCGGCGGAAGCGCCGCTGGCGCTGGTGCGCGGCCGGCATCGCTTCCGGCTGCTGGTGCATGGACGGCGCAATTCCGACATGCAGGCGTTTCTGCGGGCGATGCTGGAAAATGGCCCGAAACAGCGTGGCTCGGTGCAGATCCAGCTCGATATCGACCCGCAGAGTTTTCTTTGATCGCCGTTCTTTGCGACTTGTTTACCGCTTGCGTTAGAATCTTGCGATTCGAACGATGCGAGGCGACATGGAACTCTATTTTCCCACTGAACTCGGCGAGCAGGTGGCTTTCATCTGTGCGGCGGCAACGGCTGCGCTCGGGTTTCTCGTCTTCCTGTTTCCCGCCGTCGTTCTGCGCCTGACCGCGTTCCAGATCGGCGAGGTGCGGCCGGAAGGTTATGCGGCCGTCCGATCGACCGGCGCCCATCATCTCGGCTTCGGTCTTGCGGCGATCATGCTCGCCCAGGACTGGATCTATATGACGCTCGGCATCGCGCTTGGATTTGCCGCTCTCGGACGGTTGATGTCCTGCGTGCTTGATCGCGGCTTCACCCCCAGAAATATAGCATTTTCCCTACTTCAGGTTGTGCTCGCCGGCGGGCCGCTCGCCTATGTCTTCGGCTATATCTGACGCTTGATCGGGAGATTGCAGGCCGCAGCCTGCCGAAAATCCTTCCGCTTCCGGGATAAAATCACTCTCAGACCTTGCGTGTCCGGCTTTTTCCGTTATCAGGCGTGTTGCGAGTCCTTACAGCCTATGCTAGACGGACCGCGAAAGTCGGAAAGGGTAGGGCGCAAGCTCTGCAGGTTCTGAGGAAAAATCAAACGATTTCAAGCTCTTGCTTCACCTCTCCCGTAGGGTCTGGCGCTTGGATGGCAATACAGGGAAACTGTGCCCGTGGCTGACACGTCCCAGCTTATTTCCGGTGTAGCGGAGCGTTATGCTTCCTCGCTTTTCGAACTGTCCCTCGAGGCTGGTTCGATCGACAAGGTCGGTGCCGATCTTGATCGTTTTCAGGCGCTGCTGGATGAGAGTGAAGACCTGCGACGCCTGGTCGCAAGCCCGGTATTTTCCGCCGAAGATCAGCAGAACGCGGTGATCGCCGTTGCCGAGAAGGCTGGCATTTCCGGTCTCGTTGCCAATTTCCTAAAGGTTGTCGCCGGCAATCGTCGTCTTTTTGCGATACCCGGCATGATCCGCGCCTTCCGCCAGATCGCCGCAGAGCATCGCGGTGAAATCACTGCCGAGGTCACCTCGGCGCATGCGCTTTCCCAGGCGCAGGAAAACGAACTCAAGTCGGCGCTGAAGGGCGTAACCGGCAAGGACGTGACAATCGCCGTGACCATCGACCCGTCGATCCTCGGCGGCCTGATCGTCAAGGTCGGTTCTCGTCAGATCGACACTTCCCTTCGCACCAAACTTTCCACCCTTAAGCTTGCACTGAAAGAGGTTGGCTGATGGATATCCGCGCCGCGGAAATTTCCGCAATTCTGAAAGACCAGATCAAGAACTTCGGCCAGGAGGCTGAGGTTTCCGAAGTCGGACAGGTTCTGTCCGTCGGCGACGGCATTGCCCGCGTCTACGGTCTGGACAACGTCCAGGCCGGCGAAATGGTCGAATTCCCGGGCGGCATCCGTGGTATGGCGCTGAACCTCGAAGCCGACAATGTCGGCGTCGTCATCTTCGGTTCCGACCGTGCCATCAAGGAAGGCGACACCGTCAAGCGGACCGGCGCCATCGTTGACGTTCCGGTCGGTCCGGAACTGCTCGGCCGCGTCGTCGATGCGCTCGGCAACCCGATCGACGGCAAGGGCCCGATCAACGCGACCCGCCGTTCGCGCGTCGACGTCAAGGCTCCGGGCATCATCCCGCGCAAATCGGTTCATGAGCCGATGTCGACCGGCCTCAAGGCCATCGACGCCCTCATCCCGGTTGGCCGCGGCCAGCGCGAGCTGGTCATCGGCGACCGCCAGACCGGCAAGACCGCGATCATTCTCGACACGATCCTCAACCAGAAGGCCATTCACGACAACGGCCCGGACTCGGAAAAGCTGTTCTGCGTCTACGTCGCTATCGGCCAGAAGCGCTCGACGGTTGCCCAGTTCGTGAAGGTTCTCGAAGAGCGTGGCGCTCTGCAGTACTCGATCATCGTTGCTGCGACCGCTTCCGATCCAGCTCCGATGCAGTATCTGGCGCCGTTCGCCGGCTGCGCGATGGGCGAATACTTCCGTGACAACGGCCAGCACGCCCTGATCGGTTACGACGACCTTTCCAAGCAGGCTGTCGCCTATCGTCAGATGTCGCTGCTGCTGCGCCGCCCGCCGGGCCGTGAAGCTTATCCGGGCGACGTCTTCTACCTGCATTCTCGCCTCCTGGAGCGCGCTGCAAAGCTCTCCGACGAGCGCGGCAATGGTTCGCTGACGGCTCTGCCGGTCATCGAAACCCAGGGTAACGACGTTTCGGCCTTCATTCCGACCAACGTGATCTCGATCACCGACGGCCAGATCTTCCTTGAAACCGACCTGTTCTACCAGGGCATCCGTCCGGCCGTTAACGTCGGTCTGTCGGTTTCCCGCGTCGGCTCGGCCGCGCAGATCAAGGCGATGAAGCAGGTTGCCGGCTCGATCAAGGGCGAACTCGCCCAGTATCGCGAAATGGCCGCCTTCGCCCAGTTCGGCTCCGACCTCGACGCCTCGACGCAGCGCCTGCTGAACCGCGGTGCACGCCTGACCGAACTCCTGAAGCAGCCGCAGTTCTCGCCGCTGAAGACGGAAGAGCAGGTTGCGGTGATCTTCGCCGGCGTCAACGGCTACCTCGACAAGATCGCGGTTGCCCAGGTCGGCAAGTTCGAGCAGGGCTTCCTCTCCTACCTCCGCTCCGAAGGCAAAGCTCTCCTCGATACGATCCGTACCGAGAAGCAGCTTTCCGACGACACCCGCGCGAAGCTCAAGGCCGCTCTCGACAGCTACGCCAAGTCTTTCGCCTGAGAACGGATCAATCTCGAGGACCGATAACGGATGCCTTCACTTAAGGATCTGAAAAACCGGATCGCCTCCGTCAAGGCGACGCAGAAGATCACCAAGGCGATGAAAATGGTCGCCGCGGCGAAGCTGCGCCGTGCTCAGGAGGCGGCCGAGGCTGCCCGTCCTTACGCGGAACGTATGACCAAGGTGCTGGCCGGCCTTTCGGCCGCCAATGCCGGGAACGCCGAAGCGCCGCTCCTGCTTTCGGGCACGGGCAAGGATCAGGTTCATCTCCTGATCGTCGCGACCGGCGAACGCGGTCTGGCCGGGGGCTTCAATTCCTCGATCATCCGTCTCGCCCGCGATCACGCGCTGAAGCTGCTTGCCCAGGGCAAGACGGTGAAGATCCTCACCGTCGGCCGCAAGGGCAACGACATCCTGCGCCGCACGTTCCGCGAAAACATCGTCGATTACGTGACGTTCCGCGAAGTCAAGCAGCTCGGTTTCGCCCAGGCCGACGAAGTGGCCCACAAGGTGCTCGCGCTCTACAACGCCGGCGAATTCGACATCGCGACGCTGTTCTACGCGCGCTTCCAGTCGGTGATTTCGCAGGTTGCGACCGCTTCGCAGATCATCCCGGCCAAGTTCGAGACCACCGAGCCGGCAACCGCCTCCTCGGCGCTCTACGAATACGAGCCGAGCGAGGAGGAAATCCTCGAAGACCTGCTGCCGAAGAACGTCGCGATCCAGATCTTCCGGGCCCTGCTCGAAAACAACGCTTCCTTCTATGGCGCGCAGATGTCCGCAATGGACAACGCGACGCGCAATGCCGGTGACATGATCAACAAGCTGACGCTCTCCTACAACCGTCAGCGCCAGGCACAGATCACCAAGGAACTCATCGAAATCATTTCGGGCGCGGAAGCGCTCTGAGGTAAAGAAAGAGGGTAAGAATCATGGCTACCGCAACGGGCACGTCCCTCGGCAAGGTGACCCAGGTTATCGGCGCTGTCGTCGACGTCGCTTTCGACGGCGAACTGCCGGCGATTTTGAACGCGCTTGAAACCGACAACAACGGCAACCGCCTCGTTCTCGAAGTCGCGCAGCACCTCGGCGAACGCGCCGTCCGCACGATCGCGATGGACTCGACCGAAGGTCTGGTTCGTGGCCAGCACGTCACGGATACCGGCGCTCCGATCACCGTTCCGGTCGGTCCGGAAACGCTCGGCCGCATCATGAACGTCATCGGCGAACCGGTCGACGAAGCCGGTCCGCTCGTCACCTCCGGCAAGCGCGCCATCCACCAGGAAGCGCCTTCCTATGTCGAGCAGTCGACCGAAGGCCAGATCCTGGTTACCGGCATCAAGGTCGTCGACCTTCTCGCGCCTTACGCAAAGGGCGGCAAGATCGGCCTCTTCGGCGGTGCAGGCGTTGGCAAGACGGTTCTGATCATGGAACTCATCAACAACGTCGCGAAGGCCCACGGCGGTTACTCCGTGTTCGCAGGCGTCGGTGAGCGTACCCGCGAAGGCAACGACCTCTACCACGAAATGATCGAATCGGGCGTCAACAAGCATGGCGGCGGCGAAGGCTCCAAGGCGGCCCTCGTCTACGGCCAGATGAACGAACCGCCGGGCGCCCGCGCTCGCGTCGCCCTGACGGGTCTGACCATCGCTGAAGACTTCCGCGACAAGGGCCAGGACGTTCTGTTCTTCGTCGACAACATCTTCCGCTTCACCCAGGCAGGTTCGGAAGTGTCCGCTCTGCTCGGCCGTATTCCTTCGGCCGTGGGTTATCAGCCGACGCTCGCCACCGACATGGGCCAGATGCAGGAACGCATCACCACCACGACCAAGGGCTCGATCACCTCGGTTCAGGCCATCTACGTTCCCGCCGACGACTTGACCGACCCGGCGCCGGCAACCTCGTTCGCCCACCTGGACGCAACGACGGTTCTGTCGCGTTCGATCGCCGAAAAGGGCATCTACCCGGCCGTCGATCCGCTCGACTCCACCTCGCGCATGCTCGACCCGCTGGTCGTCGGCGAAGAGCACTATGAAATCGCTCGTAAGGTCCAGTCGACCCTGCAGCGCTACAAGGCTCTCCAGGACATCATCGCCATCCTCGGCATGGACGAACTGTCCGAAGACGACAAGATGACCGTCCAGCGCGCCCGCAAGATCGAGCGCTTCCTGTCCCAGCCGTTCTTCGTCGCCGAAGTCTTCACCGGTTCGCCGGGCAAGCTCGTCGCGCTCGAAGACACGATCAAGGGCTTCAAGGGCCTCGTCAACGGCGATTACGACCATCTTCCGGAAGCCGCCTTCTACATGGTCGGCTCGATCGAAGAAGCCGTGGAAAAGGCCAAGAAGCTGGCTGAAGCCGCTTAATATTAACGAGATGGCGCGCGGGACTATCTCCGGCGCGCCTTTCCCGCATAAAACACGCTGAGGAAGTAGACCTTCATGGCCGAGGCTTTCAACTTTGAACTGGTTTCGCCCGAGCGGCTGCTCGTCTCGGAAAAGGTCACCGAAGTGGTGATCCCGGCGACGCTTGGCGAAATGACGGTGCTTGCCAATCATGCGCCGACGATGACGACCATCAAGCCGGGTGTGGTTTCGGTGAAGCTTGCCTCCGGCCAGGTCAACAAATACGTGGTTTTCGGTGGCTTTGCCGACATCCTGCCGACCGGCTGCACGCTGCTTGCCGAATCTGCTGTTCCCGTCAGCGAGCTGACCCACGCAACGCTGCAGAAGCGGATCGAGACGACGCAGGCCGAAATCAACCACGCGCAGAACGACGAGCATAAGACGAAGCTCGAGCAGTTTCTGGCGGAACTGACCCACCTCAACGGCGTCGTCAATCCGGCCTGATATTTCAAAATTCTCTGCGAAAGATCGAGGCGGTCCGAAAGGCCGCCTTTTTCTTTGGGCGGTGGTCGCCGCCTCTTGGCAGCTGTCGGGGGGATCGGATGCGGCTTGTATGTGCCGCGCCATCTTGTTAGCCCTTGTCGGCGGAGGAACGCGATGATCGACAAGCTGGAATTTTTCATTGCCCTGGCGCGCGAGAGCCATTTCGGCCGGGCGGCAGAGGAATGCGGCATCTCGCAGCCTTCGCTTTCGGCCGCGATCCGTCAGCTCGAAGAACAGCTCGGCGTGCAGCTCGTGGTGCGCGGCTCGCGCTACCAGGGACTGACGCCGGAAGGCCAGCGCGTGCTGGAATGGGCAAAACGCATCGTCGGCGATGCGCGCACCATGCGCGAGGAAATGCGCGCCGCCCGCAAGGGGCTTGTCGGTCATATCAGGCTGGCGTCGATCCCGACGGCGCTGGCGATGATCCCCAGATTGACCGAACCCTTCCAGGCCAAGCACCCGGAGGTTACCTTTTCCGTCGTCTCGCGCAATTCCCTGCAGGTGCTTTCGCAGCTCGACAATTTCGAAATCGACGCGGGCATCACCTATCTCGACAACGAGCCGCTGGGACGGGTGACGAGCGTGCCGCTCTATTCGGAGCGCTACAATCTGGTGACGGCCGAAGGGGCGCCTTATGCCGACCGGGAAAGCGTGACCTGGAAGGAGATGGCCGATCTTAGGCTCTGTCTATTGACGCCCGACATGCAGAACCGCCGGATCATCAACCAGCACCTCGCGGAAGCGGGGGTGACGGTGAGGCCGATGCTCGAATCGAACTCCATGGTGGTGCTTCTCTCGCATGTGGGGACCGGGCGCTGGGCGAGCATCATGCCACGCAACGTGGCGCGATCATTCGGGTTTACAAAAGAAATCAGGACGATCCCGCTCGTCGATCCGGAAGCCACGCATATCGTCGGACTGGTTGCGACACACCGCGAGCCGTTTACGCCGCTGGTGTCGGCCCTGCTTCACGAGGCTCGCAGCCTCGCTCCCGCTGCCATGGCTTGATAGCTTTTGTCTATCGTGTAACCGATCTGCTTTATTGACGGTGGAGGCCCCGGTTGCGACATTCCATTCCCAGTAGGCGAGGTACGATTGTCGGACAATTTCGCCAGCTTTCTGATCCCATACGGTCGTAGTGGCGCCGACGCCCGAAACCGGAAACGGATCAGCCCGGGAGGCTACAGACTATGAATATGCGAATTTCCGCCGGTGAATTCACCGAGCGGTCGCTTCAGATCATCAGGGACCTGAAGCATCTGGAAGGCCCGATGCTGCCGATCCTGCATGCGATCCAGGCGGAGTTCGGTTATGTGCCGGATGAGGTGAAGCCGGTCATCGCCAGCGAACTCAATCTTTCGCGCGCCGAAGTGCATGGCGTCGTCACCTTCTATCACGAGTTCCGCGACCACCCGGCCGGCCGGCATGTGCTGAAACTCTGTCGCGCCGAAGCCTGCCAGTCGATGGGCAGCGACCGCATCGCGGATCGCGCCCGGCAGCTTCTCGGCATCGACTTTCACCAGACGACACTCGACGGCGCGGTGACGCTGGAACCCGTCTACTGTCTCGGGCTCTGCGCCTGCGCACCCGCCGCGATGCTGGACGACGAAGTCTACGGCCGCGTCGACGAGCACTGTCTTTCCGAAATCGTTGCGGAGGCATGTCGATGACGGTGACGATCTACGTGCCGCGCGATGCCGCAGCGCTCGCGCTCGGAGCCGAAAAGGTGGCAAATGCGATTACCCAGGAGATCGCAGCCCGCGGCCTCGATGCAAAAGTCGTGCGCAACGGCTCGCGCGGCATGTTCTGGCTGGAGCCGCTGGTCGAGGTGCGCACGGAGCATGAGCGTATCGCCTACGGGCCGGTCAAGGCCGGCGACGTTAAGGGCCTGTTCGACGCGGGTTTCCTGGAAGGTGGACAGCATACTTTGCATCTCGGGCCGACCCACGACATTCCGTTCCTGCGCCAGCAGACGCGGCTGACCTTCTCGCGCTGCGGCGTCACCGATCCGCTGTCGCTCGACGACTATCGCCACTATCAGGGCCTCAAGGGGCTCGAAAACGCGATTGCCATGACGCAGGCGCAGATCGTCGCCCAGGTGACCGATAGCGGCCTTCGCGGTCGCGGCGGCGCCGGCTTCCCGACCGGCATCAAATGGAAGACGGTGATGGATGCGGCGGCCAGCCAAAAATACATCGTCTGCAATGCGGACGAGGGCGACAGTGCCACGTTCGCCGACCGGATGATCATGGAGGGCGATCCCTTCGTGCTGATCGAAGGCATGATCATTGCCGGCATCGCGACGGGCGCCACCAAGGGTTATGTCTATACCCGCTCGGAATATCCGCATGCGATCGCGACGATGCGCCAAGCCGTTGAGATCGCCCGCGCCGCCGGCATTCTCGGACCGTCGGTGATGGGCTCGGTACATGCCTTCGACATGGAGATCCGTTCCGGCGCCGGCGCCTATGTCTGCGGCGAGGAGACCTCGCTGCTGAATTCGCTGGAAGGCAAGCGCGGTATCGTGCGCGCCAAGCCGCCGCTGCCGGCGCTGCAGGGCTTTCTCGGCCGTCCGACCGTGGTCAACAACGTCATCTCGCTCGCTTCCGTGCCGGTCATCATGGATCGCGGGGCTGCCTTCTACCGCGATTTCGGCATGGGCCGTTCGCGCGGCACGATCCCGATCCAGATCGCCGGCAATGTCAAATACGGCGGTCTCTACGAGACGGCCTTCGGCCTGTCGCTCGGCGAGATCGTCGACCATATCGGCGGCGGCACGGCGACCGGGCGTCCGGTGAAGGCGGTGCAGGTGGGTGGACCGCTCGGCGCCTATTTCCCCCGCGCTCTCTTCGATACCCCGTTCGACTATGAAGCTTTCGCAGCCCGGGACGGTCTGATCGGCCATGCCGGCATCACCGTGTTCGACGATTCGGCCGACATGCTGAAGCAGGCGCGGTTCGCGATGGAATTCTGCGCCATCGAGAGCTGCGGCAAGTGCACGCCCTGCCGCATCGGTTCGACGCGCGGGGTGGAAACGGCTGACAAGATCAGGCAAGGCATCGAGCCGGAGAAGAACAAGGCGCTGCTCGCCGACCTCTGCAACACGATGAAGTTCGGGTCGCTCTGTGCGCTCGGTGGGTTTACGCCCTATCCGGTGATGAGCGCGATGAACCATTTTCCGGAGGACTTTGAGCCGGCTCCGGTGGTGGAGGCGGCTGAATGATGGCCCTGCGCGCGTCAGTTCCGGTTGAACTCCGGAGCACCCCCCTCTACCCTGCCGGGCATCTCCCCCTCAAGGGGGGAGATCGGCTGGAGGCTTGCTCTCCGCTTTCCATTGTACCTCGCATCCTCCGTGTCGGCTCTGTTGAAGCGGCGGTTCCGCCTTTTGTGATCTCCCCACCTGAGGGGGAGATGCCCGGCAGGGCAGAGGGGGGTGACTTGCTCCGAGGTCAAAGATTCAATTCCATTTTCGTACAGGAGACACACAATGTCCCTCGTTCATGAAATCGACTACGGCACACCGGCCTCGCGCTCCGAAGCGCAGGTGACCCTCACCATCGACGGCCGCGCCATTACCGTGCCGGAAGGCACGTCGATCATGCGCGCTTCGATGGAAGCCGGCATCAAGGTTCCGAAACTCTGCGCCACCGACATGGTCGACGCCTTCGGGTCCTGCCGCCTCTGTCTCGTCGAGATCGAGGGCCGCAACGGAACGCCCGCATCCTGCACCACGCCGGTCATGCCGGGCATGGTCGTGCATACCCAGACCGGGCGGCTGAAGGACATCCGCAAGGGGGTCATGGAGCTCTATATCTCCGACCACCCGCTCGACTGTCTCACCTGTGCCGCCAATGGGGACTGCGAATTGCAGGACATGGCGGGTGCCGTGGGCCTTCGCGACGTGCGTTACGGCTATGAAGGTGACAACCACGTCAGAGCCCGCAACGACGGCGCAATCAACGCCAAGTGGATGCCGAAGGACGAGTCGAACCCTTATTTTACCTACGACCCGTCGAAATGCATCGTCTGCTCCCGCTGCGTGCGTGCCTGCGAGGAAGTGCAGGGCACGTTCGCGCTGACGATCGAGGGCCGCGGCTTCGGCAGCCGCGTTTCGCCCGGCGCCCACGAACTTTTCCTCGATTCCGAATGCGTTTCCTGCGGCGCCTGCGTGCAGGCCTGCCCGACGGCGACGCTCACCGAAAAGTCGGTCATCGCGATCGGCCAGCCGGAACATTCGGAAGTCACCACCTGCGCCTATTGCGGCGTCGGCTGTTCGTTCAAGGCGGAAATGCGCGGCGAAGAGCTCGTGCGCATGGTGCCGTGGAAGGATGGCCAGGCGAACCGCGGCCATTCCTGCGTCAAGGGCCGCTTCGCTTACGGTTATGCGACCCACAAGGATCGCATCCTCAACCCGATGATCCGCGAGAAGATTTCCGATCCGTGGCGGGAAGTGACCTGGGACGAGGCCTTTTCGCACGTGGCTTCCGAGTTTCGACGCATCCAGTATCAATACGGCCGGGAATCGATCGGTGGCATTACCTCGTCGCGCTGCACAAACGAGGAGACCTTCCTCGTCCAGAAGCTGATCCGCGCCGGCTTCGGCAACAACAATGTCGATACCTGCGCCCGCGTCTGCCACTCGCCGACCGGTTACGGTCTCGGCCAGGCGTTCGGCACGTCTGCCGGTACGCAGAATTTCGACTCGGTCGAGCATACCGACGTCGTCATCGTCATCGGCGCCAACCCGACCGATGGCCATCCGGTGTTCGGCTCGCGGCTCAAGAAGCGGCTCCGTCAGGGCGCAAAACTGATCGTCATCGATCCGCGCCGCATCGATCTCGTGCGCACGCCGCATGTGGAGGCCGATTATCACCTGCCCCTGCAGCCGGGCACCAACGTGGCCGTGCTGACGGCGCTCGCCCATGTCATCGTCACCGAAGGCCTGTTCGACGAAAAGTTCATCCGCGAACGCTGCGACTGGTCCGAATTCGAGGACTGGGCAGGTTTCGTTTCGGAAGACGCACACAGCCCGGAGGCGACCGAGACATATACCGGCGTGCCGGCGGATCTCGTTCGCGGCGCGGCCCGGCTTTACGCCAAGGGCGGCAATGGCGCGATCTATTACGGCCTCGGCGTCACCGAGCACAGCCAGGGTTCGACCACCGTCATGGCGATCGCCAACCTTGCCATGGTGACCGGCAATCTCGGTCGCCCGGGTGTGGGCGTCAATCCGCTGCGCGGCCAGAACAATGTCCAGGGCGCCTGCGACATGGGTTCGTTCCCGCACGAACTGCCGGGCTATCGCCATATCTCGGACGATGCCACCCGCGACATTTTCGAAAAGCTGTGGGGCGTGACGCTCAACAACGAGCCGGGCCTGCGCATCCCGAACATGCTGGATGCGGCCGTCGAAGGCACGTTCAAGGGCATCTACATCCAGGGCGAGGACATACTCCAGTCCGACCCGGACACCAAGCATGTCTCGGCCGGCCTTGCTGCGATGGAATGCGTCGTGGTCCACGATCTCTTCCTCAACGAGACCGCCAATTACGCGCATGTCTTCCTGCCGGGTTCGACCTTCCTCGAAAAGGACGGCACGTTCACCAATGCGGAACGCCGCATCAACCGCGTGCGCAAGGTGATGAGCCCGAAGAACGGTTATGGTGACTGGGAAGTCACCCAGAAGCTGGCGCAGTCGATGGGATTGAACTGGAATTATGCGCATCCGTCTGAGATCATGGACGAGATCGCCGCGTCAACGCCGAGCTTCGCGCTGGTTTCCTACGACTATCTCGACACGCTGGGCTCAGTTCAGTGGCCATGCAACGAGGCGCATCCGGTCGGTTCGCCGATCATGCATGTCGATGGTTTCGTGCGCGGCAAGGGTAAGTTCATCCGCACCGAATATGTGGCGACCGACGAACGCACCGGTCCCCGCTTCCCGCTGCTGCTGACCACCGGCCGCATCCTCTCCCAATACAATGTCGGCGCCCAGACGCGGCGCACCGAGAACGTTACCTGGCATGCGGAAGACCGGCTGGAAATCCATCCGCACGATGCCGAACAGCGCGGCATCAAGGAAGGCGACTGGATCAAGCTCGCCAGCCGTTCGGGCGATACGACGCTGCGCGCCCTGATCACCGATCGCGTCGCGCCGGGCGTGGTCTACACGACCTTCCACCATCCGAACACGCAGGCGAACGTCATCACCACCGACTTCTCCGACTGGGCGACCAATTGCCCGGAATACAAGGTGACGGCGGTGCAGGTGTCTCCCTCCAACGGCCCGACCGAGTGGCAGAGCGACTACGACGAACTGTCGCGGCGGTCCCGGCGGATTGCGGGGAAGCTGGAGGCGGCTGAGTGAGGAGCGTTCTGCAAAGCAGACGAAAAGCCAACGATTTGGCTTTTCGATCGACGAACGCCCGGAGCCATAGCGAAGGGCAGGCTGTCGGCGCGCGCCATACCCCCCTCTGCCCTGCCGGGCATCTCCCCCTCAAGGGGGGAGATCGACTCGCGGCAACGCCTCGCCTTCGACGAGTGCAGAGAATTGGGCGAAGACGGTGCTTCTTGCCAATCTCCCCCCTTGAGGGGGAGATGCCCGGCAGGGCAGAGGGGGGTATCCTTGCTCCAACGTCCAATGGCTGAATTCCCCACCACCGCCATAGCCCCCGAGATCGCGCGCCGTAACGGCGTGACCCGCGCCGGCTCGCGAGTGGTGCCGGAGGAGGTGCCGATCGCCTTTTCCTATGGTGGATCGACCCATGCCGTGATGATGGGCTCTCCGGCTGATCTTGAGGATTTCGCGGTTGGCTTCAGCCTCACGGAAGGCATCATAACGTCGATGGCGGAGATCGAGAGCATTTCCGTTGTCGAGGAAGGTGCCGGTCTCGACGTCCAGGTGACGCTTCTCGAAGACAAGGAAGATGCGCTGCGCGCCCGCCGGCGGCATATGGCGGGGCCGGTCGGTTGCGGGCTCTGCGGCATCGAGTCGATCGAGCAGGCCATGCGCCCGGTGCCGGATGTTTCCGCGGTGGCGATGGCCTTGAGCCCGAAAGAGGTGAGCGAGGCGGTCGCCGCACTCAACAGCGCGCAACCGCTGCATCGGGAAACCCATGCGGTTCATGGCGCCGGTTTCTACCGGCCGGGCAAGGGGTTGGCTGCAGTGCGCGAGGATGTCGGGCGGCACAATGCGCTCGACAAGCTTGCCGGAGCGGTCATCCGCGAGGGCATCAAGGGTTCGGATGGCGTCGTGGTCGTCACCAGCCGCATCTCGGTCGAGATGGTGCAGAAGACGGCGATCCTTGGAAGCCCGGTGCTGATCGCGATATCCGCGCCGACGGCGCTTGCCATCCGCACCGCGCAAGAGGCGGGCATGACGCTGATCGCGCTGACGCGCGGCGAGGATTTCGAGATTTTTACGCGTACCGATCGCATAACCACTGGAGTTGTCGCCGATGTCGCATGACCAAAGCCCCGAGCAACTGGTGCTCGACAAACTGGTCCGGATGGCCAACCAGATCGCCACCTTCTTCCTGTCGCAGCCGGAAAAGGTGCGCGCCGAAGGCGTCGCGACGCATATCAACAAGTTCTGGGAGCCGCGCATGCGCCGGCACCTTTTCGAGCATCTCGACAGGGGCGGGGCGGGGCTGCTGCCGCTCGTCGTCGAGGCTTCGGCGCTGATCCGCCGGCCGGAGGCCAAGGTCGGAACGGGCGTCGGCGTCGGCCAGGATGCGGCGCAAGGTGCGCCGGGCGGCAAGGGGCCTGCCGAAGGAGAATCGCTGTCCGAACCAAGCATTCCGGAGAGCGCCGCCTGAATTCGTCCATCCGGCAGGTCAGGGGCCGGAGGGGGATAGAATGCTCCGCACGGAAATGTGAGGATAAAAACGGAGGCGGCTCCGATTGACGGCGGCGGATTCCGGACTAGATTGCGTTCCGGAGCCCGAAGCCGTTTTCTCGTACGGGACGCACGCGCCCGCGTGTCAGGTCCGGCTCCGAACGACTGTTTTTATCTCTTCATATCTTCAGTGCACACGGGAGCTTTCCATGCGCTACAATCAATTGGGCAATACCGGTCTTTTCGTCTCCGAACTCTGCCTCGGCACGATGACCTTCGGCGAGAACCAGACGGGCGCCGTCTGGAGTGCCGTAGCCGGTCTCGACCAGGACGCCGCCGACAAGATCGTCGAAGGGTCGCTCGCTGCCGGCGTCAACTTCATCGACACGGCGAATGTCTATTCCGAGGGCCGGTCGGAGATCATCCTCGGCCAGGCGATCAAGAACCTCGGCGTGCCGCGCAAGGATGTGGTCATCGCCACAAAATTCTATGGACAGATGGGCGACAAGCCGAACGACCGCGGCGCCTCTCGCGGACACATCATGGATTCGGTCGAGCAGAGCCTTGAACGACTGCAGATGGACCATATCGACCTCTACCAGATCCACGGCACAGATACGGTGACGCCGATCGACGAGACGCTACGGGCGCTCGACGATCTCGTGTCGCGCGGTCTCGTCCGTTACATCGGCCTTTCCAACTGGGCTGCCTGGCGGATGGCGAAGGCGCTCGGCATTTCCGAGCGCAAGGGTTATGCCCGTTTCGAGACGGTGCAGGCCTATTATTCGATCGCCGGCCGCGACCTCGAGCGCGATATCGTGCCGCTGATGCAGGAGGAAAAGCTCGGCCTGATGGTCTGGTCGCCGCTTGCCGGCGGGTTGCTATCCGGCAAATACGGCCCGGGTGCGCCGGGCAACGGCGAAGGCCGCCGTGCCAATTTCGATTTCCCGCCGATCGACAAGGATCGCGCCTGGGCCTGCGTCGCGGCCATGCGTGAGGTCGCCGCCAGGCACGGCGCGAGCGTCGCGGAAGTGGCGCTGGCTTATATCCTGGCCAAACCGTTCGTCACGAGCGTCATCATCGGCGCCAAGCGGCTGGAACAGCTTGAGGAGAATCTGAAGGCTGTTAAGCTGAAGCTCGACACGGAGGACATGACAAAGCTCGACGAGGTCAGCGCGCTTGCTCCGGAATATCCGGGCTGGATGCTGGCCCGCCAGGGTGCCGGACGCCGCCCGGCTCCGTTCGAGCCGAAGGAATAGTCGTGAAAAAAGCCCGCGGCGGTTCAACGCTGCGGGCTCCATAATCGAATAGCGGCTTAGGGGTCTTTCCAGCCAACCGCCTTGGCCTTGAGGTCGAATGCGCGGGGCCCTTCCATAGGCCCCGCTATCGCAAATCAGGCAGCCAGGTCGTCGGCTTCGGTGCCCTTGAACATCTTGGCGAGGTTCAGGAAGCAGATCATGCCGTTCTCGTTGGCGATGATGCCTTCGGAGAAGGACTTGTCGAAGGAGGCGGAGATTTCCGGAACAGGCTGAACCTGGCTCGAAGGGATCGTCAGGATGTCCGAGACGCGGTCGACGAGCATGCCGATGACCATGTTGTGGACTTCGGCGACCACGATCGCGCTGCGCTCGTTGGCAACCGTGCTCTTCATGCCGAGCTTGTAGGCAAGGTCGATGATCGGGATCACGGAACCACGAAGGTTCATGACGCCGATGACATCGGCCGGGGCGTGCGGGATCGGCGTCGAAGGCGCCCATCCCCGGATTTCGCGGATCGTCGTCGTCTTGACGCAGAATTCCTGGTCATGGAGACGGAAGGCGATGATTTCCAGCGTTTCGCCGCTGTAGCTTGTGGAGTTGATCGTCGTAGCCATCAGAATTCTTCCCAACTATCCGTTGCCTGAGCGGCAGCGGCGGCACCCGTTGTGGTCCGCGCGACCGTTGCCATGAGTTTGCGTGCCGGCGATGCAACGGGTCGTGCATCAGGTCGCGCTATTGCAATCTTATGCGAAGAATGTTGCGCAAATCTAAATCGTGACAGGAGATCGCGCAGGGTTTCGGCTTCGCGTGCCAGGCTGTGGCTGGCAGCGGTCGTTTCCTCGACCATGGCAGCATTCTGCTGCGTGTTCTGGTCCATCGAGTTGACGGCCTTGCTGATCTCCTTGATGCCCGTCGACTGTTCTCGGGCTGCCTCGACGATCGCTGTGACATTGCCGTTGATCTCGTCCACCTGAGACATGATCTCGTCGAGCGCCTTGCCGGTTTCACCGACGAGCGCGACGCCACGCTTGACCTGTTCGGAAGAGGTCGAGATCAGCGTCTTGATCTCCTTGGCCGCACTGGCGGAACGCTGAGCTAGTTCGCGGACTTCCTGGGCGACGACGGCAAAACCCTTGCCTGCTTCGCCGGCGCGGGCCGCCTCGACACCCGCATTGAGTGCCAGAAGGTTTGTCTGGAAGGCGATCTCGTCGATCACGCCGATGATATTGGAGATTTCCCGCGACGACGTCTCGATCTGGCCCATCGCGTTTACGGCGTTGCGGACCACGGCGCCGGAATGCTCGGCGCTTTTCTTGGCATGCGAGACGAGGGTCCCTGCTTCTTCCGCGCGTTTGGCGCTATCGGTGACGGTGCGGCTGATTTCTTCAAGCGCCGCAGCGGTCTCCTCGACTGCCGCAGCCTGCTGTTCGGTGCGTTTGGCAAGGCTGTCGGAAGCCTGGCGGATTTCGCTGGAGCCTCCTGCGATCCCCTCGGCATTCTCGCCGACGGTGCGCATGGCCTCGGCCAGTTTCCCGATGGCTTCGTTGAAATCGACCCGGATCTGTTCGAGCGTCGAAATGAAGGGCTTTTCGATCCGGAACGTCAGGTCGCCGTTTGAAAGAGACGTCAGGCCCTCGGCGATGTCATCGACGGCGCGGACGCGTTCGGTGATGTCGGTCGCAAACTTGACCACCTTGAAGACCCGGCCGTCGGCGTCGAAGATCGGGTTGTAGGATGCCTGGATCCAGACCGCCTTGCCGCCCTTGCCGATGCGCTTGAACTCGGCGGCAATCGCTTCACCGCTGGCGAGCTTCTTCCAGAATTCAGGATATTCGGCACTGTTGCGGAAGGATGCCTCGCAGAACATGCTGTGATGTTTGCCGACGATGTCCGAAAGCTGATAGCCGAGACAGGCGAGGAAATTTTCGTTGGCGGTCAGGATGTCGCCGCCGGGCGTGAACTCGATAATGGCCTGGGTGCGCGAGATGGCGTTGATCTTGCCTTCGTCCTCGGCGGATTTAAGCCTGGCGGCAGTGATGTCGGTTGCGAACTTGACCACCTTGTAAGGCTTGCCGCCGGACGTCACCGGATTGTAAGAGGCCTGGATCCAGATCTCGCGGCCACCCTTGCCGATGCGCTTGTAGGCGGCTGCATCATACTTGCCATTGCCGAGGTTTGCCCAGAAGTCCTTGTAGGCCTGCGACTTCACGTAATCCGGGTCGCAAAACATGCTGTGATGCTTGCCGACGATTTCAGTCAGTGTGTAGCCAAGCGTCTTGCAGAAGTTCTCATTGGCCGTGAGAACCTTTCCGGATAAATCAAACTCGATAATGGCCTGAGACTTGTTGAGCGCAGCAAGTACTGCTTTCGCGTCAGCGCCTGGAAGTGAAAGTATGGACATCTGGCTTGCCTGCCCCCGTCTGTAGGTTCCCGAACTGGCTCAATTTGCCAGCAGCCCAATGAGATAACCATCTCGCCGCCAAGACACTGAGTGTCGCCAAAAATAGCATTCAGGAATTAACGGAAGGTCAAAAGTTCCGTTCTGACGAATTGTGGAAATTACGTATGCACTTGTTTATCGTCAAATTTCCGGATGGGAAGTAGGCCCATATTTTAGTCATTAGATATAAATTCTATATTGAAATACCTCGCAAGTAACCGAAATCTGTATTTCAGATCTGGACTTGCGCCTCTGGTTATGCCGAGCGGGTTGGACGATCAAGAAGGCGCCGACCGAAAAGACTTGCCGTCAACCGACCATGATCCGGGCGCTCGTCGAGGAACGGATCCAGGAGCAAGCAGGAATGAAACGAAACATGCGAGATCAGTATTCGCGCTCATAAAAGATGCCGGCCTTGCCACCTTCGGTGCCGGCGCCGGCCTTGAGCTTCACACCGCGGCCGACATCAAGGTTGATCGTCGCTTCCGCGCCGCTCTCGCCGCCCTGTTCGACCTGGATATAGGTGCGGTTGTTGATGTAGCGGCCGACCGACACGGTGGTCTGACCGGTCGCATCGGTGTTGATGTCGAGGTCGTCGACACCGAGATTGCTGCGCAATGTTTCGAGCAGCGATGTGGAGCCACCGCCGGCCAGCTGGGTGACGGCATCGGCCAGCTGGGCGATCTGCAGCGGCGACAGCCGCGACATCGACTGGCCGAAGATCAGTCGGGCCAGAACCTCGTCCTGGGGCAGGGAGGGCGAGGAGGAGAAGGCGATCGTCGGATCGTTGGCGACGCCGGTGACTTTCACCGTGATCGTCGTCGAGGCGGAGGTCGTGTTCGCCTCCATGTTGAGAACGGGGATCAGGCCGCCGCCGAAGGTGATGTCGCCATCGGTGAAATCCATTCGCTTGGCGAGGATGACGATACGGCCGCGGCGCATCTGGAAACCGCCGGCAACGACCGGCGCGATGGCCGTGCCCGTCACGGTCAGCTCGCCGCCGAGTTCGGCGTCGATTCCGCGTCCACGAACGAAGATGCCATTCGGTGCGCTGATCTGAAGATTGAGCGCGATCGGGTTCGAACTGCCACTGGCGCCCTTCGGCCGCAGCTTCTCCATCTGCCGCAGCACGTCGGGCGGCGCGTTGCGATGGCGGATATCGATGGCGGATAGCGAGGTCGGCAGGCGGGCGGGCACGGTGATCGCCGCCTTGGTCAGTGTCACGCGGCCGCCGAGGACGGGGCCCGAGGTCAGAGGGCCGGTGATGGTCAGGGCGCCGTCGGCGGTAGCGGCGAAAAGCGCGCCATCGGCGTAGGATGCCTTAGCCAGAGTGATCCTGAGGTCGGCCGGGAAGCCGGAGCCCGGCGTGATGCCGACCGAGCCCTGGACCGAAACCGTGCCGCCACCCGAGAGCTTGCCCGTGAGGCTGGAGATATTGGCGCTTTTGCCATCGAAGGCGACATTGGCGGCAAGATCCGTCAGGGCGAGATTGCGCCGGACATCCACCAGCCTTGCGCCGGACGAGGATGCGGTGCCGGTGATCGCCGGCGCCGCCGCCGTGCCACTGACCGCAAGATCGACATTGCCGGTGCCTTCCAGAACGAACCCTTGCGCGGCCATCTGCCCGGCGAGGATCGAGAAGGGCAGTTTCCCGCTGAATTTCAGATTGAGCGGCTTTTCGCCTGCGAGCGAGATGGAGCCGCCACCCGACAAGGAGACGCCGCCGCCACCCGAAAGGCGAGTATCGACGGTGACGGTGCCGTTCTGAAACGTGCCGCCGGCGGTGATGTTGAAGGCCGCGACCCCGGCGGACGCGGTCTGCGCAACGCCGGCATCGGCCCAGCGGAGATCATAACGGACAGCGGGGGCTTGCGGCGTACCCGTCGCGGTAACCGTGCCGGAGATCGTGCCGCGGGCGCCGAGGCTCGGCGCAAACGCGTTGACCAGGCTGGCGGGCACGGCGTTGGCGCGGGCGTTGATGTCGAGGGCGGGGATGCCGTCCTTCAGAATGACCTTGCCGGCAGCCGAGAGATCGAGACCGCCGGAGCCCGTCAGGCGGGTCTTGTCTAACGTGACTGTTCCGTTGGCGAAGCTGCCGCTTGCCTGGACTCGAAACGGACTGATGCCAGCATCGCGCGACTGGCGAAGCTGTGCATCACTCCATTCTAGGTCATAGCGTATGGCTGGGGCAGACGCGGCGCCGGTGGCGTTGATCGTGCCGGTAATCGTGCCGGCAGCGTTGATCGCGGGGACGAACGCGTTGATGAGATTGGCGGGCAGCGCCTTGATATTGGCGGTGAGATCGAGCGCCGAGCCGGCCGTGCCGTTGACGGTGACACTGCCGGTTCCGGTTGCGATGGTAAGGTCGGCAAGACGTGCACCGCCATTGGCGACCGCGACGCGGGTTGGCGCGGCAAGCCGGACCGGGATGTTGCGTGGCGCCGCAGCGAAGCTCTCGATGCCGACCGAGATATCGGCGCCGGTCTGGATATCGCCGACCGCCGTGAGCGGCGCGTTGTCATACTGCGCGGCGAGATTGAAGTTGGTCCGGTTGCCGCCCTGGGTGACGCCGAGGTTGACGTCGCTGACGCCGACCGAACCCGCGCCGATGCGAGCGGCACGAACCGTGCCCTGGGCTGCGATCGCCTTGATGTCGGGGATGGCGAGGTCGATATTCGGCTGGGCGATCTCGATCGTGCCGCGGCGAAGCGCCTTGCCGGAAGCCCGGATCACCGCGCCGGCCTTGCCGCCGGTATTGCTGAACATCACCGTTCCCTTCAGATCGCCCTGAGCCTGCTGGGCTGCAAGAGCCGCAAGCAGGGAGACATCCGGGAAGTCGAACGTGAGCTGGCCTTCCGGCAGGAAGGCGGGAGAGAAGTTCAGGGCACCGGTCAGCTTGTTCGGACCGATCTCGGCAGTGATCGCCGGCGCGGTGGTACGGCCCTGGATGGAGGCGACGTCGGCATTGACGCGGATCGGCTGGCCGTCGAGCGAACCCGTACCGGTCAGCTTGCCCTTGGGTGCGTTCGGATCGGCGGTGCCTTCCAGGATGAAGCTCATGTCCTGGAGCTTGCGGCCGACCAGCCGAGCGTCGGCGGAATTGACCACGGCCCTGACGCCCATTGCAGTCAACGGCCCCTTGGCGGAGATGTCGAAACCGGCAGCCCCCTCGGCCTCCGGCAGCCAACGCTTCAGATCCGGCACGCGGCCGGCGAGGCGCCCGGTGACAGTCCGATTGTCGAGCAGCATGTTGCCGTGCGCTTCGATGGCGTTCGAGCGCATCACGAAGTTCTCGAGGCTGACGCGACCGCCGTTCACAATGTTGACGTAGCCTTCGGCAGAAAGCTTGCCCTCGAATTTCGAGACCAGCCCCGGCGGCAGGACGGCAGGATTGGCGAAAACCCGGAAATTGCCCGTGACCGCCTGTTTCGACATGTCATAGGCCCCGGAAAGCGTGCCGTTCACGTTGCCGCTGTCGAAGGTCGCCGCATCCAGGCCGATCGCCGGTGGTGCGAGCCTGAGCGGCGCATCCAATGTCACCGGCCCGCGGATCACCCGGTCGAGGTCGTCATTGGTGAAATCCGTGCGGGCGACGGTGAAGCGGCTGCGGATGCTGCCCGAACGGCTGATCAGGTTGAGGTCTTCGCTTTCCGCCTGCAGGCGGATCTGGCCGAAGCGCCCCTGCGGCAGTTCGGCGGCGCTCAAGGCTGCGGTGGCGTTGAAGCGGGCGGAGGTGGCCGCGCCCGTCAGCGTGAAATTGATGCTCTCGAAGGAGAAGCGGCTCTCCTGGCCGCTGATCGGCCAGACGAAGTCGACCGGGCCCTTCACGCCGTTGAGGCTCGCCGTGAGGCTGTTGTCGCCCGTCTGGTCCCATGCCCCCTTGGCGGCGATCTTCACGGCGCCGGAGGTGAGCTCGCCGCGTTCGATATCCACCCGGCCGGAGGGCGCGTAGATCGCGGCGATGTTGATATCCGTCGTACCGCCGAACAGCGGGCGGAAGGCGGGCGGAAGAAGCGTCGACAGCTGGCCGCCGCCGGTCACCTCCACCCTGTGCCTGCCGTTTTCGACCAGAACATGCTTGCCGTCGACCGCGATGACGGGAGTGCCGCCGACGCTGCCCTGCAACTTGCCGGCCCAGTCGGAAAGGGGGCCTTCGCCATCGAGCGCCAGCTCGACTGCCGGGGTGCCGGGCAGACGCAGAAGGCGGGCGAGCAGGCCGCCCTGCGGCTCGGAGACGGCCGCCTTGAGTGTCAGGCGATTTTCGGACGGCGCATAAACCACGTCGGCGGATGCCCTGGCATTCGGCTCGTCCTTGCGGGTCGCCTGCAGGTCGAGCGCAATATCAGGCCCGGTCGCGTCGATCGATCCCTTCACCGAGAGAGAGAAGTCCCGTCCCGAAAACGCCTGGGAGAGATTGATATCCGGCAGGTCGATCTGGGCAACGCGGATGCCGACCGGCAAGGGCGATCCGGAAGAGCCCGACGATGTCGCTTGTGTCGCGGCGGACGCTTTCGGCGGCCGCGGCGCACGGATGAAGTTGACGGTGTCGGCCGAAATGTGCTCGGCGCGGAACACCCCGGTCACCAGGGATGTCGGCGACCAGTCGATCTTGATTCCGCCGATCTGGGCATAGGGGCCTGCGTCGTCGGAAAGCGTAAGGGCATCGATACGCAGGTCGCCGGTCAGAAGGCCTTCCGGGCGCGTGAAGGAGATGCTGCGATCAGGCGTGGAGACGATTGCGGAAATGCGGTCCGCGGCGACGCGTCCGCCGACCGGGGTGAGGGCGACAAAAAGGACGACGCCCAAGGCCATGACGAACAGGATCGCGACCACGCCAAGCGCAGCCTTCAAGACCCATTTCAACAGGCGTACCATCAGCATCATGCTTTAAACGCTACCCTTCACTGCCTTTCAGAATGCCTGTCCTATGCCCGCATAGATACCGTACTGGCTACCGCCGTCATAGCGCTGCAAGGGAATTGCAACGTCCAGTCTCAGCGGTCCAAAAGGCGTGGCATATCGTACGCCGATCCCCGCGCCAGCACGTATATCAGAAAAATCGGGCACGATTCCGGTCGATACCGTACCAACGTCGACAAAAGGTACAATGCCTATGTTTTCTGACACTTTTACCCTCACCTCGAAAGATCCTAGCGTATAGGACCGCCCGCCGGTGGCGTCATCGGCGCTGTTATAGGGCGAAATTTCCCGATAGGCATAACCGCGCACCGATCCGCCGCCGCCGGCGAAGAATCTGCGTGTCGCGGGAATTCTTTCAAGATCGCTTCCGCCGATCAGCGTTCCGGCCGCAAGACGGGCCGCCAGCACGACCTTGTCCTCCTGCCCAAGGCCGAGATAGCCCGAGATCGAGCCCTCGAAGGACGAGAAGATCGTGCCATCCATCAGCTCGTAGCTCGGCTTGGCGGAGAGGGTCGCGTAATATCCCTTGGTCGGGTCGAGCTTGTTGTCCCGCGCGTCGCGCTCGAAGCTGACCGGCAGGCTGAGCGTGAGGTACTGGTTGTTGCCGAACGCATCGTCGGCGTCGATATAGGCAATCTCGCCGCCGCCCTTGAGCTTGTCGGTCTCGTTCAGCTCGTAGGTGATGCCGGCCGAATAGATGATGGTCTGCGCCTCGTAGACGTCGGGCGTCTCGCTTTTGGCTTCCAGGCGGGATTCGAAGGTCGCTTCGGGCACGAAAGCGCCCGGCTTGGTGAAGATGATGCCCGCGGAATAATCGAAGGTGGTGACGTCGGTGGTGGCGCCGATGCCGGAAACCTTGCCTTCGATTCGTAGGGATTCGGCTTCCCCGAAGAGGTTGCGGTGGCCCCAGTAGCCTTCGAGGCCGGCTCCGTCGATCGAGGAATATTCGGCGCCCACGCCGAAATAGCGATGCTTGCCTTCCGAAACCTCGATCGTCAGCGGCAACGAACCGTCCGGCGCCAGCTTGTCCGCCTCGTGGATCGTCACGCTCGAGAAGACGCCGAGCTCGCGCAGGCGGTCGTTCGCCTTCTTCACCTGTCCCGGCGAATACTGTCCGTGTTTGTCGAGCCGCGAATAGCGGCTGATGAAGGCGGCATCGACAGTGCGCGATCCTTTCACGGCGACGGCTCCGAACGGGGCAACAGGCCCGCCGACCGCCCCGAGCACCACGTTGATCGTGTTGGTGCGGTGATCGGCCGTCACCTGCCGCTCCGTCAGCTTTGCGAGCGGGCGGCCCTCGTCCTTCAAGTCGACGAGAAGCTGCTGGCTGGCCTTCAGGATCAGCCGCGAACCCGCCGCGCCGCCGGCAACGAGATCGTATTTTTCCGGATCGCGGCCGACGGCGTCCCCTTCGAAACGGACCGAGCCGAGTTTGAAAACCGGGCCGGGATCGATGCGGACCGTGACCGGCACGGGTGCCGCGTGGTCGAATGTTGGGTTGGGCGGCAGGCGGTCGATATCGGTTCCGGCGACGGAGATATGCACGGTGCCGCCGTAACGGGCTTCTTCGTAGAGCACGGCGATGAGCCGGTCGCGGTCTTCGCGCGCCTTGATGATGACGCCGAGGTCACCTGAGACCGGCTGCTTCTCGTCGGTGATCAGGGAGGCGGCGGATTCGAGACGCTTCTTGAGGTCCTTGTCCGCATTGCCCGCTTCCAGCGTCGCGTCATAACGGACGGGATCGATGACTTCGACCTTGTCTTCGTCGTCGCCGAACAGCGTAATGCCAAAGAGTTTGAAAGCGTAAGCGTTGGCGGAAAGCGGCGGGGAAACGAGAAGTGCAGCGGCGAGCATCGCGGCCGTGCCTGACCCCCTCAACCTCCGCTTTTCTGTCCGCACAATGTTTTCGTTCCGCATACGCAAACTGCTGTGGATCCCCCGGCTGGAAGCCCTCATAGCATCCGACGAAGCGAACTATCTAACTGCAAAAGACGGGGCCGGGTACCCCTGCGTGATGATTTCATGAAAGAAAAAGCCCCGGAATGTGCTCCGGGGCCACAGTTCTTCCTGCAATCCACACGTCAATCAGTAACGGCGCGGGCAGCTGTCGATATAGCGACGGCCATAACGGTCGCGGTAGTAGCACTGTCCCGGCTGTTCGGCGACGGAGCCGATCAATGCGCCGGAAACGCCGCCGATCGCAGCACCAACGGCCGCGCCGCGGACGTTGCCGGTAGCCAGGCCGCCGATCACGGCGCCGGATGCTGCGCCGATGCCGGCGCCCTGTTCAGTTGCCGTGCAGCTCGCGAGCGAAGCGCCGACTATCAAAAGCACCAAGGCTTTCTTCATGAGATCCTCCTGTTTGTTCTTCATTTTGCCCGGCCGCCTCCCAAGCTCCGATGTTTTCGCGGGTCAATCAGGCAGCCATCACAGGGAACAATAGGTCGCGAGGTTAAAGAGTCCATATGACCTCAATATTTTGCGCACCGATTTTTGTTTTGGTTTGCCGATAGTTACTCGGCATTCGGTGGAAGCGGACGGCGGACGCTCGCCTTGCTGGCGGCCAAAATATTGCGGTTTCCCTAGAAAGTAGCGGTTGATCCCTTAGGTAAAAAAGCAAATGATGACGGGCGTGTCCGGGAGGGACATGAGGAGGATCATATGACGAAAGTGACGCTGACCGTGAACGGCCGCGCGATGAGCGGCGAGTGCGAGGACCGCACCCTGCTCGTGCATTTCATCCGCGAAAAGCTTGGTCTGACGGGAACGCATGTGGGTTGCGATACGACCCAGTGCGGCGCCTGCGTCGTTCATATGGACGGCCATTCGGTGAAGAGCTGTTCGATCCTAGCGGTGCAGGCATCCGGCTCGACGATCACGACGATCGAGGGCCTCGCCGGCCAGGGCGAATTGCATCCGGTTCAAGCTGCTTTCAAGGAGCATCATGGCCTGCAATGCGGCTTCTGCACGCCGGGCATGGTGATGACGGCGGTCGACCTGATCAACCGCGAAGGCGGGACGCTGACCGAGGAGACGGTCCGCGCCGGGCTCGAAGGCAATATCTGTCGGTGCACGGGCTACCACAACATCGTCAAGGCGATCCTTGCCGCCGATGCCGAAATGGCTGGCGGCCGGCAGGCCGCTGAGTGAGTAGGCTAGTCGTTGGTGAGCAGCGGTTCACACGGCGCTTTGGCACCTGAACCACCCACTACCGACTCATTCCTGCTCACTAACCAAAACCAATCACCATCTCGGGAGGAGATGAACATGGGTGTTGAAGGAATCGGTGCACGCGTTACCCGCAAGGAAGACAAGCGTTTTCTGACCGGCAAGGGCCGCTACACGGACGACATGACTGTCCCCGGCATGAAATATGCCTGTTTCGTCCGCAGTCCCTATGGGCATGCGAAGATCAGCAATATCGATGCGACCGCGGCGAAAGCCATGCCGGGCGTCATCGACGTGCTCGACGGCAAGCAGCTTCAGGCAGACGGCATCGGCAATCTCATCTGTGGCTGGATGATCCATTCCAAGGACGGGACGCCGATGAAGATGGGCGCCTGGCATCCGCTCGCGGTCGATACCGTGCGTTATGTGGGCGACGCGGTCGCGATCGTGGTTGCGGACTCCTCCGGTGAGGCGCGCGATGCTGCGGAAGCCGTGGTCATCGATTACGAACAGCTCCCGGTGGTAACCGAAGCCGTCGCGGCACTTGCCTCCGGCGCGCCGCAGATCCATCCGGAAGCGCCCGGCAACCTGATCTTCGACTGGCAGATCGGCGAACCGGATGCGGTGGACAAGGCGATTGCGGCGGCGGCGCATGTCACCGAGATCGAGATCCTCAACAACCGCCTCTCGCCCAACCCGATGGAGCCGCGCGCCACGCTCGGCATCTACGATACGGCGGAAGATCACTACACTTGCTACACGACCAGCCAGAACCCGCATGTGGCGCGGCTGGTGATGAGCGCTTTCTATAACGTCGCGCCGGAAAACAAGCTGCGCGTCATCGCGCCGGATGTCGGCGGCGGTTTCGGCTCGAAGATCTATATCTACCCGGAAGAGATCATCTGTCTCTGGGCGTCCAAGAAGACCGGCGTGCCGGTGAAATGGACCTCGGATCGCACCGAAGCCTTCCTGACCGACGCGCATGGCCGCGACCACGTCTCGAAAGTGAAGATGGCTTTCGACGCGAACAACCGGATCACGGCGCTGAAGGTCGATACGATCGCCAACCTCGGCGCCTATATGTCGCTGTTCTCCTCGGCCGTGCCGACCTATCTCTATGCGACGCTGCTGTCCGGCCAGTATGCGATCCCGGCGATCCATGCGAACGTCCGCACCGTCTATACCAATACGGTTCCGGTCGATGCCTATCGCGGCGCCGGCCGTCCGGAAGCGACCTATCTTCTGGAGCGGACAATGGAGACGGCGGCCCGCGAACTCGGCGTCTCGCCGGCCGAACTGCGTCGGACGAACTTCATCCGCACCTTCCCCTACCAGACGCCGGTCATCATGAACTATGACGCGGGCGACTACGAAGCCTCGCTGAATGCCGCGATGCAGGCCGCTGACTGGAATGGTTTTGCTGCCCGCCGCACACAATCCGAAGCGAAGGGCAAGAAGCGCGGCATCGGCATGAGCTGCTATATCGAGGCCTGCGGCATCGCACCGTCCGCCGCGGTCGGTTCGCTCGGGGCCGGTGTCGGTCTGTGGGAATCCGCGGAAGTGCGGGTGAACGCCGTCGGCACGATCGAGGTGCTCACCGGTTCGCACAGCCATGGCCAGGGTCATGAAACGACCTTCGCCCAGCTTGTCGCCGGGCGTCTCGGCGTACCGATCGAGAGCATCAACATCGTGCACGGCGATACTGACAAGGTGCAGATGGGCATGGGCACCTACGGTTCGCGTTCCGGCGCGGTCGGCATGTCGGCAATCGTCAAGGCGCTCGACAAGGTCGAGGCCAAGGCGAAGAAGATCGCCGCGCATCTGATGGAGGCGTCCGAAGAGGATATCGTCATCGAAAACGGCGAACTGAAGGTCGCAGGCACCGACAAGTCGGTGCCGTGGTTCCAGGTGGCGCTCGCCTCCTATACCGCCCACAACCTGCCTTCGGGCATGGAGCCGGGCCTGAAGGAAACCGCCTTCTACGATCCCTCCAACTTCACCTTCCCGGCCGGCTGCTACATTGCCGAGGTGGAGATCGATCCGGATACCGGCGAGACGGACATCGTCCAGTTCGTCGCGGCCGACGATTTCGGCAATATCATCAACCCGATGATCGTCGAGGGCCAGGTGCATGGCGGCATTGCCCAGGGCATCGGCCAGGCTCTGCTCGAAAACGTGCAGTATGACGAGAACGGCCAGCTTCTGACTGCAAGCTACATGGACTATGCCATGCCGCGCGCCGACGACCTGCCGTCGTTCAAGCTGTCGCACCAGAACACGCCTTGCCCAAGCAATCCGCTCGGGATCAAGGGCTGCGGCGAGGCGGGCGCCATCGGTTCGCCACCGGCGCTGATCAACGCCATCACCGATGCGATCGGCCACAACAAGCTCACCATGCCGGCGACCCCGATGAAGGTCTGGCAGGCATTGCAGACGGCTCACTGAGGAGAACAGACATGTACGCTACCAGCTATCATCGTGCATCCTCGGTGGAAGATGCCGTCAAGCTCAAGTCCGCCAACGAGGAGGGCAAATACCTGTCCGGCGGCATGACCCTGATCGCAACCATGAAACAGCGGCTCGCCGCACCGAGCGATCTGATCGACCTTCGTCATATCCCGACGCTGCGCGGGATTTCGATCGACGGCCGCAAGGTGACGATCGGCGCCGCCACGCCGCATGCGGATGTGGCGGCTTCGCGCGAGCTTGCGGCCATCTGTCCGGCGATCTGCAAGCTTGCCGGCCATATCGGCGATCCGCATGTGCGCCACATGGGCACGGTCGGCGGTTCGATCGCCAACAACGACCCGGCGGCGGATTATCCCGCCGGCCTGCTCGGGCTTGGCGCGACCATCGTCACCGACCGCCGTTCGATTTCGGCCGACGATTTCTTCACCGGTCTTTTCGAGACCGCGCTTGACGAGGGCGAGATGGTGACGTCGGTCACCTTCGATGCGCCGGAAAAGGCGGGTTACGCCAAGTTCAACAATCCGGCCTCGCGGTTTGCGATGACCGGCGTGTTCGTGGCCAAAACCGCCGGCGGCGTGCGTGTCGCGGTGACCGGCGCCGGCGCGTCAGGTGTCTTCCGTCATCCCGGCTTCGAGCAGGCGCTGGCCTCCAACTGGTCGCCGGATGCGCTCGCCAATGTTGCCGTCGATGCCTCCAACCTGATGTCGGATATGCACGCGAACGCGGAATACCGCGCCAATCTCGTGAAGGTCATGGCGAAAAGGGCGGTCGCCTCTGCCGGTTGAGGCGAATCGAGATCGCTGAAGAAAGGCCGGAAGAGCGGCGCAAACCGCTCTTCTTTTTATTGCTTGACCTGGATCAATTATCACATTTTCGGAATCGCTTACCTTTTTATTGGAATAATTCAAAAAAGCGGGCCTTTTTGCCGCAGGTTGGTTCTATTCGCGTCGTTCGGGGTTGACGAAAAGCGCGGCTGAAACCAAAACCAAGGCAGGTTCTGGAGTGTGAGCATGGACTTCGAGGCATTTTTCAAGGGCGAACTGGACGGACTTCACGGCGAAGGCCGTTACCGGGTGTTCGCCGATCTCGAGAGACATCGCGGCAATTTTCCTCGCGCCACGCGTCATACTCCCGAGGGTCCGAAGGAAGTGACCGTCTGGTGTTCCAACGATTATCTCGGCATGGGCCAGCACCCCGCCGTGATCGAGGCGATGAAAGAGGCCATCGATCACTGTGGCGCGGGTGCGGGAGGCACCCGGAATATTTCTGGCACGACGCACTACCACGTGGTTCTCGAGCAGGAACTCGCGGACCTGCACGGCAAGGAAGCGGCGCTGATCTTCAATTCCGGCTATATGTCGAACTGGGCGACGCTCGGCACGCTCGGCCAGAAAATCCCCGGCCTGATCATTTTCTCCGACGCGCTGAACCACGCCTCGATGATCGAGGGTATTCGTTATGCCAAGTGCGAGCGGGTGATCTGGAAACATAACGACCTCAACGACCTCGAGGCAAAGCTGGCGGCAGCCGACCCGAACGCGCCGAAGCTGATCGCCTTCGAGAGTGTCTATTCGATGGATGGCGACATTTCGCCGATCAGGGAAATCTGCGACCTCGCCGACAAATACGGCGCGATGACCTATCTCGACGAAGTGCATGCGGTCGGCATGTACGGCCCGCGCGGCGGCGGCATTGCCGAGCGCGAAGGTCTGATGGACCGTCTAACGATCATCGAAGGCACGCTCGGCAAGTCCTTCGGCGTGATGGGCGGTTATATCGCCGCTTCCAGCGCGCTCTGCGACTTCATCCGTTCCTTCGCCTCCGGCTTCATCTTCACGACGGCGCTGCCGCCGACGCTGGCAGCCGGGGCGATCGCCTCGATCCGGCATCTGAAGGCAAGCCCGTTCGAGCGGGTCCGCCATCAGGACCGTGTCAAGAAGCTGCGCACCATGCTGGATCAGCAGGGCATCCCTCACATGCACAACCCCAGCCATATCGTGCCGGTCATTGTCGGCGATGCGGCCAAGTGCAAGTGGATCTCGGATATCCTGCTCGACACGTGCAACGTCTATGTGCAGCCGATCAACTATCCGACCGTGCCGCGCAAGACCGAACGCCTGCGTATCACCCCGACGCCGCTGCATAGCGATGCGGATATCGAGCACCTGGTCGGCTCGCTGCACCAGCTCTGGTCGCGCTGCGCGCTGGCGCGGCACGTGGCTTGAACCGACCAACCCTCCGCCCTCATCCCTGTGCTTGTCACAGGGATCCAGCAGCACAGCGTCTGCGGTGCGCAAGAGTCTTTTCAGCCCAAGGACTTGGGCTGACTGGATTCCTGTGACAAGCACAGGAATGAGGAGAGTTTGGAGTTACCGCCTCGGCAGGTAACCGGTGCTTTTGACAGGCTAACGCCTTACGCGGCCATTTCTTTTTGCGCGATAATCTCGCCAGCGCGGCGCCGGGCCTCGGCATCGGCCGCAAACACCTCTTCCATGGTCGTGGCCGCACCATGGCCCACCATCTCGTCCATCACCTTTTCGGCGACATCCGCCATGTTGAGGAAGCCGATGCGGCCGGCGCAGAAGGCGTGGAAGGCGATCTCTTCGGCAGCGTTCATCACCGCGCCCTGCACGCCCCCGCGTTCGAGCGCGGTTCGCGCCAGCCGGAGCGCCGGGAAACGCACCTCGTCCGGCGCCTCGAAATCGAGCCTTGCGAGCTTGGCGAAATCCAGGCGTTCGACATCGAGCCTGGTGCGGTTCGGGTAGGTCAGCGCATAACCGATCGCGGTGCGCATGTCCGGACAGCCGAGCTGGGCCAGCACCGAGCCGTCGGCATAACCGACCATGGAATGGATGACCGATTGCGGATGGACGATCACCTCGATCTGGTCCGGGCGCAGATTAAAGAGATGTTTCGCCTCGATCATCTCCAGCGCCTTGTTGAACATCGAGGCGCTGCCGATCGAGATTTTCAGGCCCATCGACCAGTTGGGGTGGGCGCGGGCGATATCCGCGGTGACGCCCGCCATCTGCTCGCGGGTCCAGGTGCGGAAGGGTCCGCCGGAGGCGGTGAGCACGATGCGTTCGACCGCGTGGTGCTGGTCGTCTTCGAGCGACTGGAAGATGGCGCTGTGTTCGCTGTCGACCGGGATCAGCCGTCCACCGCCTTCCGCGACCGCCCTGACGAAGAGTTCGCCGGCGGAGACCAGGCATTCCTTGTTGGCGAGCGCGATATCGGCGCCGCGCTCTGCGGCGGCCAGCGTCGGGGCGAGGCCGGCGGTGCCGACGATCGCTGCCATCACCCAGTCGGACGGGCGCGCGCCCGCCTCGATCAGCGCCTCGCGGCCGGCGGCGACCTCGATACCGCTTCCAGCGAGTGCATCTTTCAGGGCTGCATACTGTCGGTCGTCGGCGGTGACGGCCAGTCTTGCACCGCTTGCCTTCGCCTGGTCTGCCAGAAGCGCAATATTGCTGTTGCCTGTGATGGCGACGACCTCGAAGGCCTCGCGGCCGCCGAGCTGGTTCACCACATCCAATGTATTGACGCCGATCGAGCCGGTGGAACCGAGGATGCTGATGCGGCGCTTGCCGGTGTCGGCCATGCTGTCTTCCATTTCCTAAAGCTCCCTTCGGTCTACAAGCGAAAGCCACGGCTCACAAGAGCGGGCTTGAATTCGGCCCGCCTGCGACCAAGTGCAGCTTGCACAACGGATGCTCTTGGCGCGAAGTGGGATGATGAGCGAACGCCTTGAAATCCAGACGACTTGCGTGATCGCCGGCGCCGGTCCGGCAGGCCTGATGCTCGGCCTCCTGCTGGCGCGCGCCGGCGTCGATGTCGTGGTCGTCGAAAAGCACGCCGATTTTCTGCGCGATTTCCGCGGCGATACGATCCATCCCTCGACGTTGGAGGTGATGCACGAGCTCGGCCTGATCGACGAATTCCTCAAATTGCCTCACACGCGGGCGCCAAAACTTTCGGCCGAAATGGGCGGCAAGACGATCACTATCGCGGATTTTTCGCGGTTGCCGGTGAGGAACCGCTTCATCGCCTTCATGCCGCAATGGGACTTTCTGAGCTTTCTCGCTGAAAAGGGACAGGGTTATCCGAACTTCCGGCTGATCATGCGGGCGAAGGTGTTGGACGTGCTGGAGGATCAGGGCGCAATCTCCGGCCTCGTCCTGGAGACGCCGGAAGGAGAGTTTACCATCCGCTCGACGCTTGTCGTCGGCGCCGACGGCCGCAATTCGGTCGTGCGGGAAAAGGCTGGCCTCGATGTGGAGAGTTTCGGCATGCCGAGCGAAGTCGTCTGGATGAAACTGTCGAAACAGAAGGGCGATCCGAACGAGGTGATGGGCCATGCCGGCCCGCGCCAGGGTTTCGTGCTGATCGACCGCGGCGACTATTGGCAATGCGGTTATGTGATCCGCCGCACGACGTTCGCCGACATCCGCGAAAAGGGCATCGAGGCTTTCCGGCGGATGGTGGTTGAGGTTTCGCCCCTGCCGGCCGAGCGCATGCAGGAGATCCGCAGTTTCGACGATACCAGCCTGCTGACGGTGCGCATCGACCGACTGAAGCAATGGTGGCGGACGGGGCTGATTTGCATCGGTGACGCGGCACATGCGATGTCGCCGATCGGCGGCGTCGGCGTCAACCTGGCGATCCAGGATGCGGTGGCGGCCGCCAATATCCTGGCCGCGCCGCTCCGCGAAAAGCGCCTCGCCGATGCCGACCTCGCCGCCGTCGAAAAGCGGCGCAGTTTCCCGACCAGGGCGACGCAGAAGCTGCAGTTGATGATGAGGAGCAGCCGGCGCACCGATGAGGGAGACGACCGTCAGCGCAAGGGCCCACCGGCCTTCATTCGGGGCATTGCCCGCTTTCCGCTGCTCGCCCATCTCGCCGGCCGGCTGATCGGCCTCGGCTTCCGCATGGAGCATGTGCGGGGAAAACAAGGCAACCTTTGACCGCCCCGCGTCGTTGATCGGCAAAACAACCGAGGTTTTGCCATGCTCATGCTCGGAAGAATGCTGACGATGGCGATGGCGCTGCTGGGAGGGATCTTCTTTTCGCAGGCGCCGGAATTCGCACAGCAATACCGCCAGCGGATCGGCGGCGCGCTCGACGAGTTGAAGATCCTGATCTCGGAATTCGACGCCCAGGCCAATCACAACGGCCTCGATCGCCAGGAGGCGCTCAACATCTATTCCGTCTCGCCGCAGACCTTCCTGCGCAATCAGGGTGAAGCGATGCGGCGGACCTTTTCGCGTTATGAGATGCTCGCCGAGCAGCAGAAGGATCTGACCCTGGCGCCGCCTTTCACCAAGCCGTTCGTGGTGATGCGCAATCCCGATTCGACGACGTTTGCCAATGCTTGGCGTGATTTCGTGCCGGGCGTGCCGGTGGATTTCGCAGGCCTCACCTGGGCGGCGGGCGGGCTTTTCTGCGGCTGGCTGATTGCAGCGCTTCTCGGCGCTGCCCGCCGCGGCGTCGTCCGCTCGGTAAGGCGACCGAAACGGATGGACCAGACGCCGACGATTGCCCGATAGACGAGAGTGGTGATCCCAGATGGATTCGAACCATCGGCCTCAGGATTAGGAATCCTGCGCTCTATCCTGCTGAGCTATGGGACCACATGAGGAATTCCATACAAAAGGCGAGGCGTTTAGCCAAGCCTTTTCCTCTCCCTCATTCCGTCAATCGCTGTTCGGCCAGCCGCACCCAGTAGGAAATGCCGTAGGAAATCGCCTCGTCGTCGAAATCGTAGTGCGGGTTGTGGAGGGCGGCCGTATCGCCGTTGCCTATGAAGATGAAGGCGCCGGGGCGGCGTTTCAGCATGAAGGCAAAATCCTCGCCGGCCATGGTCGGCTCGACATTGGTGTCTACGTTCGAGGCGCCGACCACCTCTGCCGCGACGCCGATCGCGTGATCGGTTTCGAGGTCATGGTTGAAGGTAACCGGGCACTGGCGGTAATAATCGATCTCAGACGTGGCGCCGTGGGCGCTGACGATGCCTTCGACGATCTGGCGGATACGGTTCTCGGCAAGATCGCGGGTCTCCTCGCTGAGCGTCCGCACCGTGCCCCAGAGCGTCGCCTGGTCGGGGATGATGTTATACGCCGTGCCGGCGTCGAAGCGGGTCACCGAGATGACGATCGAGTGGACCGGGTCGGCGTTGCGGGCGGCGATCGCCTGCAGGCTGCCCACCAGCTGCGAGCCGATGAAGATCGGGTCGATGGTCCTGTGCGGCTGGGCGGCATGGCCGCCGCGGCCCTTGATGGTGATGGTGAAGCGGTCGGGAGCCGCCATGATGCCGCCCTTGCGGATGGCGAACTGGCCGAGCGGAATGCCCGGCATGTTGTGCATGCCGTAGACCTCGTCGATGCCGAAACGCTCCATCATGCCGTCGTCGACCATCGCCAGCGCGCCGGCGCCGCCCTCTTCGGCGGGCTGGAAGATCAGGGCGACCGTGCCGTTGAAATTGCGGGTCTCCGCGAGGTATTTCGCCGCACCCAGGAGCATCGACGTGTGGCCGTCATGGCCGCAGGCATGCATCTTGCCGGTGATCTTCGAAGCCCAGGGTTTGCCGGTGATTTCGGTGAGGGGCAGCGCGTCCATGTCGGCGCGAAGGCCGATCGTGCGGCCTCCCCGACCTTTTCCACGGATGATGCCGACGACGCCGGTGCGGCCGATGCCGGGCACGACTTCGTCGACGCCGAATTCCTTCAGTTTCTGTTCCACGAAGGAGGCCGTGTTCTCGACCTCGTAAAGAATCTCAGGATTTTCATGAAGATATCGTCGCCACTCGCTGACTTCGCCCTGAAGTTCGGCGGCTCGGTTCAAAATCGGCATACTATTCCCTGTTGCTGGCTGGTCACGCGGTTATGACAAGTCCTCCCGCCCGGAGTGTGCCTGTCATGATTGACGTAATCAATCTTCTTTGCCATTGGTTGGCCACATAGGCCGCATATGCGCCACACTCGTTAAAGCCGCAACAACGAGGGACACCCTTGCCGACTTCAAGCCTCCGATCCGTGTCCGCAACCCGGCTGATTTCTGCCGTTACGGCCATTGGGCTTTTCCTATCCGCAGGAAGCGTTGCCGCCAATCCCAAGATGGTGATCGACGCCAGGACCGGCAGGGTGATTGCCCATGAGGATGCGTTCCTGAAATGGTATCCGGCGTCGCTCACCAAGCTGATGACCGCATACGTCACCTTCAAGGCGCTGAAGTCCGGCAGGCTTACGCTCGATACGCCTGTGGTCATGAGCAAGAAGGCGACCGACCAGCCGGCCAGCAAGATGTATTTCAAGCCGGGCTCCAAGCTCACCATGGACAGCGCCTTGAAAATCCTGCTCGTCAAGTCGGCCAACGACGTGGCGGTCGCGGTCGCCGAGACGGTCGGGGGCTCGCTCGACCAGTTCGTGGCGATGATGAACAGCCAGGCCCAGTCGCTCGGCATGACCTCGACGCGCTATATCAATCCCCACGGTCTGCCCGGCAAGGGCCAGTATTCGACGGCGCGCGATCTTGCGCTGCTAACGCTCCGCCTGAAGCAGGATTTTCCGGAATACCAGAGTTATTTTTCGCTCGAGGGCATCGATACCGGCGCCAAGCAATATCCGAACTTCAATACGCTGATCGGCCGTTTCGATGGCGCCGACGGGATGAAGACCGGCTTCATCTGTGCCTCCGGCTTCAATCAGGTCGGTTCGGCGACGCGCGACGGCCGCACGGTGATCTCCGTGGTGCTGGGCTCCGACAGCCTTGCCGGCCGCGCCGACGATACGGCCAACCTTCTGCAGCAGGGACTGACCTCGCCGGCAAACCAGGGTATTCCGCTGACATCGCTGCAGCCCTATGGAGACATGGCCGAGGTCAACGACGTCAGCGCCACGATCTGCAATCCGCAGGCCGCCAAGGTGCGTAGCGAAACCCGTGACGATGCCGGCCGGACTGTCCAGCATTCGCCCTATATCCACGAGATGGACCGCCCGCCCATCTACAGCTTCGCCGGCCTTATTCCCGGCAGCGAGCAGATCGCTTCAACCAAGGGCAAGAACGAGATCGCCAACGTGCCGATCCCGCAGCCGCGCCCGACATTCTGAACGAGACCAAGCCATGTCTTCTGTCCGCAGCCGGATTCCGGTTTCCATCCTCACCGGGTTTCTCGGCGCTGGAAAATCGACGCTGCTGAACCGCATCCTCAAGGATCCGGGCACCAGCGATACGGCCGTGATCATCAACGAGTTCGGCGAAGTCGGGATCGACAATTTCCTGGTCGAAGCTTCGGGCGACGCTTTGCTGGAGATCGCCAATGGCTGCCTCTGCTGCACGGTGCGCGGCGAGCTGGTGGATTCGCTCGCCTCGATCATGGATGGCATCCAGACCGGCCGCCTGAGGCCGATCCGCCGCATCGTCATCGAAACGACGGGCCTTGCCGATCCGGCGCCGGTCATGCAGTCGGTGATGGGCAATCCGGTCATCGCGCAGAATTTCGAGCTCGACGGCGTCATCACCGTGGTCGATGCGGTCAACGGCGTCTCGACGCTGGACCGTCATCAGGAGGCCGTGAAGCAGGTGGCGGTGGCCGACCGGCTGATCATTTCCAAGCTTTCGATGGCGGACGCTTCCCAGCTTGCGGCGCTGAAAAGCCGACTTGCGGCGCTCAACCCCCGGGCGCCGATCGTCGATGGGGACAGCGAAGCTGCCGGCACGGCGGCCATTCTGGTGAACGGCCTCTACGATCCGGCGACGAAGATCGCCGACGTGGATCGCTGGCTGCACGACGAACTGGCGAACGATGCCGCGGCCCATCACCACCATGATCACGGGCATGAACACGACGATCATCACCATGGCCATGAACATAGCCATGAGCACCACGGGCATGGCCATCATCATGACGTGAACCGCCATGGCGACGACATCCGCTCCTTCTCGATCATCCACGACAAGCCGATCGATCCGATGGCGATCGAGATGTTCATCGACCTGCTGCGCTCGGCCCACGGCGAAAAGCTGCTCAGGATGAAGGCGATCGTGGCGCTCTCCGGCAACCCGGATCGGCCGCTGGTGCTGCATGGGGTGCAGAGCGTCTTTCATCCGCCGCAGCGCCTGCCGAAATGGCCTGACGGCTCGGACCGGCGCACCCGCATGGTGCTGATCACGCAAGGGCTGGAGGAAGCTTTCGTCTCGGATCTTTTCGCGGCGTTCACAGGCCAGCCGCGTGTCGACCGGCCGGATCGCGCGGCGCTGGAAGACAATCCCCTCGCCGTTCCCGGCCTGCGGATGTGACTCTCAAGGATTTGCCCCTCACCCTGACCCTCTCCCCGTAAGGACGGGGAGATGGGACGTGCCCCATTCGCGGTTGGTGGTTGAGGCGGTCGGTGCGGCATACGCTCTTCGCCCCGCGTGCGGGGAGAAGGTGCCGGCAGGCGGATGAGGGGCTAATCGGAGGGCTCGGCTATCCCTTGCGGATCAGAAATCGATGGCCCGTCTCGGTCTTTTCCGAGCGGACCAGTTCGTGGCCTTCCTGGTTGCAGAAATGCGGGATGTCGATGCCGGCCAGGGGATCGGTGGTCTCGATCGCAAGCTCCGTGCCGCTTGGCATAGTTTTCAGCCGGCGGCGCGTCTTCAGCACGGGCAGGGGACACTTCAGGCCTCTCAAGTCGTAGAGGCCGTCGGTGACCGGGGTCATTCCTGGCTCCAGAACTTCCAGAACGGCTTCTTCTTTTCTTCGCTGATCGGCGGTGCCGCATAGGCGAGCGGGTTCTGGGCAGGGATCGGAACCGTGGTGGTCGTGCCCTGGGCCGTGGCGATGGTCGGGACCGTACCGGTGCTCTGTGCGACGGGAGCAGTCGTTGCGGCGGCCGGCAGGCGGTCCTGCTTCATGCGGTCGGCGGCGGAGCCGGCACGAAACGTGACGGGAGAGGCGGAAGCAAGCACGGTATTGGCCGGCTTGTTCTGGGAGGCCATCCGCTTTTCCATCATCTCCTGGAATTCCGACTGGCTCAGCAGCTTGCCGGCCTCGAGCGAGGTTCCCGTCGGCGCATAGGCGATATCGCGGCCCTTGCGCTTGTCGGCGACCACGGCCTTGCGCTCGGCTTCGGTCGGCTCATACCAGACCTTGCCGTCGAATTTCTCGAGCGCCTTGGTGTAGGCGACCTGGTAGGTCTTTTCATAGGAGGTGAGTACAGCCGAGAGAGCCGGCGGCGTCGACATGGGCGGGCAGGCGGAGGCAGGCGCGAATGTACCGTTGCTATCGACCTGCTGGTTGAAGACATACTTCTTTTCGCAGACGTTGACTTCCGGCGGGCGCTTGGTGACTTCGAAATGGTCGTAGCCGGTCTTCAGCATCTTCCAGAAATCATGATTCTGGCTGTCGCGGTGGCGCGCCATGTTCTCCGCCGTCATGCGGAAGGGGAGAGCCTGGAGCTGCACGGAGGTCTGGCCGCCCTTGAAGGCGTCGCGGGCGAAGGCGTAGATTTCCAGGACCTGTTCGTCGGTCATCGAATAACAGCCGGATGACGAGCAGGCGCCGTGGATCATCAGGTTGGAGCCGGTGCGGCCGTTTGCTGCATCGTAGCGGTTCGGGAAGCCGGTATTGATGGCAAGGTAATATTTCGAATTCGGGTTCAGGTGCGCCGGCGTCAGGTTGTAGAAACCTTCCGGAGCCTGGCGGTCGCCTTCCTTGACCTTCGGGCCGAGCTTTCCGGACCAGGCGCAGATGTCGTAGCTCTTGATCACCTCGAAGCGGTTGTCGGCCCTTGCCTTCCATACTTCCAGCTTGCCCTCTTCCTTGAGGATGCGGATCATGATCGGCGAATTGCGAGGCATGTTCTTCTTCTGCATCTCGGCGAGAATGCTCGAAGGCAGAGGCTGCTCGACCTTGTTCTTGACGCTCTTCAGGTCGATGCTCGCGGAATCGAGCGTATCGTTGCAGCCCGTCAGGGCCGTTGCGACGAAGAGAGCGAAAGCGATGTGTTTCAGGCGCATCGGTACGGACCACATAGACTTGGAACGACGAACGAATTCGGTACAGGACTTCTATGAATAAAGCGGTAATCTTTACATATTCTTAACCGCTTGCGCCGGCCTGTCCAGCAAAACCGCCCGGCACCCAATGTTATCAGCAATATGGCCAAATTTGGCTATTGGTGTGTCGGAGGGCCGAAGATCAGAGATTGCGGCCGATATCGAGGAATTTTTGCCGGCGCGCAGCCCGCACTTCGTCACCGGACAGCCGCCCAAGATCTTCCAGCGCCGAAGCGATGATCTTGCCCGTCGCGGCGATGACGGTTTCGGGTTCGCGATGCGCACCGCCGACCGGTTCCGGGATAATGTCGTCGATGATGCCGAGGCCCTTCAGGTCTTCGGCGGTGATCTTCATGTTGGTCGCCGCCTCGCGGGCGCGGGTCGAATCGCGCCAGAGGATCGATGCCGCGCCTTCTGGCGAGATGACCGAGTAGATCGAATGTTCGAGCATGTAGACCCGGTTGCCGGTGGCGATCGCGATCGCACCGCCGGAGCCGCCTTCGCCGATCACGACGGAAACCATCGGCACTTTCAGGCCGAGGCACATTTCGGTCGAGCGGGCGATAGCCTCCGCCTGGCCGCGCTCCTCCGCGCCGACGCCCGGATAGGCGCCCGCTGTATCGATGAGGGTGATGACGGGCAGGTGGAAACGATCGGCCATTTCCATGATCCGGATCGCCTTGCGGTAACCTTCCGGACGCGGGCTGCCGAAATTGTGCTTCAGGCGGGTCTTGGTGTCATGGCCCTTTTCCTGGCCGATGACGGCAACCGGCATGCCGTTGAAGCGGGCAAGGCCCGCCTGGATGGCGGCATCCTCGCCGAAATTGCGGTCGCCGGCGAGCGGCGTGAAATCGGTGAAGAGATGGGCGGAGTAGTCGACGAAATGCGGGCGCTGCGGATGGCGCGCGACCTGCGTCTTTTCCCAGGCACCGAGCTTGGAATAGATTTCCCGGGTCGCTTCCCTGACCCGGGTCTCCAACCTGCCGATTTCCTCGGACGTATCGATGCTTTCGTCCTCGGAGGCGAGCTTCTTGAGCTCGTGGATCTTGCCCTCGAGGTCCGAGATGGGCTTTTCGAAATCGAGATAAGTCTGCATGAGAGCCGGTTTCCGGTTGTTTTATCTCAGGAACACGCAGTTCCCATTTTCTGTTTGGGGCCTCTAATCCGGGTTTTTGGCCTGTTTTGCAAGAGGGTGGTGTGTTTGAACCAGCTCTCGCAGCCGTTCTTCCAGTACATGCGTATAGATTTGTGTAGTGGAAATGTCCGAATGGCCGAGCAATTCCTGCACGACGCGAAGGTCCGCGCCGTTTTGGAGGAGGTGGCTTGCGAAGGCGTGGCGCATCACATGCGGAGAGATTGCGGCCGTGCGAAGTCCGGCGCGCGCCGCCAGGCCCTTGAGGTCGCGGGCAAACACCTGCCTTGGCAAATACCCCTCCTTGCCGGCCGATGGGAAGAGCCATGGACTGTCGCCTGTCTTGGCGAGCGAGGCCTGGCGGGCCTGGCCATAGGGGCCAAGAGCCGCGATCGCCGACCTGGATAGCGGCACCAGCCGTTCCTTGTTGCCCTTGCCGCGGATGACCAGGAAACGTCCTTCCTGGTCGAGAACCTTGACCGGCAACGACACGAGTTCGCTGACGCGCATGCCGGTTGCGTAGAGAAGTTCGAGCAGCGCCAGCATCCTGAGACGCGCAAGCTGGTCCGGCCCGGGTTCGGCGGCTTCCTTCGCGGCCAGGTCCAGGAGCCGCGTCACATCGGCCTCGCTCATGATCTTCGGCAGCGAGCGGCCTTTTTTCGGTGCGTCAAGGATAGCTGTCGGGTCGTCGCCGCGCAGGCCCTCGGCATAAAGGAACTTGTAGAACTGCCGCATGGCCGACAGTTTTCTCGCCTGGGACGAGGCAGCAAAGCCCTGGGCGCCGAGATGGGCGAGATAGGCGGAGAGATTGGCGCTTTGCGCCGTCAGGGCGGAAGCGTTGGCTGCGGCGAGGAAAGATTGCAGATCTTCGAGATCGCGTTCGTAGGATGTGAGCGTGTTGCCGGCGGCACCTCGTTCGGCGCTCATCATTTCGAGAAAGGCTTCGATATGGGCTCGGGAAAGGTCGGCCATCTACCTGCCGTTATTGTTGCGGCGTTGCCGGGTTCAACCGCTCGGAAGGAATGCGCACGGTCACGTCGCGCTCGCGCGGATCCACCAGCATGACGAGAGCCACCATGCTTCCATAAACGATGCCTGCGATCGCCGCCAGCACGAAGAGGAAACGGAAAAGGGTGGGCATAAAGGACTCCCGGAGTTGCGCCGCAATATATCGATAAAGGTTTACATATCGGCAAGAACAAACAATCCCCCGCATTCTTTGAGGGTTGCGACGGCTTGACGCTGCCGACGCATTTGTCGATACCGTTTTTCGAAACGGACCTGACAATGACAGAAGTCGCAACTCCACTCAGCGAAAAGGCGCGCGCCGTCCTCGGCACGCGGAACCTGATCTTCGTCGGGCTGATGGGGGCCGGCAAATCGGCGATCGGCCGCATGGTGGCCCAAGCCCTTTCGATTCCCTTCATCGATACGGATGCGGAGATCGAAAAGGTTTCGCGCATGACCATCAGCGAACTCTTCGCCGCCTACGGCGAGGTGGAGTTCCGGGCGCTGGAAACCCGTGTCATCGAGCGCCTGCTCAGGGGCGGCCCCCGCGTGGTTTCGACCGGCGGCGGTGCCTTCATCAACGAGAACACCCGCCACCAGATCAAGATCGGCGGCATTTCCATCTGGTTGAAGGCGGATATCGACGTTTTGTGGGAGCGGGTGAACAAGCGCGACCACCGGCCGTTGCTGAAGACCGAGAACCCCAGGCAGACGCTCGAAAATCTGATGATCCAGCGTTATCCGATCTATGCCGAGGCAGATGTGACGGTACTCTCCGAAAATGTCCGCAAGGACGTGATGGTCAACGAGGTGCTTTCCGCGGTGGCCAATCTGTCCGGCGAAAGTGAATTGCCCAGCGAAGGTGAATTGCAATGAACATGTCTTCCCGATCCGATGGCCGATCCGAGGATCGCTCCCCGGAGCGCCTGGTGCATGTGCCGCTCGGCGAACGGGCCTATGACATCCTGATTGGTCCTGGTCTGATCACCCGCGCAGGCGGCGAGATCACAGCGCGGCTGAAGGGCCGCAAGGCCGCTATCGTCACCGACGAGCACGTCGCGCCGCTTTATCTCGAAGCACTGATGGACAGCCTGCAGACCGACGGGATCGAAGCCGTTTCGCTGACGCTGCCGGCCGGTGAGAAGACCAAGAGTTTCGATCACCTGGCGACCGTCTGCGACATGGTGCTGTCGGCCCGCATCGAACGCAACGACGCGGTGATCGCGCTCGGCGGCGGCGTGATCGGCGATCTGGCCGGTTTTGCAGCCGGCATCGTCAGGCGCGGCGTCCGGTTCGTGCAGATCCCGACCTCGCTCCTGGCGCAGGTCGATTCGTCGGTCGGCGGCAAGACCGGCATCAACACCCGCCACGGCAAGAACCTGCTCGGCGTCTTCCACCAGCCGGACCTCGTGCTGGCCGACACGGCGGCGCTTGATTCGCTCTCGGAGCGGGAATTCAGGGCTGGTTATGCGGAGGTGGCGAAATACGGCCTGATCGACCAGCCGGATTTCTTCGCCTGGCTCGAAAAGAACTGGAAGCAGGTATTTGCCGGCGGCCCGGAGCGGATCGAGGCGATCGCGATCAGCTGCCAGGCGAAATCCGACGTCGTCGTCGAGGACGAGCGCGAGACTGGCCGCCGGGCGCTGCTCAATCTCGGCCACACGTTCGGCCATGCGCTGGAGGCCGCAACCGAATATGACAGCAGCCGCCTGGTGCACGGCGAGGGCGTGGCGATCGGTATGGTGCTGGCGCATCAGTTCTCGGCGCGCATGAACCTTGCAAGCCCGGACGACGCGGCGCGGGTCACGGCCCATCTGAAAGCCGTCGGCCTGCCGACGTCGATGAGCGATATTCCCGGAAAGCTGCCGCCGACGGAAAAGCTGCTGGACGCGATCGCGCAGGACAAGAAGGTACAGAGCGGCAAGCTCACCTTCATCCTGACCCACGGCATTGGCCGGTCCTTCGTCGCCAACGACGTGCCGTCGTCCGAAGTCTTGAGCTTCCTGGAGGAAAAGCGGCCGAAATGACGTCCAAACAGGGCCTCAAATCGCGTGCTGTCAACGCGGTGATCCGCGGGCTTCTTCGCGCGTTCGGCGCTTCCCTGTCCGAGCAGACCCTGGCGCTTTCCAGCCATGACGATCTGCATGCCGCTCTCGACCTGGTTCATCGCGAGGGGAATTTCGACAAGCAGGATCGCGACCGGCTGAGCGGTCTCTTCGAACTCGAAGAGCTCGAAGTCTCCGACGTGATGCGGCATCGCACGGTCATGCGGGCGGTAAACGCCGACGATCCGCCGGAAGTGGCGGTCCGCACCGTGCTCGAAAGCCCCTATACGCGCATGCCGCTCTGGCGACATTCGACCGAGAACATCATCGGCGTCGTCCACGCCAAGGACCTGCTGCGGGCGCTTGCCGAGCCGAATGTCGAGCCGGAAAACCTCGATATCGTCAAGATCGCCCAGAAACCCTGGTTCGTGCCCGACAGCACCAGCCTCAAGGACCAGCTCAGCGCCTTCCTGCGCCGCAAGGGCCATTTTGCGGTCGTCGTCGACGAATATGGCGAGGTCCAGGGCATCGTCACGCTGGAAGATATCCTGGAGGAAATCGTCGGCGATATCGCCGACGAGCACGATATCGAGATCCAGGGTGTCCGCCAGGAGGCGGACGGGTCGATCGTCGTCGATGGTTCCGTGCCGATCCGCGATCTGAACCGCGCACTCGACTGGAGCCTGCCGGATGCGGAAGCAACGACGATCGCGGGCCTCGTCATCCACGAATCGAAGCTCATTCCGCAGGAGCGGCAGGCGTTTACGTTCTACGGCAAACGGTTCGTCGTGTTGAAGCGGGAGAAGAACCGCATTACGAGGCTGAGGATACGGCCTGCGGACGATGTGACGCTGCCGGCGGAGTGATCTTTCGTGAAACGAAAGCCTTTCAGTCCGGCGCTAAAATTGTCGGCTTCGACCCTTTGCGGACATTACTGTCTCAGGTATACGCATCGAACGTTGAAGCCGTGGAACTTAATTTTGGCACCTAATCCTAAACTCGCGCCCAATCCTAAGCTCGGGCCGGTTTACGCTCAATGCATGAAGCTTTTAGGTGTTTTTTTAATCGCCAATCTGCTTGTTGCGTTTCTGATCTCGCTGAGCGTGTCTGACGTGTGTTCAGTAGCCCGTCTGGATCAAGTCCGTCTACTTTGGCCACCCAACAAACAGTTTGTTTTCGTCGAGCAACTCGGGAATGAACAAATCTGTATGACAGTTATCGTGCGATCCTGCTTGAGTGTTTCACTATTCGTCTGGCTATTGTTTGCCATGGTGAAAATGGGACAGTATTTATCGAGACGCTGCGATCCCCAATTTTGGGCCGCTTGCCTTGGATTAGCCGTTCTTTGTTATTGGACCTCTGGATTCCCTGTGGTAGCTGGTAATAGCTTTTACCAGATTGGCATCAATGAGTGGTGGGGAATCGCTTCCTTCAAAAGCGGGGTGGGCATCGTAGTTTTCTACGGGAGCATTAGTTGGCTCGTATACATCACGCTATGCATGTTCAAAGGTTTTTTCGACAGAGGCGAGACCCGGTGATCTGAATAGCTATGAGCACGCTGCTTCGGAATTAGTGCTGTTCGAATTTAAAATCACCAGTGCCCTTTCCAAGTTTAAAACCAATTTTTGCTTTCCGTAACTATGTCCCCTTTTTGAGCGCCAAGCTGCCGCTACGCCGTTAGCCATTGGGAAATTGCGGCAGGCCGGCAAAAGCGATATCCCACAATAAGTGAGCCCGACCTTGGCCTCTCACCCCGCCCTTCCTATCTAAGCTCAGCTACCAGCGCGTCGGCTCGCCCGGTGCCGAGGCTTCCACCGCCAGCGCGTGGAGGCCGGCGTCGAGCTCCGGCTTCAGCAGCGCATTCACCGTCCGATGCCGGTCGAGCCGGCTCATTCCGGAAAACTTTTTCGAAACGATGCGGACCCGCATATGGGTTTCGCCGGTTCCGGTGATGTCGGGCTGGTGGCCGGCGTGCTGATGGCTTTCATCGATGACGACCAGCCGTTCCGGTTCGAGATTGTCGGTGAGCGTGATTTCGATCCGGGATTTGACGGACATTTCGGTCTCCGTTGCGACGCAAAAGGGGCATCCCACAAACCAGTAAGAAAGGACTTTGTCAATTCTTGCCGCGCCCTGTTCGTCGCCCCATAATGAGGGCCTTATGAAACTAGATTCCAAATATTTCGACCGCATCCGGACGCGCAAGAACAGGCAGCAGGAAGCTGTGCCTGAAGCGCCGACTTGCCAATGGGACGGATGCGACAAGCCCGGTGCCCACCGCGCTCCCGTGGGCCGCAATGCGGAAGGCCAGTTCTTCCTGTTCTGCTTCGAACACGTCAGGGAATACAACAAGGGCTACAATTACTTCTCCGGCCTGTCGGACAGTGAGATCGCCCGGTATCAGAAAGAGGCGATCACCGGCCATCGGCCGACCTGGACTGTCGGCGTCAACAAGGCCGCCAAGGATGCGCCGCTTCATTCCACGGCGCGCTCAGGTGCTGCCGGCGCTACGGGCACCCAACAGCGCTTCAGGGATCCGTTCGGCTTCGTGTCGAGTGCGCGGGCGGCCGGCCCCCGTTTCCAGACGCAGGGGCGCAAGCTGAAGACATTGGAAGCCAAAGCCTTCGATACGATGGAGTTGGCGGCGAATGCGACCGCGGCGGAGATCAAGACCCGCTACAAGGAACTGGTCAAGAAACACCACCCGGATGCGAATGGCGGCGACCGTGGCTCGGAAGAACGTTTTCGTGCCGTCATTCAAGCATATCAGTTGTTGAAGCAGGCGGGTTTCTGCTAAGCCGTAAAAATTATGGCAGTGAGGATGACGGCCGGGCGGCGGCTCGCGCCTTGGAGAGACGATGAGTAAGATTGATCTAGATATTTCCAACCTTCCCGATACCACCGTTTCGGTCAGGGAAGTCTTCGGCATCGACAGCGATATCAGGGTTCCGGCCTATAGCAGCGGCGACCCTTACGTTCCGGATCTCGACCCGGACTATCTTTTCGACCGCGATACGACGCTCGCCATTCTCGCAGGCTTTGCGCATAACCGACGCGTCATGGTGTCCGGCTTCCACGGCACCGGCAAGTCCACCCATATCGAGCAGGTCGCAGCCCGCCTCAACTGGCCGTGCGTGCGTATCAACCTCGACAGCCATGTCAGCCGCATCGATCTCGTCGGCAAGGACGCGATCGTGCTGAAGGACGGCAAGCAGGTCACCGAATTCAAGGACGGCATCCTGCCCTGGGCCTACCAGCACAATGTCGCGCTCGTCTTCGACGAATACGATGCCGGCCGCCCGGACGTGATGTTCGTCATCCAGCGCGTGCTCGAATCCTCCGGCCGCCTGACCCTGCTCGACCAGAGCCGCGTCATCCGTCCTCACCCGGCGTTCCGCATCTTCGCGACCGCCAACACGGTGGGTCTCGGCGATACGACGGGCCTCTATCACGGCACGCAGCAGATCAACCAGGCGCAGATGGACCGCTGGTCGATCGTGACGACGCTGAACTATCTGCCGCACCAGAAGGAAGTCGATATCGTCGCCGCCAAGGTAAAATCCTTCGGCAGCACGGCCGAGGGCCGCGAGACGGTGTCGAAGATGGTCCGCGTCGCGGATCTCACCCGTTCGGCCTTCATCAACGGCGATCTCTCGACCGTCATGAGCCCGCGTACCGTCATCACCTGGGCGGAAAACGCCGAGATTTTCGGTGATGTCGCGTTCGCCTTCCGCATCACCTTCCTCAACAAGTGCGACGAGTTGGAACGCACGCTGGTCGCCGAACAGTACCAGCGCGCCTTCGGTGTCGAGCTGAAGGAAAGTGCCGCCAACATCGTTCTCGGAGCTTAAGCGGAGACGAGATCATGGCAGGTCGCGGAGACAATTCGAAAGCCAAATCCGGCGGTCCCGTGGATACGGAACCGTTGCGGCGGGCGATTACCGGCTGCGTGAGGTCGATCGCCGGTGACGCGGAAGTCGAGGTCACGTTCGCGAACGAACGTCCGGGCCTCGCCGGCGAGCGCATCCGCCTGCCGGAAATCTCCAAGCGACCGACAGCACACGAGCTCGCGGTGACCCGCGGGCTCGGCGATTCCATGGCGCTGCGGATTGCCTGCCACGATACGGGCGTGCATGCCAGCATGTCGCCGCAGGGTGCTGACGCACGCGTCGTCTTCGATGCGGTCGAGCAGGCACGCGTCGAATCGATCGGTGCATTGCGGATGGCCGGCATGGCGTCGAACCTCAGTTCGATGCATGCGGAAAAATACTCGAAGGCGAATTTCTCCGGCGTTGAACGGCAGGAAGACGCACCGATCGGCGAAGCGGTCGCCATGCTGGTGCGCGAAAAGCTGACCGGCATCAAGCCTCCGCCGAGTGCGGGCAAGGTGCTGGATCTCTGGCGCCCGTTCATCGAGGACAAGGCTGCCGGCGATCTCGACAATCTCCGCAATGTGATCGAAGACCAGCAGGCGTTCGCCAAGCTGGTGCGGCACATGCTCACCTCCATGCAGATGGCGGAGGAGTTTGCCGACGACGATACCGATCCGGAGGAGATGGAGAACCCGGATCAGGAAGACCAGCCGCGCAGCAACGAGACCGAGAACGACGAGGTCGAGGAAGAGGCCGGCTCCGATGCCGCCCCTGCCGAGCAGAGCGACGCTTCCGACGAGGAAATGGACGACGGCGAGATGGACGGCGCGGAAATGTCCGACGACGACATGTCGGACGACAGCGACGAACATTCGGAAACACCCGGCGAAACGCGGCGGCCCAACAGCCCCTTCGACGATTTCAACGAGAAGGTCGACTACAAGATCTTCACCCAGGAGTTCGACGAGGAAATCACGGCCGAAGAGCTTTGCGACGAAGCGGAACTCGACCGGCTGCGGGCCTTCCTCGACAAGCAGCTTGCCCATCTCCAGGGCGCCGTCGGCCGGCTTGCGAACCGCCTGCAGCGCCGCCTGATGGCGCAGCAGAACCGTTCCTGGGACTTCGATCTCGAAGAGGGTTATCTCGATCCCGCCCGCCTCGTGCGCCTGATCATCGACCCGATGCAGCCGCTCTCCTTCAAGAAGGAGCGCGACACGCAGTTCCGCGATACGGTCGTCACCTTGGTCATCGACAATTCCGGCTCGATGCGCGGCCGGCCGATCACGGTCGCCGCCACCTGCGCCGATATACTTGCCCGCACGTTGGAACGCTGCGGCGTCAAGGTCGAGATCCTCGGCTTCACCACCAAGGCCTGGAAGGGCGGTCAGGCGCGCGAAAAATGGCTGGCAAGCGGCAAGCCGCCGACGCCCGGCCGTCTCAACGACCTGCGCCATATCGTCTACAAGTCCGCCGATGCGCCGTGGCGCCGTTCGCGCCGCAATCTCGGCCTGATGATGCGCGAAGGCCTGCTCAAGGAAAACATCGACGGCGAGGCGCTGATGTGGGCGCATAACCGCCTGATCGCCCGCCGCGAACAGCGCAAGATCCTGATGATGATTTCGGATGGTGCGCCGGTCGATGATTCGACGCTGTCGGTCAATCCGGGCAATTATCTCGAACGGCATCTGCGCGCGGTGATCGAACAGATCGAGACGCGTTCTCCGGTCGAACTCCTGGCGATCGGCATCGGCCACGACGTGACGCGCTATTATCGCAAGGCCGTGACGATCGTCGATGCGGACGAGCTTGCCGGGGCGATGACCGAGCAGCTTGCCGAACTGTTTGCGGAAAATGGCAGGCAGCAAGGCCGCATGCGACGGGCCAGCTGAGGCCCGCCGCTTGAAACTTTCCCGCCTCGTCGTCTGGGCCGGCCTTTTCGGCGCCATCGCTTCCCCGGTGGCGCCTGCCACCGACAATGTCTCGGTCAGGGCGCGGGCCATCACGGAATTCAAGCGCGGCTCGGCGGAAACGCGCTTCGGATCGCTCGATTTTCTCGGCGGGATGGAATTTTCGTCACCTGACAGCCGGCTTCAGTCGCTGTCGAGCATCCGCTTTCGCGCCGATGGTGAAAGTTTCGTGTCGGTGCTCGATACCGGTTCGTGGCTGACCGGCCGCGTTGAACGGGATGCGAAGGGGCGTCTCGCCAACCTTGCCGATCTCGCCATCAGCCCGATCCTCATCCGTGGCGGCCGGGTCGGCTCGAAATACAATTCGGACGCCGAGGGGCTGGCGCTGAGGGATGGGCAGGCAATCGTCAGCTTCGAGCAGTTGCACCGCGTCGATGTCTATCCCGATCCCGGGTTCGAAACATCGGCGCCCCTGAAGAGCCTCGACCTTCCGATTCCCCGCCACGAGTTCCGGATGAATGCGGGCATGGAGACGGTGGCTATCTCGCCTCCGACCAGTCCGCTCAAGGGGGCCCCCATCGTGGTCACCGAGCATAGTCTCGATGATCGGGGAAACCTTTTCGCCGCGATCCTGGAAGGGCCGCTCAAGGGCGTGTTCACGGTGGTGCGGCACGATCCGTTCGACGCGACCGACGGGGCCTTCCTGCCAAACGGCGATTTCCTGCTGCTGGAGCGCCGGTTCAGCTTCCTCGGCGGCCTCGGCATGCGCATCCGCCTCATCAAGGGCGACAGTATCCGCCCCGGCGCCGTCGTCGATGGCGAGGTGCTTCTCGACGCCGACATGGGTTATGCCATCGACAACATGGAAGGGCTCGACGTCATCGCCGGGCCGGAGGGCAAGCCGCATCTGATCCTGATCTCGGACGACAACGGCAATCTGCTGCAGCGGAACGTGATGCTGGAATTCCGCCTGACGCCGTGATGCCAGGCGGAACGCTAGTTGAGCTCAGCGGGCCGGGGCGACCTGCGGCATCGGCTTCAGCACGTTCATCAGAGCGCCATAGGGCAGCAGCAGCACGACGCCGACCAGGATCTTGACCACAAGGTCGCCGAGCGCCCAGGAGATCCAGCGCGGGGCTTCTGCGGCAAAGGCGCCGAGGAGCGGTGCGGACTGGATCGCGAAGTCCTCATTGGGGCCGATGAAGGCGAAGAGCGGAGCGAAGGCGAGCGAGAAGAACAGCAGCGTGTCGAGTGCTGAACCGAGCAGGGAGCCGGCGAGCGGCGCGCGCCACCAGGTCTGGCGGCGGAGCCGATTGAACACGGAGATGTCGAGAAGCTGGCCAACCAGATAGGCGGTGCCCGAGGCAACGGCGATGCGCGGGGAGGAGGCCAGGAACGACAGCGTCACGCCGACGACGAAGCCTGCGAGAACGACGCGTCGGGCAATCGAAGGCCCGAACTGCCGGTTGGCGAGATCCGTCACCAAGAAGGCAAAGGGATAGATAAAGGCGCCCCAGGTCAGAAGATCGCCGAGGGCGATGCCCCAGAACGTGCCGACGACCGGGAACTGGACCAGGAAGTTCGACGCGACGACAACGGCTGCCATCAGCAGGGCATAGATGAAGGTATAGCGTGAGCTCAGCATTTTTTTATCCTGGGTGATGCCACCAGTTGGAGTTATGAAGGCCAAGAGAAAAGGCCTGGCCGGTATTACCCGTTCAAGCCTTGTTCAAAGCCGGATGATTTGTCGTCGGGCCGATTAAGCCGCAGCAGCGACTTCGGCGGTCTTCTTGACGATCTGGCGGCGCAGCAGGCGAGCGCGCATCGACAGTTCGGTCTCGTCGGACTTCAACAGGAAGGCATCGAGGCCGCCACGATGTTCGACGGAGCGCAGAGCGTGTGCGGAGACGCGCAGGCGATAACGCTGGCCGAGAGCGTCGGAGATCAACGTAACCTGGCACAGGTTCGGCAGGAACCGACGGCGGGTCTTGTTGTTGGCGTGGCTTACGTTGTTGCCGGTCTGAACGCCCTTGCCGGTCAGTTCGCACACACGAGACATGGATACACCTTTGTTCTTCTGCAATCGGATGGTACTTCCGGACAATGCCGGTGCGCCGATCCAACTGGTCCTGAGTGGAAAGTTGCGGTTCTATAGTCAGTGGGGCTCGTCGCGTCAAGCCAAAACCTTGGCCTCACCCTAAGAGAATCCGCCGCCCGTGCCGCGAAGCCGCTATTTTCTTGCCATGATGCACCGTCTATATGTCTGCGGGAAGACGCTTTTCGGCGTCCTCATCGGTCAGGGCAAAATCATGAACCTTCGCGGCAGTTTCGTCAGTGCCTTCGTGCTCGTCTTCGGGTTCACGGCCAATCCGCTCGGCTCGGCGGAAATCCGGCATGTCAGCGAATATGATATCTCGCTCGGGATACTGCCGATCGCCAAGGCGTCTTTTGCCAGCGAATTCAACAGCAGCGACTACAAGATCACCGGAACGTTCAAATCGGCCGGGATCGTCAACATCATCAACCGCATCTCCGCCGAGACCAGCGTCAGCGGGCGCATGCAGGCCGACAAACTGCAGGCGGACCGCTACAACCTCGTCTACAGCAGCGGAAAACGCACGCGCATCTATGATGTCGAGTACCGCAACGGCAATGTCACCGAGACGACTGTCAAACCCGAGCCTACCCGCAATCCGGAAACCTGGATTCCGGTGACCGACAAGGATCTGCGCGCTGTGCTCGATCCCTTGAGCGGCCTTATCTTCCCGGGCGACGCCAAGGTCTGCCCCAGCCGGCTGCCGATCTATGACGGTGAGTCGCGCATGGACCTGGTGCTGACGCCGAAGGGCACCAGGCCGTTTTCCACGGATGGTTTCAAGGGCGAGGCGATCGTCTGTTCGATCCGCTACCTTCCGAGATCGGGCTTCAAGCGCGGCCGCAGCGATATCGAATACCTGCGCAAGACACCGATGGAAATCTGGTTTGCCAAGGCGCAGTCGGTAAATGTATATGCTCCGGTCTATGCCGTCATCCCGACCAGGATGGGGCAGGTTTACGTGACGGCCGTCAAATATGGCGGCTGAATAAAGCGCCCGTCGGGCGCCCAAGGGGGCAGGGGTGAAAATCCGGGGGACGTTGATCGGTTTTACGGCGATCCTGATGTGGTCGTTGCTGGCCCTGATGACGGCTGCATCCGGAAAGGTGCCGCCCTTCCAGATGAATGCGATCACGTTTGCGATCGGCAGCCTGCCGGGCATCGTTCTGTTCATCGTCAAACCGGAGCGGATCGCCCTCCTGAAACAGCCGGCCAAGGTCTGGATCACCGGGATCGGCGGCCTGTTTGGCTATCATTTTCTCTATTTCACGGCGCTTCGCAATGCGCCGGCCGTCGAGGCCGGGCTGATCGCCTATCTCTGGCCGCTGTTCATCGTCGTGGGTTCTGCCCTGCTGCCGGGCGAGAGGTTGCGCTGGTATCATGTGCTCGGCGCGGTCGCCGGGCTTTGCGGCACGATCGCCATCGTTTCCCGAAACGGGCTTGCTTTCGACGACGCCTATCTCTTGGGTTACGGTGCGGCCTTTCTCTGTGCTTTCACCTGGTCGGGTTATTCGTTGCTCACCCGGCGCTTCGACCGGGTTTCGACCGATGTGGTCACCGGCTTCTGCCTCGGGACCTCGCTTCTTTCGCTGATCTGCCATCTGGCGCTCGAGACGACCGTCTGGCCGGCTGATGGCGGCGAGTGGGCGGCGGTCGTCGGGCTTGGCCTGCTGCCGGTCGGCGCGGCCTTCTATGCCTGGGACTACGGGGTCAAGAACGGCGACATCCAGATCATCGGCGCGGCCAGCTATGCGGCGCCGCTGCTGTCGACGCTGATCCTGGTCGCATCGGGCTTTGCCGAGCCGGACTGGCGCATTTTGCTTGCCTGCCTGCTGATCACCGGAGGGGCGGTGCTGGCGGCGCGGGATATGTTCCGGCCGAAGCCGATTGTGGAAGCCGTGGCCGAATAGGCGTTCCTGAAAGGGTCGGGGACGTGGGGGAAGAGATGTATCTGTTGTCATGGGCGGTGCTTGCCGCCTCGATCGCGCTTGCGATCCATTATTTCCGCTGGCTAAAAAGGCCGGCGAGCCATCTTCGCGCGGTGCTGAAGACCGCACCGGTCTTGCTGCTTGTGCTCTACGCCGGTCTTTCCGGCGCCCCGGGGCTGCTCGTTGCAGCGCTGGCGCTCGGTGCACTCGGAGACGCCTGCCTCGCCTACGAGGGAGAGCCAGCCTTCGTCGCCGGGCTTGCGGCCTTCCTCGCTTCGCATATTGCCTATGCGGCGCTGTTCTGGCCATCGATGGAACCGGGCCTGCTCGTCGCGTCCGCTTGGCGTTATACGGTGGCGTGGATCTTCGTGGTGCTCACCGGCATGACGCTTTTCATGCTGTGGCGGCCTGCCGGACGGCTTGCCATCCCCGTTGCCGCCTATGGGATCGCGATCGTCGCCATGGCGCTTTCGGCGCTGGCGGTGAAGCCGATCCTGCCCGCGGCCGGTGCTGCGCTGTTCGTCATGTCCGATACGGCGCTGGCAATCCAGAAATTCCTGGTCAAGCCGGACGCGCCGGTTACGGCGAGGTTGAAGCCGTTCGTGTGGGGCACTTACTTCACGGCACAGCTGATCTTTGCGTTGGCGATTGCCGGGCTTCCCTCGGCCTAGCTTGACGGCTCCCAGCCGGGCGGCGCCATCTCGAAGCTTGAAAACTGAAAGCCCGGCGCGACCGTGCAGCCCACCAGCGTGAAGCGGCCAAGCGGTTCCGCTGCCTGCCAGGCGTCGGCCGGGACCACGGCCTGCGGCCGTTCTCCTGTGGCAAGGTCCGTTCCGAGCCTCACCTCTTCGACCGTCTCGCCGTTGGAAATCCGCAGCAGCAGCGGATCGCCGGCATAGAAGTGCCAGGTCTCCGCCGCGTCCCGAACCCGATGCCAATGGGAGCGTTCGCCGGCTTCCAGCAGGTAATAAATCGCCGTCGAATGGCCGCGCGTGCCGCCTGCAGCGTCCCGAAATGTCTCGACATACCAGCCGCCCTCCGGATGCCGCTGCATGCCGAGCGTGGCGATGATTTCCTTGGGCGTCATTCAGAAATTGTCCTTGCGCTTGCGGATTTCGGCAAACACGTCCTCGTTGGATTTGCTCTCCATCAAAAGGTTTCGGCGGATGGCCGGGTCTGATGCGCGCAGGAAGGGATTGGTTTCCTTCTCCAGCCCGATCGTCGTCGGAATGGTGAACCGGCCGGCCGCGCGCTGCGCCTCGATCTCGCTCGCGCGGGCCTGCAGACGTTCGTTGTCCGGATCGACGCTCAACGCGAACTTGGCATTCGCAAGCGTATATTCGTGGCCGAAATAGACGGCCGTCTCGTCCGGGAGAACGGCGAGTTTCTGCAGCGAATGCCACATGTCGGCAGCCGGGCGTTCGAACAGCCGCCCGCAGCCGAGCGCGAACAGGGTGTCTGCCGCAAACAGGATCTTGTCGTCGGGGAAGTGGTAACAGATATGACCGGCGGTGTGGCCAGGCGTCTCGATAACGCGCACGAGATGCTCGCCAAACTGGAATTCGTCACCGTCCGCCATGGTCTTGTCGAGGCCGGGGATAGCAATCGCCTCGTTGAACGGGCCAATGATTTCCAGCCCGAATTTTTCCTTGAGCGCGAGGTTGGCTTCGACGTGATCGCCATGGTGATGGGTGGTGAAGATATGGGTGATCTTCCAGCCGCGGCGGGCCGCCGCTTCGAGGATAGGCTTTTCCTCAGGCGCATCGATCGTAGCCGTCAGGCCGCTTTCCGGATCGTGCACGAGAACGCCGTAATTATCGCTGCGGCATGAAAAAACTTCGAGTTCCAGTGGTCTCATAACATAACCCCATTGCTGAAAGTGTTTTGCGTCCCAATGTAGAGACTGGTCCCTTGAAGTCCAACCGCCGTCTGGTACCAAATTACGCATGCATGCAGATATCGTCGATCTCCGCGAATTCTATCACTCGCCCCTCGGCCACCTTGCCGAGCAGTCGATCACGTTCGCGCTGTCTTCGCTCTGGGCGCGGCTGCCGGAAGAGCGGCTGGTGGGCCTTGGTTATGCGGTGCCCTATCTCGACCGTTTCCGCGCCGATACGGAACGCACCTTCGCCTTCATGCCGGCGGGCCAGGGGGCGGTGAACTGGCCGGTCAGCGAGCTTTCCTCGACCGCTCTCGTCTTCGACGAGGAACTACCGCTGCCGGACTCTTCCGTCGACCGCGTGCTGATGGTGCATTCGCTGGAATTTGCCGAAAACCCGCGGGAGACCTTGAAGGAACTCTGGCGGGTGCTGGCGCCCGGCGGGCGGCTGGTCATCGTCGTGCCCAACCGGCGCGGCGTCTGGGCCCGCATGGAACACACGCCGTTCGGTTCCGGCCGGCCTTATTCGCGCGGCCAGCTCACCTCGCTGCTGCGCGAGACCAATTTCACGCCGGGCGCCAGCGCCGAGGCGCTGTTCTTTCCGCCGTCCAAGATCCGCGCCGTGCTGAAGCTGCGCCAGGCCTTCGAGCGCTTGGGCCGTCGCTTCTGGCCGGTCTTTTCCGGGGTCATCGTGCTGGAGGCCCAGAAGCGGCTCTACCAGGGCCTGCCGGTCGCCGCTCGTGCTTCCCGGCGCGTCTTCGTGCCGGTGCTGGCGCCGCAGGGCGTGCCGACGACGCGGACGCGGTGAACGGGCTTCGCCGGCGCCCCTCATCCGCCCTGCCGGGCACCTTCTCCCCGTTTTGACGGGGAGAAGGGATATGCCGCGCCCGCCCAGTCCCTCTCTGACGACGATCGAGGCAAGTCCCCTCGCCCCGCTTGCTGGGAGAGGGTTAGGGTGAGGGGCACCCGTCAAGCACACCCTCGACAAAGGCGTTTTTCGGCATTAATCCCACTGGATCACACCCGCCATTCAGGCTTTCCAAAAAGGTTGATCCGATGAGCATCGTCACGAGTGAGCCCGTTCCGCGTCCAGGCATCCTGGATATCGCCGCCTATGTGCCCGGCAAGGAACATGCTCCGGGTGTGGCGCGCGTCTTCAAGCTTTCCTCCAACGAGACGCCGCTCGGCGCGAGCCCCAGGGCGATCGAGGCCTTCAAGCAGGCGGCCGGCCATCTCGAACTTTATCCGGACGGCCAGGCGATAGCGCTGCGCGAGGCGATCGCCTCGGTGCATGGCCTCAATATCGCGAACATCATGTGCGGCAACGGTTCCGACGAGCTGCTGGGCCTGCTCTGCCACGTCTATCTGGGCGCCGGCGACGAGGCCATCATCACCGAGCACGGTTTCCTCGTCTACAAGATCCAGATCATGGGCGCCGGCGCCACGGTGGTCGAGGTGAAGGAGAAGGATTGCACCGTCGATGTCGACGCGATCCTCGCTGCCGTCACCGACAAGACGAAGATGGTGTTCATCGCCAATCCGGGCAATCCGACCGGCACCTATGTCCCGGTCGCTGATATCCGCCGCCTGCATGCCGGCCTGCCGAAGAGCGTCATCCTGGTGCTCGACGCTGCTTACGCGGAATATGTGCGCAAGAACGACTACGAGGCCGGCCTTGAACTGGTGTCCTCCAACAAGAACGTGGTGATGACCCGCACCTTCTCGAAGGTCTACGGCCTTGCGGCACTGCGCATCGGCTGGATGTACGGCCCGGCCGGCATTCTCGACGCGCTGAACCGGGTGCGTGGCCCGTTCAATATGAACGCTCCGGCGATCGCCGCTGGTGCCGCGGCCATCCGCGACCAGGCCTTCGTCGAAAAGGCCGTTGAGCACAATTCTCTCTGGCAGGACAAGCTCACCCATGCGCTGGAGGCGATCGGCCTCAAGGTGACGCCGTCGGTCGCCAATTTCGTGCTCATCCATTTCCCGGATGTCGACGGCAAGCGGGCGCCGGAAGCGGATGCCTTCCTCACCAGCCGCGGCTACATCCTGCGCGCCGTCCGGGGCTACGGTTTCTCGAACGCGTTGCGCATGACGATCGGCTCGGAAGAGGCCAATCGCGGCGTCATCGAGACGCTCGGCGAATTCATGGGCAAAAGCGCATGAGCACGCCGCATTTCGACAAGATCGCGCTGATCGGCATCGGCCTGATCGGTTCGTCGATCGCCCGTGACGTCAAGGAGCTGGGCCTGGCCGGCGAGGTGGTGATCTCCAGCCGCAGTGCCGAAACCCTGAAACGCGCCGAGGAGCTGGCGCTCGGCACGCATTATGTCGCGTCCGCGGCCGATGCGGTGAAGGATGCCGATCTGATCATCGTCTCGGTGCCGGTCGGCGCATCGGAAGCGGTTGCAAAGCAGATTGCCGGCAGCCTGAAGCCCGGCGCCATCGTCACCGATGTCGGTTCCACCAAGGCGTCCGTTATCGCGCAGATGGCGCCGCATATGCCGGAAGGCGTACATTTCATCCCGGGCCATCCGCTGGCGGGCACCGAAAAATCCGGCCCGGATGCCGGCTTCGTAGGCCTGTTCCGGGACCGCTGGTGCATCTTCACGCCGCTCCCGGATACGGATCCGGTCGCGCTCGACACGCTGAAATCATTCTGGATGGCGCTCGGCTCGCGCATCGACGAGATGGATCCGCAGCACCATGACAAGGTGTTGGCGATCGTCTCCCACCTGCCGCACATCATCGCCTACAATATCGTCGGCACGGCGGACGATCTCGAGACGGTGACCGACGCGGAAGTCATCAAATATTCCGCCTCCGGTTTTCGCGATTTCACCCGCCTTGCCGCGTCCGATCCCACCATGTGGCGGGACGTCTGCCTGCACAACAAGGATGCGATCCTGGAAATGCTGGCGCGGTTTTCGGAAGACCTCGCCTACCTGCAGCGGGCGATCCGCTGGGGCGAGGGCGACAAGCTGTTCGAACTCTTCACCCGCACCCGCGCCATCCGCCGCTCGATCGTCCAGGCCGGCCAGGACGTCGACGCGCCGGATTTCGGCCGCCACGCGCTCGACGTCAAGAAGTGATCCCGCTCAGATCGGCGGGATTTCGCCGATCTGGATGAAGCCGCCGGCGAACACCTTGCCGCGGTTGATGGTCAGGTCCAGCGATGCGCTCTTGCCGCGGCCGAGGGCGGACAGCATGTTGGCGGCGGTCTTCAGCGTCGGTGCGATCTGCGGAAACGCCTGGCTCAGGCTGTCGCGCCAGGCATCGATCTGCTCGACCCGGAGTTTCAGCTTGCCTGACAGGTAGCCCTGCTCGTCGAAGGAGAAGGGACCGGAAACGGTGATCAGCTTGCCATCACCGAGATCAGCCGAAATGCTGCGCATCTGGCCCTGAGTGCCATAAAGAACGGTTCCGTTCGGATCGGATCCGTCTATCATGCCGGCGCGGCCGGTCAGGGTCAGGTCGAGATTGGCCGTGAACCGTGGCAGAAGCTGCGGCAGGTCCTTCATCACTATGTCGGTGTTTTGCAGCGTCATGGCCGCGTCGAGGTCATTGCCGTTCTGGCGCAGATGAATCTCGGTGTGACCGGCGCTGATATTGAAGGCCTGGCCCGTTGCCGACGACAGGATGTTCGTCCTGGCGTTCTCGATCACGGTGGAGGTGCGCTCCACCCCGCGAAACCGGGTGGTCAGGCTCGACTGGAAATTCTCCCAGGTGGTCGAGACCGAAAGTCCGTGGCCGGTGCGGATCTCGATCGGCGAATCGAGTTCCCAGACGATATGGCCGGGATTGTAGACCTGGGCGGCGGACCGCAGGGATCCGAACATTGCGGAAATGCCGTTGGTGCGGTCGTCGACCGAGACCTTCGAGCAGAACAGGCCGATCCGGAACGGGTAGCCACGATAGTCAGCGTCGGCGCATTCGGCCGAGATGCCGCGCTTTTCCTGGCTGCCCAGCAGGCTCAGCGTCCGCTCCTTCAGCACCGAGGCGCCATAGAACCAGCCGGCCGTGTAAAGTGCGATCACCAGCACCACCCCGGAGGCGAGGAGCCATAATTTTCCGCTGACGCCAGTTCGGCTTGACGCTGCCATGATGTTCTCCAATGGTGCTGGGAAAGTTGGGGCGGGTCGCTTCGATTGGAATGGTGTGGCGCGGGATATGGACGAATTTTGGGTGTTTGGCTACGGGTCCCTGATGTGGAATCCGGGTTTTGCGTTTGAGGAAAGACTGACCGCACGTGCCTTTGGCTTCCGCCGCTCCCTCTGCGTCTGGTCTCATGTGCATCGCGGCACGCCGGATCATCCGGGCCTGGTCCTCGGTCTCGACCGCGGCGGTTCATGCCGCGGCGTCGCCTTCCGGGTGAGCGGGGAGAACCGGGCGGACGTGCTCGATTATCTGCGCCGGCGCGAACTCGTCACCAATGTCTATCTGGAAAAGATGCTGCCCGTCTCGCTCAGCAATGGGCGGCAGGTAAGGGCGGTCGGCTATATCGTCGATCGCAGCCATGTCCAATATGCCGGCGCGCTCGAGATCGAGCAGGCTGCCGAGATCGTCCACCGTTCGACCGGCCAGTCAGGCCCGAACGATGCCTACCTGTTCAATACGCTGGCGCATCTGAAGGACATGGGCATTCGTGATCACTGGCTGGAAGGCGTCGGTGCGACGGTGACAGCGCGAGCTCAGGCCGCCGTCTGAGCCTTCAGCTCGGTAAGTCGCTTCACCGCCGAGGGTGGCAGCGGCAGGTGCGGGTTGGCGGCCACGGTCTCGACCAGCAGCTTGTCGCTTTCCCGTTCCAGCGTTTCGACCAGAAGGGCGTAGAAGGCATCCGGATCCATGCCCGGTGCGATCGGCGGCAGGATGCGGACCTTGAAATGGCCGGGATATTTGATGAGCTTGCGGCGGCCCCAGAACAGGCCCCAATGAGCGACGATCGGCACGACGGGCACTTCCACGTCGCGATAGATGCGGGCGATGCCGTAGCGGTATTGCGGCTCGGCGCCCGGCGGTCGGCGCGTACCTTCCGGATAGATGATGAGCTGGCGGTTGTTGGCCATCTCCTCCTTGGTGCGGACCATGACGTCGACCATGACCTTGCCGCGTGCGCCGCGGTTGACCGGGATCATCTTCTGCTTGGCGGCGTACCAGCCGAACAGCGGGATCCACATCAGCTCGCGCTTGAGGATGTAGACCGGGTCCCGCTGCCAGGGCAGGAGGGCGACGGTATCCCAGGCGGATTGATGCTTGGGGGCGAAGATGCAGCCGCCTTCGGGCACGTTTTCCAGCCCCTCGATCTCGAACGTGGCGCCGACGATCTTTGCCATCAGCCAGTTGCAGGAGGCGGCCCAGGCTTTTGGGATGCGGTAGGCCGCCTTGCGCGGCATCAGAAAATAGATCGGGCTCAGCACGATCATGCGGACGATCAGGTTTGTGTAGAAGGCGATATTGAAAAGAACCGAACGCACCAGCAGCATGAAAGGCTTCCTCTTGGACAGGCGTTGCCTACACGAGATCGCGCCACGAAAAAAGCGCCAGGGCCTCATACGGAGGGAAAAGTGTCAGGGCGCGGGCTTTGCCGCGGTCTTCGGCGGGTCATCGTTGCGCAGTCCGCTGCCGCGCTCGATGCCGAACCAGTCGCGGCCGGTGGCCAGCACGACCTTGCCGTATTCGGAAAGCATGGTGCGCAACACGTCCGGCTCGGCGAACCAGGCTTTTCGGGTGAGATCGGAACTGACCACGGGATAGGGAATGAACTCCGTCACCGGGTCGGCGCGGCGCAGTTCGTGCAGGCTGCGCAGCATGTGATAGTTGTTGGTGACGACCAGCACGGACTTGTAGCCGTGGTCGTGGATCCAGCGGGTGATTTCGTTGGCATTGCCGATCGTGTCGATCGCATCGTAGCCGATATCGACGCAACAGGCGAAGAGGTCGGGTGAGGCCTGCGTGACCTTGCGGATCTGGGTAGGGCTGGTGGATGGATGCGCGCCGGAGATCAGCAGTCGCTGGCCGGCTCCGTCCCGCAGAAGCCCGAGCGCCTGCTCGATGCGCTGATAGCCGCCGGTCAGGACGACGATCGCATCCGCCTTGATGCCGTCAGGCGCCTTCAGCGAGGTCACGGCATTTGCAAACCACAAAAAACCGCCGAAAAGCAGGGCCAATCCGAGCACGCAGGCCATGATGATGCGACGCGCGGCCCATCGCAGCCGGCTGTTGCGCGAAAACACTCCGCCGAGCCACCGCCGCGGGTGGCGGTCTGCTCCATTTTCGGGTGTGGTCGGGGCCGGTGTCATGATTGTCCATAGCCGGAGATTCGTGGCGAGAACAGGGCCAACCTACAGAGGGAAGTGGCCCGTTTCAAGAAGCTGACAATCCGTCGGATCGCGCCGGATCGGAGCGGATCAGGTCGATTTCGTCGATCGTGCGCATGACCGTGAACCGGGCGGTCAGCGTCGTCAGCAGCGCGATCACGATCATTGTCGCGAAGATGCCGAGATAACCGCCAACGCCGATGGTGAAGGAACCGAACAGGGCGCTCGCCTGGTCGCTCTCCGGCGTCGCCAGCGAATTCGCCTGCCACATGTTGGCGATCGCAAACATCACGGCTGCGAGCGCCCCGCCGGCGGCCGATCCCTTGATGCTGATCTTCAGGAAATGTTTCTGGAATTCACCGGCCACGAAAGAGCTTTCGGCGCCGACGAAATGCAGGACCTCGACGATATGGCGATTGCCGGACAGCGCCCCGCGGGTCGCAAAGATCACCGTCAGGATCATCGCCGTGAAGACGAGAACGAGGACGCCCATGCCGATCAGCACTGTCGTGTGCGCCATCGACACCAGGCGATCCACCCAGGTGCGGTGATCATCGAGAAAGGCCTGCGGGATTTCGGTCTTCAGGAGATCGCGCATCCCGGCGAAATCGGGTGGGTTCTGCTCGTCTATGGTGACGATGACGAGGCGCGGAACGGGCAGGTCGGCGAGGTTCAGTCCGGTGCCAAGCCACGGTTCGAGAAGCCTTGCGGTTGCGCTTTCGTCCATGATCGTGCCCTCGCGGGTGCCGACGAAGGTGAGCGCCAGGTCGCGGGCTTTCTTCAAGGCCGCATCCATGTCGAGCCCGTCGTCCGGTTTGATCTGGATGGTGATCTCGCGGGAAATCTGGCTCTGCCAGCTCGATGCCGTCGCCCTCACCATGCTGACAGCGCCGAGCGTCAGGCAGGCGAGGAAGGCCATGATGGCAATCACCACCATCAGCGCATTGCCCTGGATGTTGGAGGGCGGCAGGATAGGGGCCGTTGGCCGCACCCGCATCTCGACGCGGCGTGCCTGCTTGTGGCCGGCAGGCGAGGGCTGCTGCTCGTTCTCTGGCTTTTGCGGTTGGACGCTCTTCGTCGCTTTCGGGCGGCTCAGCTCATTCATAAATATCGAGCCGCCCTTCGGTGAGGATCATTCGCCGTGCGTCTACCTGGTCCATCAAGGCCAGATCATGGGTGGCGATGACGACGGCGGTGCCGAGCCGGTTGAGTTCGAGGAAGAGATTGAGGAGCCTGCGGGCCATCGGCGGATCGACATTGCCGGTCGGCTCGTCGGCGAGCAGGATTTCGGGCTGGTCCATCAGCGCGCGGGCAATCGCTGCGCGCTGCTTCTCGCCGCCGGACAGGACGGCCGGCAGGACGTTGATGCGCTCGCCGAGCCCGACCCATTTCAGAAGCTCGATCACGTCGTTGCGGTAGGAGCTCTCCTCCTTGCCGCGCACGCGCAGCGGCAGCGCGACGTTCTCATAGGTAGTCAGGTGGTCGAGCAGTCGGAAATCCTGGAAGACGATGCCGACCCGGCGGCGCAGCATCGGCAGTTCGGCGCGCGGGATCTGCGACAGGTCGCGGCCGAACATGTGGATGATGCCGCGGGTGGGGTGCAGCGACATGAACAGCAGGCGCAACAGTGTGGTCTTCCCAGCGCCCGATGGGCCCGTGAGGAACTGGAACGAGCGCTTGGGGATGTCGAAGGTCATATCCCTCAGGATCTCCGGACCCATCCCATAGCGCAGACCAACGTTTTCGAAATGAATCAACGGCTGACCCAGTCCTCGCTCTTTCGACTCTCTGGTGCCCGTCTATCTCTTAGCGACCCGGGTAAACGAACGGTAAATCACGCGCGGAAAAGGGCTAATTTCAGGCCGTATTTGCGATGCGTTAACCATTTCAATTTACGACTGAGCAGGATTCGATTCAATGCCCGCAATCCCGAACAAAGGGGAAAACGGGCCGAAGAGGACCCCATGAGCACGTTTGGCAGCCATCAGGGCAAGACAGTCATCCGGATGGACATCCTGCCGCCGGAACCTTCCGCGCGCACGACCCGGATGAACCCGCGGCGCGGCGAGGTGGTCGACGCCCAGTTCGTTCCGGTTCGCGAGACCTTCCGCCGCGACCCGACCCCGCGCTCGCACAACGATAACCGGACCAGACGTGCGGAATCCGCGGTCGCCGCATCGTCGTTCGCGGAGCGGGTCGTCGCCCGGATGGAGCGCGGCCTGATGCATCTTTCCGCCGATTTCTTCTCGGCGGTCGTAGCCGTTGTCTTCGTCACCGTTTTCAGCCTCGCGGGTGGCTTCACCTTCCTGTTTGCAGGCTCGACGACGGCCGAGGCCGGACCGACCCTAGACATAACCCATGTGACGATGACGCCGCAGGATGCCAATGGCATGCGGGTGCTGCTGATCAACGGCATCGTCGAGAATCGCGGCGGCGACAATCGTGCCATGCCGCAGATCCGCGCCGAGCTGATGTCCGGCCAGACGCTCATTGCGACGACGCTGATCTCGCCACCGGCGGCGTCCATCGAGGGCGGTCAGAGCCGCGGCTTCTCGGCGCGCGTGCCCCACCCCGGTGGAAAACTGCCCGATTTGCGGCTTTCCTTTGCGGAACGGGGTGCCTAAAGCTTTCGCTTCCTCGGCGGATTGTGGTATCGCGGTTTTTTACGGACACGCAGGAGAACCTCATGCCCGTCGTACGCGGCAAAATCATCGAGCCGCTTTATACCGCCGAACAGATCGCCGAGCGCAACCACGCGATCGCGGCGCAGATCGCCACAGGGCCGACCAAGGATCTGCTGGTCATCGCCATCCTCAAGGGCTCGTTTATCTTCGCCGCGGACCTTCTGCGTGCGCTGCATGACGTGGGTCTGGCGCCGGAAGTCGAGTTCGTCACGCTGTCGAGCTATGGCGCCGGCACCGTTTCGCAAGGGGTGCGGATCGTCAAGGATATCGACAGCGACGTGAAGGATCGCGACGTGCTGCTGATCGACGACATCCTCGAATCCGGCCGCACCCTGAAATTCGCCAAGGAAATGCTCTATGAGCGCGGCGCCCGCAACGTCTCGATCGCCGTGCTGCTCGACAAGCGCGTCAAGCGCCAGGAAGATCTCGAGGCGGATTACGTCGGTTTCGAATGCCCGGACTACTTCGTCGTCGGCTACGGCATGGATGTCGCCTATGCCTTTCGCGAACTGCCTTTCGTCGGCGTCGTGACCGGAGACGCCTGACCGATCTGCCTGCCCGGGGCGAGACGAGGTGTTAACCATGTCGGCCCGCAATGGGCCGGCGTTTACTCCTCGACAACAAAACTCTGTTGATTTGCTGCCCACATAAACAAAACACGGGAGCGATCACCGCAATGGCAAAAATCCTGATTACCGAAGACGAGGATTCGCTCCGCATGTTCGTCGCGCGGGCGCTTCGTCTCGATGGTCATGAGACCCATGAAGCGGGCGACGGCGCGGAAGGTCTCGAAAAGCTGAGCGAAGGCCCCTTCGACCTGCTGCTTTCCGACATCCGCATGCCGGTCATGGACGGCATAGAACTGGTACACCAGGCATCCGCCAAGTTTCCCGATCTCAAGATCCTGCTGATGACCGGTTATGCGGAGCAGCGGGAGCGAGCCGACGATCTCGCGACCAAGATTATCGACGTGGTGCAGAAGCCGTTCGCGCTGCCCGATATCCGCCGTGCCGTCGCGTCGGCACTGGCGGCCGCAAACTCCAACGCCGCCTGATCGCTCAACGGATATCCAGAAGCCGTTCGAGATATTGCCGCTCCGCCTCGCCGGACAAGGCGTTGCCGAGCTTTTCGCGGATCGCTTCGAGGATTTCGCGGGCCCGCTGCACGTCGATCTCATCAGGCACCTTCACCTGATCGCCGAAATCCGGGCCTGACGTGGCGCGCGGACGCCCGAGCGGGTCGCGGCCGTTCTGGCCGCCCTGCGAGGTCATGTTCTCGCCCGGGCCGCCACGATCCTGGCCTTCGCCCTGACCCTGGCCCTGCTGCTGCATGGCTTGCATCATCTGCTGCATCATGTTCTGGGCGCCCTGGCGAAGCGCGCTCAGCGCATTGCCTTGGCCCTGGACCGCCTGCTCGCCCTGGCCCTCGCCGAGCGCCTTGCCGGCGTTGCCCATCTCGCTCTGCGCCTTGCCGAAACCTTCGCCGGGCTGCATGCCGAGGCCCTTCAGTGCCTGCTGCAGCTCTTCCAGCTTCTTGCCGAGACCTTCCTGCTGGGCGCGGAGGTTCTTCAGCGCTTCACGAAGCTGCTCGGCGGTCATCTGGTCGGTGTTCTGCTGCCCTTGCTGACCTTGTTGGCCCTGCTGCCCTTGCTGTTGCTGGCCTTGCTGCTGCTGCCCTTGCTGGCTTTGATCGCCGGGCCGTTGGCTGGGATCGCCGCGCTGCATGCGGTCGCGCAGCGCCTGGTCCAGCTTGAAGGTCTGGTCCATCAGCCGCTGCTGTTCCTGCATGATCTCGCCGAGCTTGTCGATCTGCTGGCGCATCTGGCTGTTCTGCTGCTGCTGGCCCTGCTGCCCGCGCTGCGGCCTGCCGGCCTGCAGGTTGTTCATCATCCGCTGAAGTTCGTTGAGCATCTGCTGGGCGGCATCACGATTGCCGGACCGGGCGAGGTTCTCGATCTGGTCCATCATGTTCTGCAGGTCGCGCTGGCGGATGACGTTCTGGGACTGCATGTTGTTGGGCGCCTGCGGCGCGTTCTGCATCCGCTGGGCAAGCTCGTTCATGAACTGCTGCATGGCTTCGCGCAGTTCCTGCATCAGCTTTGCAATCTCCTGGTCGGACGCCTTGTTCTGCAGCGCTTCGGCGAGGTTGCGCTGGGCGTCGCGCAGGCGGCGCTCCGCCTGCGACAGGTCGCCATCCTCGATGCCGAGTGCGATCTCCCAGAGATATTCGGCCGTATCCTTCAGCTGTTCCTCGTTGCGGGCGAGCTTCATGCGCTCGAGCGCCGAACGGATCAGCAGGAAGTGGCTGAGGTTCGGGATCGTCTCGTCAGGGCGGATTGCCAGCGCCTCGTTGAGTTCGATGGCGCGGGGCATCTGGCGGGTGTCGAGTGCGAAGACCTGGCGCTCTTCCGCGACGGCGGCTGCGAGCGGCTCGGAGAAGCCGCGCGACGGCAGCACCATTTCATGGGCCGGGCTGCGGCCGGTCTGGCCAGCGCCGTCCTTGGCGATCAGGGTGATCCTGACCCGCTTGCCGGCGAGCGGATGTTCGACCAGGCTGCGGCTTGTCAGGCTCTTGACCTCGCGGCTGTTCTGCCGCGGCAGGTCGAGCCGGTAGTCCGGGGCCGGATAGAGCGGGGTCGCCCCCGGAGCCGACTGATCGACGGGTTCGATCAACGCATGGGCTTCGCGGATGCCGTAGTCGTCCTTGCCGGTAAAGCCTATTTCGAGCGCGCCGTTGACGGAACGCTTCGGCTGGCCGTCGAAGGCGATTTCCGGCGGTCGGTCGGGGATGACGTCAAAGGCCCAGCTCTGGCCGTTCACGGTCAGGCTGCCGCTCTCGGCGACATTAAGCGCATAGGTGCGGGGCTGCCGCGGCTGGTTGGGCTGCTGCGGTGCGGCCTGCTGAGCCGGTGGCTGCTGGGAGGTCTGCTGGCCGGTGGCGCCCTGCGGCGGTTGCTGCGCCGCCGCTTCCGCCGCCTTCTTGGCTTCCTCGGTGATCAGCGTCGACGGCTGCCCGCCGGCCTTCGGGGCGAAGACCACGGCCTCTCCGCCTTCACCGCCGGTGACCCGCACGGTCAGTGCGGAATTCTGCGGTATCGAGACAGCCGCAACGGTGGTGGTGACCTCGCGGCCGGTCAGGAAGACCGGGGCACGGCCGGTATAGGAGGGCGGCGTCAGCCAGGCGTCGATGCGCAGGTCCGGGTTGATGCTCGGCGCCGGCGGCGCGGGCCGGAAGGCATCGGCAGGGGAACCGCCGCCGTTCGAGAAGGAATAACCGAGCGCGACGACGAAGACGAGAGCGGGAACGGCGCGCAGGGCGAACCGGTCGTGCCGGGCGATATCCGGTTGCGGCAGGCCCGCATCGAGCGCTGCGATGCGCTCGGCCATGCGGATCTGGTGTTCCTTCCAGAGTGCGCGTGAGAAGGGCGTCTCGAAAGCCGGATGGTCGTCCTGGACGCCGACCGGCTGGTGGGGCAGGTTGTTGCGGTCTTCAAGAAGCCGATCGGCGTCGGCCACTTCCGGCCAGCGCAGGCGGCTGAGCGGCAGCAGCGCATATACGAAGGCAAAGGCGAACCCGCCGACCAGGACCCAGCGCACCCAATCCGGCGCGATCCGGAAAATCCCGAACCACGCGACCGACAGGAACAGCGCCGCGATCCCGAGGGGGGCGAGCAGCAGCGGCAAAATCCGTTCGAAAAACAACACGATCCGGGCGAAGGACCGTTTCAGTGCGACGCGGCGCGCAAGCACGGGATGCGATTCGAAGGCACCTTTGCGGATGAAGCTCATGCGGTCCGTCTCCAATCGTGGCGGCGCAAATCAAGCTTCCAAGATAACAGTGTTTGTGGCGAAGACGAGGGCAGGGGGCAATTCGCCCCCATAATTTCCCGGATTTCCCGCAAAAGTGAACGTCGCGTCAGATGTTCAGTCAAGCCATGCCGGCACGGAATCGAGGCCGATGAGCTCTTCGTAGCTGCCGCGAGCGCGCACCACATGGAACTCCGATCCCTTCACCAGAACCTCGGGCACCAGCAGCCGGGTGTTGTAGGTGCCTGCCTGCACGGCGCCATAGGCACCTGCAGAAGCGACGGCGATCAGGTCGCCGGGCTTCGGTTCCGCCATCTCGCGGTCGAGCGCCAGGTAGTCGCCGGTTTCGCAGACCGGGCCGACCACATCCCCCTTGATGCGCGGCGCGTCGGCGGGCGGCACGACGACCGGTCGGATCATGTGATAGGCGTCGTAGAGCGTCGGGCGGATCAGGTCGTTCATGGCGCCGTCGACGATCACGAAGGACTTTTCGCCGCCGTCCTTCACGTAGATGACCTCGGTCACCAGAATGCCGGCATTGCCGACGATCAGCCGGCCGGGCTCGGTGACGATCTTGCATTCCAGCGATCGCAGCTGGCGCTTCACCGTTTCCGCATAGGCATCGGGAAGCGGCGGCGGGTTGTTGTCATCGCGATAGGGGATGCCAAGGCCGCCGCCGATATCGACATGATCGATGCGGTGGCCGTCGCTGCGCAGCGTATCGACCAGTTCGCGCAACAGCCGGAAGGCATCCTCGAAAGGCTGCAGTTCGGTGATCTGGCTGCCGATATGCATGTCGATGCCGGTGACGTCGATGCCATCGAGCGTTGCGGCATGAGCGTAAACGGCGCGGGCACGCTCATAGGCGATGCCGAACTTGTTTTCCTTCTTGCCGGTCGAGATCTTGGCGTGCGTGCCGGCATCGACATCCGGATTGATGCGGAAGGAGACATGCGCCTTTTTGCCGGCCTTCAGGGCGCGCAGATTGAGGATTTCCAGTTCCGGCTCGGACTCGACGTTGAAACAGTAGATTCCGGCCGACAGCGCCAGGTCCATTTCCTGCACCGTCTTGCCGACGCCTGAGAACATGATGCGGTTTGCCGGAATGCCGGCTGCCAGCGCCCGTCGAAGTTCCCCGCCGGACACGACGTCGACGCCGGCTCCGAGCCGGCCGAGCGTCTTCAGCACCGCCTGGTTGGAATTCGCCTTCATCGCGTAGCAGACCATCGCGTCCACATCGGAGAACGCCTTGGCGAAAACCTTGTAGTGACGTTCCAGGGTGGCCGTCGAATAGACGTAAAAGGGTGTCCCGACCGCCTTGGCGATTTCCGGGATCGGCACGTTCTCGGCGTGCAGCACGCCGTCGATGTAATGAAAATGGTTCACGGTAAAACTCGAAAAATTACAGGAGCGGGTCGAGCAGGAAAGGCCGGTTGGCGACCGGTTCGGTTTTCTGTTCGCCCGGTTTGCCGCTCTTGCGAATATTCTGCTGCTCCACCGGCGTGCTCGGGCGGTCGAGGCTGCCCTTGCGGCCGCAGCCGACGACAACGATGCCGGCGAGGCTCAGCACAAAGGCGATGCGGGCGATTTTTACCAGGGACTTCGACATTCTATTCCTTCTCCGGCACGGCTGCGGAACTTTCATAGCGAAGTTCCGCGCCCTTGTGCAGTCACTATCCGGCATCACTTCTCGGCGTTCGTTGCGGCCGACATCAATTCCTGGCGCGCCACCAAGCGATCTGCTTGCGCACTTCCGCCGGCGCGGTGCCACCGAAACTGGTGCGGCTCGCGACCGACGCATCGACCGACAACACGTTGAAAACCTTGTCTGTGATATCAGGATTGATCGATTGTAGCTCTTCGAGCGACAGTTCGGACAGGTCGCAGCCCTTGCTTTCGGCAAGCGCCACAGCGCGGCCGGTGACGTGATGGGCGTCGCGGAAGGGAAGGCCGACTTCACGCACCAGCCAGTCGGCAAGGTCCGTCGCCGTCGAGTAACCGGCACCGGCGGCTGCCCGCATCTTGTCGGCACGGATGGTCATGTCGCGCATCATGCCGGTCATGGCGGCGATCGCCAGTTCCAGGTTCTCGGCAGAGTCGAAGACCTGTTCCTTGTCTTCCTGCATATCCTTGGAATAGGCGAGCGGAAGGCCCTTCATGACGGTCAGGAGCGCCACCAGCGAACCGTTGATGCGGCCGGTCTTGGCGCGCACCAGTTCGGCGGCATCCGGGTTCTTCTTCTGCGGCATGATCGAGGAGCCGGTCGAGAACGCGTCCGACAGGCGCACGAAGCCGAATTGCGGCGTCGACCAGATGACGATCTCTTCGGCGAGGCGTGACAGGTGCACGGCGCAGATCGCCGCGACCGACAGGAATTCCAGCGCGAAATCGCGGTCGGAAACGGTATCGATCGAGTTGCGGGTCGGCTCGCGGAAGCCAAGCGCCTTCGCCGTCATATGGCGGTCGATCGGATAGGGCGTACCGGCCAGCGCTGCGGCGCCGATAGGGCTTTCGTCGAGATGGTCGATCGCGTGGCGCACACGGGCGCGGTCACGGCCGAACATTTCCACATAGGCCATGCAGTGATGGCCGAAGGTGACCGGCTGGGCGGTCTGGAGGTGGGTGAAGCCGGGCATGACCGTATCGGCATGTTCCTCGGCGCGGTCGAGGAAGGCGGCGATCAGATCGGTCAGCATGCGCTCCGTCTTGACGAGCTCTTCCTTGACCCAGAGGCGGAAATCGAGCGCGACCTGGTCGTTGCGGGAGCGGGCGGTGTGCAGCCGTCCGGCGGCGGGGCCGATCAGCACTGCCAGCCGCGCCTCGATGTTCATATGGATGTCTTCGAGCTTCCGCGAGAATTCGAATTTCCCACTTTGGATCTCTGACAGGATCGTGTTCAGGCCGGACACGATCAGGTCTTTATCTTCGCCGGAAATAATGCCCTTTTCCGCCAGCATCGTCGCATGCGCTATTGAGCCGCGGATATCCTGGGCGAACAGCTTCTTGTCGAAACCGATCGAGGCATTTATCTCCTCCATGATCGCATCCGGCCCTGAAGCGAAGCGTCCGCCCCACATCTGGTTGGAGGATACTGCGTCCTTCGTGCCGTCAGCCATGATGCCTAGTCCTGGAGTAATTGATGACGACCAAAAGACCTTTCGGCCTTCCGTCCGCCAGATTGATCGTGATTGCCGCCGTTGCGGGAATACTTGCCGGTGCCGTGGCGGTATACGTGAGTAGCATGGGGTCTGGCAATGGCGAGAGCGGGCTTCTCGCCCAATCCTCCGGCGCCTGCGAAGGTGCTGTCGAGACGGTGAAGTCGGTCTCGCAATTCTCCAAGGGCCAGGTCGCCGCCATGGTTGCCGCCCAGCCGCCGCGGCCGCTCGATCTCACCTTCAAGGGACCGGACGGCCGGGACCTCAAGACCGCCGATTTCGCCGGCAAGACGGTGCTCCTCAATCTCTGGGCCACATGGTGTGGCCCGTGCCGGGAAGAGATGCCGGCGTTGAACGCGCTGCAGAAAGGCATGGGCGGTCCGGATTTCGAGGTCGTGGCGGTGAATATCGATACCGGCAGCGACGAGAAGCCCAAGGCCTTTCTCGCCGAATACGGCGTCGATGCGCTCGGTTATTACCGCGACAGCTCGATGGGCGTCTTCAATTCGCTGAAGAAGGAAGGCCTCGCCTTCGGCCTGCCGGTGACCTTGGTCATGGACAGACAAGGCTGCCTCATTTCGGCGATGAACGGCCCGGCGGCTTGGGACAGCCCGGATGCCAGGGCGCTGATCACGGCGGCGAAGGGGCTGTAACGACATCCATGCCTCCCTCATTCCTGTGACAAGCACAGGAATGAGGAATAAAAAACAAACCCGCACGAGCTGGCAGGCAAGCGTGCGGGTCACATTCCAAAAATAAACAAGAGAGGTGGGCGAAAGTTCGCCCTTCACTCCAAAAATATAGCTCGATACAGCTTAACCGGCAAGGCCAAGCCGCTGGCGCCCAGCCTACCGCGTTGGTACCGGCACTTCGCCGCGATAGTCGTAGAACCCGCGGCCGGCTTTGCGGCCCAGCCAGCCGGCTTCGACATATTTGACCAGAAGCGGGCAGGGGCGGTATTTGCTGTCGGCGAGGCCATCGTGCAGGACCTGCATGATCGACAGGCAGGTGTCGAGACCGATGAAATCGGCGAGCTGCAGCGGGCCCATCGGATGGTTGGCGCCGAGCTTCATGGCGGTGTCGATCGCCTCGACCGAGCCGACGCCTTCATAAAGCGTGTAGATCGCCTCGTTGATCATCGGCAGCAGGATGCGGTTGACGATGAAGGCCGGAAAATCCTCGGCGACCGTCGCGGTCTTTTCGAGCGCGACGACGTAGTCCTTGGCGGCCCGGAAGGTCGGCTCGTCGGTGGCGATGCCGCGCACCAGTTCCACGAGCTTCATGACCGGCACCGGGTTCATGAAATGTATACCCATGAAGCGCTCCGGACGGTCGGTTGCCGACGCCAAGCGGGTAATGGAAAGCGACGAGGTGTTGGTGGCAAGCAGGGCTTCGGGCTTCAGGACCGGACAGACCTGCGCGTAAATCTTGCGCTTGACGCTCTCGTCCTCGGTCGCGGCCTCGATCACCATGTCCATCGGCGCCAGGTCGTTGAGGTCGGAAGAACCGGAAATCAGCGAAAGAGCAGCCTTACGCTCGTCATCGCCGAGTTTGCCGTTGGAGACCTGGCGGGCGAGATTGCCGTTGATGGTTGCGAGCGCTGCTTCGATCCGGTCCTTGGACACGTCGTACATCTGCACCTTGTAACCGGCGAGAGCCGAAACATGTGCAATGCCGCAGCCCATCTGGCCTGCTCCGATGACGCCGATGTTCTTTATGACCAGACCCATGGTTTCGCTCCCTGGGCGTTTACGCTATCTCCAGCGTACGCCGATTTTATGAAAATGCCGGACTGCATGTATGCAGCCCGGCAGATTGTTATTCCGCTACTTGCCGTTTTGCCAGCATTTTTCGCGCTTGCGAAATGAACGGGCTCAAAGCGCCTTTTCAAGCTGGGGCAGGATTTCGAAGAGATCGCCGACGATGCCGTAGTCGGCGACCTGGAAGATCGGGGCTTCCTCGTCCTTGTTGATGGCGACGATGACCTTCGAATCCTTCATGCCGGCGAGATGCTGGATGGCGCCCGATATGCCGACGGCGATATAGAGCGCGGGCGCGACCACCTTGCCGGTCTGGCCGACCTGCCAGTCGTTCGGGGCGTAACCGGCGTCGACCGCGGCGCGCGATGCACCGACCGCCGCGCCGAGCTTGTCGGCAACCGGGAGGATCACTTCCTGGAACTTCTCGGCCGAACCCAGTGCCCGGCCGCCGGAGATGATGATCTTGGCCGAGGTCAGTTCCGGACGTTCGGACGAGGAGAGCGCATCCGAAACGAAGCTCGACAGGCCCGGGTTTGCGGCAGCCGAGATGGTTTCCACCGAAGCGGAGCCACCTTCACCGGCAGCCTGGAAGGAGGCCGTGCGCACGGTGATCACCTTCTTGGCGTCGGTCGACTGTACGGTCTGGATGGCATTGCCGGCGTAGATCGGACGCTTGAACGTGTCGGCCGAAACGACCTCGACGATTTCCGAGACCTGCATGACGTCGAGCAGCGCTGCGACGCGCGGCATGACGTTCTTGGCCGATGCCGTCGCGGCGGCGATGATCGTGTCGTAGGAACCGGCCAGCGAGACGATCAGGGCGGCCAGCGGTTCGGCGAGGTTGTTGGCGAGACCCGCGTCGTCGGCGAGCAGCACCTTGGAAACGCCGGCAAGCTTGGCGGCGGCATCGGCCGCAGCCTTGGCGCCGGAGCCCGCGACCAGCACATGCACGTCGCCGCCAATCCTGGAGGCTGCGCTCAGCGCCTTGGCGGTCTGGTCGTTGAGGCTCGAACCGTCGTGTTCTGCCAGAAGAAGAATGGTCATAATGATGTTCTCCCTTTCCTTACAGAACGCCGGCGGTCTTCAAGGCGCCGACCAGTTCTTCGACCGTCTTGACCTTGATGCCTGCCTTGCGGCCGCCCGGCTCCTCGGTCTTCAGCACCTTCAGACGCGGTGTCGTATCGACGCCGAAATCGGCCGGGGTCTTCTTGTCGAGCGGCTTCTTCTTCGCCTTCATGATGTTCGGCAGCGAGGCGTAGCGCGGCTCGTTGAGGCGCAGGTCGGTGGTAACGACCGCCGGAAGCTTGACTTCGATCGTCTGCAGCCCGCCATCGACTTCGCGGGTGACCTTGGCCGAACCGTCGGCGATCTCGATCTTCGAGGCGAAGGTCGCCTGGGCGGAGCCGAGAAGGGCTGCCAGCATCTGGCCGGTCTGGTTCGAATCGTCATCGATCGCCTGCTTGCCGACGATGATCAGGCCCGGCTGCTCGGCATCGACGATGCCCTTCAGGATCTTGGCCACGGCAAGCGGCTCGACCACGTCGTCGGTCTCGACCAGGATCGCACGGTCGGCGCCCATGGCGAGCGCGGTGCGCAGTGTCTCTTCGGCCTTGGCCGGGCCGATCGACACGACTACCACTTCTTCAGCCTTGCCGGCTTCCTTCAACCGCAAAGCCTCCTCGACGGAGATTTCGTCGAACGGGTTCATCGACATCTTCACATTGGCAAGCTCGACACCCGTGCCGTCCGGCTTCACCCGGATCTTCACGTTGTAATCGACCACTCGCTTGACTGGCACCAGGATCTTCATGGGGTCCTTCCTTGACTATCTCCAGCCGCAAATTGCGACATTTGCCGCTTCCTCATTTGTCAGTGGGCGACATGGATACGCATTTTTCGCGCGATTACAACGCGGATTTGCCGTCGGGCATTGCCGTTTTCTCATGGTTCTATTCGGTTGCCGCACCGATCCGCCGAACGTCCGGCTTCAGCTCGACAGCCTTCGGGGTTACGATGTTGCGGTCGAACAGCGGCACGCCCCTGCGTCGCATGAACAGCACGAGGATGGCGCCTGCGATGATGCCGCCCACATGTGCGCCCCAGGAGACCATGCCGTCGAGATCGAGCGCCAGCATGGCGAACTGCTGGACGATCCAGAGCGCCAGCGGAATGAAGGCGGGCAGCGGCAGCGGGATACGGAAGAGCACCAGCACCCAGACGCGCACGCGCGGGTGCAGCAGAAAATAGGCCGCAACAACGCCGGAGACCGCCCCGGATGCGCCGATCAGCGGGCCTTCCGAACTCGATGCAACGAAGCCGTGAAAAGCGGCGCCGGCAGCTGCGCAGAGGAGGTAGAAGGCGAGAAACTTCACATGCCCCAGCGCATCCTCGACATTGTCGCCGAACACCCACAGGAACAGCATATTCGACGCGAGATGCCAGAAATCCATGTGCAGGAAGGCATAGGTGACGAAGGTGAAGTCGTCCGGCACGATGACCAGAGACGGATCGAGCGTCGCGTAGTTGAAGATGACAGCCGGAATGAAGCCGAGCCCGAGCGAGGCGCGTTCGGCCACGTTGGGCGCGGAGAAATTCGTAAACAGCCAGACCAGTACGTTGATGGCGATGATGCTGATCGTGACGTATTGGACGCGGATGTATTTGAGTTCGACGGCGTCGTGCAGCGGGATGAACATGCTGTAGCTCCTTCGCCGTTGCGGTTATCGGTTCTTGCCCGGGATCCAGAGTATATCGGCTTTGCCGCCGTCATTGGCGAAACGTGCTGCCACGAACAGAAAGTCGGAAAGCCGGTTGATATATTTTAGCGCGGCAGCGCCGACGGTCTCGCTCCGCGACAACTCGACCATCAGCCGCTCGGCGCGGCGCGACACGGTGCGGGCGAGATGCAGATGGGCGGATGCGGCAGAGCCGCCCGGCAGCACGAAGGATGTCAGCGGATCGAGATGGGCATTGAGCGCATCAATCTCCGTTTCCAGCCGCGTCGCCTGGGCTTCGACGATGCGAAGCGGCTCGTAGTCCAGCTTTTCGCCGGTATCGGGCGTCGCAAGATCGGCGCCGAGATCGAAGAGGTCGTTCTGGATGCGGAAGAGCATGGCATCGAGCTCGGCCATGCCTGACGTGTGCAGGCGCGCCAGCCCGATCGTGGAATTGGTCTCGTCGACCGTGCCATAGGCCTCGACGCGCAGGTCATGCTTGTCGCGGCGCGGGCCGGAGACCAACGCCGTGGTGCCGTTATCGCCGGTGCGCGTGTAGATCTTGTTGAGCTTTACCATCCGCCATCATCAGAATCAGGTCGGGCGACCGCCGCCCGTAATCCAGAGAGTGAGCATGATGAGGACGATTGCAACCGCCTGCAAGAGAATACGCAATTGCATCAGCTTGTTGGATTTGTTGGCGTCGGTGCCCTTGACCATGTTGAACAGCCCGCGGATCAGGACGAGCACGACGAGGCCCATGACGATCAGGGCAAGGACGGTGGTGAAAGTGGACATTGTCGGATTGCTGCCTTTTGCTCAGTCCAGCCGGCGCATCAATGTGTAGAAGAGCGCGGCCGGGAGTATTCTTTTCAGGAAAGCGCCCTGCTTGGCGGGCGTCGTTACCAGATAATGTGGCTTCGGACGAGGTGCGGTCAAGGCATGCGTCAAGACGCCATACACCGCTTCGGGCCCAAGTTTATGGCGGCTGGCCCGCCCCACTCCTTCGAGGCGCCTGAGCTGCCGCCGATACTCCTCCGCATGGACCGAACCTTCGAGATCGACATGCTCGCGGATCTTGGCAAGCGCATTGGCCGTGAAACGCGAGGCGATCGGGCCGGGCTCGATGAGGCTCACTCCGATGCCGCTGCCTTCGAGCTCCATGCGCATGGTGATCGTCAGGCCTTCGAGCGCGTATTTCGAGGCGGTGTAGGCGCCGCGGTAACGATAGGGCAGGAGACCCAATATCGACGAGCAGTTGACGATGCGACCATGGCCTTGAGTGCGCATGACCGGGATGACCCGCCGCGTCAGCTCGTGCCAGCCGAAGAAATTGGTTTCGAACTGCTCGCGCAGCACGTCGGTCTCCAGATCCTCCACGGCACCCGCCTGGCCGTAGGCGCCGTTGTTGAACAGCGCGTTGAGGCGTCCGCCGGTGCGATCCAGCACGGTTTCCACCAGGGCTGCGATCGTTTCGGGCTTGGTATAGTCCATCAAAAGGGCCTCGATGCCGTCCGCTTCCAGCGGCGCCAGATCGGCGTCCCTGCGCACCGTCGCGAACACCCGCCAGCCGTCCGCCTTCAGAGCCCGAGCGCAATGAGCGCCGATGCCGGAGGAACAGCCGGTAACGATGATCGTTCTATTTTCGGCCATTGAGTAAGGCTCCCTGTACAATCGAAAGAGTTCCTCCCATATTTCCCGCGACGTCACAACGGAGTTGCCCTTGCCCGAAGAAAACCGCCCCGTCCGGTGGTATCGCCTCGCCTTCAAGGTTCTTTGGGACGCCTATTGGCACTTCTCGGATGACGATGGCTGGGCCATGGCGAGCCATGTGGCGCTTTCGGGCCTGCTGGCGCTGTTTCCGTTCCTGATCTTCGGCACGGCGCTCGCCGGTTTTCTGGGAGCCGGCGGTTTTTCGGAAACCGCGGTGCATCTGCTCTTCGACACCTGGCCTGCGAATATCGCCGCACCGATCGCTTCCGAGATTCGCCAGGTGCTGGAAATCCCGCGCGGCGGGCTCTTGACGATCTCGGTCCTGGCGGCGGCGTATTTCGCCTCCAACGGGGTCGAGGCGCTTCGGATTTCCCTCAACCGCGCCTACCGCGTGACGGAAACCCGGCCCTGGTACGTGACCCGTCTGGCCAGCCTCGGTTACGTGATCGTCGCCGTCGTCATCTTCGCCGTGATCAGCATCCTGCTCGTCGCGGTGCCGGTCGCGCTCCGTTTTGCCGAAACCCGCTTTCCCTGGCTGATCGGGGACCTGACGCGGGCTGCGAACTGGGGCCTTTATGGCACGGCGCTCCTGCTCATGATCGGCCTGCTGCTTTCGCACAAATGGCTGCCGGCCGGGCGGAGGCGGATCATCGACGTCCTGCCGGGCGTGACGCTGACGATCGTCATCTGGACCGCGTTCGGTCTCGGTTTCGCCTCCTATCTGTCGAGCTTCGCCAATTATGCGGCGACCTATGCGGGGCTGGCATCGATCATGATCGTGCTGGTCTTCCTTTACATGATCAGCGTGATCTTCATTCTCGGCGCCGAGTTCAACGCCGCCCTGATGAAATACCGGATCTACTCGGTCTTCAACCGGTTCCGGCGGGAGCGGCGTCAACGCGGGGAAGCGTTGTCAAAGGCCAAGGAGGTGACGGATATCACTGAGGCAGAGACCCTGGTCGCGAAGCGCCGCGAGCCCGGTTGAGCCTTCGCTTTTCGACAGCTTCCTGCCATCCGCTCCCATGACCAGCCGGTGGTGGTGATAAACCGGCTGGGGAAGGCCCAGCAGTTCCTGCAACAGCCTGTGCGCCGCCGTCGCCTCGAAAAGGTCGAGACCGCGCACCACATGGCTGATTCCCTGCGCGGCATCATCCACCGTCACCGACAGATGGTAGCTTGACGGTGCATCCGAGCGGGAGAGGACCACATCGCCCCAGGCCGACGGATCGGCGATGATCTCGCCCCGTTCTCCGTCGCCGGTCTCGATCCAGCTCAGCGGTGCCTCGATCAGGCTAAGTGCCTTTCCCATGTCGAGACGAAAGGCGTGCCGGACACCATCGGCGATCAGCCTCCGCCGCTCCTTGTGGCTGCGATGGCGGTCATCGTCGGGATAGAGTGGCGAACCGTCCGGATCGCGCGGCCAGCTCTTCCCGTCCGCCTCGCGGGCCGCGACCCTGGCTTTCACCTCGCCGCGGGTCAGGAAGGCCGGATAGACGAGATCCATCTCGGTCAACCGATCGAGTGCCGCATGATAGGCGTCGAAATGTTCGGATTGCCGCCGCACCGGCTCCTCCCAGCCGAGCCCCAGCCAGGCGAGATCGCGATAGATCGCCTGCTCGAACTCCGGCGTGCAGCGCGCCAGGTCGATATCCTCGATGCGCAGCAGGAAACGGCCGCCATTCGCGCTCGCCATGTCGTGGTTGAGGAATGCCGACAGGGCGTGACCGAGATGCAGAAACCCGTTCGGGCTTGGCGCGAAACGATAGACCGGTTTATCAGAAGGCGGAGCGGGCATGATTTCTTCTGCCATGCTTTTTGAAAAACGGCCATGGGGAGGCAAGCGATGGGGAGGCAGGCGGTGGCGATCATCCGCGATCATTCCGACATCCAGGCGGGGCTCGAGGCGCTGGTGGCGCTCGACCCGAGACTTGCCGATGTCGTCGAGGCTTCCGGCCCGGTGCCGCTCAGGCTGAACGAGCCTGGCTTTTCCGGCCTTGCGTCGATCGTCGTCTCGCAGATGGTGTCGAGGGCGAGTGCCGAGGCAATCTGGCGGAGGATAACGGCCGCCGGCCCGGTGACCGCCGAAGGATATCGGGCGCTCGACCCCGCCGTTGTCGCCACGTTCGGCCTCTCGCGGGCAAAGGCGGCGACGCTTCTTCATTTGTCCACAGCAATTTCGGAAGGGCATTTCGATCTCGCATCCGTCTGCGCGCTCGAAACGGGTGAAGCGATCCGCAGGATGACGGCACTTCCCGGCATCGGTCCATGGACGGCGGAAGTCTACCTGATGTTCTGCGGCGGGCATGCCGATATTTTTCCGACGGGCGACGTGGCGCTGCAGGCCGCGGTCGGCCATGCGTTCCGCCTTGAAACACGGCCGTCGGCCAAAAATCTGGCGGTGATGGCTGAGGCCTGGGCGCCGTGGCGATCTGTCGCGGCCCGGCTTTTCTGGGCTTATTATGCGGCGAAAATGCGCCGCGACGCCACACCTCTCGGCTGAAGCCGGGAACAAGTATCCCACTGCATTTATTGGGCTTCACAATCCTGTAACAACGGACCTAATATAGAAAGGACAGATGCCGAATCGGGTAGGAGCGTCATTTGACGATTGCAGTCTCCCCGCAGGCCCTGCCGGCGCTCGTTCTGAACGCTGACTACCGGCCGCTGAGTTATTATCCCTTGTCGCTTTGGTCCTGGCAGGACGCGATCAAGGCGGTTTTCCTCGACCGCGTGAACATCATCGCGGAATACGATCACTCGGTCTGCTCGCCGAGCTTCTCGATGAAGCTGCCGAGTGTCGTCAGCCTCAAGACCTATGTCCAGCCGACCCGCAATCCCGCCTTCACCCGGTTCAACGTATTCCTGCGCGACCGGTTCGAATGCCAGTATTGCGGCGAACATGACGACCTGACCTTCGACCACGTCATCCCGCGCGCCCATGGCGGCGAGACCACCTGGGAAAATGTCGTGGCCGCCTGCTCGCCCTGCAATCTCAGGAAAGGCAGCAAACTGCCGAAGCAGGCCGCCATGTTTCCGCACCAGAAACCCTACCAGCCGACGGTGCAGGACCTGCACAATAACGGCCGGCTCTTCCCGCCGAACTATCTGCACGAAAGCTGGATGGACTATCTCTACTGGGATACGGAACTGCAGCCGTAAGACGGAGCAGATCGAGCCGGTATCGGACAGGAAGGCCGGTTATGCGGCCTTTTTTGCGCCGACGAAGGCGATGGCGGCGAGGACCACGCTCGCAATCACGTTCCAGCCGGCAAACGAGAGGCCGAGTACGCGAAGGGCCGCTTCGGTGCAGGAGGGGCCGTGGACCGTGTTCAGGTCCGACAGCAGGCTGCCGGCATTGGTGGTGACGCCAGCCCCGCCGCCGCAGCTTGCCGGACCTTCCCAGAAGGCCCATTCGACGCCCGCGTGATAGACGCCCATGCCGGCGCCGACCAGCATCATCACGCCGATGACGACGAGCAGCGCGCGGGGGACCCAGGCGGGCAGGCCGAGTGCTGCGACGACAATCGCCAGAATGCCGACCGGGATGCCGTAATAATAGGGATTGCGCTGCAGGAGGCAGAGTGCGCAAGGGATGTAACCGCCGATATACTGGAAGGCGAGCGCCCCGCCGACGGTCGCCGCCATGCCAAGGGTCAGGACGATGGCGTAGCCGATACCGGCGCGGGAACGGGGTGTGGAAGCTGTCAGCGCCATGCGCCTCTCCTGATATGCATTTCGACCGGCAGGGAACGCCATCGCCTCCCTTAGAGCAGATGGCCCGGCGCCGTAAGACAAATTATCTTGAACTCGCCGCCCTGATCGCCGCGGGCCGGAAGCCATAAGACTCCCTTGCCTTGAGGAAAACAGCCTGCCGCCATCAGATGATTTGTGCCCATCGCAAATTGGCGATTGATGCGGGCTACGTCCTGAGCTAAGAACCACCATCGGACGAAGGCGAGTCATCGCCTTTCAGGTTAGCACCCGTAGCTCAGCTGGATAGAGTGTTGGATTCCGATTCCAAAGGTCACAGGTTCGAATCCTGTCGGGTGCGCCATCTTCCCTAATGTCCGATCCGGAGACATAGGTAACAGTTTTGAGATAGGGCGGTTCCCTCAGCCCGAAAACGGTGTCGCCCGCGGGCATAAGCGACAAGCGCGTGCCGGTCGGGCACCGCATGCACCAATGAAATTTTAGAGCTTCTGGCACCGGCCGTCTCAAAAATCAAAACCATATTCATATGGCACTTTTCATGAAGAGCTTTGGTGGAAGTCAATAGGGCGTGGTCTATTGATACTCTTGTGTTTTCCGATCTGGGGATAAGCGCCCACCAGTCTGGCGAATGTCGACTTGATCAGACTAAAGTCCGGGCGCAAATCGTTCGGGGGTATCAATGAAACGCGTAATTACATCTGTAGCTGTCGCTCTGCTTGTATCGAGCTGCGGCATGACTTTGCCACTGAGAGGGCAGACCGAAAGCGGTGACGAAACCTTTTCTGGCAAGGCGACCGGTTACATGGATGGCGGTGGAACGCTGGAGCTGACCAGTAGCAAGGGCAGGAAGTGCAGCGGGGACTTCGTCTATGTGACGCAGCGTCGTGGCGAGGGCACGTTCACCTGCACGAATGGGCAAAGTGGTTCCTTCTCGTTCGTCTCGACGGGGACGCGAGGCACCGGCACCGGCTCCGTAGGCAGCCAGCGCTTCACCTTCACGTTCGGCTAACGTTGCCTTCGAGTGGTTGCATGTCCATGAGAGCTATCGTCGCATTTGTCATCGCGCTGGGGCTGTTGTTGCCAGTTGTTTCGCACGCGGAGGAGATGACGCTTGGCAGGGTGACCACCCAGCGGCTGAACATGCGTTCTGTGCCGGCTACGAGCGGCGCGGTTCTGGCGGAACTGCCGATGGGCATGAAAGTCGTGCTCTTCAGCAGGCGAGTGGGTGATTGGCGAGAAATCGGGGTGTTGATTGACAACCAGACGAAAACTGGCTGGGTAAGAGAGAAGTTTATCGAGCAGCTATCCAGCAGCCCATTAAAGCTGCCGCCTGCATCGCCATCTCCCTCCGCAACTCCGCGCTCAACGTATCGCGCCCCGCTTTCCATACGCGACACAGACCTTAACTGCCGAGAGAATATAATCGGCGGCGGGCTTAGTGGATGCGACTATACCATAAGGGTGGAATACAATGGCGATGCCGATGTCGAGGGTGCATTCTCTGTAGACTGTGATGTTGAAGCGCGGATGGAGCAGAGGGACGACCTTTTCCCTAGTCGAAAGACTTTTGACGGCTACGCGACCCTGCATGTAAATTCCGGTTACGGTAGCACAACGGTGGATGTCACCTTGACGCCGGGCATATCGATAGAGCCGATAGTTAGGGTGACCGTCACCGATACCAGTTGCAGATACAACCGGTGAGAGACGTTATTTCGAGGGCAGTAAGCGGTGCGCGTGATGGCGTCTAGGCGGTTCCTGCGCTTCTTCTGGGCGAACTCGGTGTCCGACACCCTTCTCGGCGATGTAGAATTTCGAGCGTGTTCTTGCTGGGCTGTTGCTTCTCGACTGTGGCAACAAGTGATTTCTGAGGGTCAACCAAGGGTAAACGGTTCAGGTCTTCCATGCCTCGCTGTAGCTGGTGCGGCCCCTAACGAATTTCCCTGGAAGAAGTCTGACGTTGAAATCATTAGGCAATTTCGAATTCACGCCCCTCAACGAGCAAAAATCGCGCCCCTTAACAGCTTTCCCTAGACCGCACCCCAAAACAAAAAGGCCCGCTGAAGCGGGCCTTAAATGGACTGTTTTATGTCGCCGTCCTAGATGTCTACGCGTTCGATATCGCTCCGTCGGTATACCTTCGTCGCCTTCCGGCTTCCCTCGTAAACCGGCAAAATCCCTAACCTCGTGAGTTGCATTCTCACCTTGATGGACCTCACCTGACGCTCTCTCGACAAATCGTCCAACACGACGTATTGGCGCGAGAATTCGGCCAGTTCTTCTCGCCGCACCATGTCGATGGGTAGCTGAGTCTTTTTGTGTGGGATAATCTCCACGGAAAAAATGCCGAGATCAAATAGGTCTTTGATTGTCTCAACGCAAGTTCCAAGAAAGGCAGCGGCCTCTTTCCGACCGAGATATCCCTCATCGTCACCTGCGCTTGAGAGTGCGTCGATTTCCTTCGGGTCAACCATAATATCGACGAGGCGGAAATCGGGTCCTGACATCTGTACCTGGGCTAATTTGCCCTCCAGCACTAAAGAGATGATCTCCGGAAAAATGCGCCGACAGACTTTCGTGGCTATGAGGATCGGTACGAGATGTCGTTGTCCTGACATTGTCCAAAGGCGTGCCTGAACACGATCCTTGAATTTCTGCACTTCCTCAATTGGCACCCATCGATAGACGCGCCCTGATGAAGCTCCATTCCGCGAGAACTGCAAAAGTCCACTGCTCAGCAGCGCCTCCATCTGCGTCATCGCGCAGCCAAGACGTTCAGCGGCTTCTTTTGTCGTGATTTGAAGCGAGGCCGACTCCAGCAACGGATGCGCATCATCACGGCGGAACACGATGCTCCGACCCTTGAATGTGGCGATCACGCTATTTCCATTGTCCTGGTTGACCAGAATATCTCGGATACGACCCTCCGGTAGCCCATATTCCTTCGCTGCAGTATACGCTGTATGAACACGTCTTCTCGGCACCTGTTCCAGGAAAACCTCACCTGCCTCCAATGGAAGATGACTCTCAGCGTGTTCTTGAAAAAGTTTTCTAACCGGGCCGAAATCTCCGTCCGGCAGCTCATCACGCAACCAACGCAAGGGCAGTGAGAATACCATGGGGTACTTGGTGGCTCGGCCGACCACTTTCACCACATAGGACGTCAAGAACTCACAAACTGCGTCGCGTCCCCTTGATGCGATGCTGTATCCAGAAGCGAGACACGCCGGGTTCGTCATTCCGAGTGGAACGTGTTCAGAGATTTTGTTGTCGATCATCTTCTGCTGGAGCGCACCGAGAACGGAGCACAATTCCGCTGCAACATACAAGGGTAGGCTATCAAGATACGCTCCGCTTACTCGCCCAAGCAGACGGTCGGCGAAGTATTTGCTATGAGGAGAAGGATCAAATCCGCCCATATCGGGTTCTTGTGCAACCGCGAAATCACTCAGGTCCAGGAGGTCGAAATCGTCAGGAAGATCGCAAAGCGGCATATGGTGCTCCGGACAAACGGAGATCATATTGAAGCGCCACGTTGCCCGCATATAAATGCGAGCGTTGGGTTGACCGCTGCCGCGTTCCAAATCGAGCGCAAAGCAATGAGGGCAATATCGGCGACCGGTCGCCCTCAGTTGCGTTTTCCTCACACGAGCGCTGCCGAACTCGATGATTTTTTCCGAACGGCTGGCGAACTTCATTAAGTCTGCAATCTCTACGCCGGTCCAGTCGGCGATCTGATGCATGTAGTCGGCATCCATGGCAGCGATTGCAGCGCGTGGAATGCCCGTAAACCCGCAAAACTCCGCGAGAGAATAGAAGCTGTTGGCTCGTGCAGTCCGGGCCATCAAGCCTTCGGGCGTTTCATTTTTGTGAAACTGCACACAGGTTGGGAGGCGGCCGGGGGCGCTCATTTGCGCCTCCGGCGAACAGAAGTCGAACCAATATGAGAGGTGGAATTGGCGCGGACTACGGATTTCCAGTCCGTGGTGGTGAAGGGGTTATCCCCCTTCAAGTTCGCATTTCGGGCTTTGTAGATGGCAGCCAGATCATTCAACGTAACGACGTCTCTCCCCTGATCCAGCGCCCTGAAGCAGGCTTCCCTTACGAGAAGGATCAAGGTTGCAAATTCTCCACCTGCCGCGACAATCAGGCGTCCGGGAACCTCATCTTCTTTGGACCATTCGCACTGCAGGCCAGCGTGGTCACAAACGATCATCGATGCAACTTTCTCCATCGCAGCTACGGTGCTGGCCCTTACCTCCATCAGATCAAGGTACTGCGCCTGTGCACGGTTCTTGACCTCTTTGCTCTCCAGAAAGTTAACAACGCCTGGCATGCCAGAAACAATCAGATGCAACGGCCAACCGTCGATTTGCGTGAGGCTCTTGACTGCATCCTGCACCTTGCCAATCGCGAGATCGGTGTCACCGGTGGTTACGTGTTGCATCTCATCGAGGTGAAGGTAGAGGATTTCTTGGTGGCGCAATTGCCGCTTCACCATTCTCCACAAAGTGGGAGCGTTCGGTCGGCCGCGAACTGTGATATTCCAATTATCCAGGATGGCCTCAGCGAGCGCTTTCGGCGAACAATCGCTTTCGCAATCCATGCTCAACAAGCGATTCCTTACCCTACCGTTCGCATCTACGCGGGGTTGAAACGCTTCCATCGTGGAGAAGAGGCGCTTCAAAGCGTGGCTTTTTCCGGTGTTCGATTCCCCGATGACGAAGAGAATAGGCATCTTAGAGCCACCCCCCTTCAGAGCGCGCTCTGCATTTTCAGTGAACTTCGTCATGAGGTCCTCCAGCTCCCGATCCTTTGGCTGCAAGATGTATTGCTGCTCGATATGGAGCTTGCGGTCCTCAATCGACATGTCGGCAAACCTCGTCAGCATTAGTAGTCTCCGAACTGGGAATCTTCATCGTCCTCATCGATTTCCGTTGCGGAATCGTCGACTGGAGGAGCGGCTGAAATCTCTGGCTCCACTGCCTTCTTTTTTGATGCTTTCGTAACCAAGACTTCAGCGGGCAGCTCACCGACGGTACCTTGAAGCAATGGCGTTTCCTGGGGCGCAGGCGCTGCCAGACGTTCAAGATCACCCGCTTCTGCCTTGGTAATGGCGCGGCCTTCGAAGAGCTTCTCCGTAGCGCGAGACATTTCTTCGGCGCTGCGCGTATGCGGGGAAATTCCACTGCGGAGAGCAGCGGCATCTACGACGCCGTGTACCCAGTTGATGCCGTCATACATGGTGGGTGCCGAACGCGCAGACCGCTCTGTGTTGAGACGCTCCAGTTCCTTTTTCGCCAGGTACCACTCCTCAATGCAGATGTATGGAGGCATCTCAAGGCAGTTCTTGACAATCAACCATCCGTCTTCCGTCGAGACCGAGATGGATTCCAAATCGCGAGGATGGAAGCGAACCGGGAAAAGCTTCTTCGAGCCGTGCTTGCGACGATACGACTGCAATTCGTCGGAGTTATACGGAACGCCGTGAAGGATAATGCCCTCGCTGCGAATCGGCTTGTCCTTCTTCGTGCCAAAAATGTGGCGTTTCTCGTGGCGACCAGGAACCGGACGCATGGGGTACGTCCGTTTCTTGAGTTCCCATGCCTCGTTGGGCGTCAACCCGTTCAACCGCGCGCTCGGCGTGTTAACAAACACGTCGCAAAGCCAGCGGATCACAACGATCATAAATTCATCGATAATGAGCGTCGCGTTGGCGACGGAGTCGTAGTCACGCCGTTCGACCACGTTAGAGAAGGTGCGGCCGTCGAAATAGGACATCAAATCCTTCGCGAATGTCTTGAACAACGATTCAATGAACGGACGTTTCCATGCTTGGCCCGCCGGGGGGCGGGTCAAGGAAACGCTGCTCATGAGGAAGGCCTCACGCGTGAGGTCGGCAATGTAAGGCGTGCCATTATCGGTGAAGACGTTTTCCGGCCGGACCTTCGCAGTCCAGGGGGTCTTCGCACCGGCCAGGTCCGAAATGTGCGTCTTATCAGACATCACCATTTCGAGGGCTTCAACCACGGCGGACGCACACGGATTCCGAGTTCCCTTGAGAGCCAAAGGCATACCGGTCGCTGCATCAATGGCTCCCACAAACCACAAACGTTGTGGTTTGTCTGCGCTGGCCTGTTCGAGGATCGTTTGGAATCTCGCAGGAAGGAGCAACCAGGCCCCGGTTTCCTTCATGAGAGTGATGCCATCGACGTTCCAGTCGTCGAATTCTACCCGTTCGCCTGGACGCACAACGTCATAGGAATCCATCTTCGGCTTGAATACGGCATGCGCGTAAGCCTCGCCTTCGCGACCGGCAACCACGTCAAACGCTCGCAGTTCCTTAATCATATTTTCAAAGCGCTTACGCTTTACGAAAATGAGTTTCGGCTGGTCCCCACCGCGCGTTTTGTTTACTTCATGAATTCGTGCATTCGCAATTTTCCGCGCGTTGGACATGCCCCCCTTTCGCCGAGATGCAAATTCGGCTGCGGCCTGTCGCCAGATCGAGTAGCTCTCGGCGCATTCGACCTGCAGATGACGACGTTTAGGACCCTTTTGCTGAGGGATGAGTGCACGTACGTCGTCACCGCAGCTCTCATACAGCCTGATATAGTTGTTGAAACTGCGAAGCGTTGGCAGCTCGACCCCATTGGTCTTCTTACCGGCACGGCGCTTCCGAATTTTACCCGTCTGGGGGTTTGTGACCTTGTGTTTCAGCTGATATTCGGTGGTCCACTCGAACAGAAGTTCTTCCATCGAGCGCCCGCCCGGCATTTCCTCCGCCGGTTTCAAGCTACGCGGCACATGCTGCCCAACCTCGACACACCAGGCGCGGTACCTGTGGATGAGGTATTCATTGAAACGCCCGATAGCTACCGCTTCGGATTTGAAATCGTCGACGTTCTTGTCGCCGAAGCGTTGGTACGCCTTCCAGCCAACCTGGGTATGGAAACCAGGATAGAAATGCGCACGCCCTTCATCGATAGCGAGTTCAATTTCGCTGTGTGCGATGCGGCGATGCGCCAAGGGATCGTTCTCTTTGTAGAACAATGTATCCGTAGCGCTGTACGAGATTGCGATGAGCGGGGTGCCCTCATAAACAAAACGGTCGTTCGACCCCATCAAGGGGATCGAAGGTGCGTTCTCGCGGAAAATGCGCAGTTCAGGCTTGTCGGTATTGTTAGTCATGGTGTCCTCCTTGGACATAGCTTCGCCATGCTCCGAGACGGTGCTCGAAGTGGCAGGGGAATTGGGTTGTTGGCTAAAGGGTGGTTAGGTTTCGACCGTGAACCAGGTCAGCTCGTTAACGAGTTGCCCTGGTTCAGCCTTTAGGTGCCCAAGATCGATGAGCCGCCATATGGCGGTCGTTCGGGACGGTCGGTCGATACCAGGTGTGTACATCTGATAGAAGCACACCCTGGCCCTCCTGTGCTGCTGAAGCTCATCCAGCAGCACTCGGACGTGATGTTCGTAATCGTGATGGAGTTCCCGGTAGAACAGGATGCTCGCCGCGTTGCGCACGACGCACCAAGGCACGTCGAGTTCGGTCATCACGGTCAATTTGTCGAAGAGCGCGCGATACTCAGGAAGCATACCATCGAGAATGGCCTGAGCTTCCGCCCTTTTCGTCTCCTGCTTGACAGCCACCGCCTCCCAACGTCCGCTCTCATAGCGGACGCAGTAGTCGAGCGTATGTTTGTGCACCACGCCATCATTGTCGTAATATTCAACCGTCATGAACTGCGAACGCACTTCAACGACACCGCGACGGGCCTTGAGGACCGTGGCCGCTTTTTTTTCAGTGCCGCTTTCATGCTGCACCTCGCGATTCTTGAACACGGACGAACCGTTCGTGTTCAAGAGATGCTTGGGGGTTACGTTGCGGACACCCTCGTGACGCAGCGGTTCAACCCACAGCATCGGTTCGCCGTCAATGAGAATGGGGGAATTGGGATTGCTTACCATCGCGACGTACGCATCCCGACGATTGCGTCCTTATCCGCGCCCGATCCCGTGTCCTGGAACACTTCAAATCGGGAGCGAATGTCGTCTCCGGCACCGGAGCGCAATTCGTTCAGAATGGTACGTCGCACCAACACGTGGTGCAGCACATTTTTCGATGGGCGCATAGATACCTCCTAGGGCGCGCTGGGGCAGCCCATCGGAGGTGAGGACACGATGTCCTGACTTCAGATGGAGCTGAGGAAGGTCTTTCCTAGAATGACGATGCGTATCATCGTGGGGCTCCGTGTTTGAAACTGGGACGGAAGATAGTCAGCGGCGGTACCGCGTGTCTAGCGGGGGGAATCCGCTTGTTAGAAATGTGGTTAACGTAGTCTGTATTAGTCAACACTTTAGCAGGCGAGGGCGTCCATTCCTCCTCAACGAGAAGGTCGGACGGCGAGTAGACTGGTGGCGTTGATTTGTGTGTAAGTTCCGGTTCCCGTTGTGAACACATTGAAGGAGCGATTTGCAGCTGCTAGATGTTGGTTCAACAACTTGGGGTTTTCGCGGATTCTGTAGGTAGGCCATGAACGAAAGGTCGCGTGTCGAGACGACTAGCGCAGAAGATAAATCAATTGGCTTCGACTACCAGTATTATTACTTTCTCAACGAGTTGCTGAATTTGAAGAGCGGCCAAGTTGTTGGCTTGGAAGTTTTGGATGATGTTCATGTTGAGCGTCCTGACGGCACCCACTTACTTGTTCAGCTGAAGCACACAGTTCAAAAAAACGTACAGGGTCATCCTATTAACCTTACGACCATGGACGGTGATCTGTGGAAGTCGATTTCGAACTGGTGCAAGGTAATCATTGACCCGGCGGAGGGGCGTACTTCAGGGGCCTCTCAGGTTGCGTTTATTAAGAAGACCGGCTTCCTGTTAGCTTCGAACAAGTCCGACAACGACAAGAACGCCCTCCTGGTGTCAATCGATGCATTTAAGTCGGGAACCAAAACTCACGCTGCGCTCGTCGCCGATATCACGTTGATCAAGGCTACAAGCAAAGATGCGATCATCCAGGGCTACATCGACGACGTGCTCACGCTCGATCCCGCTGTGTCAGAGATGTTCTTTCAGCAGTTGTCGTTCGCTCTGGGTCAGGACGAAATCATCAATCTATGCAAGGCGTCCATCGCCGAAAAGCAGATACACCAGTCACGGATCGACGATGTCTTTAACGCCGTCGACTCCGAGGTGCGGCAAAATTCCTTCGCCACCGTCAAGGCGGGGAACAAGATCACAATCAGCTTTGACGAGTTCAACCAGAAGTACCGACGCCATTTCGACAAGGCGAGGAGCGGTGCTCTGCTTTTCAGGGAATTTCCGCCTGTTCTGCCGGACAATCTGTCCGAGCAGACGTTCATCAGGCAACTGGTGGATATCGAAGACATCGCGTCGGATAACATTGAGTTTCATACCAAGTTCACCACTAGGCGTCTGCACTTTCGCGATAACCTGGAACGCCTAATCCAAGACGGAGATATCACTCAATCCGATATCGACGATTTGGAGGAGGAGGCTGGCGTTATGTGGGAAGGCAAGTTCCTCCAGATTTATTCGGGTCAAGTGGCCGCTGTTGACGAGGGTGCATCCGCCCGTGCGATCCTCGGAGACTTACGCCTGAGAAAGCTCACGCTCGCTTCACAGGAGCTTCCGTTATCCATGAGCAACGGCGGATTCTACGATCTCTCTGATCGCCCGGTGATCGGCTGGCTGAGTAACTGGAAAGATCGCTACAAGTGAAGTTCAGCTCATACTACAATAACCTCGGGATCAACGCGTTTGCTATCTCTTCGGTGTTGAAAGAGGCAGAATTTCTATCGCTTCCCAAAATCGCGTTGATCCTGCCAGTTGTTGCGCATCGCGAAATGGTAAATAAACTTGGCCACGGCAGGTTTCGCTTTGTAAGCTTTGAACAGTATCTAATCGATAACATCGAATATTTCTACAATTTCAATGAACGATACATGGCGTCGCTGACTCCGACAGTGAATGCTCTCCAATTTTTGTACGAAATTGGCGTAGTTCAACTGAAAGATCACGGGGCGGTGATCGCGTCTGCCTTACCCTTCGATGCGTCCATGGGCAAACGCGCCGAGCGCGTGCAGCGTGCGTCAGCCAACATAGCTGCCCTGGTCTCGGGTAATGCTGAAGTTTTCTACCTCAATGCGAGGATCGAGCTATGAAATTTTATATAGAAAGCCTCCAACTTTGGCTGAAGACCGGAAAAAGACGGTCGGTTTCGTTTCTGCCGAACAAAGTGAATGTGATTACCGGCGACAGCCACACCGGGAAGACGGCGATTTTGGACATCGTCGATTACTGCATGTTCGCGAGCAAGCATCGGATTTCAGAGAGCATAATCAACGAAAATGTTGGCTGGTACGGGCTGCGCATTCATTTGAATGAAAAAATCTATATGCTGGCGAGACGCGCGCCAGTGGGGACGACCCCATCACCCGATTACTACTTCTCTTCAACGGGAGAAGTGCCAGACACCGCGCCAAGCCCGAATATCAGCGAGAGCGTCTTGAAGAAGCTGTTGAGCGCTGATTTCGGTATCGATCAGGACGTCAGAATTCCCTTTGGCGGGAGGACTCTGCAGGCCAATTCTCGGGTGTCGCTCCGATATTTCTTGCTCTTCAACACAATTTCACAAGACATCATCACGCATAGCGACCAGTTTTTCGACAAGCAGAACCAGGCTCGCTACCAAGAGGCGCTCCCACGCATATTCGATATTGCTGTGGGGATCGACACAGTCGAGAACATCCTGAAGCGAGAAAAGCGCGCAGAGTTGGAGCGTAGCCTTGCCCGGCAGCAAAAACTTTCGGCTAAAACGGAGGAAATGCGCGAGCAGTTTAATGCTCAACTGGCCGAAACCGTCGCTCGGGCTAAAGGGTACGGGCTCGTTGCCGAGGATACAGACGCTGATGCTTCAGTCACCGTGTTGACGCGAATGGTGACCGAGAGGGAGAGTGGCCCTGACCTGCATGTATCGGCGAAATATGAAGAGATTTCCTCGGAGATATACCGAGTTTCTCGGAAGATCAGGGGGCTCCGCAGGTTCGTTTCGGAATATGGGAACCACAAGGCGACCCTCAAGGAAACAGCGGACAGCCTTCAGCCTGTTGAGCATCTGATGAGGAACTTTGAGGAGACGGTTCGAACATCGGTTTTCGACGACATCCTTAGAAACCTTTCCAAGGGTCTACAGGAGATCAAGGATGCCACTGCTCGAAAGACGCCGCTTGACGGCAATATCGCCGAAATTATCAAAGAGTTGGAATCTCAGCGCGGGAAGCTGGAAAAGGACCTTCAAGCCCTGCCTGCCGAGATGGAAAGCTTCGAGAGCGACAAAGATAAGTACATCTTCATCGGAGAAACGAAGGCCAAGCTTGAGCTGTATAGCGAACCAGAGTCAGACAAAGCTCCAGACAACAGCGAGTTGATCGCAAGCCTAGAAGCTCAGATCGAAGACCTTGCTGTATCACCTGTCGAAGACCGGAAAGAGCTTTTTACCAGGGCCCTTGATGAGGCGATCCAGGATTACATCTCTTTGACGAAGGCAGCGCTCGGAAATTATGGCGATTATCGTTCCGCGTTCAACTATTCGGAAAAGAAGCTTCATCTGCGCAAGCCCAAAACAACTTCTACCGAGAACGTCGGTAGCAGTTCCAATCACATGTTCCTTCACCTGTTCCTGTTCCTGGGCCTGCATGAATTGATAATGCGGAACGACCGCATTCACGTTGCCCCGTTCCTGATTATCGATCAGTTCTCCAGACCGTACTGGGGTGAGGATGACGAGAAAGATGTCGACCAGAGCGATGTCGGAAAGGTGAAGTTGGCCCTGGAGCTTTTGGACCAGTTCATCACTACGGCAAATGGAATGGGCAAAGAGTTCCAGATGATCGTCTTCGAGCATATAAACCCGCGATATTGGGAGGGGCTGAAGAATGTTCACTTGGTCGAGATTTTCCGAGATGGAAACGCTCTCATCCCAGTTGCTTCTGGAGGATAGGGGACGGGACCGTCCAGTATCACACGAAGAAGGCTCCGTGTCGTTAGACCCCGTGCACACCAATCTGTATCAGTGCGTGGCGACATCCTGCAGCGCAGTATCTTATACGCTTCCTCCACACGCCTTCTCAGCTACGCTGATCCTAGAGTGCCGATCAGAAACTGATTAGAGTGAGCCGTGCTGAAGGGCGACAAGAAACGCAAAGCTACGGCATCTCTCTGCCGAACACGGCGAAGAAAGAATGAGGAAACCTTCGTCTGTTAAAGGACCCAAAAAGGGAGCCCTAGCATGCCAATAAAAAATACAACCCTCGTGCAACGAAATTTCGAAGAGGCAACACATCCGCTTCTTGAAGAAGCTGCTACGGTTAGCGCACTGACCGAGAGAAACATCACAGCAATAGACTGGAAGAAGCAGACCTTCTTTCCGCGTCACAAGAAATTTTCATCTGATCTTGTCGGCTTCACGCAGGACGGGGACATTATACACATAGAGCAGGAAACGTCACCGGGGAGCGACTTTTTCTATCGCATGATCGAGTACGCCACGCTCATTTCGGTTGAGTTCGATTTGAAAAGGCGATTGTTCCAGTACGCATATTACACAGGCGACGAACCGCGCAAAACGGAGTTAATCGAACACAATATGGGCTGGTTCGGGCACCGATTCTTCTTCATGGATGCTGGTTCAGAAGAGGTTTGCCAGCGCTTGATCAAGAAGCCGCTTCCAACAGCTGTTTTGTCACTGCTTGTTAGAAATTTTGATCTTGCCGAGAGATATTCGGAAGCCATAGTTGAACGCATCGGAAAATTGTCCCCTCAGGAACGGCGGCCCATCATTGATCATTGCATGCGAGTCTCCTCTCTTAGAGGCAGGCGCAATCTTTTCGAGACAATTCTGATGGGTAAGCTCAATTACGACCCAACACTCTTCAATAATCCAGCAGCCGAAGCCGCCGTTAAGGATGCTCTTAGCGGGTGGTTGCCAGATGCCGTTGCGCGGCTTTCATTCGCGATCTCACCCGGTCTCAACGACTATATTCTGAACGGCATGAGTGGCTGGGAGATTACGGAGTTTTTGAAGCACGCCGGGTCTTTCATCTCGCAGGATGACCTTATGAAGACGTTAGGCCTTGAGTGGGTGCCCGAGACGCCAGAGCCGGATACTGAGTCCGGTTATGGCAACGGCACGTAAATGCGTGGGTACTTTGGCGCTACGATTTGCCCCAGAACGCCTGATACCTCGGCCCATGTGAACCCGGTTGTTGGCCTTTTTCTGGCCGGTCGATGAGCACCGGAAGCGGAGCCGGTAGCTCCGGACCAACGATGATCGCCTCGCCTTGGGCGAGAGAGGGAATGAAGGCCGCCGCGTCACGATCTAGGTCGCCGCAAGCGCGTTCGATTGTCTCGCGGTCCCGGTCATTTGTCAGGCGATGGACGAATAACGTACCGAGTTGGCTCAACACATCCGAGGGGACATCTCTAGGGCGCTGGGTGGCAATCGTTGTTGTAAGCCCGTACTTTCGGCCTTCCTTAGCAATAAGGCCGAAAGCGTCCAACATGACATGGTTGGTGTCGTCTCCGATAGATCGGCCGATAAACTGGTGGGCTTCGTCCAGAAAACAAACCAGCGGACACGTTTGGAAGACATTCTGTCGAGCGAGGCCGAGTAGATAACGCCCGAGCGTATTTAGCAGCAGCTCACGCGTGTTGTATTTGAAACTGACATGCTCGAATGATAACACGAGCGCGTGCTGTATCGGGTCGGCAATAAACTCTTCTATTTCTTTACAAATATCGACGCCATCGTCAGAGAAAAGGCACCTCATCTCTGGCGATGACAGATAATTTTCGATGCGCACGTTTAGGGAATTGCAGGTTCCCAGTGCGAAGTCGTCGTGAGTGCCATAGGAACCCATCGTGTCGTTCGTGTGCTGCTTCACACATTCTTCTTTGATCTGGTCGGATAGCAAGTGGACGTCGAAGTCGCAAAAATGCGAATCCAGTTCCGTCGACAACTCAATCAGGGCTAGCGAAAGAGCGTGGCGGCTGTTTCCAGCTTTTCGAACGACACCGCTTTGACGGACCTCGACAAAACCTCGTTTCCCAACTGCAAAGCGCTCACTACCGTCTTCCATGGCTTTGACCGCATATCGTAAAGGCTCCTTGCGCAGCGCTGTCGCCAACCTAAGACTTTTGATCGCGCTGCGGAGGTTCGGTCCTTGCATCTGCACTGATGGAGTAAGGAGGGCATAGAGATCGATTTCGGACAATTGTCGGTAAGGGAACCTGGCAAGGGGCTGGTCGTCATTTGCCTTTGAGAACGAGAACTCCTTCGCTCCGGATACCTTTCCAGCAAACTCTCCTGTGGGATCAAATAGGATGCATTTTCCGCGCAGCCGAACGATTTCGTTTAAGAGCTTCGAAAGCGTCCAGCTCTTGCCGCCTCCTGTCGCTCCGAAAATTCCACAGTGCCGCCCAAACAGCTTTTCCGGCGGCATCGCAATCGACGCGTCGGCGATGCCGGAGAGCCTGCCAAGGTTCACGAGTAGGCGTTCGGTCTTTCCCGGCTCGATTTCGCCTTGCAGAGCTTCTCGAATGGCAGTCGCAAGCGCCCCACCATCAGCGAGATAGACCCCATCGCCGACGCGTGGCTTAACATTGATCCCACGCGTCACCTTATGGGTAGACTTGTTGACGGTCGCAAGAAGCTGTGCACGGCCTTGAGGCTCGGCATTTGCGTCAATTTCCATTTGGCGTTCCAATGCGGGTCGCTGCCGCTCTGGAACTAACACGTCCGTTATACGGCCAAGAATTGTCTCGTGATCGCAATCAATGAACACGAAGTCGCCGGTTGCTCCCTTAGCCAGGCCGCGCTGACCGCTTGCAGCCAGCGCTTTGGGTGCGGTCAGCTCAATCGACGATGCGCTCACCCTGGTGACGGTACCGACACGCTTGTCAGGATCGATGAGCGCGATGATAGGATCGGTCATTCAGTAACGTCCCTGATCTGATCCAATCGCATTTGTAGCCGCTGCCGGTCTGATTCCCCGGTGATGGCGGGAATGGCATCAACAAGGTCTTCGAACCTACCGTTGAGTAAGGTCACACGTGGATCACCTTCTGCGACCAAGCGAGCCATTCGGTTCTGATATTTCTTGATCGGCAGGCCGACGTCGAGGAGGTGATCGGGCGCGGGATACGCATCCAGCTTCACCGGCGGGATGAAGGACGGATCGACTAAAATGAGGCGGAGGCTGAGGTTTGATTCCAACGCTGACCATATCGGCGCACTAATATGATCGTCGGCGAACCCGAAGCCAGCGATCAAGAGAGCGGTATCCGGCTCGCGCAGGGCCGCTTGAAAAGCCGCGAACATGTCGAGATAAGGGATTTCGAATGCTTCCTGATATTTCGTCGACCTTGGATAGATCAGGACCGGCTTCAGCGCGGGATCGCCCGCCCTGGATCGAATGACCACGCCATCAGAACGACGCCGCCAAATCTATGGAACCGTGAAGCTTGTACAGGTGGAAAACACCGTCGATGTAGTCCGCCTTGGTTCCCGAAGTCTGTCTTCTGACCAGATCGTGCTGGAAATAGTCACGGTTGAAACGCTGTTCGGCGCTATGGGAAAAACCATCTATGAGCACGACGCCCAGGCGAGATGCGGCCTCTTCAACGCAGAGATCGTAGTTTGTCGTGAATACTTTAACGCGTGGCTTGTCTACGGCACGTTTTGCGAATTTCTGGATCAGCCCCCTGTGAGCGGGGAGATCAGTCGCTTGATCGACAAAATCGACCTTCGCAAGTATCGCGCCTTCTGCTTGCTCGATAAAAGTTTTTAATTTCCTTATCGGGCCATCAGGATCGCTCTTTTCCTTGTCTTTTGCACGTACCTCCATCAGTTCAAGCTTCATCTTACAAAGGCTGAGGAGATTTTCGATGTCACCGGCTCGCTGTTTGCCGTTTTCCTCTGGCGGCAAACTTCCGACGGCATCCAATACGACGTTGTCGAAATTCGAATGGTCAATTAGTTCGTTTTCGCAAACCTTTTCTCTGGCGGCATGCCACAAGTCTCCCATTCCAGGCGCTTCGGTTGGACCAGCGTTTTTTGCGCTGAACGAAGCGCCTGAACCAAGGAGGGTCAAAACATTAGTGGCGTGGACGGCCTGGGTAAGCATCTCATTGACGCGGCTCTTGGCCCCTGGGATTCGCTTGCTGCTGGGATCGCTCGGGTCGGACTCCTGATCTTCCCACGCAAGCCATTTCCCCTCTCGCGTCAGAAGACGAAGGTTACCGGCGGCACCAGTTTTTCCTTTCCAATAGTCGCTCACACTCTCTCCCGAATCATGGGACAACATAGGGTTGCGTATCTAGTCGCACAAAAGGACATTAAAAAACATTGGGAGGTTCAACTTTTGGACGTTCGGTGGAACATTCCCTCGTCATCCCTCTACATCGCGTCTACCACGCGGCCAATGACGCCAGCTTCCATTTAAGATCATACGGTCGCAGGCAGGACGCTCGTAGTCACGCGTGCCGCCACACCTTGATCGCGGAGATCACGAGGATCAAGGCGAGACCTGGCAGCAGCACGGCACTCGGGACAATCCCCAGGAGCTGTCCGCCGATGAATGCGCCAAGGATTGACCCGGCGGCCATGACGAGCAAAAACATCCGGTTGCCCCTGATAACCGCAAAACTCTTGTCGCGGCTGTAGCGGGTAAAGCCAACTATCATGGTCGGCAGGCTCACCGACAGAGAGAGACTTCCAGCAAGCTTGATATCCGCTCCGAACAGAAGAATGAGGGTCGGTATCAGGAGTTCGCCACCAGCGACACCGAGCAAGGATGCGATAACGCCAATGACCAAACCCGCGACCACGCCTGCTACGATCTGCGCAGTCCCGGTGACAAGGGCCGAACCTGCTGCGATGTCGTGACCGAACACCAGCACGACCGCAATCATGAGCAGCAGAACCGCAATCACCTTGTAGAGCGTCTCGGACTTCAGTCGGGTTGCCCAGCCCGCGCCGAGCCAGGCACCAGCCAGGCTCCCGGCCAGAAGGTTGACGATGATCGGCCAGTGCGCCACGATCTGATCAAAGGGCACGGTCGCCGCTCGAAATGGCAGAGCGAAAGCGACGACGACAAGGCTCATGGCCTTGTTGAGGACCACGGCTTCCAACGCGGCGAAGCCGAACGGGCCGATCAGCAGAGGCAGCCGGAATTCAGCGCCGCCAAGACCGATCAGCCCCCCGAGAGTGCCGATGGCAGCTCCGCCAAAAAATGCTTGGGGCCGATTGCTGGACACGTTCTTCAAGGCCGGATCAGCCATGGCGTTATGTTCTCCACGATATCGCGTGGCATGATCTATGAGCCGGAAGCCGAGCGTCTACAAGGGCAGCATAGAGTGCTGGGCAGAGCACCTTTACGTACACTCAAGTGGTGAGGAATTATCCACGTGGGGGCAGAACACCGGTTACGGTGGAAGTGTTGTTTCTCGACGATCAGGATCGGTCGCTGGTGCGGTTGGAGAAGGCGCTGGTATCGTTGGTTGGGAAGACGCCAAGGAGACGGTGAACAGCGGCCACTATATACATAAGGTGTAATTGTCCTTTGGCGGAAAGCGTGTAATAATTTCAAAGCTGAACTGTATGTGCCAGAGCATGATCTAAATCTAATGGTTTTGAATACTCTGGTTGATCTTGCCTCCCACAGTGGGTGAGGGTTTCGGTGGCAACATTGATTGGCTCGGGGGCTCTTCTATCGCCGCGTCAACTATGGAGACGTTGACTCCGCTAGAGGCTAAGAGCTTGGGTCGCTGCCGCTCTTCCAGCGGCCGGAACCGTTGCGGGTGTTTGCAGCCCAGAGGCCAGTATGAGCGACGAAATTTCAAAGACAGTCACAGAAAGTTGGACATGGTTCACGGATTATGTTGGCGGTAAAGGCGACTGGACCGTGCATTGCCCAAGTGACAGGAAGTGTCAGGTCGGAATGGGTGTCAAAGCTTTTGGTGAGCCGAGGGGTGAGAAGCTTTCCTTCCAGGGCACAACGCGTTTTACCGCATTTGGCTTGGGAGCTATCCACGTAAAAGTAATCGATGGCAAGGGCTCCTGTACGGTAAGGCTCGATGAGGGCCATGTAGACCCAGTGACAATTTTCAAAATGACAGCGCCCTAGCCCATTTCGAAGCGTGAACAGAGATGCCGCTTCCGAGCGTCGTCTTTTAGGACATGACGATGATTGTCGTTCAGGAGGGTCTGAAATGAGGTGGGGAAGCGTTCTTGTCGTTGGCCTTTTCTGCGCCGCTACGCTTGTGGCTGTTGGGGTTTACTATCTTACTTGGCAGCAGAGCGAGTTCAGGAGGGAGCGTGCAGACCTTGAATGGGCGTCTCTGGCAAGTTCGGAAGCTATCTCTCGCGCGAAACCAATTCCGGAAGGGTGGTCTGCAGGAGTCTTTGTCTCCGAGTACGGAATAAGCAAGGTTTTGAACTCGCTTCAGGGCGCGAAGGTATCATACGGGGCCTCTGAAGCATCAGACGATATCGTCCTTACTTTTCAGACGCTGACGCTGGCTTTTGAGCCAGGATTTGCCGAGGGCGAAATAACGCTCACAGCAGAATCTAAGAGGCGGGGTCTGGCCGCACGGTTCACCGGGCGGTCGACACTTTCCTTCAAGGGGGTTGAAGAACAAAACGGAAATCATGAAGCAGTCTTTGCAATACACCTCCTCAGCCTGAAGCCCGATATCAGCTGGTACGGCCTTAACATCCAAATGCGAGGTTTTGCCGCTGAGATGCTTTCGTCGGGGGCAATGATTTATCTAGCGGAGAAGGTTCCTGTACGGATTCCGCTACCCGTTGATCTTGAGTTTGAACTCGGTCTTGAGAAGGAACATAAGATCGAGGTCAGGGACCCGCCAGATGCCGCTCATAATGTCGAACTTAAGATAGCTCTGCCAAAAACCTTCATCAAGCAGAAGCTGACATTCCTGAACCCGGTGTTCTTGAAGGACGGTTTATGGCTCTTGGCTCATCTCGAAGACAAAGATGCTCCATTGACGATTGAACCAGTTGGGAGGCTGCCTGACCAAAGTGCGATGTCCGCTGAGACCGCAAGACTTCGGGAGCGCTTGGCGGGTATTCAAGCTCCGACAGATCAGGACCTGTCGGTATGGCTTTCGGGCCGCGTTTTCGAACGACTGATTTCGGACGTCGGAAAACTACCTGACCCGAACCGGACGGCCACACTGTCGACGTTGAGGTTCAAGGGAAAACTCAAGGAAGCAGGTGGCGGCAGCTCCTTCGCCTCGGCTTATGCTGAGTTAACCGGTGACAACCCAGTTCGCGGAAGGGCGGTAGTGAGTGATGTCTTAGGGCAGTGGGCGGGAGAAAAAGGGCTGAAAGTTGCCGCGAAGGTTACGGGGGATGTGACTGTGACAGCCCACGTGCACGCGAACCTTATAGCTGGAGGTGGGGTAGGAGAGCGAATCGTAGCCCTTGGCGGGGGTGGCACACAAATAGAGGGCTGGCTCGCCCCTAGGATCGTGAACGTCGACGGACACAGTGTGTTGTTGATAGAGCCAGATTTTGACTGTGAACGCTTCAGCTTTGGCCTCGTTATTGCAGGATCGTCACCAACTCCGGTGAGCCTCACAGGCCTAAATGTTACAATTTACGGTAGTGTTGGTGGGCAAGTTGTTCCGAAACAAGTGCTAGTCTCGGACGTGCCACACTGGGTTTCTGGGAGAGGCGCAGACGGGGCATCTTTGCTGCTTGGGAATGATGACAAGCAGCTTGTGCTTGAACCAAGATGGCGAGCTGCATCGGTAGTGACTACACCAGTGCTGGCTGCGGCGGCGTCGGAAGGTTTGAGAGTAGGATTCAAACTGAACATTACCTACTCTGACGTCGCTCCACCTGGAGAGGTGCGTTCTGAGACTGAGAAGGTTATAAAAGATAAGATCGCTAAAGAGATAGGTAGCAAATCCTGCGGCGAGCCGGTAATCGACTTTGGACTTGGTGGCTTGAACATATCGAATCTCGCATCAGGCCTATTGTTACCTCCAGGTGTTTCGTCTGTACTCGGACCTCTAGGGGTGCCGCCGCCGACGGTTCCACAGCTCATTCAGAACAGCCCTGTTGTGAAATTTTTCAAACGCCTTTTTTGAAGCTGTTATAGGTGGTCCTAGGCTCTGTCTTCAAACGTACATCCGGGATTTTCTAGGGGTTTCGAAAGGTGTGGGCGACGAATGGCCCGGGATGGGAGCATCCTAAGAAAACAGCAGCAGGCTTGCCTTTCAATGCGAGATCAGCAAGGAGCCATGGAAAGGCTGGAGGCGCTGACGGCGCTAGTCGATGACATCAACGACCCGGAAGCGTTAAGCCGTGTCTGTTGACGAACGCCGGTCGTTAACCGCAAATATGGCTTGGAAAGCTGCTGTCGTATTGCGCACGCCGTTGCCAACGTCAATCCGCGCCGCCCTGCTGACCGAGGATGTTGCGTCTTCTGGAGAAACGCCAATAAGATGGCAGCAAGCCGCAGTTCGGTTGAAACCCGCAATGACTGCTTCGCCCAATGGCAAGAAGTAACATCCCAAGACCTTTTCGATTTTTTCGAGAACTGAGCGCGCAAGCAAGCTGTTGGGTGCCGAGATACTGCATGTTCGAATCTGGAAGATGAGCCGGTAAGGGCACCTTAAACGAAGCTACCTTAGATCAACCGGGAGTAGGCTACATGAGTATCGGTCGCGTCATTCTTGCCATTTTCGCAGGGTTGCTGACACTGTGGCTCATGCTCAATGTGGCGGGAATAGGAAGCAGCTTGGTTTGGTCTCTTCTGGATAAGGCAACCCCTACCGTCTCGATAACGACCCAAAATGTAAACACCGGCAACTGGGGAAGCCTTCTGCTTCTCCCCCTGGCGCTCGCTGCTGCTTTTGTCTGCGCTGCTATAATCATCGACCCTGGCATTTCCGCTAAGTCGGAGTCGATCACTGCGTTGGTGGTTTTCATCCTTTTGGGTTCGGTCTCCGGGGTCAACTTTTGGTCCCACGACGCTCTGTTGAATGTTTATGGTCAAGCGCTGATCGATATCGTGTTGAGCATCAGCGCCATCGTCGTTATCGCGACCTTGCTGCGATGGAAGCCAACGTTTGTCACTACATTTGCACTCCAGCGCATCGCACTGTTTTTGGTGACCGTCTTTGGTTTTGCGATCCCGCTTTATTTCGCGACATGTCTGTTATTGATAAAGGTCGGTTTCATGCCCCCGCCCGAGCCCAGAAAAACCGCAGCCGAGGCACTGGGACTCGTCAACGGCCTTGTCGGGTTTACAAGCGCAGTGCTTGGTTTGGTGACGGCGCTTACACCCAGTTTCCTGAAGATGATGAAGAGGCGGCGAACCTAGCCAGAATTCGCCCTGATTATAGAGATGGCCAGCCTGTGACTATTCTCTCTCGTATGGCGGTTATGGCGTTCGGCCAGCCGCTCGTTCCCTCCCAGAGCTATCGCGACCTTGGCGAATGCTAAAACTCTCAGAACCGCCGCCTCCTGCCATACAGCTGGTGGAGTGGCCGAGTACGTCCTCTCGGTTGTTCGTAAATAACCAGAGTCAGATGCTGCAACTCTCCGCCATTTAAACAATGGTTCAAGAAGCTCTCGCGCGTAACCGCCGCAATTAACACGTTGTCCGTGCCTTCCTGAAGGTAGAATCGCCACAGGACTGGTTGAGGAATAGGAAAGCCCCTGATCTCGAAGCCCTCGTCACCAAAGTCAACAAATACGTGAGATTGAATAGGTGCCCATCGACGAAAAAGGGCGTTATTCCCAGCGGCCGGTTTCAGGAGCAGGGGATTGTTATTCACAACTAGGGAGTCTTTTAGTGCCCGACGAAATGCATCCGAATCGCGCTTGAACCGCACGCCATCTACCACCCAGATCATAGGTTTGTAGAAATTTTCGCGAGAACGCCGTTCCTCGGGAGTGATCGGCGAATGCTGGAACTCTACAACGAGTTCTGCGCCGGTTTTGACGTCAGCGATATGTCGCTCACCGTCGGCGGCGATATGAACGATCTCTTGCCACTCCTGTGGAAACAGGGACTTCCAGGAACGATGCCATTCGGTCTCCGGCTCCCACCAATGATCGCACTCCAGCTTTCCAAGGTGAGCCCAGTGCCATATCCGTTGCTGGCCGCACTTTGCAACGACCTCCCTCTCGCAGTTTGGGCAAGCGCCGCGAAGCTTCGGGTGAGCTTCTGCACGCTTCCCATCGACCAAAGCATATTTCAGTTTCACTGGACAACTCCATCCCAATCGCCGTTCATTCGCAGGTCGCGAACCGACGGTCAGCTTGGATGCAGGATTCCACTGAAGTAAAGGAGCTGTCCCGCGAAATTTCGGCCCTGGTGTCAGTAAATGCACAGATACCGCCGCTCAATCATCTTCAGTGTGTTGCCGAACAGCACCAGTAGGGCTTGGCAGTCGGTCAACGCACCCCGGGGCACTTTCCGCCGCTCGCTTGTTCTTTGCCGGAAGGCGAAGAGAGGAGCTGTTGGCGATATCAAAAAATTGTGTACGCGGCCGAGATGTCGCCATGGTTGTGGTCAGTCCACCAAGTGGATATAGATGTTTGAACGCTCATTCCCAGGGTTGCCAGAGATGAAGCAGGCCGATTTGCTAGTCGCGCTGCGCCGAGCCAACGAAGAATGTCGCCGGGGCACCAGCCCAGGCGAAACCCTTTTCATCATCAAACAGATTCTGTCAGCGTTGAAGGCAAAGCCTCGGCATGATCACGGGAAGAGAAACTAAACCAGAAATCCGTGATTACCATCATTTGCAATCGTCCGGGGCCGTTACAGTCGTAGGAAACTTGGGACAGGTTTTCCGCCAATGGCGGCGATCTGGAACTTCGACATATCCAGAGGGCCGAAGAACGAGTTCTTCCGCCACAGCTCCTGTTTCGTGACCTACCCGGCAGCCAAGCACCGCTCATCTTCGCGGGGCTGGCCTGTTTGGCTTGCTGGCCTTCTGTCAGGTCGAACAGCTAGGCTTTTCTCCTGATGCCGTATGCTCTCTGGCTTCGATTATGTCGTAATCCGGATGGTCCTGCAAACGACGCTGAGCGAGCTGATAAACTCGGGTTTCGATGACCCACTCGTCACGACCCTTTCTCTTTCCGGTTACGCAGACCGCGATCTTTTCGTAGACCTCGTTTCCACGCTCATGGCTATAGCGCTTGAATCCATTTTGCAGCAATATCGGCAACTTCTCCGATAGAATCTTGCTGGAACCGTCGCTGACCACAACCGCAATTTCCTCATATGCCTGGCCACTCTCGTTGCTCAATTCGACGATGAAGCCTCTCGGGAAATGATGGCCTACGCCATCGTTCGTGAATCGGGCATACGACATTGGACTAGCGTTGACGCTGATCCAATCAACGGAAGACGCAACCAGCTTTTCAGTATTCCTCTCTATAGCGACTGTTTGCTGCTTCAGCTCCCCAACGTCTTCCGCAACCTTACCCAGCGATACCTGCAACTGTTTCAGCTCGGGGAACGCAGAAATCAATGCGCCACCTTGCGGCGATGCCTCGGTGGACATTGCGGAGAAAGCGTAGATCATCATCCCCAGGATGAGGCAGGAAAATCCGAATGGTTTCAGAGCGGACTTAATGGATGGATCGACGCCGAATGTTTCTGCCAGCTTTGTCGTAACCCATGCCGACGGCACGATGACTGCCAGCACTCCCAATGCGGCTAGGGTGACAAGGATGGCTGCGAAAATGTTCTGGTTCTGGAGAATGTCGGCGAAAGTCGCCAGAATCGAGCAGATACCCATGAACATCGGATAGGTGAATTTTTTTATAGTGTGCATTCTTTTAGCCCATAGGAATGCAGGGACACTTAAGCCAAACGTCTAAATCTTTAATGAACTGAGGTTTCAACGCGATCACAACAAGATTTTTGTGAATGTCGGAGAGAAGCAAAAACCGCATGGCCGCTTTCACCTTTAACTAGTTTGAGCCTCGATGACAGCTGGTTGGCCCGTGGGCGCAAACCTATGCCAGGCTTCGCGGAACTCGGGCCGGTCATACGCAGTTGGCTGCAACCAAATCGAAGCCGTTCCTGTTCTGCTCTTGGCTGGATCGCTGTGACTACAATGCGCCTTCACTTCCTCCAAGGTCATGATGAAGCAGACGGGCGCTTCCGTCTTGGCCTTGATTGTGATGATCCACCAATCTGATCTGAGGTTCGCAAGATTGCTCCCGAGACCTACGGGGTCTCGTTTCGTCAGCCCTTTGCTTTGCACGCCGAAGCGGATTGTTTCGCTGTCATTCGCGCAGAAAAGGTCACTGCCTTTAGCGTTTCTAGACGTCAACATGACGTTCCAACCCCTGCGAGACAACTGCCATGCCGCATAGTGCGTGGCAGCGTTCCCGGTTACCTGTGATGATTTTACATCCATGCTTCCACCCAGAATGACGACGCGATCAGAATATCCACGCAAAGTCCTAAAAGGCGCTTTACTGGCTGACCAATCGTCGAGATTTGTTGCCCGACGCTGATCGTCGCCGGGTTCGAATTAACTCGCACATTCCATGTGGCTAAAGGGTAGTTTCCCCCTCCCGTTTTCGTACGTCGGTTAACCTTCGCTGGCGATAGTCGCACAGCAGCACGATGCTGCGGCGAGGCTCATGACGAACCGATCTTTATTAATTTTATTGGTTTGCCATGGTCAGCATTCTCACAAATACGTCCGCGATTGCCGCCCTTCATACCCTCCGGTCGATAGGGCAATCCCTGTCTGAGACACAGCAGCAGGTCACTACGGGCCTGCGAGTGAAAACCGCGTCGGACAATGCGGCCTATTGGTCGATTGCAATGACGATGCGCTCGGATAACAGCGCGCTTTCTGCCGTTCAGGATGCGCTCGGGTTGGGAGCCGCCATGGTCGACACGGCCTATGCCGGTATGGAGGCGACCACAAAAGTGATCGCGGAGATCAAGAACAGGCTAGTTGCCGCAGCGGAACCAGGAGTGGACCGGTCCAAGGTCCAAGGCGAAATTAAACAGCTTCAGGACCAACTGCTGTCGATCTCGAATTCTTCGTCATTTGCTGGCGAGAACTGGCTTATCGGCCATCCGAACGTCAACGGCTTCGTTTATGCCGGGCCAGACAACCCCAATCCCTTCCCGTTATTGGAGGGCGATAAGAAACTGGTCGCATCCTTCACGCGCGATAGCGCCGGGAATGCGTCGGTCCAAACCATCGACATCAAGCGAACAACCAAAGACGTTGTGTTTGCTCCAGCTCGTTATGAGCCGGGCGCTCCCCTGATCGGCGTGCAGACCGGCTACGGCATTGCGGATAGTCCGATCAAATACGAGATGATCTACATCCCCGATGACGTCTTCAACGTTCCCAGGCCTGTAGCCTTTCTGGATTACCAGTCGAGCTGGGAACGAGTGAGTGACGACCTCTATTCCGACGGCACCGACTATTTCACTCGCCTCAACGGCTTTTTCGTCAAGGCGGTTGATGCCTCAGGCAAGATTGATACAACAAGTACGACCGCGAGCCATGGCTTCAATCCGGACGTTACGGTTGCGAGCCTCGACATAACGAAGCTTGATGAGTATTCAGCGCAGTTCGTCGGCACGCAGGCACCGGTGGAATTTGCTCTCGATGTTCTGATCTCATTCGTGGACGATAAACTTCAAAACGCCGTTTCGGTCACGGCGAAATATGGAGCCCTCTCGAAGCGGATCGAGATGCAGGAAAAATTCGCGTCCAAGCTCAGGGACAGCCTGGACAGTGGCATCGGACGCCTTGTCGACGCGGACCTGAACGAGGCATCCACGCGGTTGAAGGCTCTGCAAACGCGCCAGAACCTATCGGTGCAGGCTCTCAGCATTGCGAATGAAAGTCCGAACGCCCTTCTACGACTGTTTCAGTGACGTGCTTCCGTAGATGCCTTCGAACCGTTCTTGGATGGACACGATATCGGCTGGCGATGACCTCCAGCGATAGATTTTCCTGGAAACGGGCGTGGCAGACGTCGGCAATCTGCTCTTGCGTGAGCGACGGTCGACGGCCAAGCAGACGACCTTTGGCTTTGGCGGCGGCGATCCCGGCTGCCGAGCGTTCCGATATGAGGCGTCGTTCAAACTCCGCCAACGCGGCAAAGATATGAAAAACGAAAGCACCTGCGGGGTTACCAGTATCTATGGATTCCGTCAGCGAGAGAAATTCTACTCCCCGATTTTGCAGCCGCGTTACTGTTTTCACCAGGTGAATCAGTGACCGCCCGAGACGATCCAGTCGCCACACGATGAGCGTGTCACCTCGTTTAAGCCGTCGCAATGCCTTTGTTAGGCCAGGCCGATTTGTGATCGCGCCCGAAAATCCTTCGTCTTCAAAAATGACGTCACAACCGGCCGCAACCAAAGCGTTCAACTGCAAATCCAGATTTTGCTCTGTGGTCGATACCCTCGCGTAACCTATTCTCATGATCTTTCCGAGATTTCCTTGGAATCGGCGCGATTGACAAAACCAACCAATTTTGTCCGACCACGTTTGCCGACGTGCAATAAAGGTATGCGTCCAAGGTTCTCAGGGACCTACGCAAGGTACGACATCAATTCTGGTTCGATGACAAAATTGGTTCGTTTTGTCCTTCACCGACAGCCAAGATTTGTCGTGTTGCCCTGCAGGAGTTGTTTCGTGCGAGGGGTGAAATCCTTTTCAGCCTGCGTGCACGACTTGATGGACGCCTGGATCAAAAGCAGCGAGGGAGCCAAAGCTACCGACATCTACGAAGCCGTTCTTCGCCCAACGCAGCCGAACGCAATTCTGGCACTCATCGGCTGCAAGGCTCAGGAACCAAGCAGTTTCTCAGTCGAATTTATCCGGCGCTACAGCGTTGCAACGGGAATTCTGGATTTCCCGTTGCAACAGCCGTTCAATCTCCGGAACTTCTCAGATCAAGATTACCTCCACGATATCGTGATGCCCGCGTTGACCGAGGTACTGGCCCAAAAGCGACCATTGCTTTCCAGGGGACGCACAGTCTTCCAAGGTTGCAGGATTTTCCATGACAGGCTGCTCCTTCCTCAAAAGTCCGCAACCGGAAGAAGCGAATGGTGCATCCTCTTCTCGAAGATCGACCTCCTGCTCCCTGAGGTTACAGGGTTCAAAGTGGACGACATTGATCTCAGTATCCTCCAACTGCTCACAGAAGGCGCTGCGCAGAAGGAGATCGCGCTCAGGCTGGACCTGTCGCCTCGGACGATTGAGCATCGGATCGAGCGGCTTAAGGGGAGGGTCGGGGCAAAGAACCTACAGCACCTCGTAGCGCTCTGGATTTCGAGCAGGCTGTAAAACGCATGCTGAAGCACAGCCTATTCCAACCACCTGCCGAGCATAAAATGTCCGCACTCCCCACTTGACGACCAAAAATTTGTTCACTAAATGTTCCATCCATGATGAACACGGCCCGCACCATACGAATATCGATCTGATCCCGCGTCTCCACTGGAGGCAGTGAGTTCAGCGTATTCGAGTGGTCCGATGGAAATTCAGCCTGTCAGCCCCCAGGGCTCGTCATCAATTCCGACAAAAATTTTTTATCCTCAACAGACGGTCCGGTGCTCTGGCCCAGCTGCATTCCGCAATCAGTTGGCACGCGACATCGCATGCCTTCTGGACGTCGACGATGACGTGACCTCGTGGTCATGCCTCAGCGAGGCACTCCGGTATGGCGGCGAAGTATATTTTCCTGATTTGCTCGTGGAGCGTGAGAGCTGCCGAACCCTGATTCAAGCCGACAATAGGTGCGAGGGCGCTCCAACTTGGTTGATTGAGGCCGCTCACCTGGCTGGTTTCGAAATTCAGATTCTAGCTCGGCCCGATCTGCCTGACGTACGGCTTCGGAATGCGAAAGACCTTTTGCGGTACGCGCGTTACGAAGTTGCGCTCGATGATCGAGTTCGATTGTTGGCGGCTCTAGAGGAACACGGCACTCTCACGGTGGCTGAATGCCTTTCCGTATTTCGAAACGTGCCTCCGATACCCGGTCTAGCGAGTCTGGTTCTGGCCCGTATTGTCGCCATCGATTTGGATGACGCCTTGATTGCCCCTGAGACCATAGTACGCCGCTATCGCGGTTGATCCCACATTACCTGTTCAGCGTTCGCGGCTCCGCCGCCAGGAGGATAATTGTGTCTAAAAAGATGCCTTCGCTCAAAACCCCAAACGATGTCGCTCTGTATTGTACGCTCAGGCGAGCGCTCCGAAAGGCCCCTGATTTCATCGGCGGCTACGATTGCATCGTACTTCTGAATGTGCCGTCGGACCGATGTGCGGAAGACTATGATACGTGTGCGGCAAGCCTCATGCTGCGATTGTCTGCTAATCGGGATGATATGGCGTATGTGATGATCACCGCCGCCGACAAGCCGAGGGCAATCGTCAAACGACTGGAAGCGGACCATAAGAAAAGCCGACTTCTTATCTTTAAGGAACAGGCTGTTGACCTTCCGCTCCAGGTGTCATTGTCCATCGATGTCGAAGTCGATCTTGCGCCGATCTCGGTGATGGATTTTCGGATCGGCTGCCGCATTGCGTATCAGATCGATGCTACTGCTACTGAAGCGGAAGCCGCCATGAAATATCCGCTGGATCATGTATGGGCAGCACTGCGTCGCGGCCGCCCCATCAAGGGAGCCTTGGCTCGTTTGGCGAAGGCATCTGAACTCAGTAGCAGCGGATCGAAGCATAAAAGTGAATTGCCGCTCCTAGAGGCGATGTACGGTTATGGAGCTGCAAAGACCTGGGGCCTCGAACTTGCGCAAGACCTAAAAGACTGGCAGCGAGGCACTATCGATTGGTCAGAGGTCGATACAGGTATCGTCCTCTCGGGTCCGCCAGGTGTCGGCAAAACGCAATTTACAGCCGCGCTCGCCCGACAATGCGGTATTCCGATTATCGCGGCCTCGCTGGCTCGTTGGCAAGCGAACGGACACCTCGGAGACCTGCTCAAGGCCATGCGAACAGACTTTGCCAAGGCAAAAGACAGTGCGCCGAGCATCCTGTTCGTAGACGAATTGGACAGCTTCGGCGACCGAAACTCATTCACCCACGATCACAAAGACTATTCGGTCCAGGTCGTGAATGCCTTCCTTGAACATTTGGACGGGCTCGACGGGCGCGAAGGTGTCGTCATGATCGGCGCGACGAACGACCTCAGTCGAATTGACCCCGCCATCCTGCGGCCGGGACGATTGGATCGACATGTTGCCATTCCATTGCCGACCGCCACGGACAGGATCGCCATCCTTCAACAGCAGCTTGGCCAAGAACTTCCAAGCAAGCATCATTCAAGGCTAGCGGCCGCGACCAGCGGCTTTTCCGGGGCCGATCTTGCAAAGGTCGCACGCGACGCAAAACGAGTTGCACGACGGGCGAGACGTCACGTGACCATGGATGATGTTGTCGAGGTATTGCCGGAACTTGTCCCGATCACGGGTAAGCTCCGGCGGGCGCTCGCCGTCCATGAAGCTGGGCACGCGGCGGCAGTGGTTGTTCTTGATCATGGCAAATTTCATGGTGCCATGATCATCGACCACACTCGCAACGATGCGGAGACCGTACCTGGCGGGGGAGCTTATTACGAGCTTCCAAATGTAGCACACCGTACCGCCCAGACCTACAGGAACCAGATCGCAGTCCTGCTCGCAGGGATGGCGGCTGAGGAGGTCTTCCTCGGAGCCATCAGCGATGGTTCCGGGGCAGGCGAACGATCCGATCTTGCACAGGCAACAAGGATCGCAACGCTGCTGCAGACAGGCTTGGGAATGGGCAATCGTCTTCGACACAGCCTTGCGAAGAAAGACGCCGACCTCGAAAAGCTTCGCAACACTGACGCGACGATCACGGCATGGGTCGATGGCGTGCTCCAATGCGAATTCGGACGAGCAAAGCAGCTTATCTGGGAGAACCGACAACTCGTCGAGCGTATTGCTGATGAACTGGAATCCCGAGGCAAAGTGACCGCTGACCAGGTCGCCGAGATGGTGGCGAAACCCGATCTCCTCACACGCAGGGAAAGTCGCCTGCACGCCAACAACAGGACATCTTAAACTGGTCAGTGCCCTGGCAGGAAAACCATCAGGCAAAAGCCGCTGGTGCCGTAAATTTGCTGTGCCACCTGTTATCTTGGGGATTGTAGATTCCTGGAAGCGGATAGCAGCTGTTGATCAAAAGGAAATCTTTGATATTGAGAGTTGCTATCGGTAATCCATTGACGAGCGCCGTCGCCGCAATATGGAGGTCTTGCCCGTGCCGCAGGCGTTTTGCCCCAGGATGTGAAATTAGGAGATTGCGCAATCTAGGATCGGCAGCGAGGACGCCCCACACCTCAGCGATCTCTTTTCCAGTATCCAGGATCGGCATGCCGGAGGAGATCAGCTTCTGATACCAGTTAGCTAGTCGAACCGCTTTGAGCGGATCACGTGAGCACAGCTGAGCGATCCCTTGCTGGAACTCCATGATCGCGGCTGCGGGAATAAAGAGATTAGATGCCGTTTCAATGAACCGGATCACGTGTGGATGAGGTCTGGCCCTACTTGTTTCGCTCAAAACGCATGTGTCCAGTAAATATCCTATCGTCATAAAAGTACGCTCAGTTTGCAATGCGCGCACGCTCCACCATTATGGTTAAGCATCGATTAATCTGTATATTCGAATATACTTCCGAGCGCGCCGGAAGATTTTACAGGAATAGATATGTCTGAAGACGATCACTCCCTAGCGGGAGCCCATGAAGATAATATATCGGACGGCGCATTCCTCATCCCCGAGGAGGGCGATCTAAGGCGCTTCTTTGAAGCCTTGCGCCGAACGGGCACGCTCACTGTGAAAGACGGTTCTGAAGAATTCCTTGTCCGGATTTCGCGGTTGCAGATAACAGACGAAGCGCGAGCTTTTCTGACGCGTGGTGGCCCGGTTTCCGGCAGCGGATCGAAGTAAGTGTGACGCAGCTTGCCGTTCTGGCTCGGTGCCGCTTTGACACGTTGGGGAATCAGTCGGGTTCGTATAGCTTCAGCCTCCCGTCCTTCTTCGAGGCAACCAATGGATACTGATCAGCAGGAGCCCGAAGCAGCGCGAGATGACGCTCGCCTTCTCGAACATTGGAAGAGCACTCTTGAACTGCGCAACGATCAGTACACGACCTTCGACAAGGCCATCCTTGGCGTGAGCGGTGGTGCGCTCGGATTGTCTATCGTCAACGCAGACAAGCTAAGTGGTGGTGCCGCCACCTTTTCGCAATTTCTGCTATTGAGCTGGCTGGCGTTCGGCCTTTCAATCACAGCGAACATTTCTTCATACTGGTCAGGTGCCCAGGATGCAGAAGTTGAAATACGAAAAATTACAAAGGCAGTAGAAACCGGAACCGAATATTCTTGGGGAAATGTCTTTCGGACGACCACCGTCGTTTTGAACTTCGTTGCGCTGACGCTATTCTTCTTTGGCGTGATTTTTCTTTCGTTGCATGCATACCGAAACATGGAAGGCAGCAAAGATGTCTCAGGACAGGCCTCAGGTCCCCCGTCCCCCACAATTGGAACAAAGAGGAACCCCGACGCACAGCCCGGCTCCTAGAGCCCCAACTCTGCAGTCCGCCAACCGGCCGAATCCTAATGGTGGCAAACCCAGCTCACCACCCCCTCCCAAGCCTCCGAGCGGGAAGTAAGCCTCGTTTACGATACGGCTTGTTGTTATCGCTCATCTCCGTGCAGAGACTAGAGCTTAACAATCTGAAGTCCGAAAAACGACTGCCGGACTGGGTTGCCTCAGTTAATGTTTGTTGAGGGCGTGAACGGCCTTTCGTTGGGGACACGATCACAAAATGCGCAAATTTCTGATAGCTGCGGCTCTCATGTTGGGGACCATTGCCGAGACATCTATAGCCGCCCGGAATGTACGGGTGGTCGACGGCGATACGATTGAGTTGAATGGCGAGACTTTTCGGCTTCATGGAATCGACGCCCCGGAAGCCGGACAGCAATGCACTCTGCCCTTAGGCAAGTCATGGCCATGTGGAAAGGCGGCAATCAGGTCGATGGAAGACCTGGTGCTGGATAAAGCGGTGCAATGTGATTCGCGGGGCAGCGATGGCTATGGCCGGACTATTGGCGTCTGCACGGTTAATGGTGCCGACATCAATGCGGCTATGATTTCGGCCGGTATGGCTTGGGCGTTTCGAAAATATTCGTTGGACTACGCGAAGCTGGAAGATGTCGCTCATCAGAACCGCGTTGGTGTCTGGCAAGCTCCTACCGAAACACCATGGGATTTCCGCGAAGCAAAATGGGCCGTGTCGCAGCAAGAAGCTCCAAATGGGTGTCCGATCAAGGGCAACGTTTCCGGAGGCGGTTACATCTACCACGCACCTTGGTCGCCATGGTACGACAGGACAAAAGTGTCGCTGCAAAAAGGCGAGCGTTGGTTTTGTACTGAGGCGGAGGCCGTCGCGGCAGGGTGGCGCGCTCCCTATTGGGGCCGCTGACCTAAGGTGTCATTGGCTCGGCTCTACGTCTGATGCGAATTTCAATCCGCCGACGGGATTCGACGTTGCCCGCCTGGCCCGTGGTGAGTACATCCCCCGGCATAACAAGCTGTCCGCCGGACATTGGCAGGATCGCAGCGTCTTTCAACGACCTATCAGCGCGCAAGACGTTCGCCACCGCAATCGCGCGTGCAAGTCCCAATCCTGCATTGTCCGCAGGGATAATAGCAGTGATCGGTTTCCTACCATCAACCACATCGATGATCGACTGGTCCAGATTGGAGCCAGTCCGTGAAATCGGCTGCTCGTCGGTGTGGCCGATGACCTCAATAATATCCACTTGGTAGCGGTCTAGACTTTGGGCGATCTCGCTGGCAATGGAGCCCCGGAGCTTGTCAGCAAACGCTTTGGTTAGCTCGGCGCTGCCTGATCGAAAGAAGTAGCCACCTGCCTCGCTGAGATTTATGATTGGAGGCCACTCGTGGGGTTTCGAGCTTTTCTGTTCTGTTTCGGCGCTGATCAACTGTTGGAGGCGCTGTTCTAGCGCGGCTATATCGACTGTCGCGATCCCAGCTCTTTTCAACGCCTCGGCTACCCGCCGCAGTTCGGCAATGGCTTTCGGCGTCAAGCCCAGTTCCTGATAGGAGCGGAGCGTGTCACGGGCCTGCACCAGTTCACGCCATTCCTTCTGAAGCTCTTCCGCTTCGGCGGACGTGCCCGCCAAAAGATCGACGCTCCGCTGTAAATCGTCCAGTTGCTCCTTCAAACGTCGGTTTTCTTCCTGCAGTGGCCGCACGTTCACCAACTCCTGAACGGCCTCGGCCACCTTCTTCCGTTCAGAATTGATGATGGCGGCAGCAACCAGTAGCAGGCAGAACACCAAAAGCAGCATCGACTCGGCCATCGTCAGACCGAGAATGAGACCACGGTTGTAGCCCTTGTGCTCCGATTTCGCAGCAGGTTCGGAGATCACTGCCATCTCTTAAACCATGACTTCTTGGTCAACCCATCATCGGTTGCGGCCAGCGGGTGGCCAGAAATTGGAGGTCTCGCTTCATCCTCGCCGTTCCTTGCTCCGGTTATAATGGTCGGCGAGACACGTATTTCGGCTTGTAGCGGCCCGTCCCCGGTCTTGATCTCAGGCGGAAGATCAATGCGGTCCGAAGCGAATAGCGTCGGTTGTGGGATATCCATCGTTGTTACACGGATTGCATCGCGTGTCGAAATCGGCAGCTCAGCAAATCTTTCCGGCCATGCGGGTTCAGACGCGGTGCGCTCGGCGGAAGGAGCCACAGGAGACGGCCTCAAAGATAGCTGGGCCAGCGCCTTCAACGGCTCGATAGCCTCTGCCAGACGCTTCGGCAGGTCGTTAAGTGGCGAGAGGGCTTCCGCCGTTTTCTCAACTTGCTGTTTCAACAGCGCAGCGGTGTCTTCGCTCTGTTTCGCCTGGAGTTTTGCCACATCGTGAATAGCATCGACGGCAGGCTGCAACTGAAAGCGCAGGACTTCATCTGGGGACTGCATCCCGTCAATTTTGCCGGACATACCTTCAATGGCTTTACCCAGGCCTTCCACCAATTGCGACATCTGCATTGTCGCGGCGTTGACCTTCGCGGTCGCTTCCTCCGCGACGCTATTGAGCTTCGAAGACCGTTCCTCGAACAAAGCTAAATTCTGCTGGCTCAACGTCGCGAGTTTTTCGGATGCCTCCCGAATTGGTTTAATGGATTCCGTCGACAGGATTTCGATGGCTTTCTGGACTGCGGCCCCCGTCTGTTCGGCCTGGCGGGCGATCTCCTCGAAGCCCTCCAACAACATCTGGCTGCTGCTTCGGCGGTAACTGGAAAACTCGCGTGCTGAGGAGTCGAGTTCAGTTCGAACCCGACGCGTCATCTCAGCCAGTTCGTGCCGCACGCTGCGTTCAATATCTATGGGGTCTCGTCGCATCTGGTTGAACAGAATGCGGAACGCAATGCCGCAGATGGTTGAGGTAACGGCGATGCCGAAGTTCCGAACGATTTCGTCGATGGAGGCATCACCAACAAACCGGTAGAGTGACACTCCCAAACTCGACAGGGTGAAGAGGAATCCCATGTAATAGAGGTTGTCTCCAGCCTGCTCATTATGCAGGCGCATACCGTTCGCGATCAGGGAAATCAGCAGATAGGCCAGCATGATGGAGATGGGCACAGCGGTCACCAGGCCGATATGCAACTCCCAGAGCTTCGCCGTCCAGATGAAGACAATGCCGGTCAGGGTCAGAATTGCGAACAACAACATCGGGCCGTGGTGGGCCACCAACTTTCCAAAGTTTCTTTCTTTGGCCATCACAGAATCCCTTGCAGGCGCTTAAAGCTGCCGAGAGTGCCAGAATTATTCGAGACCCAAGAATTCCAGAAATTGCCAAGTTCTTGATCGCTGAACCGAAGGCCCGGGCGCTGAAATTCAAGGACCCTTACGTTGATACCGTTCAGTGGTGTCCGGAATTTCGCTTGCGCGCCGCTTTGCTCGTATTTTGGATACGACGCGCCCGTGCGATAGATCGAAAACGCCGCTGTGTGCTCCACCATATCGGAGGCTACGACGAGCGTTCTTGGAAGAGACTGGTACTTAGGAAGGCCGAATGCTTCGAGATTGATCTTCTGGATACCTGCCATAATGGGTGACTGCTGTCCCGCTTTCCCATCACGAAGGCGCTTCGACAGCTCTTCAAGTGGCTTTTGGAAACCTCGCTCCCAACGGTCTTGTGCTAGTCGAGGGTTATTCGTCCACTCATCAACGTCTTTACCACTTCCTGGATTACAGCCTGAAAAGCTGACCGCCAATTCGCCTTCCTTCTCCGTCAGCAAATAGACTTGAACAAGCCCACCTGTTGGAACTTGATCAACGATTGCCTGAAATTCGTTACGAAGGTCGGTCGCTGTCGCGTCAGCTATGGGGTCGGTCACGTCGAGAAGTATGGCGGTGATCGCGCGTGGACCTGAAAGCGGGCAAAGAGTCGCCTTGTCGAGCGGCTCTTGCTCTCCTGCCCGCATCCTCAAGACGGCATACCCACCGACAATGCCAATCGAAAGCAATGCTAGGACAGTGGTGCCGATGATCAGCCCCACGGAGTTTCCCGACTTCCGGCTTCTGCGTCTGGCCAACTCACGCCCCCGGGAAAAGGTTGTCTAGTTGATGATATCGGGTCACCGCCGCCTCGAATTCCTCGCTGATTTTCCGCATTTGCTCAGACAGTTCTGTTTGGGCTGTGTTGATTCGGTCTGCCAATTCTCGGTCGTTCCATTCATCTGGAGAGGTTTGCGTCGGTGTGAGCCGGTCCAGCTTATAAGCGGTGGAAAAATATTTCGGCTCGGGATCGGAGCGGGTCTTGCGATTTGCTTCCCGATATATCGTCAGAAGCGCATTTGCGCCCCGCTCCAGCTGGTTCTGATGCTCAACGAAGAGACTGGAACTTCTTGTCCGGTGGGAGAGGATCGCATTATGTTCTGAGCGCCGCTGGCTCAGGTCCCGGATGATGGCTTCGACCTTGTCGTTATGGTCGTCTCGGATATCCTTCAGAGTACCGATTAGGTCTTCTTTTCGGCCGATATATTCGTCGCGTGCCAGTTTGACGCGTTTTTGAGTTGACCCAAAACCGGGATATGGATCGACCAGCAGGCACCCATCGACGAAGGCGATCAGAGAGAACATGATGCCGATGCCGAACAGTGTCCAAGAACTCAGGTCCGCCAAGCCAAGGGGCGTCGAAAGCATCCTCCGGATGACCTCGCGTCCTGCGTCGGCGAACGCGGTCTCAGACAGTTCCCGGAAGTGGGCAAGCGCCAGATTGATGCTAACAGTCATCCCGATGTAGATAAGGAGGCCGATAAACCCTAGGAGCTTCAAAAACCAGTTTCGATGCACCAGGAATCTGACGCAAAAGAAGGCGAGAAACAGTGCAGAACCGATATTCAGAAGAGCGAAGCTGAAAGCGTCCGTCACGCCACCAAGGATACCTTGCTGACTGCCCTTCGCCAGGAAATTTCCGTTTAATATGGTCTCGATCAAGAGCAAGAAAATCAGTAGGCTGACTTTGAAGGCCATATGAGCCCCGTTGCTTACCTTGGCGGCTCTTCTCAATCCGTGCTTTTCTTTGAAATTCTCAAGCTCCTCCTCAGCGACCTTTAAATCTCGCCGCAGACCATGAAGTTCATCCTGGCCCACCGTCACTTCGGCCTTGAAGTCGGAGAGGCTCGTAAAATTCGCTTGCCGGATCAAGCCGAACTGTCCCTCGAAGTCCAGATTACGAAGCCGGTCAGAAAAGGTGGCAAACTGATCTTCAAGAAGCTGATAGGACCCCTTCTTCTCCTCCTCGACCTTGGCGACTATCTGCTGCTCGACTTCATCAAGCGCGCGGGCCGACTTGACCGGCCTGTTATTGGTGCCGTTGGCCTCCCCGCGCTCATTAAGTTCAAGGTTGCGACTGACTTTTTCAGTGTCGAGGATCGGAAAAATATCCGTTGACGCACGAAAGTCATGGTTGGACTCTCTCACGGTGGTCCACAGCCGATTCAATGCGTCAAAACGAGCAGCCATATTAGATTTCGCAACAGTTGATTCCCCGCACCTTCCTACCGCAGTGGTTGATTTCCGTCCACGCTCCAACCTTAGTAATTTGTTAAATGATTAACAGCGGATCGGCCGCTGGCTTGAGCATTCGCTAAACGGTTTTTCGAACTTTCCACAAGGCTGCGATGACTTTCTGCCGACCATCCGCCTTGGTGATTTAAAGGCCGACATTTCCCGCTGATGGAGGGCCTATAACGGAGCTTGTAACATGCATAGCTGCGCCAAATCCTAGGTCAACCGAAAGGACGTCCATGGATTACTTACCCCACCCCGCTCGAACTCAGTTTATCCAAGCCGCTGGGCTCGAACGCTCAACTCAAGCGAAAGCAGCCATCGAGAAGAACATTGCCGTTACCGATCCCAGGTTGGACCGCCAACGTGAAGTTATAGCGAAATGGATGGCCGCTTCGGAACAGTCGGGCGCGACCGAGGACCAAGTCGCGGACATGAAGGCTCGCGCCAAAATTTTGGAAAAGATCGCGGAGCCTGTTCTGCACAGCGACGAGTGCTCGATCTTCGACGTATCGGCCTTGATACCGAAGTTAGCAAAAAACGATGTCTCGGCCTTTAGTCTCCGTAACCTGGTGCTGCCGGGCGATAAAACCATCTACATTCATCTTGGTCGCCAAGCGGCGCTGGTCGTCGACCAGAATGAGGACCTATATTTTGAAGGCGCTTACGTCACACAAGTCGACAATGAGATCGGCGATAACGAAGTCAGCACGTTCAGAATTGCGCTCGTATTCAGTGATCCTGAATTTGGAGTGCTGGCCTTCGACCGTCCAATCGGCCAGACGCTGAAGCGGAACACAGACTTCGTCCGGTTTGAGATCAAGCACACCAACAGCGTTCAAAAGAGCTTTGCCAGCATGGCCCAAAACGGGTTGACGGAAGAAAGCCAGATTTTAACCGCCCCGTTGAACGTCTATCGCATGGCTTATGATCTTGTCGTCAGATCGATGATCTATCTCGGTCTTGAAGGGCGTGACCTGGAATTGGGCTTCTTCACCGGCGCTCCGGACAAGCAGGTCCGGAAGGCGTTGAAAGGCGATGAAAATGCTAGGCGGTATCTTTTCGAGAACGGCTTTCCAGCCGTGCAGTTTGTCGGCCGAAACATCGGACCGGTTCCCGACCTTACGGAACCCGATTGGGGTTCTGGACCAGTTGGCTTTCGGATTTAGAGGGTTCTGCGGTTTAAGCCGCGAATCGGCCGGGGAAAGTTGTTATGGGGCATCCGCCCCCTAAGACCATTCCTGGGGAAATTCGTTAGGGGCCGCACCAGTAGCAGATGGAATTTTAACCTATTGAAAACACAGTAGGTATTTGAATATCCTAGTGGTTTTTGGTGCCCCGTGCCGGAATCGAACCAGCACTCCTCTCGGAACCTGATTTTGAGTCAGGCGCGTCTACCAATTCCGCCAACGGGGCACTCGGGTAGCGGTAAGCGCTCTATCACGGCGTCGCACCGGCATGCAAGGGTGAAGTGAGGCTGCAATCCCGCCTGCTCCGTGCCTGCGCGGTTGTTCCGGATCAAGGCAGTGGGATGTGGATTTTTCCCTTTCCTTAACGGCATATCGCCGTTGTTTAGCATCTCCTGAAACATGTATGTCGCCTGGACATTCGGTTCTCGGAGGTCCGGCAATGGTGCCGGGTTTCGGAAGGAGAAGATTATCATGCGGAAATCATTGCGTGTGCTGTTGCTGTCCGGATGTTTCGCCCTGCCTTTTGCCGGGCAGATCCTTGCGCAGGGCCTGTCTGTCGGCGGCGAGAATGGCGTTAGTGCCGATGTGAATACGAGCGACGGGATCGGTGCCGAAGTCTCCGTCGGCGGAACCGGCGGTGTCAGCGCCGATGTCGGTATCGGTGGCAGCAGGGGCGTGGCGGATGCGGATGTGACGGCGGGCGGGCGTGATGGTTTGAATGCCGATGCGAATGTCGGCGGAAGGGGTGGGCTCGATGGGGATGCGGCCGTTTCTCTCGGAGGCAGAAATGGCGTCAATGCCGGCCTTGCGCTCGGTAGCGGTGATGGCGTCGATGCCGGGACGACGGCATCGATCGGCGGCGGCAGTCCCGGTGCGGCTTCCGGTCCCGCTTTGCTCGGCCTCGGAGGCACGGGGATCGGCGCAGCCCCATTGGGCGGTGCCGGCGCCGCGGGTGCTCCGGGTGCAGGCGGGCTCACCGCCCCGCAGTTCGAGGCCTTCCAGGCGATGTCCGAAACCGAGCAGCGTCGGCTGCTCACTCGCTGCGCAGACATCACCACTGGCGGCGGCGATGCGGCATTGGAATCGCTCTGCCGCATGCTGCGGATGAGCGCCTCACGCTGATCTGCTTGGTATTCGAAACCCATCCCCATTCGCAGGGGATGGGTTTCTCCATATCAGGTCCCCTCCCGTGTCCCCCTTGTATTTTCGGCATCGCGGATGTTAGCTGGTGCAGCAAAAATAGAAGCGCTGCCCATGAAACTGCCTGCCCGTACCTCCTATGAAGACCTTTTTGGCGATTTCGCCTGGGAGATCCCAGAGCGATTCAACATGGGAGAGGTGGTCAGCGATGCCTGGGCGAAAGAATTTCCGGAGCGCATCTGTCTCCAGCATTTCAGCCCGGATGGCGACCATCGGGCGCTGACCTATGGCGCGCTGTCGCAGCGGTCCGCCTCGCTGGCGAATGCTTTCGTCGCGCTGGGTCTCAAGCCCGGCGATCGGGTGGCTTTGCTGCTGCCGCAGAGTTTCGAGACGGTGATCGCCCATGTGGCGATCTACAAGATGGGTGGCATCGCCCTGCCGCTGGCGCTTCTCTTCGGGGCCGAGGCGCTCGAATACCGGCTGAAGGCATCCGGTGCGACGGCTATTGTCACCAACCCCTTCGGCCTGTCACGGCTTGCGGGCTTACGCGAAAAGCTGCCGGAGTTGCGGCATGTCATCGTCACCGGAGATACGCCGGCCGGCGAGGGCCTTCTGGGGCTCGATGCGCTGATTGCCGCCCATCCTCCCGTGTTCGAGGTCGTCGACAGCGTTCCTGACGATCCGGCTCTGATGATCTTCACCTCCGGCACGACCGGCCCGCCGAAGGCGGCGTTGCACGGCCATCGGGTGCTGGCGGGGCATATTCCGGGTTTCCAGCTGGCGCATGAATTCGCGCCTCAGGAAGGCGACAGGATCTGGACGCCGTCGGACTGGGCCTGGGCGGGCGGCCTGCTCAACGTGCTGCTGCCGGCGCTGATGCTCGGCATTCCGGTCGTCTCCTCGCCGGCCCAGAAGTTCGATGCGGACATGGCCTTCCGGATCATGAGCGAGATGGATGTGCGCAACGCCTTCATTCCGCCGACGGCGCTCCGGCTCCTGAAATCGGTCGAAAAGCCGCTCGAAAAATACGATCTCAAGCTGCGGACGATCGCCTCGGCGGGCGAGGCGCTCGGCCGCGAGACCTATGACTGGGCGAAGGCGGCGCTGGGGCTGACGGTCAACGAGTTCTACGGCCAGACCGAGTGCAATTTCGTGCTGTCCTCGGCCGCCAATCTCGGCGTGTCGCGCGGCGGGGCGATCGGGCGGGCGGTGCCGGGCCATCATGTGGCGGTGGTCGACGGCAAGGGCATCGAGCTTCCGGTCGGCAAGATGGGGCAGATCGCCATCCGCCGTCCGGATCCGGTGATGTTTCTCGGTTACTGGAACGACGAGGCTGCGACGGAAGCAAAATTCGTCGGCGACTGGCTGATCACCGGCGATCTCGGCCGGAAGGACCGCGATGGTTATGTGGAGTTCGTCGGCCGGGATGACGACGTCATCACTTCGTCCGGTTACCGCATCGGGCCGAGCGAGATCGAGGATTGTCTGACCGGCCATCCGGCGGTGCGGCTGGCGGCCGTGGTCGGCAAGCCGGACCCGATCCGCACCGAGATCGTCAAGGCCTATATCGCTCTGGCACCAGGCTATCTTCCCAGCGATGAGTTGGCTGCGGAAGTCAGTGACTGGGTGAAGACGCGGCTCTCCATGCACGAATATCCGCGCGAGGTGGCCTTCGTCGATGATATTCCGCTGACGACCAGCGGCAAGGTCATCCGCCGGCTGCTGCGGGACAAGGCGGCTGCAGAGTAGTTATTCCGAACGGCCGGCGAGCGACATGATCTTTTCCCGAAGCATGCGGGCCATGTTGCGGGTGTTGCGGTAGAGGTGGAGCTGTGCTGCCACCTGGCGCACGTCGCGGTCGCCGTTCTGGCGCAGGCCGATCACCAGCGTGCCCATCTCCTCGCGCTCTTCCCAGAAACGGCTCATGATCGGGTGATCGGGAACCGCGCAACTGTCGGTGCGCGTGATGTTGGCGTCTTCGAGATGCCATTCGGTCAGCTTCACCATCAAGAGCTTGCCGGGCGAGAACTGGGAAAAGCTCTCGTCGTAGGCGGTCTTCCACGTATAGGCCTCGCCGGCCATGATGAAGACGATGAGCGAGGCGATCGCGCGGCCGTCGAAATCGATGGTGTGGATGCGGACCGCATCGACTTCCGCCAGGTTGGTGATCGCCTCGCGGGCGAAGGCGGCGCGGTAGCGGTCGTTGATCAGGGCCGAGCGTTTGCGGCCCTTCCAGCCCTTGGCTTCGAGGGCCAGGAATTCCTCCATCCGCAGGCGGATCTCTTCCGGCTGGCGGGCGACCGAATAGCTGAGCGAGCCCTTGTTGTCGAGCTTGCGCCAGAGGCGGCGCATTTCGCGGTAGTGGTGCGACGAGATCGAGTGTTTCAGATAGGCCTCGCCGTCGAGCAGGCTTTCCAGCATCGGCCGCTGTTGGGGATCGGTGACGGTGACCGGCAGGTTGCGGCCGATCGCGACGGCCTTGGCGAGCTGCGCGAACGGGCCGGAAAGCCGCACGTCCGGCATGACCAGCACGGAGGGGAGGCGGGCTTCGCGCATGCTGAGCGCGTCGAAAAGATTGTCGATCGTCTCGGCTGAATCTTCCGCATCGACGAGCGGCGTGCCAATCGGGCCGAAGGGATTGGCCCAGGCGCGTATGATCGAGGCGCCAACGGAAAAGCCCGGCTTTTCGATCGTGAACGGCATCAGCAGCCGCATGCGGCTGCGCGCACCCGTCTCGTCGCGGATCAGCGCCAGGCGGACCAGCTTGTCCTCGACCCGCGGCATGGCGGGGGCGAGCAGCCGGGCCGAAAAGAAGATGTTCGGCTCGAGCGCGCGGTTGGAGAGGAACTCGAGTTCTTCCTGCAGGTCGTAACCGAAGGCGGCGGGATAGAGGCAGAGTTCGCGGCCCGGCCGACCGACCTGGAGATGCGTATCGGCATCTGGCCGTTCGGCGCGGAATGCCTGGATCATGCTCGCACGACCGCCGCCATTCCCCTCGAACTCGCTGCTGAACGGAGGTAACGCCATGGTCAGGAAGCCTTTGAAGGAGCAGAGGGCGTCGGATCGGCAAACGCGAAAAGGACGATGCCGAGCGTGCGGCGGACTGCGATATGCAATAGGATCGCCTCGATCATCATCGCGGATGCCGTCGCCATCGCGGCACCCGTGAGGCCGAAGCGGGGGATCAGCACGATATTGAGGCCGATGCTCGCCGACAGCGTCACGGCGTAGAGCAGGACGCACAGTTTCTGGCGGCCGGCCATGCTGAGCAGGACCTCGCCGGGGCCGACCATGGATTTGGCAAGGATGCCGCAAAACAGGATCGCCATCAGCCAGTAACCGGCCGTGAACGCGCTGCCGAACAGCGACAGAAGCAGTTCGCCGGATGCCAGCGCCATGAGCCCGACGGCAAGTGACGGCCAGAAACTCCAGCGCGCGGTCTGTCCGGCAAAGGCTGCCAGCGCCGGCATGTCGTTCTCCGCCATGATGGCGGAGAAGCGGGGGCCGGCGGCCGCCTTGATCGAGAAGTAGACGAACTGCACCAGCACGATCGTCTTTGCGGCGGCGTAATAGATGCCGACCTGGTCCGGCGGTAGATAGAGGCCGACGACGACGACATCCGCATTGGTCAGCAGGAAGCCGATGCCGTCGACGAGGAAGAGCGGCAGCGAATAACGGAACCAGGCGCCGATCTCGAACTGCACCGGGCCCGGTCCGTAGAGCCGGCGCAGGCGCAGCGTCAGGCGCAGGAGCTGCGAAAGCGTCGTAACATAGGTGGCGGCAAGGGCCGCCTCCATGGCGGTTACGGCGGTATGCGGCGCGCCGAACCAGAGGGCGGCCAGCATGAAGGCGAGGATCAGGGTCGGGCGGATCAGGTAGGTGGGGCTCAGCGCCGTCACCGTCCAGCCGTTCGAACGCGCGGTGCCGTCGAGCACGTCACCGAGCGCGATCATCGGCAGGGTGAAGAAGGCGAGCGACACCGGCACGAGATAGTAGGCTTCGACCGTGTGGCCATAGACATGCAGGAACAGGAAGCCGAGGCCTGCAACCGTGCTTGCCGAAATGAGCGCCACCAGGCGGACGGCGAGATTGAGCCCGCGCACCGTCGCCACCTCGTCGCGCGCCTTGTGCTGGTGCAGGAAGCGGATGACGGAGGTGTGGAAGCCGAGGCAGGAAAGATTGCCGGCAAGCACGACCAGAACCCAGACGAAGGCGAATATGCCGTATTCGAACTCGCCCATCAGGCGGGCGAGCACGATCTGCGACACGAAGGCGATGGCAGCACTTGCAACCCGGATCACGAAGGCGGTCAGCGCACGACGCTGGGCGCGGGCTGTCTCGTCGTCGTCGGTCAGGATCGATTCGAGCTTGCGGGTCAGCGGTGCCAGCCGGGTCCTCAGACCAGGCGGAAGCAATCTTTCCGCTGTTTCGATAACCGCCATGATGGGCACGCAATACTCGTAACGACGACGGGAACAATGGCCGAAAGTGTTGCCACAGCAGGGTTAAGAAAGGGTTCGCCCGGGCGTCGATGGCTTCGCGAACTATGAACTTCAAGGCTCCCTGGAAGAGCGGGTCAACAGCTTGCGGACGGCCGGAACAACCTGGTGGATGGCGGCGACGGCGAGTGTGACGGCGATCATCCCCACGGCAATCGCGAAGGTGAACGACATGCCGGCGGCCACGGCTTGCGGAGCTGCCGTCGCGACATCGCCCGTTCCCGAGGCCATTGCGAAGACCGCGCCCATCAGCGAGGCGCCGGTGATGAGGCCGAGATTGCGCGACAGATTGAGCAGGCCGGAAACGACGCCGCGCTGCTGCGCACCGACGTCCACCATGACCGCGGTGTTGTTGGATGCCTGGAACAGCTGGTAGCCGGGGGTCAGCACCGCGATGGCAGCGACGTAACCGCCAATGCCGAACGTTCCGGGAAGCAGGGTGAGGGCAAGCGAGCCGGCCAGCATTCCCATGAGACCGATGGTAACCGCAGTCCCCGCGCCCAGGCGATCGACGAGCCGGCCGACCGGTACGCCGCAGAATGTGGAAACGATCGGGCCGATCGACATGAGGAGCCCGACGAAAGCCGCGTCGAGGCCGAGCGAACGCGAAAGATAAAACGGCCCGACCACCAGCGTCGACATCATCACCGCCGAGACAAGCGCGCTGGTTATCAATCCCGTGCTCAAGGCCGGATTGCGCAACATCGATAGCCGGATCAGGGGCGACGCCGCTTTCGCTTCGACAAGAACAAACAGGCCGGCTCCGACGGCAGCCAACAGCAGCAGGGCGGCGTTGGCTGGACCAGGACTGCCGCGGCCGATCGTCATGGCCAGCGCATAGGCTGCAAGCACCAGGGCAAGCAGCAGCGTGCCCGAGACGTCGAAGCCGGGTCTTTGGTCCGGTCTTTCGCGGCGAAGATCGGCAGGCAGGTAACGAAAGGCAAGGAGGAGCGCCAGCAGGCCCAGCGGCACGTTGATCAGGAAGATCGTCCGCCAGCCGGCGCCGGCAATCAGAAGGCCGCCCAGGGAAGGGCCGAGTGCGGTGCCGATTGCCGACATGGTTTCAAGCAATCCCATGGCCGTGCCGGTGCGTGTCTTTGGAAATATGTCAGCGACAAAAGCCATGGCGAGCGCCATCATGGCGGCGGCCCCGAGACCTTGTGCGGCTCTTGCAGCGATCAGGATGCCCAGCGTCGGAGCAATCCCGCAGGCGATCGAGGCTGCCGTGAAAAGGGCAATCCCGGCGAGCAGGAGCCGCCGACGTCCCGCAATGTCGCCAAGCCGCCCGATGCTGACGATCAGGGTGGTGATGGCGAGAAGGTAGGCAAGGACCACCCATTGGACTTGCTGGAAGGAGGCGTCGAACGCCTGCACCAGTGTCGGCAGGCCGACATTGGCGACGCTGGTGCCGAGCGACGAGAGCAACATCGAGAGCGAAAGAGCGGCGAGCGCCCCACGGAAGGCACTCGCCCGTTCTACAGGTGGCGGAACCGGGTCGTGAGTGGCAGACGTCATCGTTTCTGGCCCTCCGCCGGTCTCGCGAGGTTGCTGACGATCCGGCGCGCAAGCGGCGCGACAACGAGTACGACCGGAAAAGCGATGATCCAGGAGGGGAGCCATGCTCCCATCCAGACCCCGAAGAAGCCCTCGACCAGCCCTGCGCTGCGAAGTGTGGAAACGCCGGAGACAAGCAGGGACATCAGGCAGGAAAGAACGAGGCCAAAAATGACGGGTATCAGTCGTGCGGGTATCATTGGGAACCTCCAGAAACTGTCGTCCGATGGCTATCCCAAGGCAAGGCATGGCGGAAGGCGCATCATTTGCATCAATTCAATGCATGGGGCGCCATGTCATATCGAAGAGCCTGTGTTATGCTGCGCGCATGTCCAGACCCGATCTCAACCTGCTTTTCACCCTCGACGTCCTTTTGGCCGAAGGCAGCGTGGCGCGGGCGGCCAAACGGCTGCGGCTCAAGCCAGTCGGCCATGAGCCGGGCCTTGGCGCGATTGCGCGAGACGACGGGCGATCCGCTGCTGGTAAGGGCGGGCCGGGGGCTCGTGCCAACGCCACGGGCGATCGAACTGCGCGAGCGGGTCGGCGGCCTCGTGCAGGACGCGGAAGCGGTCTTGCGGCCGGTCGAGATGCTCGATCTCGGTAAGCTCGTCCGCACATTCACGCTGCGCACCAGCGAGGGTTTCGTCGAAAATTTCGGGCCTGGCCTCATCGCTCGTGTCAGCGCTCAGGCGCCTGGTGTGCGGCTGCGTTTCATCCGCAAGCCGGACAAGGACAGCGCCTCGCTTCGCGACGCAAGCGCCGATCTGGAAACCGGGGTCGTCGGGGAGACGATCGGTCCGGAAGTGCGGGCCCAGGCACTGTTCCGGGACCGTTTCATCGGCGTCGTGCGCAGCGGGCATCCGCTGGCAGAGGGGGAGATATCGGCTCGGCGATACGCGGCGGGCGATCATATCCTGGTTTCGCGACGAGGGCTCGAAAAGGGGGCGATCGACGAGGCCTTGGCGGCGTCGGGGCTGGAACGGCGGATCGTGACGATCGTCGACGGTTTTGCCGCGGCGCTGGTTCTCGCCAGGTCTTCGGATCTGATCGCCAGCGTTCCCGAACGGCACAGCGGCAACCTGCGTGCCGGAATGTTCAGTTTCGCCCTGCCGGTCCCGGTGCCCGAGATCACCGTGTCCTTGCTCTGGCATCCGCGGCTGGATGCCGATCCGGCTCACCGGTGGCTGCGGACATGTGTTCGGGAAATCTGCGCCGGGCCTCCAGCCGACGACTGATGCCGTCCTTCCGGAAGCCGGATACGAAAACGCCGCCCAAGGGCGGCGTTCACATCATCAGGTTTTGCGGAAGCCTCAGGCCTGCTCGAAGGCGCCGTGGCAATGCTTGTATTTCTTGCCGGACCCGCAGGGGCAGGCCTCGTTGCGGCCGATCTTGCCCCAGGTGGAGGGATCTTCCGGGCGACGGTCTTCCGGCGCGGCAATGAAGTTCTCGCTGTCGAAGCCGGTGACCTGGTTGAGGCCGGTCGTCGGATCGACATGCTGTTCGTCGTAGATCGCCGGCGGCTGCGGCGGCTCGGGGTTCTGCACCAGCTCGACACGCATCAGCTGGGCGGTGACCGCCTCGCGCAGGTTGGCGAGCAGGGCCTGGAACAGCTCGAAGGCTTCCGCCTTGTATTCCTGGAGCGGATCGCGCTGGGCGTAGCCGCGGAAGCCGATGACCGAGCGCAGGTGGTCGAGGTTGACGATATGCTCGCGCCACAGGTGGTCGAGCGTCTGGAGCAGCACGGAGCGCTCCACATAGGTCATGATATCGGCGCCGAAACGCTCCTTGCGGTCGGCCGCGGCCTTGTCGGCAGCTTCCGTGATCCGCTCGCGGATATCAGTTTCGCCGATACCCTCCTCCTTGACCCAGTCCTCGATCGGCAGGTCGAGATTGAGAAGGCGGCCGACGTCTTCCCGCAGGCCCGGCGCGTTCCATTGCTCTGCATAGGCGCGTTCCGGAATGTGCTTGGTGACGAGGATTTCGATCACCTCGGCGCGCATTTCCTCGACGACTTCGGAGACGTCAGGCGAATCCATCATCTCGATGCGCTGTTCGAAGATCACCTTGCGCTGGTCGTTGGTGACGTCGTCGTATTTAAGAAGGTTCTTACGGATGTCGAAGTTGCGGGCTTCGACCTTCTTCTGGGCGCGTTCCAGCGCCTTGTTGATCCAGGGATGGACGATCGCTTCGCCTTCCTTCAGGCCGAGCTTCTGCAGCATGCTATCCATGCGGTCGGAGCCGAAGATGCGCATCAGGTCGTCCTGGAGCGACAGGTAGAACTTCGAACGGCCGGGGTCGCCCTGACGGCCGGAACGGCCGCGAAGCTGGTTGTCGATGCGGCGGCTTTCGTGGCGTTCGGTGGCGATGACGTAGAGGCCGCCGGCGGCAAGCGCCTTTTCCTTGAGCTGCTTCACTTCCTCGCGGCTTGCCGCTTCCTTGGCGTCGCGTTCCGGACCCGGCTCCATGCCTTCGAGCTCGCGCTCGAGGCGCATGTCGATATTGCCGCCGAGCTGGATGTCGGTACCGCGGCCGGCCATGTTGGTGGCGATGGTGACGGCGCCCGGCACGCCGGCTTGCGACACGATATAGGCTTCCTGCTCGTGGTAGCGGGCGTTCAGGACCTGGAAGTTGGTGAACCCGGACTGGCGCAGCATGGTCGCCAGCAGCTCCGACTTCTCGATCGAGGTCGTGCCGACCAGGACCGGCTGGCCGCGTTCATGGGCTTGTTTGATCTCTTCGATGATCGCCTTGAACTTTTCGTCGAACGTCCGGTAGACCTCGTCGTCCTCGTCGATACGCTGGATCGGCAGGTTGGTCGGCACTTCGACCACTTCGAGCTTGTAGATGTTGCCGAACTCTTCCGCTTCGGTCTGGGCCGTACCGGTCATCCCGGCGAGCTTTCCGTACATGCGGAAATAGTTCTGGAAGGTGATCGAGGAGAGCGTCTGGTTCTCCGGCTGGATCTGCACCTTTTCCTTGGCTTCGAGCGCCTGGTGCTGGCCTTCCGAATACCGGCGGCCGGGCATCATGCGGCCGGTGAATTCGTCGATGATGACGATCTCGTCGTTGCGGACGATATAGTCCTTGTCGCGGGTGAAGAGCTTGTGGGCCTTCAGCGCGTTGTTGATGTGGTGGACGATCGCGACGTTCTCGACGTCGTAGAGAGACTCGCCCTTCAGGAGGCCGGCCTGACGCAGCAGGTTTTCGAGCTTTTCGGTGCCGGCTTCGGAGAAGTTGGCGGAGCGCTGCTTTTCGTCGATCTCGTAGTCTTCCGGCGTGAGGACCGGGATGAAGGCGTCGATCGTGTTGTAGAGTTCCGAACGGTCGTCGAGCGGGCCGGAGATGATCAGCGGCGTGCGCGCCTCGTCGACCAGGATCGAGTCCACTTCGTCGACGATCGCGTAATTGTGGCCGCGCTGGACCATCTGGCTGCGCTCGTACTTCATGTTATCGCGCAGATAATCGAAGCCGAGTTCGTTGTTGGTGGCGTAGGTGATGTCGCAGGCATAGTTGTCGCGGCGCTCTTCGTCGCTGAGGCCATGGACGATGACGCCGGTCGTCAGGCCCAGGAAGCCGTAGAGCTTGCCCATCGTATGGGCGTCGCGCTGGGCGAGGTAGTCGTTGACGGTGACCACATGCACGCCCTTCCCGGCGAGCGCGTTGAGGTAGACGGGCAGCGTTGCCACCAGCGTCTTGCCTTCGCCGGTCTTCATCTCGGCGATCGCGCCATCGTGAAGGATCATGCCGCCGGTCAGCTGCACGTCGAACGGGCGCATGCCGAGTACGCGGCGGGAGGCCTCGCGCACCACCGCAAAGGCCGGGATCAGGATGTCGTCGAGCGTCTTGCCCTCGGCGAGCAGTTTCCTGAACTCCACCGTCTGGGCTGCAAGCTGTTCGTCGGAGAGAGCCTTGGTCTTCTCCTCGATTGCATTGATCGCGTCGATAGTCGGCTGGTAGCTGCGCACGCGGCGATCGTTTGCCGAACCGAACAATTTGCGGGCGATGCCGCCAAGGCTGACCATACGAATGGTCCTTTCTGAAATCTGTCCCATGAGGGCGCGGGACCGGTCGAACCATCGGTTTCTGATGCCGATAAAATGACCCGTCACGCCCGGAAACTCTGCTGGACGCCAAGTTGCGTGACAGATAAGAGGGGGGTCGAATGATGTCAACGGTGGCGGCCGATACAGAATGGCCACAATCCGGTGTTTGTGAAGGTTTTCTGGCCGGAATCAGACGTTCTGAAACCGGCTTCCTTATCGAAAGGTCTTTATCGATGTTGCGCCACAAGTTTCTCATGACGGCCGCGCTGGCCGCCGCGATCCTCTGCCAGGCTCCCGCCTTTGCGGCAGAGGATCCGGTCGTTGCCAAGGTCGGCGACCTGGAAATTCACCAGTCGGAACTGGATATTGCGGTCCAGAACCTCGACCCGCAGCTGGCCCAGCTTCCGGACGACCAGAAGAAGGTCGCAGCCCTTTCCGGCGCGATCGACGTCAAGCTGCTCGCCAAGGGCGCTCTCGCCGAAGGCATCAAGGATACGCCGGACTTCAAGAAGCGGATGGACTATATCGCCGACCGCGAGCTGCATAATGCCTACTTCCGCAAGCATGTGATCGACGCCACCACCCCGGCAGAGGTCAAGGCTCGCTACGACAAGGAAATCGCTTCCCTGCCGAAGCAGGAAGAGGTGCATGCCCGCCACATCCTCGTGAAGACCGAGGACGAGGCCAAGGCGATCATCGCCGATCTCGACAAGGGCAAGGATTTCGCCGCGATCGCCAAGGAAAAGTCCCAGGATTCCAACAAGGATGAAGGCGGCGACCTTGGCTGGTTCGGCCGCGGCCGCATGGTTCCGGAATTCGAAGAAGTCGCTTTCGCGCTGAAGAAGGGCGAGTATAGCAAGACGCCGGTCAAGTCGCAGTTCGGCTATCATGTCATCAAGCTGGAAGACACGCGCGATGCCCCGGCGCCGGCTTTCGACCAGGTCGAGGACCAGGTCAAGCAGCTGGTGATGCGCGACAAGTACGTCGCCCTCATCACCAAGGCCAAGAGCGAGCAGAAGATCGACATCAAGGATGCTGCCCTCAAGAAGGGCTATGAAGACGTCAGCAAGATGCAGGAAGCGGGCGACGCGCCGGTCCAGCAGTAATTCTCGACAACGGGCCCGGATTTTCCGGGCCCTCTCCTTATTTGAGCCAGGTAATTTCCGATGTCCGATTCCGTTTCGCCGCTCGCTCCGAAATCCTATCCCGACATGCCGGCGATCCGCGGCGTGCGCATGGCGACAGCCGCTGCCGGGATCAAGTACAAGAACCGCACCGACGTGCTGCTGATGGTGTTCGACGAGCCGGCGACTGTCGCCGGCGTCTTCACGCGCTCCAAGTGCCCTTCGGCGCCGGTCGATTTCTGCCGTGCCAATCTGTCGCACGGGGTGGCGCGCGCCGTTGTCGTCAATTCCGGCAATGCCAACGCCTTTACCGGCGTCAAGGGCAAGGCCGCGACTGAACTCACCGCAAAATCGGCCTCCGAAGCGGTCGGCTGCGGCCAGAACGAGGTCTATCTGGCTTCGACCGGCGTCATCGGCGAACCGCTGGACGCGACCAAATTTGCGGGCGTGCTCGGCGACATGAACACCGGCGCCGTCGGTAATTTCTGGCTGGAAGCCGCCAAGGCTATCATGACCACCGACACCTATCCGAAGGTCGCGACCCGCACCGCCGAGATCGGCGGCGTCACGGTGACGATCAACGGCATCGCCAAGGGCGCCGGCATGATCGCGCCCGACATGGCGACCATGCTGTCCTTCGTGGCGACCGATGCGGATATCGCATCGCCGGCGCTGCAGAGCCTGCTGTCCGCCGGCGTTGGCTCCACCTTCAATTCGGTCACCGTCGACAGCGACACCTCGACCTCCGATACGCTGATGCTGTTTGCCACCGGTGCCGCTGCCGCAGATGGCCAGGCCCGCGTCGAAACTGCCCACGATCCGCGCCTCACGAGCTTCCGCGCCGCGCTCAACGATCTCCTGAAGGATCTGGCCCTGCAGGTCGTTCGCGACGGCGAAGGCGCCCGCAAGATGGTCGAGATCACCGTCACCGGCGCCGAGAGCGATGCGGCGGCAAAGACGATCGCCCTTTCGATCGCCAATTCGCCGCTGGTCAAGACCGCGGTCGCCGGCGAGGACGCCAACTGGGGGCGCATCGTCATGGCCGTCGGCAAGTCCGGCGAAATGGCCGACCGCGACCGGCTGGCGATCTGGTTCGGCGACGTGCGCGTCGCCGTCGACGGCGAGCGCGATCCGGCCTATTCCGAAGCCGCGACCACCGCGGTCATGAAGGAACAGGACATTCCGGTGAAGGTCGATATCGGTCTCGGCAACGGCCGGGCGACCGTCTGGACCTGCGACCTCACAAAGGAATATGTTGCCATCAACGGCGACTACCGGAGCTGACAGGAATTGAACGAAGCCTCATCTCCTCAGAACGATCTGCCATTGGTCAGGCGGCTCGAAGCCGTCGGCTTTCGAGCCTGGCCGGCTGCGTCCGTCGTTTATGACGGAAGCTGGCAGGTGCGGCTGACCGGCGGCCATCCTTCCAAGCGCCTGAACTGCATCGTACCACTCGACCCATCCGACCACCGCGACATGGCGATGCGGCTCGAGAAGGCGCGCAAGCGGTTCGAGAATTACGGCCGTCAGCTGGTCGTCCGGGAGACGCCGCTCGCTCCTCCCAAGCTTATCGAGCATCTCGATGCCGCCGATTGGCGGGTGTTCGAGACCGTCGACGTCCTGACCGTCAACCTCACCGAACTGGAACTGCCGGACACGCTCGATCACCTGCCGAGCCACGATATCGGCCGGTTCTGCGATGCGAGCCTTGCGGTCGATAGCGAGGATCCGGCGCTGAAGCCGGCGCTTGCCGAGATTCTGAGTTCGATCAAGCCAACCTCCGGCTTCTTCATCAAGGAAAATCCGCAGGAAGGGGCCGCGGCCGTGGCGCTCTGCGTCCAGGACAACGACCTTGCCGGGATCATCTCCTTTGCCGTGGCCAAAGAGCATCGGCGCGAGGGTGTGGGCACCGAAATCCTCTCCTCGGCGCTGCGCTGGGCTCGTATCAGCGGTGCGCGTTCGGCGTGGCTGCAAGTGGTCTCGACCAACGAACCGGCGATGGCGCTTTATCGAAAGTTCGGCTTCCGCAAGGCCTACGAATACCGGTACTGGCGGCAGGAAGGCCGGGCATGAGCGACGCACCCCGCAAAATCCTGCTCGTCGCCGCCTGCGCGCTGATCGATACCGACGGCCGCATCCTTCTGGCGCAGCGTCCGGAAGGCAAGTCGCTGGCCGGCCTCTGGGAGTTTCCCGGCGGCAAGGTCGAGCCGGGTGAGACGCCCGAGGAGACGCTGGTGCGCGAGCTCGAGGAAGAACTCGGCATCGTGACCCGGATCCCCTGCCTTGCGCCGCTCACCTTCGCCAGCCACACCTACGAAACCTTCCATCTCCTGATGCCGCTCTATGTCTGCCGTCGCTTCGAAGGCATTCCGACGGGAAGGGAAGGGCAGGCGATCAAATGGGTGCGGCCGAACGCGCTCAGGGATTACCCGATGCCGCCGGCCGACGAGCCGCTGATCCCGATCCTGCAGGATCTGCTCTGATCGATAAAATTAGAGCGGCCGAATTCATACGGCGTTAAGGGATCGTTTAGCCGATTGTGGCACCTTCAAGGCTTATCCGGTAACGCGTTGATGAGGCTTTAGAAGGCATGGACGAGGAATTCTGGAAAACTGTGCGGGTCCGTCAGCGGGCGGCGCATGGCTCCGGCAAAACCGGCGCGCTCAATATCGCTCTTCTGTTCGGGACGGCCGCGATCGCTCTTTCGCTGATCGTGACGCCGATGCTCGCTGGCCGCAATGACGAGCGCCGACTGGCGCATGTCCAGGAGGATTTCGACCTGATCAGCACGGGCTCCATCAAGCCCGGCGAAAAGGGCGCAAGGCATTATACTATCCGGCGCAGCGTGCTGCAGGAAACGCCCGGCTCGGTCTGCATCGTGCAGGGCTATGGCGTGGGCAGCGACTGCTGACGCCAGGGGCTTCGGCCCGCTCATGTTGATTGAAGGATATTCCATGCGCCTTTTCAGGTTTCTTCTGAAGAACAACAGCGGCGCAACGGCCGTGGAATATGGCCTCATCGCTTCAATTCTGGCGGTAACGCTGTTTATCGCTCTCGGCGGTTATTACGACCTCATGGACAACATGTTCGGCGGTATCGCGAATACCTACGAGGACGCTACCCGCTAAGCTCCTATTCCGGTTCCCCGCGCAACGCGTCGGCCAACCGCATCTTGGCGGAGCCGGGCTTCAGCGGCTTCTGCTGGCTTTCGTGCGGTGCCCAGCCGGATGCGTAGATGATCGAGAACGTGGCGCGGATGCGGCCGTCCAGATCGGAATAACGTTCCGCATAAAGCTCCGCAGCCCTTACGAAGAAACGCCTCGTCACCGGCACCCGGCTGCGGCCCGCGAGGGGGTTGGTCATGCCCATGGCGCGTAAATCGCGCATCAGCGGGAAGAGCGAGTCGTAACGCACCGTGTAGGTCTCGGCATCGACGACCGGCAGCGAGAAACCGGCCCGCTGCAGCAGGGCGCCGACATCGCGCACATCGGCAAACGGTATGACGCGGGGGCTCGCGCCGCCTGTCAGTTCCGCCTCGGCAGAGAGAAGGACGTCGCGCATTTCCTGCAACGTGCCGGAGCCGGGGATCGCCGCCAGAAAAAGTCCGTCGGGCCTCAGGGCGCGGCGTATGCGGATCAGCGTGCCGGGCATGTCGTTGACCAGATGCAACGAGAGCGGCGACAGGACCAGATTGACGGATTCGGGTTCGAGAGGGACGTCTTCGAACGGGGCCGTGGTAAAGGCGTCTCCAGGCCCTGCGAAGGCGGCATCGGTCTCGACGCGGCTCAAGGTGCCGATCTTGCCGGTCGCCAGCGCCTCACGGGCGGCGATACCGGTTCCCCCATGCAGTTCGACCGCCGTCTCGAACTTGCGTTCGACGACCGCCAGACGGTCCGCAAGCTCGCGGCCGGCAATGTCTAGGAGGAATGCGGCATTGCTGTCCTTGGCGGCTATCGCGCGTCTGCGCCGTGCGCTCACCAGCTTTTCGTCGAAAAGAATTTCCATGGCCGTCCACTCGTATTCTGCCGTCGCAAAGGCGCGCTCCGTCCGCTATTGTCAAGTCATGTCCGCCGAGCCCAACGTCAACCCCTTGCGACTTTTAACATCGTTCGCCGCGGGGTGGACGAGATGGGTCGGCGATCTCGTCTATCCTCCGGCCTGTCCCGGCTGCGGCATCAGAACCGGAGCGCATCAGGGATTCTGCCCCGCCTGCTGGCGGGAAATCCGCTTCATCGAGCGGCCCTATTGCGAGACGCTCGGTCTGCCGTTCTCCTACGATCCGGGGCCGGGCATTCTATCGGCGCAGGCGATCGCGGAACCGCCAGTCTTCGACCGCCTGCGTTCGGCGGCAATCTTCGAGGGCGCGGCCCGTGATCTCGTCCATTCGCTGAAATACCGCGACCGCACCGATCTTGCGGGGATGATGGCCGGCTGGATGCTGCGAGCCTCCGATGGCTACGTCGCAAACTGCGACGGCATCCTGCCCGTGCCGCTGCATCGATCACGCTTCGCCTCGCGGAAATTCAATCAGGCGGCGGAGCTTGCCCGGCACCTGTCGCGAAAATCCGGCCGGCCGTTCCTGCCGTCCACACTCGTCCGCGTCAAGCGCACGGACCGGCAGGTGGGGCTTTCGGCGCGGGCCCGCGAGGACAACGTGCGGGCGGCTTTCGCGATCTCGCCGGGCCACGAGGACCGCGTTTTCGGCAAGCGGCTGGTGCTGGTCGACGACGTCTATACGACCGGTGCGACGGTTTCATCCGCCACTCGCGCACTGAAAAAAGCAGGTGCCGTCGAGGTCACGGTTTTGACCTTTGCAATGGCTGTTGCCGGACCTATATGAACAGAAGAAGACACTATTGCGCGCGGCCTTTTCCCGCTTCCTTTCCCTTGGGGCCGCGCCCGGAGACGATCATGGCAGAGGTCACTATCTATACCCGCGAATATTGCGGTTACTGCGCGCGCGCAAAGGCTTTGCTGGACACCAAGGGTGTGGCCTATACCGAGCATGACGCCACCTATTCGCAGGAACTGCGCCAGGAAATGATCGGCAAGGCGAACGGCCGTGCGACCTTCCCGCAGATCTTCATCGACGGGACGCATGTCGGCGGCTGCGACGATCTGCACGCGCTTGACCGGGCCGGTAAGCTGGACCCGATGCTGGCGAACTGAGAGGTATCTCCCATGGCTTTCAAGGCTGCCGCCATCCAGATGTGCTCCGGAGTCGATCCGGAAAGGAACGCCGCCGATATGGCGCGGCTGGTCCGTGAAGCGGCAGCGCAAGGGGCGGTTTATATCCAGACCCCGGAGATGACGGGCTTCCTGCAGCGGGACCGCAAGGCCATGCGTGCCGTTCTGCGCGACGAGGCGGGAGACGTCATCGTTTCGACCGCCCGCAGCCTTGCAAGCGAACTCGGCATCCATCTGCATGTCGGCTCGACGGCGATCGCCGTTGATGGGGGCAAGATCGCCAACCGCGCCTTCCTGTTTGCGCCCAGCGGCCGGCAGATCTGCACCTATGACAAGATCCATATGTTCGATGTCGATCTGGACAATGGAGAGAGCTGGCGCGAAAGCTCGGCCTACGAGCCGGGCAGCGAAGCGCGCGTCGCCGACCTGCCGTTCGGCAGGCTCGGGTTCGCGATCTGCTACGACGTCCGTTTCCCGCAGCTTTTCCGGACCGAAGCCCTGGCCGGGGCCGAAATCCTGACGGTGCCGGCGGCCTTCACCCGCCAGACCGGCGAGGCCCATTGGGAAAATCCTGCTGCGTGCCCGTGCTATCGAGAACGGTGCCTTCGTGATCGCCGCCGCTCAGGCCGGTGTGCATGAGGACGGCCGCGAGACATTTGGCCATTCGATGATCGTCGATCCCTGGGGCAGGCTGCTGGCGTCCGCCGGAGGCACTGGCGAAGACATCGTGCTCGCCGAGATCGATATTGCCGCCGTTGCCGCGGCCCGGGGGAAGATCCCCAACCTCAAGAACGCCCGCGAGTTCTCGCTCGATGCGGTTACGGACGCGGCGGAAGAGGTGGCCGCTTGATCAAGTATTCGCTCATCTGCGACAATGCCCACACGTTCGAAGGCTGGTTTTCGGAAAGCGCCGACTTCGATCGGCAGGTGGCGAGCGGGCTCCTCACCTGTCCGGTCTGCAATTCCGCCTCTATTTCCAAGACGCTGATGGCGCCCTCTGTCTCGACCGCCCGAAAGAAGGAAGAGAAGCAGGCGATGGTGATGGACCTCGCGCGCCAGGAGATGATTGCCAAGCTCAAGGAAGCAGTCGCGGCGATCAAGGCTAATGCCGAGGACGTCGGCGAGAAGTTTCCCGAGGAAGCCCGCAAGATCCACTATGGCGAGGCGGATGCGCGCGGCATCATCGGCCAGGCGAGCCTCGGCGAGGTGCGCGAGCTGCTCGACGAGGGCATCGAGATCGCACCGCTGCCGGTCATTCCCGAAGACGCGAACTGAACGAGCGGGGACGGCGCAACGTCGGGCGGCATTGGCCGGCGTAGGTGCCGAGGCGGAGGGAGCGCTGGCCTGACCTCAGCCATAGTCACGCTCCCATAGCGCCTGCAATATTACCCTGGACCAGACGTTCCGAAAATCACGCCGGCCGTTTGGCCAGCATCATGTAGTTGACGTCCATATCCGGCGACAGGTTCCAGCGGTCCTGCAGCGGATTGAAGAAGACGCCGGTGCGGTGGATGATGTCCATGCCGGCTGCGGAGATCGGTCTTTCGAGCTCTTCCGGGCGGACCAGCTTTTCGTATTGATGGGTGCCGCGCGGCAGCCAGCGCAGGATGTTTTCGGCGGCGAAGATCGCCAGCGCTCCGGCCTTGAAGGTGCGGTTGATGGTGGCGACGAACATCAGGCCGCCGGGGCGGACCATGTTGGCGCAGGTCGTCATGAAGAAATTGACATCCGCGACGTGCTCAACGACTTCCATGTTCAGCACGACGTCGAACGTCTCGCCGGCTTCGGCGAGCTGCTCGGCAGTCACTGCGCGGTAATCGACCGAGGTGCCCGTCTCGGCGGCATGGGTGGAGGCGATGCCGATGTTCTTTTCGGACGGATCGGCGCCGACGACGGTTGCGCCCATACGGGCGATCGGCTCGGAGAGCAGGCCGCCGCCGCAGCCGATATCGAGGATGCGCAGGCCGGAAAGCGGCAGGTGGCTCTTCGGATCGCGGCCGAAATTTTCACAGATGCGGTCGCGGAGATAGGCGAGCCGCACGGGATTGAACTTGTGGAGCGGCTTGAACTTGCCGGTCGGGTCCCACCACTCCGCGGCCATTGCGGAAAACCGGTCGACTTCGCTCTGGTCGATCGTGCTGCGGGCGGCTTCGGTCATGGTCTTCATCCCTTCGTTTCAGAGTTTGAAGTCGGATGATAGGGCGTGGAAGTCAAGAGTTCTGCGATCGAGATTTTCTCACAGGCGGCCTCGCCGGGCCTGATGCTGCGACGGCAGCCTCGTCCCGCCTTAGCCGAAACGAGGCTGGTCGATTGTCGGCGCAAGTTCGAATGGTGGGGATGCGAGGCGAGGCGATTTGGTCTATGCCTTCGAAAAGCTGACGGGCACAGACGGCGGTCATCCTCTCTGGAGGGGAGGGATGGCGCGTTGGGAGGAGGGCAGGATGGCGATCACGGTCGAGCGATTGAAGGAGCTGCTTGCCTTCGAGGAGGTCTCCATGGCGCTGGCGGAGAGTTCCGCGGAAATCCACGACGGCTATATTCTCGAAAGATTGCGGTTCAGGCTCGAGGATGGCGCGGAGGTCCGGGGTTTCCTCACCCGGCCGAGCGAAGGCTTCCTCACCGGCGGCCCGGCGATTGTCTATGCGCATGCGCATGGCGCCCGCTGGGATATCGGGGCATCCGAACTGATCGACGGCCGGCCGGCCCTGCTCGATGCCCCGGGGCCGGCTCTGGCGCGCGAAGGATATGTTGCGCTGTGCATCGACATGCCGACCTTTGGCGAGCGGGCCGGGGTGACGGAGGACGCGGCGACCAAGGCGGCGCTCTGGCACGGCAGAACGCTGTTCGGGCAGATGCTTTCCGAACAGGCGGCGGCGTTGACCTGGCTCGCCGGCCGACCGGAGGTCGATCCGCAAAGGATCGGCGTCTCGGGGCTGTCGATGGGGGCGACTCTTGCCTATTTCCTGGCGGCGATCGATCCGAGGGTGAAGGCGGCGGCCCATCTGTGTTGTTATGCCGATTTCGCGACGCTGGTCAAAATCGGCGCCCATGACCTTCATGGCCACTACCTGACGGTGCCGGGACTGCTCAAGGAGACCTCGATCGGTGAGATCGCCGGGCTGGTGGCGCCGCGGCCGCAGCTGATCTGCATCGGCTGGGACGACCCGCTGACGCCGCCAGCAGCGGTGGACTGCGCATTTGCCGAAACGGAAGCTGCCTATCTCCAGGCTGAAGCGCTCGGCGCGCTGGTTTTCCTGCCGGAAGCAGGCGTCGGCCACCGCGAAACTGAAGCGATGCGGAGGGCGATGCTGGCCTTTTTCAAGGGGTATCTCTGAGGCATGAGAAGATCGGCGTCGCTCACATGACGCGGATATCCGCCTCGATCCTGCTGCCTACCGCGTGCCGTTCAGATGCACGCATCTCTTCGAAATCTGCTCCTTGCGCTGCGACTTGGTATAACGAGCGATCATGCCCGCCGGGCAGCTCTTGTCGTCGAACAATACGGACTCACCGGCCGCCATCGACGCCGGCGTCGGTTTGGCCTTGACCATCCGGGTCTGGGCGTTGGCCGGTGATAGCCCGGCCGGTCCGGTAAAGACCATGGCCAGCAACAGAATCAGAAAAGCACGGAACATCGACACCTCTCCTCCCGCTATGGTTGGTGAGGGATTGTAACGCCCGTGCTATCGACGGGCCATTCCACCGTCCGGTGTAGCTCGGCCCGAAGCAACGAGGGTAGGACTAGCTCCCCTTCACCCTCAATCCGTTCCGGTCGAACAGGTGCAGCGGTGCGCCGGCGACGGAAAGGTGCGCTTCTTCGCCCGGGGAAATGAGTTTCTGGCCGGGAACGACGGCGAGGAGTTTTTCACCGTTCAGGTCCGCGTGGATGACCGTTTCGGAGCCGAGCGCTTCGACGAGCCGCACCTTGACCTTGAGGCTTCCCGGATCATTGGCAAGCGTTATGTGCTGCGGGCGGATGCCGATCGTCAGCTTGTCGCCGACGGACAGGGAATGGCCCGAGAACGGCACGAGCAGGCGGTGGCCGCCTGCGGTCGTAAGCGTTGCCGTGCCGGTTTCCAGCTCGGCGACCTCGCCGGCCAGGAAGTTCATGTGCGGTGCGCCGATGAAACCTGCGACGAAGCGGTTGGCTGGTGTGTTGTAGAGGTCGAGCGGGGTTCCGACCTGTTCGATCTTGCCGGCGCGCATGACCACGATGCGGTGGGCCAATGTCATCGCCTCCACCTGGTCGTGGGTGACGTAGATCATCGTCGAGCCGAGGCGGGCGTGAAGGGCTGCGAGTTCGGCGCGGGTCGAGACGCGCAACTCGGCGTCGAGGTTCGACAGCGGCTCGTCGAGCAGGAAGGCGGTCGGGCGGCGCACGATGGCGCGGCCGATCGCGACGCGCTGGCGCTGGCCGCCGGAAAGCTGGCCGGGCCGGCGCTCGAGATAAGCCTCGATCTCCAGCATGCGGGCGGCTTCGGTAATGCGCTCGGCCACCTCCGCCTTGGGCATGTTGGAATTTTCCAGCCCGAAGGCGAGGTTCTGGCGCACGCTCATATGGGGATAGAGCGCATAGGACTGGAAGACCATGGCAAGGCCGCGGTCGGCGGCGGACACTTCGTTGACGCGCTTGCCGTCGATCTCGATCTCGCCGCCGGTGACCTTTTCAAGGCCGGCGATGGTGCGCAGCAAGGTCGATTTTCCGCAGCCGGACGGGCCGACGAAAACGATGAACTCGCCGTCCTTGATATCGAGGTCGATGTCCTTCAGGACGTCGACTGCGCCGAAGGACTTCTTGATTTTGGTGAGGGTGATCTCGCCCATCGGTGATCCTTACTTCAGGCCGGTGCCGGCAATGCCGGTGGTGATGAAACGCTGCAGGAAGATGAAGACAAGCACGACCGGGATCATGGTCACGACCGTCATCGCCAGGATGAAGTGCCACTGGACGTTCAGCTCGCCGGAATAGATGCTTAGGCCCACCTGCAGGGTATAGAGTTCGCGCCGCGACAATACGATCAGCGGCCACAGGAAGTCGTTCCAGCGCCAGACGACCGAGAAGATCGCCAGAACCGCGAGCGCCGGTGCCGTCAGCGGCAGCACGATGCGCCAGTAGATCTGCCATTCGGACGCCTTGTCCATGCGCGCGGCGTCGATCAGTTCGTCCGGGATGGTCAGCATGTACTGACGCAGGATGAACACGCCGGTCGGTGTCGCGACCGTCGGCAGGATAACGCCCCAGAGATTGTTGAACAGCCCGAGCGACGAGATGATCGAATAGAGCGGCACCATGATCACCGAAAGCGGCACCATCAGCGTCGCAAGGATGATCAGCATCGCGAGACTGCGGCCCTTGAACTCGTATTTCGACAGCGCGAAGGCGGCCATGGAATTGACGATCAGGGTGATCAGCGTTGCCGTCACTGTCACGAAGACAGAGTTCCACAGGTAGCGCAGGAAATCGAACTGCGTGAAGGGCGTCGTGTAGTTTTCCGTCGCAAACGCGACCGAACGTACCGGAGTGCGGTCGCCGATATTGACGCGGACGATTTCGCCCGGCGCCTTCGGATCGACCATCTGGGCGACGAGACCGATGCGGCGCACCTCGGCCAGCACCTTGGTCGATCCGTCCGGCATCTTGGCTTCGAAGAGCTGCAGCGGCTTGTCGTAACCTTGGACCGTTGCCTGGCTGGTGACGTAAGGCAGGATCGACGGAGGGAACTCGGCAAGGGCTGCCGGCGTCTTGAAGGACGAGAAGGCGAGCCAGACTGCCGGGCCGAACATGATGATCAGGCCGCCGACGAGCCAGACCCAGGTGACGATATCAGTCCAGTGCCAGCTTTTGCCGCCGCGGCGGCGCAGAATGAAGCGGGAGGCGACACCCATTAGCGTTTCCCCTTCTTTTCGCTACGCTGGCCGACGCCGAGCTGGATCAGCGTCAGCACCACGAGCACGAGGCCCATCAGGATCGAGGCGGCAGCGGCAAGGCCCGGATTGCGGAGCGTCGAGGCAAAGCCGGTCTCGTAGATGTATTGGGTCAGATAGAGCGTGCTGGTGCCCGGACCGCCGCCGGTCAGCACGTAGACCTCGTCGAAGATCTGCACGGCCTTGATCAGGGCGAGAACTACGACGACGAGAAGGTTCGGCGCGAGAAGCGGCAGCGTGATGCGCCGGAAGACGCGCTCCGGCTTGGTGCCGTCCATTTCCGCAGCTTCATAGAGATCCTTCGGGATCGCCTGCAGGCCGGCGAGCAGGATCAGCGTGTAGAGGCCCATATGCGCCCAGATCGACACGCCGATCGTGGCGATGAAGGTCCAGTTGCGGTCGGTAAGCCAGGTATAGGGCTCGATGCCGAACTGGTAGAGGCCGAAATTCAAGAGGCCCTGGCGCTGCAGGATCCACTTCCAGATCAGGCCGACGACGACGGGCGACAGGAGGACCGGGAAAAAGAACACGGCGCGCCAGAAGGAGCGGGCGGCGAGATCGCGGTTGAGGATCAGTGCCGTAATCAGCGACACGCCGATCATCAGCGTGACCTGCAGGACCACGAACCAGAAGGTGTTGCCGACCGCGGTCCAGAAGGCATCCTCCTGGCAGGACATCGGGTCGAGGTAGTTCGTGCAGGTGAAGAGGCGCTGATACTGCTCGGCGCCGACGAAATTGCGCTCGGAAAGGAAGAAGGCCGTGCCGCCGGTCATCGAGTATACGAAGTTGATGACGAGGGGCAGGAGCACGAAAATGCCGAAGATCAGCATGTTCGGAGCGAGGAACACGGCCGCCATGCCGCCGATGCCGGCCGCTTTCTGAACGGCGCGGAGCGGTATGTCGATGATGCGCATCAGGAGATGCACGGGCGCCATGAGAAGGCTGCCGAGACGGTCGGTGAGAGACGTCGTGCTCATGTTGGTATTCCATCCCTCCTTGTCTTCTTGTCCGGATGGCGGGGCTCGCCCCTCATCCGCCTGCCGGCACCTTCTCCCCCGGGTGGAGAGAAGGGATATGCCGCGCCGTCGCCGCCCACCCTTGTCCGACTTGCGGGGAGAGGGTGGGCCGAGCGGAGCGGAGGCGGGGTGAGAGGCTTCTCACCCCGCTGTTATCAGAGGCCGCTGTCCTTGACCTTCTGGGCGATGTCGGCGTCGATACGCGTAAAGGCGTCATCGAGCTTCAGTTCGCCGGCAAGGGTCTGACCGACGCGGGTGACGACCGCGGCATAGACCGTGTCGGACCAGCGCCAGCCGGGCAGCTTCAGGGCGGTTTCGGAGGTGGTCTTCGATGCCTCGACATATTTGGTCAGGGCAGCCTTGGCGAAGGCGTTGTCGGTCTTGAAGTCGAGGCCGCCCTTGTCGACGACGCCCTTGTGGCCGGGCAGGAAGAGGGTGCGCTCGGAGAATTCCTTGACGACCTTCTCCTGAGCGAACCAGTCCATGACGGTCGCAACGTCCTTCGGGTTCTTGGTGTATTTCACGGCGACGAGTGCCGCGCCGCCGGGCATGCCGGTGCAGGCTGCCGGGCCGCAGGGGCTGCCGGTTGCGACCCAGTCAAAGCTGTTGCCGATCTTGGTGGTGAGGTTCGCCACCTGCCAGGAACCGGAATAGTAGAAGGCGAGCTGGCCGTTGATGAAGTCTTCGGCGGCGGCGCGGTAGGTCGAGCCGGCGGCCGAGACCCAGACGTCCTTGGCGAAGGAGCCTTCACCGACCCAACCGACGAACTTGGTCAGGAAGTCCTTGGCGCCCTTGTCGAGCGGTGCCGGCTTGCCGTCCTTGCCGACATAGTTGGCGCCGTAGGACAGGAGCGGAGCAGTCAGGCGGTGGCCGGAGCGGTCGATCGCCATGGCGAACGGGAGCTTCTGGCTATCCTTGACCTTTTTGGAAGCAGCAGCCCATTCTTCCCAGGTGGCCTTCGGGCCTGGAAGCGGAACGCCGGCCTGGTCGAACAGGGTCTTGTTGGCATAACCGCCGGTCAGGGTGATCTGCGTCATGAAGCCGGAGATCTGCTTGGAGCCGTCCGGGCGCATCCAGTCGGCCTGGGCGCCGAAATTGTCGTCCCAGTACTTGGCGTCCTTGACCAGCGGGCGCAAGTCGAGCCAGTGCTTGGAGAGGTCCTTGATCGCCGTGACGCGGGCGATGTCCGGGCCGTTGCCGGCTTCGAGCTGCACGGGCAGCTGGTCCTTGATGACGCTGTAGGCAACGTTGTCGAGGATGACGTTGATGCCCGGGTTTTCCTTCATGAAGCGGCCGACGAGGTCCTTCATGACGTCGCCTTCGACGCCGTCCGAATACCACATGATCCGCACGTCGCCGGCATGTGCTGCCGTCGACATGAGAAGGGCGAGCGCAGCGCCCGCCAGAAGCGATTTGGTTTTCATGCTCATTTCCTCCTCTGAATGGACGGGCCTCCACCCGTCCGGTTTTTTAGATCACGAAGCGCTCAGGATCGTCGCTTCGCCTTTTACTGTATAATCCGCCCGCGCGATCACGCGGCCTTCGGCCTCCACGGAACCATCCTTCCTGAAGCGGACGGTACCATATTCCGGGTCCTCGACAACGACGGTGCCGTCGGATTCCTGTCTCGGGGCGAGCCCGCTGAAGCGGTACTCGACGGCCGTGAGATTGTCCGCTTCGCAGACCCGGACAATCCAGCGGGTCTTCTGGCCGTATTGGCGCAGTTCGGCCCCTGCCGAGGGGCCGTCGGTGACGGCCTCCAGCTTCGAGGCGGCGCGCAGCATGACGGCGCCCTTGCCGGAGCGGGCAAGCGCCACGCCGCCGGAAACGAGTGTTTCGTCGAACTCGGCCTTGGGGAACCAGGCATGGGTGAAATCCGGCTGTTCCTCATAGGTGGTGAATTCGAGGATCGCCAGACCGCGGTATTGCTGCGCTCGGGGGATGGTGCCGCAGCCGCCCCAGTAGGACGGACGGCCGTAGCCGAACTGGATGGTTTCGCCCGGATGGTTGATCCAGATAGCGGCTTCCGGCTTGTCGCCAAGGCGAAGGTGCAGGATGGTTTCCTGGTAGCCCCATTCGTCCCAGCGGTAATGGACCGTCGAGCCCATGGCGAAGTGCTCGCCCTTGTAATGATAGAGCGCGGCGAAGGAGTTTTCGCCCTGGGCGAAACGCCATTCCTGGTGCTGGCTGCCGCGGTGATCGGCAATCGCGGCGAATTCGGCCGGGATTTCGAGGCCGTGGTCGCGCAGGCAGACGGCCATCTGCGGCAGGCAGTGGACGCGGCGGCCATACCAGCCCTTGCCCCAGAGCAGACGGGCAACGCCGGACAGTTCCAGCGAGCGGCCGGCGCAGAGCGTGTGCTCGTAGGAGCGGCCCTGCGCTGCCGTCACCATGCCGTGATGGGCGGAGCGGGCGATGATTTCGCAGAGGCGGACGATGCCGGCTTTGGCGCGGTCGGCGATATCCTTGTCGGGCGAAAGGGCTGCAAGTGCCGTCAGGCCCTTGAGGTCGATCGGGAAATAGGGGGCGGAGTTGAACTCGGCCATTTCCCAGTGTTCGAAATGGTCGAGCCAGGCGCGGACGCGGGCGGCACCGACCTTCGCCTGCTCCGAGCCTTTGCGGCCGGAACGGACGAAGGTGGCGTCTGGGAGGAGGCTGCCCGCAAGATAGGCGGAAGTATGGAACAGCAGGGCGTGGTTTTCGGAGAAATACCACTGCACGTCATTGCCCGGCTCATCCATCCAGTAACGGTAGTTGAGGATGGCGCCGTCGATGCGGGCACGGGTCTTTTCGTTGATGTCCTTGCCCCAGACGGTGCGCGACCAGATGAGCGGCACCAGCGAGAAGTCGGCGCAGTCGTGGCAGTCTTCGATCGAGGGCAGGATTTCCTCGATCATCGCATCCGTATCGGGACCGGACCGGCCGCTTGCCAGCCGGGCGAAGGCGCGGACCGTATCGCGTTCGGAATTTTCCGAGATTTGCGCCAGGGTCTCGGTGATACGATCGCTCAGCGATGCAGGAGCCTGCCCCTGGCTTTCTGCGTGGCAGATCTCGACGCCGAGCGAACGGGACACGACGAAGCCGCCGGCATTGAGGGTGATGCGGAAGTGGCGGAAGTCGGCGGGCGCCTTTTCCGACGGACCGATATTGAGGCTGGTGGCGCCCGCGGCCAGGGTGAAGTCGAAATCGAAGCGCTCGCGCGACATGAAATCGCCTTCGACCGCTACGTTGACCTTCACTTCGACCGGCAGGGGTGCGGAGAGAAGCAGAGTGATGTCGCCGCCGAAATAATGCTGGCGATCGAAATACATGGTGTCGAGCGCCTTCTCGAGGCTTGCGGCAACGGCGCTCGTGACCGGGACCGGCAGGGCGACACTGGCAGCCGGGCCGGAGACGTAATCGAACTGATAGAAATAGCGGGCGTCACGCTCGGCGAGGTCGTCGAAGAACAGCGTAATCTCGTTGAGGCCGGCGACCAGCGGCAGTTCGAATTCCTGCTTGGCTTCGAGATTGCGGCTATAGGGCGCCATCCAGCCGGCTTCCTCGCCATTGATCCAGATGACCGCGCCGCCGCAGGTGCCGAGGCGGATCTTCGCCGTGCCGGCAGTTTCCGCCTCGATATAGGTGCGGGTCCAGGTGGCGAGCCGGGTCGGGCGGAACCAGAAGCCGGAAAGATCGAGCCGCGGGGAGCCGAAAGGCAGCCACCAGCGGGTCGCATCGAAGGAGCCGCGGACATCCGGGCGCTTGCCGCGATAGGTTTCGGCAAAGATGGTGCGGCAAGGATATTCGTGCGGAATGAAGTTCTTGACCTTGGTCAGGAAGAAGAACGGGTCCATCTCGCCCTTCATCGGGGCGTCCGGCACGTCGAAACGCTCTTGCGCGATGCTGCCGAGCTGCCAGTAGCGGACGGCTTCGCCCGGCTTCAACGTCTTTCGCATCCAGTTTGCTTCGGGATTCATGGTCGTCTTCACTTCAGTTCGCTGAGGGCCACGGGGGCCACGTCGTTGTATTCCTGGTTCTCGCCGGTCATGCCCCAGACGAAGGCGTATTGCGCCGTGCCGGCACCCATATGGATCGACCAGGCGGGCGAGAGAACCGCGTCGAGGTTCTTGACCACCAGATGGCGCGTCTCTTCCGGGCGTCCCATCAGGTGGATGACCCGCTCCTCTTCGGGCAGGTCGAAATAGCAATAGGCTTCCATGCGGCGCTCATGCAGATGCGGGGGCATGGTGTTCCAGATGCTGCCGTCGGCAAGGTCGGTGATGCCGAGCAGAAGCAGGCAGGAAGGCGTGACTTCAGGATGGATGTACATCCTGAGGTTCCGCAGATTGGCGCGCTTGGGGTCGCCGAATGTCAGCATCTTGGATTCCGACCGCTTGATAAGGCGGTGGGGGATATCGGCGCCGGCGGGAACGGAGTTCATGTAGAACCGGGCCGGCTTGTCGGCAGAGGCGCTGGCGACAGAGATGTCCTGGGCGCCGCGGCCGACATAAAGCACGTCGCGATTTTCCAGGGTGTAGCTCTTGCCGTCGACCGAGACGACGCCGGTGCCGCCGAGATTGGCAATGCCCATTTCACGGGCCGACAGCAGGAAGGGCGTGCCGATGTCCTCGCCCGAGCCGAAGCTCAGCGTGGACGATACCGGAACCGCGCCGCCGACGATGAGGCGGTCGACATGGGTATAGGTGAAGGAGACCTTGTCGGCCTGGAACAGGTCTTCCATCAGGAATTCGGCGCGCAGGCGCGCGGTGTCGTAGGCCTTGATGTCGTTGGGGCCGGCCCCGTAGAGAACCTTCATCGTCATGGCGTCTCGCCTCCCGGTTCCACATGCCGGATGGCTTCGGAGAGGCACAGGATCGAAAGAGCCTGCCCATAGCCGGTCGGCTGGATGGGAATATCCCGATAGAATTGCAGATCATGGCCCATGCGCGTTCCATAGGAGACGTTGAGCACGGTGCCGGTTTCGTCGATATTGTTGAGAACGGCTTCAACGGCCCTGAGGCCGGCGGCGCGCCATTCATGGGTGCCGAGACCGAGGCGGTAGCCCTTGAGCAGGCCGTAACCAAAGCCCGCAGTCGCGGAAATCTCCTCATAGGAGGACGGATCGTCGAGCAGGGTGCGCCAGGCGCCGGAAGCGGCCTGCAACGGCAGCAGCGCATTGACCTGCGCCGTCAGCACGCCGAGCAGGAAATCCTTTACCGGCTTCGAAACCTCGGCGAGGTCGAAAAGGTCGAGCATGCCGGCGGTGATCCAGGCATTGCCGCGCGCCCAGCGGGCTTCCGCAAAATTATGGCGGCCCTGGAACGTCCAGCCATGGAACCAGAGGCCGGTCTTCGTGTCGGCGAGGTAACGGGAATGGACGAGGAACTGCTTCGACGCCTCATCGACCAGCTCACGGCGGCCGCTCGCCTCGCCGTAGGAGGCGAGGAAGAGGGCGACCATATACAACGTATCGTCCCAGAGTTCGTCGTCGTTGACCTTGTCAGAAACGTGATGTTCGAAGGCGCCTTCCTCGGTGCGGCCCATCTGGCTCATGACGCGATTGGCCCAGGTGTCGAGAACCGGCTGCCAGCGCGGGTCGCGGGTTTCGCGCCAGAGGACGGAAAGGCCGAGCATCGGTGCAGTGGTGTTGACGTTGAGCGTCGGGAGCCCGGCTTCGATGCGGGCGGAATACCAGTTCTCGATCAGCGTCTTCAAATCTTCGCGACCGGTGAACAGCCACAGCCGGATCAGGCCGTAGAGGCCGACGCCCTGTGGCCATTCCCAGCTTTCGAAAGAGATATAGTCGCCGGCGGTGCCGTCGAGATTGGGTTCGTGGAAACGGCCATCGTCGCGAAGCCCGGTCATGCCGGTCACGAGGCGGTCAAGCTTTTCACGGATGTCCCGGGCTGAAAGGCCCATGTCTCAATTCCTCCCTGTGCTGCAGCATTTGCTGCGCAGCATTGCCGATCCACTCTCCCAAGCGGTGCCTTCATGAAAACATCTGAAAATTGATTGCGCAATCTGAAAATTTTTTGCAGTGTGCGCATCGGTGATGGGAGGATGTCATGGCGACGACGATCGTGCCGGGCAAACGCGGCAAGAAAAGCCGGCGGGTACGGCTGGAGGATATTGCGGGAAAGGTGGGCGTGTCGCTGAGCACCGTGTCGCGGGCGCTGGCCGGCGAAAAGGGCGTGCGCGCGGACATCCGCCAGCGGGTCATGGAGGCGGCGAAAGACGCCAATTACGCAATGCCGACGCCGGTCGCCGGCAAGAAGGTGATCCTGGCGGCTTCGAGCGCGGCGATGATCGACTACGTGCGCAACCAGTTCACCCTCTATGTGCTGGAAGGGTTGCGGGACCGCGCGCAGGCTCTCGGGCTCGATATTGTCACCCGCGCGGTCGCCGACCAGTCGGAGGAAAAAGTGGTGCTGGAAGAGGCGCGGGTCGATCCGGACGTCGCGGGACTGCTGTTCCTGACCGTCGACGACGAAGGAATGCTCGAGGCCACCCGCGGCTTCGGCAAGCCGGTCGTGCTGATCAACGGTGACGACCCGATGATGCGGCTGTCGAGCGTGACCCCCTGCAATCGGTCGGCGGCGCATCTGGCCACCGACTATCTCATCCGGTTGGGCCACAAACGCATCCTCTTCCTGATGCGTCCTGGCCGGCGGACGATCGACCGGCGCCGCGAAGGCTGGCAGGATGCCTTCCAGCATCATGGTTTGCCTTGCCCCCCGGATCTGGTCGTGCCGGTCGAGGACTGGCTGCCGGAGCTTGCCGCCCAGGCGATCAGCGAGCGGTTGCGCAGGAACGGGCAAGATTTTACGGCTGTGCTGACGGCGGGCGACAGTCTCGCAGTGGGCGCGATGATGGGGGTACAGCAGATGGGATACACCGTGCCGGGCGACGTTTCGGTGATGGGCATGGACGACCTGCCGCAGGCCGCATTCCTCAACCCGCCGCTGACCACCGTGCATATTCCGATGCGCGAACTCGGGGCCGTGGCGCTCGATCTTTTGCGGGACGGGATGACCGGATTTGCGAAACCGGCGCGGCGGGTGGAGCTTGCTTGCCACATTGCCGAGCGGCAGTCGACCGGGCCGGCCAAAGGTTGACCCCGGCCAAAACGTTTATTCATGCTCCATTCAGAGCCGTGCTGGAACAATGGGAATGTCTCGAACATTGATATCCGGCGAAATCCGTTCGGCAGATCGTCAGTCCGGTTCGCGCGTTATTTGGTTTCTCAGGAGGAAGCCCGTGAAGAAAACTCTGATGTCCGTTGCGGCACTTTGCGCCCTGTTCGTGGCGCCGTCGATTGCGGATGCGGCCGTGCGCGGGGTCGCCACGGCCAATGTCAACATGCGGTCCGGGCCAAGCACCGGCTATCCGGCCGTCGACGTCGTCCCGGTCGGCGCGGCGGTAACGATCTACGGCTGCATGAGCAGCGTCAACTGGTGCGACGTCGCCTTCGTCGGCGGACGCGGCTGGGTGTCGGGCAACTACGTTCAGGCGACCTATCGTTCCAACCGCGTTTATGTCGCGCCCGACTACTACGAGGGCCTCGGCATTCCCATGGTCACGTTCGACGTCGGCAACTATTGGGGCCGCTACTATCGCAACCGCGACTTCTATCGCGATCGTGATCGCTGGGACCGCTACGACTGGAGACGCGATGCGCGTCTTCCGCCGCCTCCGCCCCTGCCGCCGCGCTGGGATCGTGACGGCGCCCCGCGTTGGGACCGGGATCGCAGCTGGAGCCCGGGCGACGCCCAGCCGCCCCGTCCGCCGGTATGGCGCGGCGACCGTGACCGGTTCTATCGGGACCCGGGTTGACCGTAGCCCGCCGCGGTGGTTCGACCGCTAGCCCCATTCAGAAATTAAAACAGGCCGCCTTCGGGTGGCCTTTTTGCATCCGCATTGCGATGCGCTGCTGCCGAGCGTACCGTTCGGCCATGTTCTGGCCATTGCGCCTTTTCAGCCTTTTCGATAAGAGACGCCGCAACTCGACGATCCTGTCACAAACGACGGAACTTCGAGGCGGTTTGAAAGCAGGCGCCCAAGGCTCCAGAGCCTCTTGGCGAAACAGTGGTTTTTGTCGGTATGGCTCGCATCGTCATGAAGTTCGGCGGCACTTCGGTCGCCAATCTCGAACGCATTCACAACGTCGCGCGCCATGTGAAACGTGAGGTCGAAGCCGGGCACGAGGTCGCGGTCGTCGTCTCCGCCATGTCCGGCAAGACCAACGAGCTGGTTGGCTGGGTTCAGGACATGCCGAAGGTTTCCGGCGCCAACTCGCCTTTTTACGATGCGCGCGAATATGACGCCGTCGTCGCATCCGGCGAGCAGGTGACGTCCGGCATTCTTGCCATCGCCCTGCAGTCGATGGGCATCAACGCCCGGTCCTGGCAGGGTTGGCAGATCCCGATCCGCACCGACAGCGCCCATGGCGCGGCGCGGATCATGGAGATCGACGGTTCGGAGATCATCAAGCGGATGGGCGAGGGCCAGGTGGCGGTCGTTGCCGGCTTCCAGGGGCTTGGCCCCGACAACCGGATCGCGACGCTCGGCCGCGGCGGTTCCGACACGTCGGCGGTGGCGATCGCGGCCGCGGTCAAGGCCGACCGCTGCGACATCTATACGGATGTCGACGGCGTCTACACGACCGATCCGCGCATCGTGCCCCAGGCGCGGCGCATGAAGAAGGTCTCCTTCGAGGAAATGCTCGAAATGGCCTCGCTCGGCTCGAAGGTTCTGCAGGTGCGCTCGGTCGAGCTCGCCATGGTCCACAAGGTCCGCACCTTCGTGCGTTCCAGTTTCGAGGATCCCGATGCGCCGGGCATGGGTGACCTTTTGAACCCGCCCGGTACTTTGATTTGCGACGAGGAAGAAATCGTGGAACAGGAAGTCGTCACCGGCATCGCCTATGCCAAGGATGAAGCGCAGATTTCGCTCCGGCGTCTTGCCGACCGGCCGGGCGTGTCGGCGGCGATCTTCGGCCCGCTCGCCGAAGCGCATATCAATGTCGACATGATTGTGCAGAACACGTCGGAAGACGGTTCGCGCACCGACATGACCTTCACCGTACCTTCGGGCGACGTGCAGAAGGCCATGAAGGTTCTCGACGACAACAAGGAAAAAATCGGCTTCGACGTCGTCCAGACCGAATCAGGTCTGGCGAAAGTCTCGGTCATCGGCATCGGCATGCGCAGCCATGCGGGCGTTGCCGCGCATGCTTTCAAGGCACTTGCCGAAAAATCCATCAACATCAAGGCGATCACCACCTCGGAAATCAAGATTTCGATCCTGATCGACGGTGCCTATTCGGAACTCGCTGTTCGGACTTTGCATTCCGCTTACGGTCTCGATAAGAGTTGATAATGAACCGGTTCGGCGCGCCGTCAATCGAGCGCGCCGTCTTCCGGTTGGGGTGACCTCGTTTCGGGAGAGCATATGCCGATGAGAGACCTGTCGGCAGGTCCGCGCGTTCTGTTGAAGCGGCTACGCGAGTTGATGGCGGAGCCGCTCGAGCCACAGGAGCGCCTTGACCGGATCGTCCGCCAGATTGCCAGCAACATGGTGGCCGAGGTCTGTTCGGTCTATGTGCTCCGCTCCGACGGTGTTCTCGAACTCTACGCGACCGAAGGCCTCAACAAGGAAGCCGTCCACACTTCGCAGCTGAAGATGGGCCAGGGCCTCGTCGGCACGATTGCCGCCTCCGCGCAGCCACTCAACCTTTCCGATGCTCAGGCGCATCCGGCCTTCCGCTATCTCCCCGAAACCGGCGAGGAAATCTATCATTCCTTCCTCGGCGTGCCGATCCTTCGGGCCGGCCGCACGCTTGGCGTTCTCGTCGTCCAGAACAAGGCGAGCCGCAACTATCGCGAGGACGAGGTCGAGGCGCTCGAAACCACCGCGATGGTGATCGCCGAGATGATCGCCACCGGCGAGCTCAAGAAGATCACGAGGCCCGGCCTCGAACTCGACCTCACGCGTGCCATCACCATCGACGCCGACGCCTATAACGAAGGCATCGGCCTTGGCCATGTGGTGCTGCACGAACCGCGCATCGTCGTTACCAATCTCCTGAACGAAGATGCCGAGAAGGAAGTCACCCGGCTGGCGGAATCGCTCGGGTCCTTGCGCATCTCGATCGACGACATGCTGTCGCGCCGCGAAGTATCCCAGGAAGGCGAGCATCGCGAAGTGCTCGAAACCTACCGGATGTTCGCCCATGACCAGGGTTGGGTCCGCCGCATGGAAGAGGCGATCCACAACGGGTTGACGGCGGAAGCCGCGGTCGAGAAGGTCCAGAGCGATACCAAGGCGCGGATGATGCGCCTGACCGATCCCTATCTGCGTGAGCGGATGCATGATTTCGACGATCTCGCCAACCGACTTCTGCGCCAGCTGACGGGCTTTTCAGGCCGCGCCTTCGACGAAGGTTTCCCGACCGACGCCATCATTCTCGCCCGTGCCATGGGGGCCGCCGAACTGCTCGACTATCCGCGTGCCAGCCTGCGCGGCCTGGTGCTCGAAGACGGAGCGGTGACGAGCCACGTGGTGATCGTCGCGCGCGCCATGGGCATTCCGGTCGTCGGCCAGGCGGCGGGTGTCGTGGCGCTTGCCGAAAACGGCGATCCGATCATCATCGACGGCGACGACGGCCAGATTCATCTGCGGCCGGTTCTCGACCTGCAGAAGGCCTACGAGGAAAAGGTACGCCTGCGGGCCCGCCGGCAGGAGCAGTTCAAGGCGCTGCGGGATGTCGAGCCGATCACCAAGGACGGCAAGCGTATCAGCCTGCAGATGAATGCCGGGCTGCTGGTGGATCTACCGCAGCTTGCCGAGTCCGGCGCCGACGGCATCGGCCTGTTCCGCACCGAGCTGCAGTTCATGATCGCTTCGACCATGCCGAAGCTCGAGGAGCAGGAAAGCTTCTACCGCAACGTCATCAAGCAAGCGGCCGGCCGGCCGGTGACGTTCCGCACGCTCGATATCGGCGGCGACAAGGTCGTCTCTTATTTCCGGGCCCAGGAAGAGGAAAATCCGGCGCTCGGCTGGCGCGCGATCCGTTTGTCGCTTGATCGTCCGGGCCTGCTGCGTACCCAGCTTCGGGCGCTGCTCCGGGCTGCCGCCGGCGCCGAGCTCAAGATGATGCTGCCGATGGTGACCGAGGTTTCGGAAATCCATGCGGTGCGAGAACTGATGCAGAAGGAAGTGCAGCATCTTTCCAAATTCGGCCACAGCCTGCCGCGCAAGCTGCAGTTCGGGGCGATGCTGGAAGTGCCGGCGCTGATGTGGCAGCTCGACGAACTGATGGCGGAAGTGGATTTCGTCTCGGTCGGCTCAAACGACCTGTTCCAGTTCACGATGGCGGCCGATCGCGGCAATGCCCGGGTTTCCGACCGTTTCGACAATCTCGGCAAGCCGTTCCTGCGCATTCTGCGCGACATCGCACGGGCCGGCGAACGGAACAAGACGGTGGTGACGCTGTGCGGCGAGATGGCGGGTAAGCCGCTCTCGGCGATGGCGCTGCTCGGTGTCGGTTTCCGCTCGGTTTCGATGTCCCCGACCTCCATCGGGCCGGTGAAGGCAATGCTGCTCGGGCTTGACATCGACCAGCTGTCGGCAGAATTGAACGCGGCGCTCGACGATATAAGGTCGTCGGAGTCGATCCGCACTCTGCTTGTGCGGTTCGCCGAGGCCAACAATATTCCGGTTTGATGATTGAATGACGGCTATTGGTCGAGCTATGTGCTCTCACCGTCATCCTCGGTCCACGGATCAAGTCCGAGGATGTCCCGAGGATCTGCTGACCTATACGCGTGGAGAGATCCTCGGGACAAGCCCGAGGATGACGAATGGCATAGTTGGAGTTCTATAGTTGGCGAAGCTTCCTGTCGAAAAGATGCGCGAACTGGAACGCCGGTTCGGCGAGATCGAGGCGCGCATGTCGGAAGGGCCGGCCGCCGACGTCTATGTGAAGCTGGCGTCGGAATATTCCGAGCTGCAGCCGGTGGTACGCAAGATCCGCGAATACGAGAAGTCGATCGCCGAAGTGGCCGACCTGCGCGCGATGCTGACCGACAAGGGCACCGATCGCGAGATGCGCGAACTCGCTGAAATGGAGCTGCCGGAAGCCGAGGAGCGGCTCGAGGCGCTGGAAAAGGACATGCAGGTCCTGCTTTTGCCGAAGGACGCGGCCGACGAGAGGAGCGCGATCCTCGAAATCCGCGCCGGAACGGGTGGCAACGAGGCGGCTCTTTTTGCCGGCGACCTGTTCCGCATGTACGAGCGTTATGCCGCCACCAAGGGCTGGAAGGTCGAGGTTCTGTCGGCCAGCGAAGGCGAGGCGGGCGGCTACAAGGAAATCATCGCGACGGTGACCGGGCGCGGCGTGTTTTCCAAGCTGAAGTTCGAATCCGGCGTGCATCGCGTGCAGCGCGTGCCCGATACGGAAGCGAGCGGCCGCATCCACACCTCGGCGGCGACCGTGGCGGTGATGCCGGAAGCCGAAGAGATCGACATCGAAATCCGGCCGGAAGACATCCGCATCGATACGATGCGTTCGTCCGGCGCCGGCGGCCAGCACGTCAATACGACCGACTCCGCGGTGCGCATCACCCACATGCCGAGCGGCATCGTGGTGACCAGTTCGGAAAAGTCTCAGCACCAGAACCGCGCCAAGGCGATGCAGGTGCTGCGCACCCGCCTCTATGACATGGAACGCCAGAAGGCGGACAGCGAACGTTCCGCCGACCGGAAGAGCCAGGTCGGCTCCGGCGACCGGTCCGAGCGCATCCGCACCTATAATTTTCCGCAGGGGCGGGTTACCGACCACCGCATCAACCTGACGCTCTACAAGCTCGACCGGATGATGGAAGGCGATATCGACGAAGTGGTCGATGCGCTGATTTCCGACTACCAGGCCGGCCAGCTCGCGCAACTCGGCGAGCAACAGGGATGACGACACTGTCCGCAGCCGTCGCGGATGCGAGATCGCGGTTCTCCGTGGCTGGCCTGCCGGATGCGGCGATCGAGGCACGGCTGCTGATCGGCGGGTTGCTCGGGCTTTCCAGCACTGAAGTCTTCACAGGCGGCGACCGGCTGCTGACGGAGGAGGAAACCTCCCGGATCGGGGAAGCGGTCGAGCGCCGCTTGAAACGTGAGCCGGTACACCGCATATTGGGATCACGTGAATTCCACGGCATGGAGCTCCTGATTTCGAAGGAAACGTTGGAGCCGCGGCCGGACACCGAAATCCTGGTAGATTCGATGCTTGCCCATGTGAGGCAGATTGTCGCAGACAAGGGTTCGGCACGTATCCTCGATCTTGGAACCGGAACTGGCGCGATCGTTTTGGCACTGCTGAAGGAAAGCCCGCGGGCCCAAGGTATCGGCAGCGACATTTCGCAGGACGCACTGCAGACGGCGGCGCGAAACGCGGCACGGCTGGGAATGGCCGAGAGATTTCAGGCGGTCCGCAGCCACTGGTTTGACGCAATTCCCGGTCGGTTCGACATAATCGTGTCAAATCCGCCCTATATACGAAGCGATGTCATCCCCGCATTGGACCCGGAAGTCCGGGATTTCGATCCGCTGGCAGCGCTAGATGGAGGTCCGGATGGGCTTGAAGCCTATCGCGCGATTGCAGCGAATGCAGGAGATTTCCTCGAAAAGGACGGCGTTATCGGCGTCGAGATCGGGTTCGATCAGAAGGAAACCGTGACCGCGATTTTCCGCGTTGCCGGCTTTACGCCGATGGAGGCGGTACGCGATTATGGCGATAATGATCGGGTTCTCGTATTTACCGTGAATCATCCTTGATTTTGCAGGCAAAAGAAAAGGCTTGGATTTCCGGAGGAAGCGGGATAGCTTGCAAATACGCACTGGGACGGCTGGGAATGAACAGCGATTCGTTCGGGTTACAGGGCAACCCTTTGATCCTTCTCTTTTCGAAGAGTTGCGAAGGTTGAACAATTCCCGGTGCGTGAATCAGTTAATTTGACTTTCACAAGCGGCAGGACGCTTTGATCGGCCTGTGCGCGGCACGCGAAGTCTTGTTCGGCTCTGTCCGGCAGGTCGCGTGGCCCCTTATCAGCGAAGACAGAGAATTGGTGAACGATAGATGAGGCCAGGACAGCAGAACAAACGCGGTCGAGGTCGCGGCAGTAACAACAATAACAATAATGGCGGCGGCGGCGGAAATAACAACTTCAACCGCAAGGGCGGCAATCCTCTCAGCCGCACCTACGACAGCTCCGGCCCGGACGTGAAGATCCGCGGGACCGCCCAGCACATCGCCGAAAAGTATAGCCAACTCGCCCGTGATGCCCAAAGCTCCGGCGATCGCGTGATGGCGGAGAACTATCTCCAGCACGCCGAACACTACAATCGCATCATTGCCGCCGCACAGGCGCAGATGCAGGACAGGTTCCAGCACGATAACCGTGGCGAATACCAGGATCGGGACGGCAACGTCCAGGATCAGGACGACATGGACAATAGCGACAACGAGGACAACGGCTACTCACAACAGCCGTCCATGGACGAGGCTCCGCAGCCGCAGGTCCAGCAACAGCAGCCCCGCCGGGAGCAGCCCCGGGAACAACGCGAGCCCCGCGAGCAGCGGGAACCCCGTGAACAACGGGAGCCACGCGAACAGCGTGACCAGCAGCGTGAACGCCCCCGTCGGGAAAATCGTCCGGAACAGCCGGTCGTCGCAGCAGTTCCGGCCCAGGTCGCAGCACCTCAGCCAGTCGCCCCGGTCGTCGATGGCTCCGGTCCGCAGCCGGTGATCGAAGGCACGCCTGCCGAAGTGGCGGTCGAGGAAGAGGCGCAGGCAGAAGCCGCTCCGCGCCGCCGCCGCGCCGCCGGCAGCCGCCCACGTCGTCCGCGTCGTGGCGAAGGCGCCGGTGAAGAGGGTGGTTCCGAGGGCGAGGCCTCGGGCGACGGCTCGCAGCCGGCCCTGGCGGATGCAGCTTCTGAATAAGCCATCCTGCAAATAACGAGATCAAGAAGGCCGCTCGGGAAACCGGGCGGCCTTTTTCTTCCAACAGGGATTGCCTGCGTCAGGCCCGAGACTGGCGCCGATCACGGACGGAGCGGGCAAGCTCTTCGAGGACAAGGACCGATGTTTCCCAGTCGATGCAGCCGTCGGTGATGCTCTGGCCATAGACGAGAGGTCTGCCGGGCACGAGATCCTGGCGCCCGCCGACGATATTGCTCTCGATCATCATGCCCTTGATGGCCATGTCGCCCGCAGCGATCTGCGCCGCGACGTTTTTGACGACCAGCGGCTGGTTCATCGGATCCTTGCCACTGTTGGCATGGCTGGCATCGATGAGGATCCGCGGTTCCAAACCGCGTTTTGCAGCATCCCTCGAAACGGCCTCGACATCGGCGGCTTCATAATTCGGCTGCTTGCCACCGCGAAGAATGACGTGGCAATCCTCGTTGCCGGTCGTCGTGGCAATCGCGGCCCGGCCGTCCTTGGTCACCGCCGGAAAATGGTGCGTCTGCGAGGCGGCCAGTATGGCATCGAGCGCAACCGCGACACCGCCATCGGTACCGTTCTTGAAGCCGATCGGGCAGGAGAGGCCGGATGCCAGCTGCCGATGTACCTGGCTTTCGGTGGTGCGAGCGCCGATCGCGCCCCAGCTGACGAGGTCGGCGATATATTGCGGGGTGATCGTATCGAGGAATTCGCAGCCGGCCGGAAGGCCCGTCGCATTGATATCGAGAAGAAGCTGCCGGGCGATCCTCAGACCCTCTTCGATGCGGTAGCTGCCATCGAGATGCGGGTCGTTCATCAGGCCCTTCCAGCCGACGGTGGTGCGCGGCTTTTCGAAATAGACGCGCATGATGATTTCGAGATCGCCACCGAAACGTCGTCGTTGTTCTTGCAGCCGGGCCGCATAATCCCGTGCGGCAACGGGATCATGGATGGAGCAGGGACCGATGACGACGATCAGCCGGTCGTCCTCGCCATGCAGGATGCGGTGGACGGTGTCGCGCGTACGGGTCACGGTCTCGGTGACCGCATCGTTGCGCGGAATTTCGGCGATGACGTCGGCGGGGATAGTCAGCGGCGTGATCTCGACGATGCGGCGATCGTCGACGGTATTGGCTGGACGGGCATTCGGCACGGGCATGGCTCCTTTTTGGTCATACCGTGCGGAATTGAAAAAGCCGCCAGGTAGACCAGCGGCTTGAGGGAATGTCGTTGCGTCGAAATCAGCTACGCACGGACCCGCATCCGCTGGGAAAAGCGGTAGCTATAAAATCGCGAGGCGTAGGCGGACGTGAAAGACATGGGGTTTCTGTATTCCCTCGATTGTGGATTGTCACGCGGAAAATTCCTGAGGTTTCAGCTCGCAGATTTTGACCGTCTGAACACTTTAAACACGAGAATCCGCTTACCATATCTCCAACAACGCCGAGACTTCGGCAGGGCTCGCCTTTGAGGGAGCTCAATCTCAATCATCGGTCCGTGCCTTATCAAGGGCGGGTCGATCACTGGAGGTGTCACATGAACATCGAAAAATACTCCGAGCGCGTCCGCGGTTTCCTGCAGTCGGCTCAGACCCAGGCCTTGGCTTTGGGTCACCAGCAATTCACGCCCGAACATGTGCTGAAGGTCCTGCTCGACGACGATCAGGGCATGGCGTCGTCGCTCATCGACCGCGCCGGCGGTAATTCCAAGGAAGCGCGCATCGCCAACGACGCCGCACTCGCCAAGCTTCCCAAGGTTTCCGGCGGCAATGGCGAGATCTACCTCTCCCAGCCGCTCGCGAAGGTTTTCTCGACAGCGGAAGAGGCAGCCAAGAAGGCTGGCGACAGTTTCGTCACAGTCGAGCGCCTGCTTCTGGCGCTTATCATCGAAACGTCGGCTTCGACCTCCGCGACCTTGAAAAAGGCCGGTGTAACCGCGCAGGGGCTCAACCAGGTCATCAATGACATCCGCAAGGGTCGCACGGCCGATGGCGCCAATGCCGAAGCCGGTTTCGAGGCGCTGAAGAAATATGCCCGGGACCTGACCGCGGAAGCCCGTGACGGCAGGCTCGATCCGGTGATCGGCCGCGACGACGAAATCCGCCGCACGATCCAGGTTCTTTCCCGCCGCACCAAGAACAACCCGGTGCTGATCGGCGAGCCCGGCGTCGGCAAGACGGCGATCGCCGAAGGTCTCGCGTTGCGCATCATCAATGGCGACGTGCCGGAAAGCCTCAAAGAGAAGAAGCTCATGGCGCTCGACATGGGCGCGCTGATCGCCGGGGCCAAATATCGCGGCGAGTTCGAGGAGCGGTTGAAGAGCGTGCTCAACGAAGTGCAGTCGGAAAACGGCGAGATCATCCTGTTCATCGACGAGATGCACACGCTCGTGGGCGCTGGCAAGTCCGACGGTGCGATGGATGCCTCCAACCTCCTGAAGCCCGCGCTTGCCCGCGGCGAACTGCATTGCGTCGGCGCAACCACGCTCGACGAATACCGCAAGCACGTGGAAAAGGACCCGGCGCTCGCCCGTCGTTTCCAGCCGGTCATGGTCGAGGAACCGACGGTCGAGGACACGATCTCGATCCTGCGCGGCCTCAAGGAAAAATACGAGCAGCACCACAAGGTTCGGATCTCGGATTCGGCCCTGGTTGCGGCCGCGACGCTTTCCAACCGCTACATCACCGACCGGTTCCTGCCCGACAAGGCGATCGACCTGATGGACGAAGCCGCTTCGCGGCTGCGCATGCAGGTGGATTCCAAGCCTGAGGAACTCGACGAACTCGACCGCCGCATCATGCAGCTCAAGATCGAGCGCGAGGCCCTGAAAAAGGAAACCGACAGCGCCTCGGCCGACCGGCTGTTGCGGCTGGAAAGCGAAGTCACCTCGCTCGAAGAGCAGGCGGATGCGCTGACGGCCCGCTGGCAGGCGGAAAAGCAGAAGCTCGGTCTTGCCGCCGACCTGAAGCGGCAGCTCGATGAGGCCCGCAACGAACTGGCGACTGCCCAGCGCAAGGGCGAATTCCAGCGTGCCGGCGAACTGACCTATGGCGTGATCCCGGAACTGGAAAAACGCCTCGTGGAAGCCGAAGCCCAGGACGGTTCGACCAATGCCATGGTGCAGGAAGTCGTGAACCCGGACGCGATCGCCCATGTGGTGTCGCGCTGGACGGGAATTCCGGTCGACAAGATGCTGGAAGGCGAGCGCGACAAGCTGCTGCGCATGGAAGACGAGCTGGCAAAGTCCGTCGTCGGCCAGGGCGATGCGGTTCAGGCTGTTTCGCGTGCGGTCCGCCGTTCTCGCGCCGGCCTGCAGGATCCGAACCGGCCGATCGGCTCGTTCATCTTCCTCGGTCCGACCGGTGTCGGTAAGACGGAGCTGACGAAATCGCTGGCCCGCTTCCTGTTCGACGACGAGTCCGCGATGGTCCGCCTCGACATGTCCGAATACATGGAGAAACATTCGGTCGCGCGGCTGATCGGTGCACCTCCGGGTTATGTCGGTTACGAGGAAGGCGGGGCGCTGACCGAAGCGGTGCGGCGCAAGCCCTACCAGATCGTGCTGTTCGACGAGATCGAGAAGGCGCATCCGGACGTCTTCAACGTTCTCCTGCAGGTGCTCGACGACGGGCGGCTGACGGACGGGCAGGGCCGCACGGTCGACTTCAAGAACACGATGATCATCATGACCTCCAATCTTGGGGCGGAATACCTGACCGCTCTGCGCGAGGGCGAGGATTCCGAAAGCGTACGCGAGCAGGTGATGGACGTGGTGAAGGCCTCGTTCCGGCCTGAATTTTTGAACCGCGTCGACGAGATCATCCTGTTCCACCGCCTCAAGCGCAACGAGATGGGGGCGATCGTCGATATTCAGATGAAGCGGCTGCTGTCGCTTCTGGCGGAGCGGAAGATCAGCATCGATCTCGGTTCGGATGCCCGCGAATGGTTGGCCGACAAGGGTTACGACCCGGTCTATGGCGCACGTCCGCTGAAGCGGGTGATCCAGAAGTTCATGCAGGATCCGCTGGCCGAGCAGATCCTCGGCGGCCAGATTCCAGACGGATCGGCCGTTGCGGTCAGCGCCGGTTCGGACCGGCTGCTCTTCCGGGTCAAACGGGCGGTGAGTGAGGCTGCGTAAGTCAGGCCGAACGTTGAAAATCAGAATGGCGGCTTCGGCCGCCATTTTTTCGTGTCCAACTGATTAGCAAAGGCCTTACCGGCTGGCGACCTCGTCGGCCGACTGGGTGTTGAGCAGCGTATCGATCCGCTTGCGTTCTTCTTCAAACCGGGCAAGCGTTTTGCCGTTCAGCGAATTGCCGCCCGGCAGGCGGATTTTCATCGCATCGACCTTGGTGCCGTTGACGATCAGCTCGTAGTGAAGGTGGGCGCCGGTCGATTGGCCGGTGGAGCCGACGTAACCGATCACCTGGCCCTGGGTGACCTTGGCGCCTTCGCGAACACCCGGCGCAATGGCGCTCTGGTGATTGTAGGAGGAGACGTAGCCGTTTGCGTGACGGATGAGCGTCTGGTTGCCATAGCCGCCGGAATCCCAGCCGGCCTTTTCGACGATGCCGTTGCCCGTGGCGATGATCGGCGTGCCGCGCGGGGCTGCCCAGTCGGTGCCGGTATGCATGCGGGAATAACCGAGCAGCGGGTGCCCGCGCATGCCGAAGCCGGAGGTCATGCGGCCGTTCGGAAGCGGGTTTCGCAACAGGAACTGCCGGATGCTCTTGCCGTCCTCGTCGAAATAGTCGACCGAATTGTCGTCGGGGTTCTGGAAGCGGTAGAAGCGGCTCGTCGTGTCGCCAAAACGGGCGTTCACGTAAAGCAGTTGGGAATCCTTGTTCGCCTGGCCCTTTTCGTCGGCGACCGAAAAGAAGGCCTCGATCTTGTCCGTCGGTTTCAGCTGGGCCTGCAGATCGACATTGCTGGCAAGCAGTTTTACCAGAGTAGCTGTCATCTCCATGCTCATGCCGTAGGAGAGGGCTGCCCGGTAGATGCCGTCGTAGACGCGCGGCAGTTCGCGACCGGCGAGGACCTGCGCCGGCTGCTCGCTGAAGGCCGAGGCCACCGCATCCAGCATCGGCGGCTCCTGGCCGTCCACAAAGCGTCCGTGATCGTCGAGAGCGACGGTTACCCGGTGGTCGCCGCGCCGATAGAGGCTGGCGCGGACGACGAGGACCATGTCGCCTTCCTGGATGACACCGATGCGCAGCACGTCGCCGACGGCAAGGTTGGCCTCGCCGAGGCGTGACTGCAGGTAGCCGGAAATCTCGCGCGCCTTGCCTTCCGGATAACCGACCTCGGTCATCGCCTGGCTGACCGTCTCGGCTTTGCGCACCGGAATGATGTCGTCGGCATATTCGCGGGTACGGGCGTTGATCGCCTCAGGCATCGAAACCGAGATGTTTTCCTCGACGACGCGGGCCGAAAGGCCGGCGGTGATGTCGAGACCGCCGCCATCCTCCTTCGACGAGAAGCGCTGCGGGTCGACATAATAGAGCGCCGAAAGCTGGCTGTTGCCGTCCGTGAGAACCGAGCCGTTGGAGCGGACGTTTTCCTCGACCTCCTCCAGCGTCATCGCCTGCGCGAAGGCATACATGCTGCCCTTGATGGGGAAGGCCACGGTCTGGAGACTGACCTCGGACTCGACGTTCGAGCCGTAGATGACGCCGGCACGTGCGGCAGGCGGCGGCGGTGTTTCGCTCGACGAGAAGATCGTCATCGGATCGAAGTTCGGATAGTCTTCCTGGGCCACGTGGTTTGCGGCCAGATTCATCTTCACATGCGCGAAGGGCTTGCGGCGGACGACTTCCTTATTGCCCTCGTGCACGACCGTCGAGACTTCCATCACCTTCCGGTCGGTCGGCATGGCGACGATATTGCTGCCGAGCAGCCGCTTGCCGCGCGAGGCAGCATCCGCATCGTTGGTCGGGATGGAGGCGGAGGCTTCGGCCGGGATGGCAAGCTGTTGCCGGCCGTCGAGAGCGGCAAACAAAGCAACGCCCATCAGGATGGAAGAGGTAATGCCGGTCAGGAAGGTGCCGGACAGCCAACGCAACGAAATCTCACGTCGATCCGGAGCGCGACGGCCGTCGGCGAGGATCGGCGGTTCGTTGCCGAGCGAGCGGATCATGCTGCGGGCCGTCATCATGCCAGTTTAAGCCAGTCCCTGATACTCGTTATTGCCGTAGGCAGCTTTTATACTGCCTGCGGGACCTTGGGCCAAACATGTGCCCCTTTCAGAGTAGAGAGTCAAACCGGTCAAGCTGCAAACGGGTGCATTGCCTGAACTGCGCGCTTTCGAATCCCTCTCCAGAACGTGGTAACCATGAGATTGTGAATTTGTCGGGGCGGTTTTGAGGCGGCGGCTGAAAGGGAGGTGTTTCCCACCCTTCTTACGGAGCAAAACTCACAGGAAAACAGTCTCCGGGGAAATATTATGGAAATTACCTTTTAAAATCAATTACCTAGAATTTTTCTCAAGATTTCCAAAACAAGGCTGTTGACTTGTCGGAGTGGTGGG